>CAVPCW010000009.1:0-62790 GCA_963702555.1 uncultured Actinomycetes bacterium
AGAAGACGCGTTGATATCAGATGAAACAATGGCCGGTAGCCATTCAACTTTCAACCTTCAACCTTCCCAACCTTCAACCTTGTGCATCGTGGGTCTCGGCCTGATGGGCGGCTCGCTGGCGCTGGCGCTGCGACCGAACGTTGAACGTTCCAACGTTCCAACGTTCAACTTCGGCCGCATCATCGGCGTGAGCCGCACCAGGAGACGCTGAATGCTGCGCTGGCCACGGGCGCGCTCGATGCCGGGACGACCGATCTGGCCGAAGGCGTCGCGGTGGCGGACGTGATCGTTCTCGCGACGCCGGTGCGCACGATCCTGCGCCTGCTGCCGGAAGTCGGGCGACACACCAGCCCGGCAGGCGCGCTGGTGATGGACATGGGCAGCAGCAAGGCCCAGATCTGCGCGGCGATGGTTGATCTACCCAACCGGCTGCCACCGGTGGGCGCGCACCCGATGTGCGGCAAGGAGATCGCGGGGTTCGCGGGCCACCGGGCAGCACGTAGCAGGCCCGCACCTTCAGGCCGATGATGATGTCCTGGTTCTCGTCGACGCACTCGAGCGCCGAGTCGACGTCGAGGTTGCGGAGGTCGTTGGCGATCTCCAGCTTGTGGCAGATGAAGTCCTTCGTCGCCAGGTAGAGCTGGTTCGGGTCGAGGAACGCCAGCACCCGCGTCTTGATGGAGGGCTGGTCCCAGTAGCGGCGGCTGATCCCGAAGGTGGCGACGCCGGAGGTGCCGCCGTCGATGACGGTGGGGACACCGGCGTTGACGCCCACGCGGTCGGCCTCGAGGCAGAAGTCGCCGAGGCCGGCGGCGATGTGGGCGTGGAGGTCGATCAGGCCCGGGGCGACGATGTAGCCCGAGACGTCGTGGACCTCGAGGTCGGGGTTGGCCGCGGCCAGGCCCTGGCCGACGGCCTCGATCATCCCGTCGCGGATCACCACATCGGCGATCTCGTCGGTCTTCGAGGCGGGATCGATGACCCGCCCTCCGGTGAGCACTCGGTTCGACATGTCAGACATGTTGCCCGAAACCGGTTTCACCGGCCCGTCCACGCGGTGACAGGTCTGTCACCACCTGATGACCCCTGTCTGACATTCCCCGGCTCAGACGGGGGCCTGGAGGCGTTCGGAGGCGACCCGGTGGCGGGCGAGCATCTCGTCGACGCCGAAGGCGGTGGGGGCGCCGTCCTCGATGACCGACCGGCCGGCGACCACGGTGTGGCGGGCGTCGACCGGGCCGCATCGGAGCCAGGCGTCGATCGGGTCGGAGATGGCGCCGGCGAAGCGGATGCCCTCGAGCGGCCAGCACACGAGGTCGCCGACGGCACCGACCGACAGCTCGCCGATCTCGCCCTCCCGGCCGAGGCAGCCGGCGCCGCCGCGGGTGGCGATCTCCAGCGCCGTGCGGGCGCCCATGGCCGCCGGACCGTGACGGAGCTTGCCGAGGAGCATGGCGTTGCGGGCCTCCATCCACAGCGACGCGGCGTCGGCCGAGGCCGAGCCGTCGCACCCGAGGCCGACCTTCACACCGGCGGCCCGCAGCTCGGCCACCGGGGCGAGCGCGCCGGCACCACCGACCATCATGTTCGAGCTCGGGCAGTGGGCGGCCCCGACGCCGGCGGCGCCCAGCCGGGCGATCTCGGCGCCGTTCGGGAAGATGCAGTGCGCCACCCACGAGCGGTCGCTCATCCAGCCGACGGCCTCGAAGTGCTCGACGGTGCGGCAGCCGAAGGTCTCCATGGCGAAGGTGTCCTCGTCGGCGTCCTCGGCCAGGTGGGTGTGGAGGCGGACGTCGAGGCGCTCGGCCAGCTCGGCCGTCTTCACCATCAGCTCGGGGGTGACCGAGAACGGCGAGCAGGGCGCCAGCGCGATGCGCACCATCGCCCCGTGCGAGGGGTCGTGCCACTTCTCCACCAGGCGCTGGGAGTCGGCGAGAATCGTGTCGTCGTCCTGCACCACCGAGTCGGGCGGCAGGCCGCCGTCCTTCACCGACAGGCTCATCGAGCCGCGGGTGGGGTGGAAGCGCATGCCCAGCTCGACCGCGGCCTCGATCTCGGCGGAGATGAGGTCACCCGCGCCCTCGGGGTGGACGTAGAGGTGGTCGGTCGTGGTGGTGCAGCCGCCCATCGCCAGCTCGACCAGGCCGACCCACGCCGAGACGTACGCCGCCTCCTCGTCGAGCCGGGCCCACTGGGGGTAGAGGGTGGTGAGCCAGGTGAACAGCGAGCCCTCGTTGGCGGCCCGATAGCTGCGGGTGAGGTTCTGGTAGATGTGGTGATGGGTGTTGATCAGGCCCGGCGTGACGAGGCAGCCGTCGGCCCGCAGCACCTTGGCCGCCTGGGGCGTGGGGTCGCCGGGCCCGCCGATGGCGGAGACCAGGCCGTCGGTGACGGCGATCCAGCCGCCGGAGATCTCCCGGCGCTCGTCGTCCATCGTGGCGACCAGCTCGGCGCCGACGACGAGCAGGTCGACCGGGCGGTGAGCGGTGGGGTCCGGAGAGGCGGGAGCGAAGAGGTCCGACATTCCCGGGACGATAGAGCCGCACCCGTCACCGTCCCAGGCCCCGCGATGACGTCTCCGTGAACTCGCCCCTCCCCGAAAGCTGGTTCAGATCGTTCCGGGAACCGGAACGATCTGAACCAGCTCAGGGGGAGGAAGGGCTTGAGCGGTCGGGGGTCGTACGGTGGGCGGCCATGCGGATCGACGAGGTGGAGCTGCGGGTCGTTGCCCTGCCGTTGCGCACCCCGTTCGTCGCCGCCCACGGCACGGTCGACGTGCGCACCGCGGTGCTCGTACGGGTCTCCGGCCCCGACGGCGAGGGCTGGGGCGAGTGTGCCGCGCTGCCCGAACCGACCTACACGTCCGAGTTCACCGCGGGCGCGCTGCTCGCTCTGCGCGACCACCTCGTCCCCCGCCTGTTCGCTGCCGCGGCGGCCGAGTCGACCGGCCTCTCCGCGGCCGACGTCGCTGTCGCGCTGGCCGGCGTCGTGGGCCACCCGATGGCCAAGGCCGCGCTGGAGCTGGCGCTGCTCGACGCCGAGGGCCGGGCCACGGGCACTCCGCTCGCCCACCTCCTCTTTCCACACGAGCCCGGGCCCGCCACCGCCGTGCCGGCCGGGGTCGCCGTCGGGCTCCTCCCCTCCCCCGACGCCGTGGCCACCGAGGTCGCCGCCCGTGTGGCCGAGGGCTACGGCCGGGTGAAGCTGAAGATCGCCCCCGGGCACGACCTCGACCACCTGCGCGCCGCCCGCGACGCCGGCGGGCCCGACCTCGTGCTGATGGCCGACGCCAACGGCGCCTACCGGCTCGACGGCGAGCCCGGCACACCCGACGACGCCCGCCGCCTCGAAGCGCTCGACGACCTCGGCCTCGCCTGCATCGAACAGCCCCTGGCCGCCGACGACCTGCTCGGCCACGCCGAGCTGGCGCACCGGATCACCACCCCCGTCTGCCTCGACGAGTCGCTCACCTCCCCCGCGCTCACCCAGCAGGCCCTCGACCTCGGGGCCTGCTCGGTCGTGTGCGTGAAGGCCCCCCGCTACGGGAGCTGGCTGGCCGCCGCCGCGGTGCTCGACCACTGCCAGGGCAACGGTGTCACGGCCTGGGTCGGCGGGATGCTCGACACCGGCGTCGGCCGCCTGGCGAACCTCGCCCTGGCCGCCCACCCGGGAGCCACGCTCCCCGGAGACCTGAGCGCCACGGCCCGCTTCTTCACCGACGACGTCACGCCTCCGGTGGTGCTCGCCGGCTCCACCATCGCCGTGCCCGCCGGCCCGGGGTTGGGCGTCGCCGTCGACGGCGACGCGCTCGGGCGCCTCACCGTGTCGGTCGAACGCCTCCACCCCTGACTCGCCGGCGAACCATCTCCACTGGCGGGCGGAGACGGGCTCTAGCGGCGCAGGGTCTCGCCGGTGTCGACGACCTCGAAGGCGCTGCCGGGGACGAGCTTCAGCTGGTTCAGGTCGTCATCGTCCCAGCGGGTGTCAGCGGCCCCGGTGATGAACCAGCTGCTGCCGTTGTCGGCGACGATCATCCCGTACGTCTTCAGCGCGGTGAGGATGACGAGGGCGTCGCCGTGGTACGGCGACAGATCGAAGCCGGCGCTGAGCCGCAGCCGCAGACCCATGGGCGGAAGGTTGGCGTTCGTCGACGACGACGCGAAGTGCGTGGCGGGATGCAGGTACGCGGCCTGCGACCGCGAGACGGTGAAGCGCAGGGCGTGGTCGATGTGGCCGCTCTTCACCTCGTCGTAGCGCACCAGGCCAGGGAAGATCGGCAGGCCGGCGGCGTCGGCCGATGTCCAGCCCTCGGGCCGCAGCGCGTTGGACGTGAGGTCGAACACGGCGCCCGATGCCGCAGTCCAACCCGAGGGGCCGGCGCTCGAGGCGTACAGCTCGTAGAGCTTGCAGTTGTCGCGGTCGACGGCCAGCACGTGCGCGTCGCCGACGCCGTCACCCTCGATCGGCGCAGTCAGCGGGATCGGGTACGGGCCCGGGTCGCTCTCGTCGCCGTAGGCGTTGAACGCCACCGGAACGAGCGGCTGGGTGCCGGGCACCGTGATGTACGGGATCCCGTACGCGCCGCCACCGCCGAAGTCGGCGTGGAGCTTGGTGGTGGAGCCGATCGACGCGATGTAGTTGGCCGAGTTGGTGTGCACCGGCAGGGCTGACACATCGCGGTTCCACGCGTTGTCGGCAGGGAACACCCGGCACGAGCCGAGTGACCCGTTCTGGGCCCACGGTCCGCTCGCCGCCGTCGTGGTGGTGGTCGACGCCGTGCTGCTGGTGGACGTGCTCGACGAGCTGGTCGTGCTGGTCGAGGTGCTCGTCGTCGACGGGCTCGTCGAAGTGGCGGCCGGCGGTCTCGTCGTGCTCGTCGTCGTGGTGGGGGTCGCCGTGCCCGGATCCGGGGCTGCACAGGCGCCGACACAGAGGGCTGCTGCGGTGACAGACGCGACCAACAACGAACCCCGACCCATGGCCCCCTATCGGCAGATGCCGAGCCGACCTTGAGCGCGGCGTCCTCGACCGCGGTCCGGTCAGACGCCCACGCGGTAGTGGAGGTGGACGAAACCGCTCCCGAAGCGGCGCTCGTCGAGCAGCTCCAGCCGTGCGCCGACACCGTCGGGCAGGACACGTTTGCCGCCACCGACGACGACCGGCGCCACGAACAGGTGGAGCTCGTCGACCAGCTCGGCGGCAAGGGCCTGCCCGGCGATCTCACCACCCCCGATCGACAGGTCGGTGGTCGACGACCGCTTCAGCTCCCGAACCATGTCGGCGTCGAGCTCGCGCTCGATCCGGGTCCTCGCCGTGGTCGGCGCCTCCAGCGTGCGGGAGAAGACGATCTTGTCGGCCGCCATCCAGACCTCGGCGTAGTCGCGGAACACATCGGGCTCGCCCTCGGTCGGTGCCGTCTCCCAGAACGACATGGTCTCGTACATCCGGCGCCCGTAGAGGTAGGTGCTGATCGGCCGCTCGAGGTCATTGACGAAAGCGTGGAGCTCCTCGTCCGGCTCGGCCCAGTCGAACCGGCCGTCGGCGTCCTCGAAGTATCCGTCGAGCGAGCCCAACGCCGAGTAGATCAGCTTCGCCATCCCCGCTCCTGTCGATCGTCGCCGCCGGTTCCGGACGGCACCGGACTGAGACCGCCCCGCTCCCCCGGACTCATCGGTCTGCGGCGCTGGCGGGGTTGAGGGCCCGCAGCGGGGCGAGCACGGCCCACTGCTCGGGAGAGGACGTGGCCCAGTCGTAGAGGCTCCCGCCGATGACGCCGTCGCGCTCCTCGATGGCCCGGAGCATCCCCTGCACCTGCTCGACGGTCGCCTCGTCGGCGATGCCGCCGATGGGGTGGATCGGGATGGCGGCATCCCCGGTGGCGGCGCGGATGCGGTCGATGTTCTCGCTCACGTAGCGGTAGCCGTCGCGCCACTCGGGCAGGCGGATCGTCCAGTACGTCATCGGGAGGATCACGTCGTAGGTGTCGGCGATCTCGACCCACGGGTAGTCGGGCCAGAAGTCGCGGTTCACCACCTGGAGGTGCACGGCCGACAGGGTGATGGCGCCGATCACCTTGCCGGGCAGGGCGTCGCGCAGGCGGGTGTCGAGGTCGATCTGCCGGGCGTTGCGCTCGGCCGGGTCCTTCACCACCGTCGACTCGATGTCGACCGCGAGGCCGTCGACGTCGAGCTCGGCCGACGCCAGCAGCCGCTGGAGATCGACATCGACGTCGGCGAGCGTCGGCAGGTACCACGCCACCACCGACATCCCGTGGTGGTGGGCGGCGCCGATGAGCGACTCGAGGCGGTCCTGCTCGAGCACGACCTGGTCGGGCACGCCCAGGTGCGAGGTCTGGATGTAGACGGTCTGGACGCCGGCCTCGGCCATGGCGGCGATGTCGGCCTCGTCGACCGACGGGGTCTCGCCACCGAGCGCCTGGGACCAGTCGAAGGCGTCGACCCAGGCCGCCAGGCCCTCGTGGGGCTCGATCGTCCAGGGCTTCGCCACCGGCCCGGCGGGGCCGGAGTCAGGGCCCCTCGACCAGGCCACGCCGGCCACGAGCAGCACGAGGACGAGCACCACCGCCAGCCCGATGC
This sequence comes from uncultured Actinomycetes bacterium, assembly GCA_963702555.1. GTDB lineage: Bacteria > Actinomycetota > Acidimicrobiia > Acidimicrobiales > Acidimicrobilacustridaceae > CAMFLJ01. The sequence continues at coordinate 6,597 of CAVPCW010000009.1, forward strand.
GACGCCGACCCCCGAGACGGGACCCGGGCACGGGAACGTCGGCCTCGGGGTCGCTCGGCTCGATCGGGGGCGGTTCGGACGGGGTCACCCGACCACCTTGGCCCAATCCGGGTTCACGGCCACACGCGGCTCGGCACCGGGCGAGCTCCGTAAGGGGTGATCGGGTCTGCCCACCCACCCAGGGCGCCGACTCCGACACTCCACCGCCGTTGATGGAACTGCGTGTCCCCGCATGGTCCGAAAGGCCCACCACCAGGGGTTTTGAGTCGTATGGCCTACGTTTTTCGACCCATTGTCAAGACCTCTTGAGGATCCCTTGGTGAGGACCGGAGGTGCGGTGACCACGCTGGGTGACGAGGCAGAGCACGAGAACCGTGATCTGTAACGCCCACCGCGGAGCACGAGCCGAGCGGGTCCCAACGCCAGAGCCAGAGCGCTCCGACATTCGAAAGGTCCTCACCAGACATGCGCACCCCCCGTTCCTCCACCGGCATGAAGCTCGCGATCAGCGGCGGTCTCCTCGCCCTCGTCACCGCGGGTGTCGGTGGCGCTGCGTTCGCCTCGTTCACCGCCTCGACCAATGCCGAGGCCACCACCGCCTCCGGCACCGTGTCCTTCGCCGACATCTCCACCGACGGCACCGGCCAGCGCCTCTCGGTCGGCGCCAAGGACGTCGCCCCCGGCGACTCCCTGCAGCGTGCGGTCACCATCACCAACACCGGCTCGGTCGACATGCTCGACAGCGTGACGCTCACCTCGAACGCCAAGACGAGCTCGCTTCTCGACACCGACACCACCGACGGCCTCCAGATCGCCATCGACAAGTGCTCGGAGGCCTGGAAGGAGTCCTCGGCTCCCTACACCTACGTCTGCGGCGGCACGACCACCAGCGTGCTGGCGTCCACCCCGGTGATCGGCACCAGCATGGCGCTGAAGAACATCGATGCCACCGCCGGCACCGAGAACAACCTGCGGGCCACCCTGACCCTCCCGTCGACCGCCGGGAACGACTTCCAGGGCCTGAGCTCGACCATCGACTTCACGTTCAACGGCCAGCAGCGGACCGCTGTCGCCAAGTGAGCCTGACGGCACCGGTAGAGGGACCCCTCCGATGACCACCGTCCGCCACCCCGCACCCGAGGCGCCCACCCGGCGCCTCGGGGTCGGGCGTGCCCTGCACGGCCTGCTCCGCGTGACGGAGTGGGTCGTGCTGGGCGTCGCCGTGGTGGCGTGCCTGGTGTTCTCGGTGGGGACCCTCACCGGCCGCCTGCTGCTCCAGACAGTCCCGACCGGCTCCATGGAGCCGGTCATCCCGAAGGGCTCCGCCATCCTGGTGGAGCACCAGGACGTGTCGACCATCGAGGTCGGCGACGTCATCGTGTTCGCCGCCCCGGAGACCGGGATGATGACCGTCCACCGGATCATCGAGATCGGCGAGACCGACGGGGCACGAACCTTCACGACCAAGGGCGACAACAACCCGGGTCCCGACCCCTGGAACCTCCAGCTCAACGGGCAGAAGGTCCACAAGGTCAGCACCGTGCTGCCCGTGCTGGGCAGTGTGCTGACCAGGGCGGGTGAGCCCCGGACCCGCATCGCCCTCATGGTCGTCGGCGGCCTGCTGGTCGTCGTGGCCGGCCTCTTCGCCATCTGGCGCCGGGACGAACGACGCCGCGAGGAGCGGCGCGGCGAGGACCGACGCCAGGGTGACCGGCGCCGGAGCGACCCGGATGCCGAGCCGTGGCCGGCCCACCTCGAGCGCCGGGTGGGCGAGCGACGGGTGGCCGACCGACGTGTCGGTGACCGTCGCCACGACGACGACCATCGCCGCAGGTCCGAGACACGGGTCGTCCACGATCGCCCAGATGATCGACGCCGGACGCAGCGGACCCGTTCGTCGATCCACGCTCTGAGCAAGGCCCTGGGCACGACGGTCGCCGCCATCGCGGTGGTGACCCTGATCCCGACGACGGTCGCCCACGCCTCCTTCACCGGATCCGAGACTGCGCAGTCCACCGTCGGAACCGGGAGCCTCGCCGTCCCGTCGAGCGTCACCTGCCGGTGGACGAGCGCCACCGCCACGTCGCTGAGCTGGTCCCTCGCTCCCGGCATCCAGACCAACACGCAAGCTCTCCAACAGACGACCTCGACCGGCGCCGTCACGGTGGCGGCCACCGTCGCGTCCGACACGACCTCGACGTCGGTGTCGCCCACTGCGCCGGTCACCACCCCCCGCTACCTCTCCGTCCGAACGACGAAGGGCACGTGGACCTCCTCCCAGAGCGCCCAGGTCACCACCGACCGCTGCGGCGGAGCAGTCGTGCTCTTCGCCGGGAACGGGACGAACGCGTTCGCCGGTGACGGTGGGGCTGCCACGGACGCGTCGCTCAGCGCCCCCAACCTCATGGATGAAGGTTCCGACGGGCGGGTCTTCATCGCCGACACCGGCAACAACCGCATCCGCGTCGTCGCCACGAATGGCACCATCACGACGTTCGCCGGCGGCGGCGCCAGCACTGCGTGCTCCTACACCGGCACCGCGACGGGCCTTTCGCTCAACGCGCCCCAGGGCGTCGCCGTCGACGCGTCGGGCAACGTCTACATCGCCGACACCGGCAACAACTGCATCCGCAGGATCGACCCCTCCGGCGCCGTCACCCGGGTCGCGGGCGGCGGCACCACCACGACCTGCGCCTCGGGCAACGTCACCGCCTCCTCGCTGTCGCTGTCCGGCCCCGCCGGCGTCGCAGTCGCCCCCAACGGCGACGTGATCGTCGCCGACACCGGCCGCAACTGCGTCCGACGCATCTCGGGCACCACGGCGACCCGTGTCGCCGGGGGCGGAGCGACGACCACGTGCTCGTCGACCGCCGTCACCGCCACCGCGCTCCTCCTCGCCGCTCCCCAGGGCGTCGCCGTCGCCCCCAACGGTGACGTGATCGTGGCCGACACCGGCCGCAACTGCGTCCGACGGATCTCCGGCACCACCGCCACCCTCGTCGCCGGTGGCGGCGGCTCGACCTCGTGCACCAACGCCACCACGCCGGCGGGCGTCTCGCTCTCCTCGCCCGAGGCGATCGTGGTCGCCCCCAACGGGGATGTGCTCATCGCCGACACCGGTCGACGGTGCGTCCGCCGGGCGACGGCGACCGCCGTCACCCAGGTCGGCTTCACCGGCTCGACCGGCACGGGCGGTGACAACGGTCCCGCGATCGCGGCCACGGTCCGCAGCCCTGCCGGCCTCACCGTCACCGCGGCCGGCGACCTCCTGGTGAGCGACCGGGCCACCAACAGCGGTGCCAACGACGTCCGCCGCATCCGGGCGATCTGAGCGGGGGATTCGTGAACGAGAGCTCGTGTGGTCTGATCGAAGAGAACCTCGGGCTGGTCGAGGCGGTGGTCCGGAGGCTGGCGGCGGGCTTCCCCCGCCACGTCGACCGGGCCGAGCTCGTGTCGGCCGGCATGCTGGGGCTCGTCGAAGCCGCCGCCAACTACGACCCGACGCGAGGGGTGCCGTTCGCCCCGTTCGCGCACCGCCGCATCAGCGGCGCGGTCCTCGACCACTGCCGGAGGTCTGACTGGGCCCCACGCTCGGTCCGGGCCGCAGCCCGGACCGCCGAGGCCTCGACGCAGGAGGTGGCGAACCGCCTGGGTCGCACACCGACCACGCCCGAGCTGAGCGCCGCCATGGGGATCACCGTCGACGAGCTCGGGCAACCTCCGGGCCCTGGTCGACCGAGGGGTCCTCGAGAGCCTCGACGATCCCGGACGCGATCGGACGACCACGGACACCGCTGCCTGTTCGCCCGACCACGCGACCCCGCGCTGACGATCGAGGCGGGCGAGCAGATCGCGTACCTGCGCGATGCGGTGGCGGTGCTACCCGAACGACACCGATCGGTGATCGTGGGCCACTTCTTCGAGGAGATCCCGGACCAGGAGATCGCGTCCAGCCTCGGCGTCAGCACGTCGCGTGTGTCCCAGCTCCGGTCCGATGCCATCGAGATGATGAGGGACGGCATCGACGCGCAGTTCTCGCCGCCGCCCGTCGCCCGTCCCGTAGGGCGGGTGGCGCGGCGCAAGGCCCGGTACTCCGCAGCCATCGCGGCGTCGTCGAACCATCGCTCCCGGGTCTCGGTCGACACCTGTTCGGCCTGACGACGAGCGTGTGGCCTCGTAGGCCGCGTGACCTGGCGCGACGAGGGCCCGGCCGATGACGGCCGGGCCCTCTGCGTTCGTCCCGGGACGCTGGCGTCAGCTGGCCGGGCCGTTCTTCTCGGAGATGCGGTCGGCGTTGAGCTGCAGCGCCGCGGTGCTGCTGGTCGGCGGGTCGACCTTCACGAGGTACTTCGGGTCGCAGTTGAACTGGCCGAGCTGGCTCGGCTCCCACTGCACCCACTCGGTGCCCTTGAGGTTGAGGACCATGCCGCAGTCGCCGGGCAGGTTGCCGCCCGGGTCGGTGGTGCTGTGGAGGCCACCACCGGTCCACGACGTGACCTTGCGCAGGTTGTCGATGACGCACTGGCTGGTGAGGTTCGAGCCGCACGCCTTGGCGCCCTGGGCCCACAGGAGGAAGGCCGAGGTCGACTGGGCGCCGAGGAGCGACACATCGCCGCCGTCACCCTCGACGATGTCGACGTACTGCTTCGTGGCCGGGTTGTCGTCGGCCTGCTCGAGCGGCACGAAGACCATGCGGGAGTACACGTTGTCGGCGAAGCCGTTCTGGTTCCAGGCCGCGAACTGCGGGGTGACGAAGTTGGCGTCGGTCCACCAGACGGGCGTGAAGCCGATCTGGTTGGCGGCGTCGAGGAAGTTCTGGAACGTCGGGCTCGGGGAGCCGGAGAAGTAGACCATCTCGGCGCCGCAGTCCTTCAGGCGCTGGGCGATGGCCTGCCAGCCGGTCTCACCCTGGAGCTGGTACTCCTGCGGGCAGCCGAGGAACTCGAAGCCCTGGGTCGGGTAGGTGCTGAGCACCTTCTCGGTGGCCTCGATCATCGACGGCAGCGTGGACTTCACCACGGCGGCCTTGGTGATCTTGTCGGGGAAGGCGCTGGCCAGGGCCCCGGCGATCTCGATCGAGTTGTAGTCGGTGGGGTTCGGGATGGGCTGCACCATCATCGGGCCCATGGCGAAGTCGGAGCTGCCGGTGTAGCCGGGCACCGAGGCCATGTTGCAGCCGACGCGGATGGCCTCGGCCCCGCTGTCGAGGGCGAAGCCCTGGCCGACCATCATGAAGACCTGGCTGCAGGCCTCCTGCATGGCCGTGGCGGCGTCGAGGATCTTGGCGTCGTAGTAGTTGCCGACGAGCTTGCGGCCGTTGATGCCACCCTGCTCGTTGCACCAGTTGATCATCGCCTTCACGGCGTCGGCCATCTCGTGGTTGAGGCCGGGCGAGGCCTGGTAGCCGGCGTCGTCGCCGTACCCGATGGTGATCTCGGTGTCGGTGATCCCCTGCTGGGTGGCGCCCTTGGCGTCACCGGGGCCGCAGGGCGAGGCGAGGTCGCCGAAGTCGGTGCTGCTGGTGCCCGACCCCGTCGTGGTCGGCGTGTCGGAGCTGGATGTGTCGGCCGAACGGCCGCCGGCACAGGCGGCGGCGAGGATGGCGATGACGGCGACGGCCGCCAGCCAGCCCAGGCGCTTGGATGCTGCGTGCAAAGCGATGACCCCCAAGAGGTTGGTTCTCGATCACGGCCGCGGGGGCGGCCATGCAGTCGCGGAACCTACCCACTTGTTGCAAGAGTCAACAAACTCGGTCAACTATCTGTGACCGCTGTCTCGTCAGCCCGACGGGGTCTCCCAGCCGTTGGCCCGGATGAGCGCCAGGGCCGCCGTGGCCAGCTGCAGGTGGCCGTCGCGGTTGGGGTGGATGCCCGTGTCGGCGTCGATGGTCCAGGGCTGGGGCCCGACACAGAAGCCCTCGGAGCCGGCCCGGCCGATCAGCACGGCCTGGGCGTAGAACGCCTGATGGCTCGGCCCGTCGGCGGGGATCTTGGCGCCGCAGCCGGCGTCCTGGCCGGTGCCCGGCCAGCCGCTGTCGAAGCGGGTCGGGTCGGAGATGGCGATGCGCTCGGCGAAGTTGGCGCCCGACTCCTTCACCGCGGCGACCGCGGTGTCGACCTGGCCGTTCACCGCGTCGACCATGCCCTGGGCCTGCCACTCGGTGAACAGTGTGATGGCGGGGATGGTCAGGTAGTAGTGGCTCACCAGGATCTTGGCCTTGGCCGTGTGGGCCAGGATGTCGAGGTAGACGGCGATGAGGCGCTGGGAGACGAGGTTCTCCTGGATCACCGCGCCGATGCAGTCCTCGAAGAGCGTGCGCTGGGTGGCCTCGTCGTCGAAGAGGGCGCACGCCATGCCCGGTCCGGTGAGGAAGTCGGAGAGCAGCGGGTTGGCACCGAGCGTCATCAGGACGAGGTCGGGGTCGTCGTTCTCGAGCCGCACGAGGATGTCGTGGAACTGGCCGTTGTCGGGCTGGTCGGGCTCGGGCGCCAGGTTCATCCACTGCCGCGGCTCGGAGCCGGTGACGGCGTAGTTGGCGTAGTCGGTGACGCCGAGGGTGGTGGCCACCTGGGCGGGCCAGGCGATGTTGTTGGCGAGGCCGAAGTCGGCGCTGAAGACGGGCGGTCCGGCCGGCGCACCGGGGCCGAGGCTCGAGTTCGACGAGCAACGGTCGTTCATGGCACCCGACGGGGGGCGGCAGCGCAGAAGATCGGTGATGTCCCACGGCGTGCCGTCGCCCAGGAAGCCGTAGCCGGCGGTGATGGAGTCGCCGAAGGCCCGCACCCGCAGGCCGGTCGACGACGCCGCGGCGGTCGTGGTGCTGGGGGTGGCCAGGGTCGACAGCGGTTGGGTCGAGGTCTGGGCCCCGGCGCCGGGCACGGTGGCGGCCAGCGCGGCGATCAGCACGACCAGCGAGAGGGCGGCGAGGGCCGGTGCCTTCAGGGGTCGACGGCGGGCGGGGGCACCGGGTCCAGGCATGGCGGCGACCCTACTCAAGGGCCTCACCCCCGACGGGTCGGACCGGGCCCGGGCCGCCCCTTCGGTAGGCTCGCCCGCCGTGCCCGATCCCTCCGCCGCCATGCCGCCACCCCGCCACGCGATGCGGCTGCTGGCCCTCGAGATCGAGCGGACGGTCGACGGCGACGTCAGGGGCTGGCTGCCGGTCAACGGCTTCACCCGGGGGCCCTCCGGCGGCCCGGGCCTCTCCACCGTCGCCATGCTCGTCGACGCCCTCGGCGGGGCCACGGCGCTGCCCGCGGCCGACCCCGACTGGGCCATCACCGCCGACCTGTCGATCCACCTCCTGCCCACCGGTCCGATCCGCGAGCTGCGGGCCGACGCCCACGTCCGCCGGCGCGGCCGCCGCACCCTGGTGCTCGACTTCCACCTCCTCGGTGACGAGTCCATCCCGGCGGGCACCGCCACCGGGTCGTTCACCGTGGTCGCCCGCCCGGAGCACCTGGCCGACGTCACCTTCGACAGCTGGGGCCCCCGACGCCCGATGATCGACCCCAGCGCCGACGGCTCCGACGTGCTCGACCGCCCGTACCTCGAGGAGCTGGGGTTGGTCGAGCACGAGCCCGGGGTGATCACCATCGAGCTACGGCCCGAGGTCTCCAACAACCTGAGCGCCCTCCACGGCGCGGTGCACACCGCGGTGATGGACGCGGCATCGACGTCGCTCGGGCGCCCGCTGCTCGGCCCGAACGCAGAGACGAGTGACGTGCACCTGGCGTTCCTGAACCTCGCCCGGCCCGGCCCGCTGCGGGCCGAGGCGGTTGCCGTGGGCCCACCCTCACCCGAGGGCGACCGCCTGACGGCCGAGGTCCGGCTGGTCGACGCCGACGGGCGCCTGTGCTCCTACGCCACGACCTCGGTGGTGACGGCATGAGCCCGCTCGAGCCGACGCCTCCCACCGACGGGACCGAAGGAGCAGCCAGCGGCGAGCCGGTGGACGACCGACCCAAGCCGAGCTTCGGCGCCAGCCGCCGCCCCGGCGTCGCCATCTACCTCGGCATGGCGGTGTCGGAGCTCGGCGACGGCACCGAGCCCCTCGCCGTGCTGCGGGGGCCGTTCGACGCCCCGGCCCACGTCACCGACGCGGAGGGACGCACCCCGACGGGTGTGCTGGCTGCGCTGGTCGACTCCATCGGCGGCCTGGCCAGCGGCATCGCCTCGATGCCCGACTGGATCGTCACCACCAACCTGACCCTGCGCCGCTCCCCCGCGAGCCTCACCGGCCCCGCGGGCACCGGTCCGCTCGTCCTCGACACCGAGGTGCTGCGCAGGGGCCGCTCCGCCGTCGTGACCCGCACCGCGGTGTCGAGCGCCGACGGCACTCCCGTGGCCACGGGGTGGATGACCTGCGCGGTGCTGACCCCCACCGGCGGGCCACCGCCGATCAGCCGCCCCGTCCGCCCCTTCCCCCCGGAGCCGGTCGACGACCCGGCGTTCGCGCTCCCGCCGGCGGACTTCTTCGGCCTGCGCGAGGGCAAGGCCCCGGGCGTGGTCGCCCTCGACATCATCGGACGGGTCCGCAACCCGTGGGGCATCCTCCACGGTGGCGCCATGACCGTGCTCTCCGACGTGGCCGCCCGCAGCGCGGTCGCCGGCACGCCGGCGCTGGAGCCCACGCCGGGCCTGGTCACCTCCGACCTGATCACGCACTACCTGAGCCCCGGACGGGTCGGCCCGGTCGTCGCCTCGGCCGAGGTGATCGGCCGGAGCGACCGCGAGCACCTGGTCCGGGTCATCGTCCGCGACCACGGCGCCGACGACCGGCTCCTCGTCGAGTCGGTGGTGACCGTCCGCCACACCGGCTGATCGGCGGCTACCGTCCGGTAACATCTGCGCCGGGTCGGGCCGGCGCAGCACCTGCGCGCGACCATCCGATCCCGAGGGGGAGCCAACCGTGGCGATGACCTACGACGAAGCCGTGGCGGCCATGACCGGCCCCGGGGGGCCGTTCGAGATCAGCGAGGCCGAGGTGCTCGGCCGCCCCCAGCGCGTGTTCACGACGAGCCCTCCGTCGCTGCGGGCCGTGTTCGACACGATGCGCCTGCGCCCCGACGAGCCGTACCTCGTCTACGAGGACGAGCGCCACACCTACCCCGAGGTCGTGGCCCGCTTCGACGCCATCGCCAACCTGCTGGTCGAGCGCTACGGCGTCCAGCCCGGCGACCGTGTCGCCATCGACAGCCGCAACTACCCGGAGTGGATCGAGGCCTTCGCCGCCATCGTCTCCATCGGTGCCGTGGCGGTATCGCTCAACGCGTGGTGGACCGGCCCGGAGATCGAGTACGGCCTGCTCGACTCGGGCGCCCGCCTCGTGTTCCTCGACCGCGAGCGCGTCGAGCGCATCGGAGACAAGCTCGAGGGCCTCGGCATCCGGGCGATCGTCGTGCGCCACGAGGGCCCGCTGCCCGCCGGCTGCGAGCACCTCGACGATGTGCTCGTCCCCGGGGCACCGATGCCCGACGTCGAGATCGACCCCGACGCCGACGCCACCATCCTCTACACGTCGGGAACGACCGGTCACCCGAAGGGCGCCGTCTCCACCCACCGGGCCGTGGTGTCGGCCCTCATGGCCTACGCCTGCCGGTCGTTCGTCGAGGCGCTCCGCACCGACCCCGCCCCCGAGGGATCGGCCCCCAAGCCGCCGCCCGCCTTCATCCTCGTGGTGCCGCTGTTCCACGTCACCGGCTGCGTGCCGGTCATGCTCGGGTCGGTGCTCGGCGGCATCAAGCTCGTGATGATGCGCAAGTGGGACGCGGGGCGTGCCCTCGAGCTCATCGAGCGGGAGAAGGTCACCAACTTCGTCGGCGTCCCGACCATGGCCGCCGACCTGCTGGCCCACCCCGACCTCACCGAGCGAGACGTGTCGAGCCTGGCCAACCTCGGCGGCGGCGGCGCCCCCATGGCACCCGACCTGGTGCGCCGCATCGACGACACGTTCTCCGGCAGCACCCGGCCCCAGCTCGGCTACGGCATGACCGAGACGAGCGGCTACGGACCCGGCAACACCGGGCCCGACTACGTGGAGAAGCCGGCGAGCACCGGCCGGGCGATCCCGATCATGGAGGTGCGGATCGTGGGCCCCGACGGCGGCGAGCTGCCCGCCGGCGAGGTCGGTGAGGTGCTGCTGTCCGGCCCGATGATCATCCGCTGCTACTGGAACCGGCCCGAGGCCACCGCCGAGACCATCGTCGACGGCTGGCTGCACACCGGCGACCTCGGGTACCTCGACGACGAGGGCTTCCTCTTCCTCGTCGACCGGGCCAAGGACATGGTGCTGCGCGGCGGCGAGAACGTGTACTGCGCCGAGGTCGAGGCCGCCATCTACGAGCACCCCGCCGTGCACGAGGCCGCGGTGTTCGGCACGCCCCACGAACGCCTCGGCGAAGAGGTCTCGGCGGCGGTGCTGGCCCGGCCCGGCGCCACGATCGACGTCGATCAGCTCGTCGCGTTCCTCCAGGAGCGCATCGCCAAGTTCATGGTGCCGACGCGCTGGTTCGTCCGCGACGAGCCTCTCCCCCGCGGCGCCACCGGCAAGATCCTCAAGCGCGAGATCCGCGACCAGGTCCTCGACGCCGAGGGCTGACCCCTCGGCGGCACCCCGTCACCTGCCGGCGGCGAGGTGGGCGGCGGCCTCGACCCGGTCGTGGAAGTCGCCTCGCCCTGTCGGGTCGGCGATCCGCAGGTTGTCGAACCCGTCGAGCAGGCCCGCCGAGCCGTCGACGAGCTCGCGCACGATGTCGGCGTGACCGGCGTGGCGCTGGGTCTCGGCGGTGACGTGCACGAGGACACCGAGCAGGGTGACCGGGCCGTCACCCCACCAGGGCACGTTGCCGACGGCCTCGAGCGGGAGCTCGGTGATCGTGACATCGGCGAGCGCACAGGCCCGGCGGTGGCCGTCGAGGATCTCCTCACGACCCTGGTCGGGTGCGGCCCAGAACTCGCCGTTCGGATCGTCGCCGCCCATCAGCCAGGAGAGCGACCCGTCGGTGGGCCGACCGAACACCCCACCGAAGTACCGGAGGTGCGTCGCCGCGTTGTGCTTCACCAGGCCGAGCAGGTTGGTGCCCGACGGGGTGAGCGGTCGGCGGGCGTCGTACTCGTCGAGCCCGTCCAACTTCCACCTGAGGGTCTCGCGTGCGCCCTGCAGGTAGTGGTGCAGATCCTTCTTGGCGTCCAGGTCGGACATGTACCGGCTCCCACGTCGCGGTGCCCGATCATCGCAGCTGCACCAGGGCCCCGCCCGGAAAGGGCCCCCGGATGCATGACGAACACCTGTTCGTCTACACTACTCGAGTGGTGCAGTGGCAGGGGTCGTTGTTCGCGCTCGGAGCGCCGGCGGTCGCCGCCGGGGCGCGCACCGAACGCATCGAGCTCGATACGACCTCCTGGATCGACGTCACGCCCGGCTTCCTCGACGGAGCCGACGAGCTGTGCGCCGCGCTCATCACCACCGCACCGTGGCGCTGCCATCGCCGCCGCATGTACGACCGGATACTCGACGACCCCCGGCTCTCGTGCTGGTACCGGACCGAGTCACCGGCACCCCACCCCGCGCTGGCCTCGGCGAGGGAGGCACTGGGCGACCGCTACGCGCGGCCCTTCGGCGGGCCGGGCCTGAACCACTACCGCGACGGCAACGACAGCGTGGCGTTCCACCGCGACCGCGAGCTGCGCCAGCTCACCGACACCATGGTCGCCGTGCTCACCCTCGGGGCCCGGCGGCCGTTCCTCGTGCGGCCCCACGGCGGTGGTCGCTCCATCGACCTCTCGCCCGCCTCGGGCGACCTGTTGGTGATGGGCGGCCGCTGCCAGCTCGACTGGGAGCACGGCGTGCCCAAGGTGGCCAAGGCCGGCGCTCGGGTCTCGGCGTCGTGGCGCTGGACCAACCGAGACGGCCCTCACACCATCGACCGAGGTGAGGAGTACGTGGTCACCGCCGGCGCCTGAGCGCTCGGCGAGCCGCTACGAGGCGGCCGACTCCTCGGCCAGCTGCGCGTAGAACGCGGTGGCCCCGGCATCCCACTCGGTACGGCAGCGGTGGAAGAGCTCGGTGGCCTTCCAGCCCGGCCAATCGGTGGGCAGCAGCTCCGGCGGGAGGGCCGGGTCGATGCTGAGCAGGTGGCGCCACTCGTGCGACAGGCGGGTGGTGAGGGCGAAGGCCTCGCGGTCGTCGGCCGGCACGACGCCGTCGAACGCGGCGAGGAAGGCCTCGTGGGCGGCGCGGGCCGAGTCGAGGTCCCAGGCCATGGCCACGACCTCGGCCGGGGTCTCGGCCCCGTCGACCGTGCTGCTGTCGAACAGCAGCGCCGGGCCGGGCAGCTCGAACTCCTCGAGCAGCGACTCGGCCCCGGCCTGGGCCCGCCGGTCGGCCGAGATCCAGAGGTTCGGCCCGAGGATGCCGAAGCCCTCGAAGTCGAGCCGGGTGGCGAGGCGCTCGCGGGTGGCCCGGTCGGGACCGGCGCCGGTGAGCAACAGGAGCAGGAAGCGGCCGTCCCACGGGTCACGGAACAGCGACCGGGAGAGGCGGTTGCGGGCGGTGTCGAGAAGGCGGCGGCCCACCGGTGTGACCCGCCAGCGGGTGTAGCGCCCGACCGACTCGCCCTCGAGCCAGCCGTCGGACGCCGTGCGGTTGATCGCCTGGCGGGCGGCCCGTTCCTCGATGCCGAGCGCCTCGAGGGCTCCGACGAGCGCCGCGTTCCACACCGGTTCGTTCTCCGGTGGCACCCACTGGCCGATCACGGAGATCAACAGGGCACGGGCGCTCGGCCCACCGTCGGCCCGACGGCGGGTGGCGGTCACGACGATGCCGGGCCCGGTGCTCACGACGTCCGATCGTAGGCGTGGCATGCCGTCCCGCCCGATTCCACCCCTACGTCACCCCCACCTCATCGCCGTTCCGATCAGGCCGGAGGGCGGCGGTGGACGGCGACGCTGTAGTCGGGTGACGAGCCGAGGGGGTCGCCGGCCCAGGTCCCGAAGCGGTCCTCGAGCTCGAGGCCGGCCGCGGCGCACCACTGGTCGTACTCCGCGGTCGAGGGCCACCCGGCCCGGAGCTGGCAGCCCGAGATCAGGCGACCGCCCGGCGCCACGTGGGCGGCCATCGCCGCGACCGCCGCACCCCGGTCCGGCGCGTCGACGAAGCCGACGACGTTGCCGGCCATGACGACCACGTCGAAGGTGCGGCCGAGGTCGAGCACCGCCAGGTCGGAGAGGTGCCACACCAGCTCGGGGGCCTTCGCTCGCGCCCGCTCGAGCAGGTCGGGGTCGAGGTCGGCGCCCTCGACCTCGATGCCGCGGCGGGCGAGCTCGATGCCCACCCGTCCGGTGCCACACCCGGCGTCGAGCACCGAGGCCGGCTCGTAGCGGCCGACGAGGTCGGCCTCGCCGTGCGGGTTCTCACCGGCGGCGGCCATGCGCTCCCAGCGCTCGTCGTACTCACCGAGGTCGACCCGCTGGCGCCACGTCGACCAGTCACTGGAGCCGGCGGTCGGATCGGACGTGTCACTCATCGGGGTCGGCTCCGAGCTCAGGTTTCAGGAAAGGCATCGTCGTCGACGGCGTCGACCAGGCCCCAGTCGAGGGCGGTGACGGCGTCGATCGGGCGACCGGCGATGGCCAGGTGGGCGGTGCGGTGACGGCCGATGCGCCGCGGGATGCTGGCCGTGCCCCCGGCGCCGGGCACCAGGCCCATGGCCACCTCGGGCAACAGGAACGTGGCGTCGGAGCGGGCCGTGACCCGCCGGGCGAACGCAGGCAGCTCGACCCCGGCACCGACGCAGGGGCCGTGCACGAGGGCGTGGGCCCGATCGGCCAGGCGGGCGAGCTGGATGCCGGCGTTGCGGGTGGTGCGCACCACGTGGGCCGCGGCCGCGTCGCCGGCGGTGCCGAACTCGTCGAGATCGCCGCCGCTGCAGAAGGCCGGGCCATTGCCCCGCAGCTCGACGACCTCGACCGACTCGTCGACCGCCGCCAGCTGCAATGCGGCGACGAGCTCGTCGCGGCTGCGGGTGCCGTAGGCGTTGCGCACCTCCGGTCGGTCGAAGGTCAGGGCGAGCACAGGACCCCGCCGCTCGACCACCACGACGGGACGGTCGGGCCGTGGCTTGCGGGGGCGGTCGGCCCGCACGTCGAGCCACTCGCGGTGGTGCTGGCCGGCCTGCAGGAGGCTGTAGACCCACGACTCCGCCACCACCGCGTCGGCGGCCGACAGGGGCTCGCCCACCCGGAGCAGCTGGGCCAGGGCCACCGATGCCACGGGCGAGTGGTCGACGGCGGCGGCGAGGCGCTCGAGCTCGGCCTCCACCCCGTCGGGGCAGGCGACCCATGGCCGGGGCACGCTACCGGCCGGCCCCGCGCACAGCAGCACGTCGAGGCCGATGCCCGTGCCCGGCGGCGGACCGTCACCGGTCGCGACGCCGACGAGCACCACCGGCGACTCCCGCAGCACCTCGGCGAGGCGGGACACGACCTGCTCCGAGCGCGGGTCACCGTCGACCGCGACGGCCAACAGCGGACGGCCGACGAGGGCCCCGACCGTGGTGTCGTCGAGGCCGTCGGCCACGAGGGTGAGCGCCTCGACAGGCGAGAGGATCGGCGTCATCGGTGCACCAGCCTGCCCCCGACCCAGGTGCCCCGCACCCGAGCAGACGAAGGCGCGGCGAGCACGTCGGCCAGCGGCCCGTCGAGCAGGCACAGGTCGGCCGGCGCGCCCGGCGCGACCTGGCGGGGCGGGCCCCCCGGGTCGAGCGGGTCGGCGAGGTACCAGCCGAGCGCGGTGGCCTGATCGACGGCCTCCGAGGGACCGACGGCCGCGCCGCTGCGGGTCACACGGGTGGACGCGGCGGCGATGCCGGCCCACGGGTCGGCCGAGGTGACCGGCGCGTCGCTGCCGACACCGACACGCACCCCGGCCGCCAGCAACGAGGCGTGGCGGTGGAGGAAGGGCAGGTCGGTGGGCTCGACCTCGCGCAGGTGGTGGTCGCCCCGCTCCGAGACGAGCGACGGCTGCACGATGACGGTCACACCGCCGGCCACCAGGAGCGGGTCGAGGTCGGACGGCAGCACCGATCCGTGCTCGAGGCGGTCGCCGGGGAAGGGCCCGGCCTCGGCCAGCGCGGTCACCGCGGCCACGTTCTCGGCGCGGGTGACGGCGTGGATGGCGACGGCCCGTCCGGCGGCGTGGTGCGCAGCGATGCGGACCGCCAGCTCGGACGGGTCGAGCCCGAGCGACTCGTCGGCCAGGAGCTTGGCGGGGCCGACCGTCGCCCATCCGCCGGCGACGTCGTCCGGGCCGACCCCGAGGAGCACCAGGCGCTGGGGGATGTCACCCCGCTCGACGGCGCCACGCAGCAGCGCGGCCCGATCGGGCCCCAGGGCGAACGTGGCGTCGGTGACGCCCGTGATGCCCGCCGAGGCGAGGCACCGACCGGTGACGGCGAGATCGAGGGCCGAGGGCGGCACCCGCTCCCCCAGCCAACCGTCGAGGCGGTGCAGCCAGCCGGTGGGCACGCCGTCGGCGCCGAGCTCCACCCCGTCGGGGCGATCGGCGGCGGACCGACCGGCGGTGTCGAGCAGCCCGACCCGCTCGAGCCCGGCGGTCGACAGCACCCACCCCAGCCCGCTTCGGTGCTGCACCCGCACCGGCACACCCGGAGCGAGGGCGTCGAGCCGGTGCCGGTCCATCGGCCCGTGCCGGTGCTCGTCGTACCCCGACGCCCGCACCCACGAACCGACGCGCCGATCGGTCGCTCCGGCGACCGTTTCGCGCGTCGGTTGCGTGGAGGCGGCGGCGCGGAGGGCGGCGTCGACGCCGGCGGCGGAGGACAGGGCATC
This sequence comes from uncultured Actinomycetes bacterium, assembly GCA_963702555.1. GTDB lineage: Bacteria > Actinomycetota > Acidimicrobiia > Acidimicrobiales > Acidimicrobilacustridaceae > CAMFLJ01. The sequence continues at coordinate 22,446 of CAVPCW010000009.1, forward strand.
GAGGTCGAGGCCGGCGGAGCGGGCGGCCATGGCCAGCAGGTGGACGTGGTGGTCGTGGAGACCGGGGATGAGCGCACCGCCGTCGCCGACGACGACCTCGACCTCACCCTTCGGCGCCAGGCCCACCCCGACGTCGACCACCACGCCGTCGACGGTCAGCACCTCGACGTTGCCGAGGTGCTCGTCGACCTCGACACAGCGGAAGAGCACCGGATGGGCCCCGGGCCCGTCGCTCGCCACGTCACCCACGATGCCGCTCACCATGTCGGCTCGGCACCGAGGGCCGCGGCCCGGGCGACCTCGCGCAGGGCCACGTCGAGCACCACGCCCCCGCCGTCGCGCAGGGCCCCCGCCACCAGGGCAGCCGCCACCATGCCCGTGAGCGGGTCGGCCACCGCGTCGGCCACGAACGCCGGGGAGCGGTCGGCGGTCCAGCTCACGAGGCCGCCGGCAGCGGCGCAGTCGTCGCCGAACCCGACCCTGTCGCGCCATGGGCCGGTGCGGCCGTAGGCCGTGATCGAGAGCCACACCGAGCCCGACCGGGCGGCCACGACCTCGACGGGGTCGATGCCGAGCCGATCGAACGCCCGGGGCCGCGACCCCTCGATCACCACGTCGGCCTCGGCCAGCAGGGCCCGCAGCTCCTCGCGGCCCGCGGGTGCCTCGAACGCGACCGACCGCTCGGCCTGCCCCTCGTGCAGCCGCTCGTAGAACTCGCGGTTGCCCCGCCGGGCCCCGTCGGGCCGGGTCGTCGACTCCACCTTCACCACCGACGCGCCGGCCCGGGTGAGCAGCCGGGCGCACGTCGGCCCGGCCCAGAGCGACGACAGGTCGACCACCCGCAGCCCCTCGACCGGACGAGCGGCGACCCGCTCGCCGGCCTGCGACCGCAGGTGGGTGCATCGAACGTCGAGCGTGCCCCTCGCCGCCAGCTGCTCGTCGCCGGCCGGCAGCCGTTCGGCATCGGCCACGACCGCCACGGCGAGGCCGAGCTCCTGGCCGAGGGCGGCGCCGTGGGCCACCGGGAGTGCCCCGAGTCGCTCACCGACCGCGTCCCACGGCACCCGGTCGTCGGCGGGGTCGATCTCGTCGACGCCGAGCCACGCCGGCAGCAGGTCGAGGTCGTCGAGGCGGGGCAGGCTCACCGCCAGCCAGCCGTCGGCGCCCGGCAGCAACCGACCCGAGCCCCCGGCGGTGATGCGCCCCTGGGGCGTCCAGCCCGTGAGCTCCGACCGCTCCCGCACCAGGTCCACGGCCTCGACCCGGGCCAGCTCGGGCTCGAGCGGCCCCACCCCGGTCGCGTCGGCGAACGCGGCGAGCGCGGCGCCACCCAGGGACGCCGCCACCTCCCAGCGAGGGTCGCCGGTCAGCGGTCCGCCTTCTTCATCTGGGCCCGCAGGCGGTCGAGCAGCTCGAGGAACACGGGCTGGCCGAGCGACCACAGCTGGGGCCCGACCTCGAGCGCGACGGCCTCCTCGGAGGTGGTCACCGCGTCGGTGGCCTGGATGGTGGCCTTCATGCGCCGCACCAGCTCGGGCGGCCCTGCTGCGGCCCTACCGGCGATCCCACGGGCGACATCGAGCAGCTCGGCGTCGGGCACGCACGACCAGGCCAGGCCGATCTCGCGCGGCCCGGGCGCCGTCGACGACCTCGCCGAACACCACCAGCGCCATCGTCGACTGGAGGTCGGTGATGCGCCGCAGCCGCCACGTGTTCCCGCCGCCCGGATGCAGGCCGATCTGTAGGAAGCGGGTGTCGAAGCGCGCCGACTCGCCGGCCACGATCACGTCGCAGGCCAGGGCCATGTTGAGGCCTGCCCCCACCGCCGGACCGTTGACCGCGGCGACCGTGGGCAACGGCGAGCCGGCCACCCGCAGGAAGCCGGAGTAGATCCCCCGCAGGGTCTCCTCGTCGCGGCAGGCGGCCAGGTCATCGAGGTCGGCGCCGGCGCAGAACGCCCGCCCCGCGCCCGTGACCACCACGGCCCCCACGTCGTCGCGCTGCTCGAGCCCGTCCATCGTCTCGATCAGCTCGGCGTTCAGGGCCGACGAGATCGTGTTGCGCCGGTCCGGGTCGTCGAGGGTCACGGTGGCGACGCGGTCGGCGATCTCGAGCTGGATCATCTCGGTCCTCTCAGACGGGCGAACGGACGGCGGATCGACGGACGGCAGACGACAGCGGACAGACGGCCGACCCGCCTCAGCGGGGAAGGCCCAGGATGCGCTCGGCGACGATGGTGCGCATCACGTTCGAGGTGCCCCCCATGATCGTGTACGCCGGGGCGTAGACGATCCCGATGCCGAGCTCGCCCCACAGCATCGCCTCCGCGCCGGCGACGCGCCCGACGAAGTCGGCGACCCGCTGCTCGTACTCGGTGCACAGGCACTTGGTGACGGCGCTGAACCCGGCCGGGGCCTGGCCGAGCACGCCCCGCACGACCATCAGCCGCCCCACCCGGTAGCCGATCTCGAGCTCGGCGATCTCCTGGCGCACGACCGGGTCGTCCCCGTCGGCCCGCTCCAGCGCCCACAGCAGCAGGCGCCGGTTCGACACCAGCCGGTCGATGCCGCCGCGCTCGTGCTCGAGCTGGCGCATGGTCTGGGAGAACGCCGCCCCCTCCACGCCGACGAGGTTGCCGACGGGCACGCGCACCCCGTCGAACCACACCTCGTTGAAGTGCTCGGCCCCGGTGAGGTCGCGGATCGGGCGCACCTCGATGCCGGGCGTGTCCATCGGGACGATGATCTCGCTGATGCCGAGGTGGGGCCGCCCGGGCACCGAGTCGGTGCGGCAGATCAGGTAGCAGTGGTCGGCCCGGTCGGCGAAGCTCGTCCAGATCTTGCGGCCGTCGATGACCCACTCTTCGCCGTCACGCACGGCCCGGGTCGAGAGCGACGCGAGGTCGGAGCCGCTGTCGGGCTCGCTCATCCCGATGCACCAGGTCGACTCACCGGCCAGCATCGGCGGCAGGTGGCGGGCCTGCTGCTCGGGTGTGCCGTAGGCGATGAGCGTCGGGCCCATCTGGCGGTCGGCGAACCACGACGCCGCCACGGGCGCACCCGCCGCGATCAGCGCCTCGGTGACGAGCAGACGCTCGATGGGCGCCCGGCCCCCGCCCCCGTGCTCGGCCGGCCAGGACATGCCCAGCCAGCCGCGCTCACCGAGCTCGCGGGAGAACTCCCGGGAGAACCCGCAGATCCACGAGTCGTGGGCCGCGCCGAAGCGGGCCACCGCGTCGGTGGCGACCTCCTCGGCCTCCGCCTGTACGGCACGGAGCCGGTCGTCGAGGGCGAAGTCCATCGTCCCCTCCGACCGGCCCGTGTCCGACGATCAGTTCGTGAGGTCGGCGACGACCTCGCGGCGGAGCAGCTTGCCGGTGGGCGTGCGGGGCAGCTCGGCCCGGAACGCGATGATCTCCGGGGTCTTCGAGCCACGAAGGTGCACCCGGCAGTAGTCCTGGAGCTCCTCGGCGGTGAGGCTGGCGCCCTCCTCGAGCACGACCACCGCAGCGATGCGCTGGCCCCACTCGTCGTCGGGGATGCCGACCACCACGGAGTCGGTGACGAGGTCGTGGCGCACGAGGACGTCCTCGATCTCGGCCGGGGCGATGTTCTCGCCGCCGCGGATGATGGTGTCGTCGGCGCGGCCCTCGATGAAGAGGTAGCCCTCGACGTCGATCCAGCCGCGGTCGCGGGTGGGGAACCAGCCCTGGTCGTCGACGACGGAGCCCTGGTCGTACTCGCCGGAGATCTGCTCGCCCCGCAGGAACACGAGCCCGACATCGCCGACGGCGAGGGGCTGGTCGAGCTCGTCGCGGACCTCGACCTCGATGCCGGGGAGGACCTTGCCGACCGAGCCGAGGCGCACCTTGGCCTCGGGGTCGCCGGCGAAGGCGGCGGCGTGGTCGTCGGGGCCCAGCAGGGCGATGGTGGAGGACGTCTCGGTGAGGCCGTAGGCGTTCACGAAGCCGGTGCCGGGGAACAGCTCGAGCGCCCGCTCGAGCACCGGCAACGGCATGCGGGCACCGCCGTAGGACAGCGTGCGCAGCGTGGGCACCTCGGCCTGGGCACCGTCGAGGTGGGCGACGACCCGGGCGAGCATCGTGGGCACGACCATCGCCTGGGTGACGCCTTCGCGGCGCACGGTGTCGAGCCAGACCTCGGCGTCGAAGGCGTCGAGGTAGACGATGCGGCGGCCGGCGTAGACGTTCGACAGCAGGTTCGCCATGCCGGCGATGTGGTACGGCGGCACGGTGACCAGCGCGGCGTCGTCGGGGTCGGCGCCGGCGAACTCGACGGTGCCGATGACGTAGGCGGTGAGGTGCCGATGGCGCAGCAGCGCGGCCTTCGGCGTGCCCGACGTGCCCGACGTGTAGAGGACGACGGCGATGTCGTCGGGGTCGACGAACGGCGGCAGCTCGACGTCGCCGGAGGCGGCGAACGACGGGTCGACGAGCAGGCGGCGGTCGACGGTGACCGACGGGTCGGCGCCGGCGACCTTGCCGTCCTCGGCCACGATCATCGAGCCGGCGTTGGCCTGCACCAGCGGGGCCAGCTGCTCGTCGCCGAGGCGGTAGTTCAGAGGGATGAACGGCACGCCGGCGTACGACGCACCGAACAGCGCGATCGGGAAGCTGGCGTCGTTGGTGCCGCAGTAGACGAGGCCCTCGGACCCCTCCTCCACGAGCTTGGCGGCGACGCGGCGCGCCGCGGCGTCGAGCTCGGCGTAGGAGAGGGTGAGGTCACCCGAGACGATGGCGACGCGGTCGTCGAGCGTCGACGCCGCCATCTCCAGCAACAGCGAGAGGTTCACCGGCGGATCAGTCGGAGGAAGGGAGCGGCTTGGCGCCCTTGATCGGGACCTCGCGGCCGTCGGCGGCCAGCGCACCCGGGCCCGGCTTGGCGCACAGCACCTCGAGCCCGGTCTCCTCGTCGGCGTAGCGCTTGCCCACGAGGGTGCCCTCGCCCGAGGCGTCGGCATGGCCACCGGCGGGGCGATCGGCGCCCGCCTCGACGACCTCGACACCGCCACAGGTCAGCACGACCGGGGCGCTCGGCGGTCGGACGACGACCAGCTCGACGGTGCACTCCGGACAGGCAAGACGGCTACCGGCCTTGATCTCCATCAGATCCCCTTCTCGTGGCGGCCACCCGTGGCCTTCCGACCCGGAGAGGCTACGCGCCCGGGCGAGACCGGCCCAACTCCCCTCGTGACGACGGCCACAGCGGGGGTGTGCAACGATCGCACGTCCGTCGAGAAGAGCAGTGAGGGGAACGATCATGGGGAACGTCGTCGAGGGCCGCTTCGCCGGCAAGGCCGCGCTGATCACCGGGGCCGGCTCCGGCATCGGGCGAGCGACCGCCATCCGCCTGGCGGCGGAGGGCGCCGCTGTCTTCGGCCACGACGTGAACGCCGACGGCCTGGCCGAGACCGCTGAGACCATCGCTGCGGCCGGCGGCACTGTCCACACCCGCGTCGGCGACGTCACCTCCCGCGACGAGTGCACCGCCACCGTGGCCGCCGCGGTCGAGGCGCTCGGCAAGCTCGACGTCCTCGGCAACGTGGCCGGCATCGCCAAGAGCGTGCACATGCCCGAGATGACCGAGCGCGACTACACGCTGATGGTCGCGGTGAACATGAACGCGCCGTTCTACTTCTGCCAGGCGGCGATCCCCCACCTGCTCGAGACCGGCGGCAACATCGTCAACATCGCCTCCAACGCCGGGATCATGGGCCAGGCGTACACGGTCGCCTACTGCATGACCAAGGGCGCCATCATCCAGCTCACCCGCTCGCTGGCCATGGAGTTCGCCAAGGCGAACATCCGGGTCAATGCCATCGCCCCAGGCGGCGTGAACACCGCGCTCTCCACCAACTTCACGATCCCCGACGGCATCGACTTCGACCTCATGACGCCCTACGTGGGCTTCCGGGGCATGGCCGAGGCGGACGAGATCGCCGGACTGTTCAGCTTCGTGGCCTCCGACGAGGCCAAGAGCGTCCACGGCGCCACCCTCTCGATCGACAACGGCCTCACCGCCAGCTGACCGCGGGGACACCCCAGACTGTGCCGTTCAGTCGGGTGGGGCGAGGGCCCGCAGCGCGGCCAGGGCCGCCACCACCACGCCCCGCTGGAAGTTCGGTGTGGCCGGCAGGTCCATGGCGTACACCCGGTGGTGCAGCGGGCCGATCACGAAGCTGGCCGCACCCTCGGCGCTGAGGCGCCGGCCGGGCTGGCCGCGGCCGAGCTCGCCCCGGGCGCGGGCCCGGTCGAGCACGTGGCCGAGCACCAGCACCCGAGGCACCACGAACTTCTCGTTGATCGCCGCCCGGAAGTCGGGGTTGGCGCTGAGGGCGACGGCGACGTCCTGGCGCAGGGCGTCACGCTCGGGCGTCATCGACAGGGCCACCGACTTCACGAAGGCGGCGATGTCGCCCTCGAGCGAGCCCGTGTCGACGTCGACCACGGCCGGGTGCAGCGACGCCAGGGCAGCGGCGACGAGCTCCTGCTTGGTGGGCCAGCGGCGGTAGAGGGTGGCCGAGGAGACCCCGGAGCGGGCGATGACCGCGGCCATGGTGAGCCCGCCGTAGCCCTCGGCCGCCAGCACGTCGAGGGTCGCGGCGAGGATGGCCTGGTCGGCGGCCTCGCTGCGCTGACGACCCGGGCGGTTGCGGGGCGCGTCGACCACCGCATCGGTGGCCATCTCAGGCCTTCCGCTCCGGGGCGCCGGGCACCGGTTCGAGCGAGCCCTCGGCCCGACCGTGGCCGCCGCCCTCGGCGGGGTCGAGCAGGCCTTCGGCCTCGGCGGTGTCGCGCTCGAGCACGCTCTCGGCCTCGGCGAACCCGAGTGAGGCGAGGCCGTCGAGCGCGGTGGCCTCGCCCTCACGGACGTCGCGCGCCCGGGCCGGGAGGAACACGAAGACGATGAGCGCCCCGATCAGCACGGCCACGATGCCGACGTGGAGTGCGGTGCTCATGCCGTCGACGAACTGGGTCTTGGCGAGGTAGGCGAGGTCCTGCCCGATCTGGCCAGGCACCTCACTGGCGACGCCGAGCGCCCCGGCGATGGAGTCACGGGCGATGGCCACGCCCTCGGGGGGAACCCCGGCGGCGGTGAACTGCTCGGTGAGCCCGGGGCGGAAGACGCTGGCGAACACCGACCCGATGATGGCCACGCCGAGGGCGCCGCCCATCTGGCGGGTGGTGTCGTTCATCGCCGATCCCACACCGGCCTTCGCCGGCGGGAGCGAGCCCATGATCGACTCGGTGGCCGGGGCCATCATCATGCCCATGCCGAGCCCGAGGATGAGCATGCCGACGAGCATGTGCGGGTAGCCGTTCGTGACGGGCACCGTGGAGAAGACGTAGAGCGCGGTGGCCACCCCGATCAGGCCGAAGCCCACGACCAGCTTGGTGCCGATGCGCTCGACGAGCCGGGGGGCGAGGGGCGCCACCGAGACCATGACGATGGCCATCGGCAGGCTGCGGATGCCGGCCTGCAGAGCGTTGAAGCCCAGGACCGTCTGCAGGTACTGCGTGCCGATGAAGGCCTGGCCGAACATGGCGAAGAACACGAGGGTGACGGCGATGTTGGCGGCGGTGAAGCGCCGGTTCTGGAAGAAGCGCACGTCGAGCATGGGGTGGTCGCAGGTGAGCTCCCAGAGCACGAACGCCGCCAGAACCAGCACACCGAACACCAGCGGCCCGTAGACGCCGGGGGCGCTCCATCCGCCGGTCGGCGCCTCGATGATCGCCCACAGCACGGAGATCAGCCCGACGATCGAGAGGCCGGCGCCGACGGGGTCGAGGCGGGGGGCGTCGGCGTCCTTGGAGGAGGGCAGGAGGAACCACGCACCCACGAGGGCGACGGTGATGACCGGCACGTTCACGAAGAACACCGAGCCCCACGAGAAGTGCTGCAGCAGGAAGCCGCCGAGCACGGGGCCGAGGGCGCCGCTGGCGCCGGCGGTGGCGGCCCACACGCCGATGGCCCGGCCCCGCTCCTTGGGGTCGTGGAAGATGTTGGTGAGCAGCGACAGGGTGGCCGGCATGATCAGCGCGGCGCCGACGCCCATCGAGGCCCGGGTGAAGATCAGCTCGGTGGCCCCGGTGGCGAGGCCCGAGAGGACCGACCCGATGCCGAAGATCACGAGGCCGACCATCAGCGCGCTCTTGCGGCCGAAGCGGTCGCCCACGCTGCCCATGGTGAGCAGCAGGCCGGCGAACACGAGCGTGTAGCCGTCGATGATCCACTGGAGCTGGCTGGTGGAGGCACCGAGGTCGCGGAGCAGGTCGGGGATGGCGACGTTGAGGATCGTGTTGTCGAGCGTGATCACGAGGAGGCTCACGCACAGCACGGCCAGTGCCCACCAGCGCCGTTCGTGGATCTTCGTCTCGTCCATCGCTCGTCCTCGTCCTTCGGATCCCGACAGCCGACGCTAAGCGAAGCGCGGTCATTTCGAAACACCATCGTTTCGTGACGTTCGCCACACGAGGACTCTCACCGAACTCTCACCTCACGCGAACCGACGGCTCACACCCGCTCCGTAGGTTTCCCTCCATGAGCACGAAGCGCCCCCACCCCGCCGCCCGCAGCCGAGCCCTGTTCGCCTCGCTCAGCATCGGCGTCGCCAGCGCCCTCGGCCTCGGCATGGCCCTCCAGGCCACCGCCGGCTCGACCGCCGTGGCCGCCGCCTCCACCGACACGGGGACCGGAGCCGCCGTCGCCACGGCCCCCACCACTGCGGTCGCCCCCTCGACCACCAGCACCACGACCGCCAAGAAGTCCACGACCACCACCGCCCCGAAGCAGTCGACCGCCCCGGCGGCCCGCACGAAGGCCAGCTAGGAGATCCCCCGATGAGCTCGTTCCCCTGGTACGTCGCCCGCTCGGCCGGCCTGGTGTCGTGGGGCCTGCTCGCCCTCTCCGTCCTCTGGGGCCTGGCCCTCTCCACCCGGGCGCTCGGTCGCCGCCCCCGAGCCCCTTGGCTCCTCGACCTCCACCGCTTCCTCGGCGGCCTCGCCGTGATCTTCGTCGGCGTCCACCTGGTCGGCCTGGTGTTCGACTCCTGGGTCGAGATCGGGCTGCGCCAGATGCTCGTGCCGTTCACCTCGAGCTGGAACCCGCTCGCCGTGTCCTGGGGGGTCGTCGCCCTCTACCTCCTCGCCGCCATCGAGCTCACGTCGCTGCTGCGCTCCCGGATCCCGAAGCGGTGGTGGAAGGGCGTGCACATGTCGAGCTACGGCCTCTACGTCGTGGGCACGATCCACATGCTCACCGCCGGCACCGACCGCCACTCGGCTGCGCTGCTCTGGACCGTCGCCGGCACCACCGCCGCCATCGTGTTCTTCACCATCTACCGCATCATCGGGCCCGGCAAGGCCGCCTCGGTGAAGCCCTCCACCCCCGTGCGCCGCGCCGTCGCCGGCGAGCCCGAGCTGCTCCGCCCCACCAGCGACCCCCGCGCCACCAGCGACCCCCGCCCCCGCGCCGGCGTCTGACCGCAGATTCCCGCCTCGGCGCGGGAATCGCCGCCGGGCACCGGCGCTACCATCCCCGCCACGTCCGTCGAGTGAACGGCCGGGGGAGGCAACACCGTGGAGAGGCTCGCGATCGACCTGCTGGCGCCGGAGTTCTACGCCGGCGACCCGCATGCCACCTACGCGTGGATGCGGGCCAACGAGCCCGTCTACTGGGACGAGACCAACGAGCTCTGGGGCATCGCCCGCTACGACGACGTCGTCCGGATCGAGAAGGACAAGGCGTCGTTCATCAACTCCGACACCGAGAAGGGCGGGTACCGGCCGAACCTTCCGGCCGACGCCGCCATCATCGGCCTCGACGACCCGCTCCACGTGAAGCGCCGCAACCTCGTCTCGCGCCGCTTCACCCCGCGTGCCGCCTCCGCCTGGGAGGACGACATCCGGGCCAAGGTCACCCGCCTCCTCGACGCGGTGCAGGCCAAGGGCGGCACCGCCGAGATCGTCAACGAGATGGCCGCTCCCCTGCCGGCGATGATGATCGGCAAGCTCCTCGGCTTCGACGAGGACGACTGGCCGAAGCTGAAGCACTGGTCGGAGACCACCATCGCGATGGGCGGCGGCCCCCGCTACTTCAACGAGGTCGGCATGACCTCGGCCATGGAGTTCGCCCAGGCCTGCGCCGACCTCTTCGCCGAGAAGCGCGCCAACCCGGGCGACGACGTGCTCAGCCACTACACAACGGCCGAGATCGACGGCTGCCCGATGGACGAGGGCACCGTCATCGCCGACTCGCTGCTGCTGCTCGACGGCGGGGCCGAGACCACCCGCACGGTGATCGCCCACACGATCCTCAACCTGATGAACAACCCGGGCGAGCTCGAGAAGCTGCGCAACGGCGCCGACCTCATCGTGGCCGTCGAGGAGTTCATCCGCTACGTCACGCCGGTGCACAACATGTGCCGGGTCGCGACCGTCGACGCCGAGGTCGGTGGCGTGGTCATCCCGAAGGGCAACCAGGTCGTGCTGATGTACTCGTCGGCCAACCGCGACGAAGCCCACTTCGACGACCCCGACCGCTTCGACGTCACCCGCCACCCGAACAACCACATCGCGTTCGGGTTCGGCACCCACTTCTGCCTCGGCGCCTCGCTCGCCCGCCTCGAGATCAAGGTCTTCTTCGAGGAGCTGCTGCGGCGCACCTCGGGCTGGAAGCTCGTGCCCGGCACCGAGCCGGTCTGGATGCCGAACGCGTTCGTGAACGGCATCGAAGCGGCCCAGGTCGAGTTCGACTTCGTCTGAGCCGCACGCCGGCCAACCCAGGGGGACCACGATGAGCGCTGAGGTCGATCCGACCACGGTCGAGCTGCCGATCGAGGGCGTCGAGCCCATCTTCCGGCACATGGACGACGCCGACATGCCGTGGCAGCTGTGCCGGGCCCAGCGCAACGCCGACGGCACCGAGTCGTACGTGCGCGAGAAGTGGTTCGCCTTCAGCCCCGACCCGCAGTACCTGTCGCTGTACGCCGAGTACGACCCCGGGATGATGGTGCGCCGCCACGGCCACTACAGCCCGCACATCGTGTTCGTCATCGACGGCGGCCTGTGGTTCGGCGACCGCTGGTGCCCGAAGGGGAGCCACATCGAGCTGCCCTTCGGCGCCGCCTTCGGCCCCATCCGGGCGGGCGACGAGGGCGCCAAGCTCTACGAGGTCATGATGGGCGACCCCCGTTCGTGGGGCGACCAGCCGGAGGTCTTCGAGGCGGCGCTGGCCGAGCAGGGGGTCACCCCGCTGCCCGACCCGCCGCTCGAGTTCCCGGAGTGGCTCTCCGACCTGCGCCAGCAGTGGGCCGGCGCAGAAGACTGACCTCGGTCTTCTGCGAACTGGTTGTGGATGTGCACGCTCCGGCGTGCTCAGCCACAACCAGTTCGGTGAAGGCGGAGCAGGTGCCTCAGGGCCAGAGGGGGCCGTCGGTGTCGAACCCGACCGGCTCGCCCCAGTGGTTGCGGAACGACACGTCGCGAGCGGGCTGGCGCTTGGCCACGCCCCACTTGCCCGTGGGGTAGCCGAACGACACGGTGCCGGCGACGTACCAGGTCTCGTCCTTCGGCACGCCGAGGATCTCGCGCGTCTCGGCGTCGAAGAACGCCAGGGCCTGGGTCAGCGACGAGCCGATGCCCTCGGCCCGGGCCGCCAGCTGCGCGCTCCAGAGGGCCGGGTAGATCGAGCTGCCACCCGGGTCGGTGCTGAAGCCGAAGAGGTAGAGCGGGACCTCCTCGAAGTGGTCGGCCAGCCACTGGGCCGACTTCTGGACGGCGAGCATCGACTTCGACTCGGGGCTCTCCGGGTCGGCGTTGGCCGCGTCGATGCGGTCCTTGTAGTAGCTCGTCCAGAGCCCGGCGATCGCCTGCTGGTAGAGCGGCGCGAGGGCGCCCTTCACCTCGGGCGAGTCGACGAGCAGGAAGCGCCAACCCTGGGTGTTGCCACCGCTGGGGGCACGCACCGCGGCGTCGAGGATGCGGGTCTGGGCGTCCATCGGGATGGGCTCAGAGGTGACCCGACGCATGGCGCGGGTGGTGTAGAGGGCTTCGCGGACGTCCATGATCAGGCCTCCTTGGCCGCCAGCCACCCGGCGTGGACGGCGTTCACCAGCTCGACGAACTCGGCCCGTTCGGCGTCCTCGAGCGTCGCCAGGGCCAGGCCGAATGCGGCATCGGTGCCGGCCTCGGCGATCTTCCAACGCTCCTTCACCGAGTCGGCCTCGGGAAGGGCCTCCGGGTCCCAGCCGAAGATGCCGGCCATCTGGGGCGCCCGGAAAGCGAGGGCTTCCTGGCCGGTGAGGCCGGCGGCGAGCACGGCGCCGCCGTGGAGGGCGCCTCGCAGCTCGCGCAGGGCGTTGACGAGGTACTGGGCCCGGGCCTTGGGGCGATCGGCGCCGGGCGCCTCCTGGGAACGCCAGCCGGCGAAGAGCGGCGCGCCCGAGGGAGAGGCGCCGTCGACGACGCGTCCGGCCAGCTCGTTGAAGCGGTCGAGGCCGTCGACGTCGGGCAGGTGGGCCTCGCCGTAGGCGGCGCACAGGGCGACCCACTCGGCGGCGGAGGCGTCGGGGCTCAGCACGGCCCGGCCCGACTCCCACATGGCGGCGACCTGCGTGGGGTTCCAGAACACGAAGGCGGCGGCGACGACGTCGGCGTGGGTGTCGCCCAGGGCACCGCCCCGGCCGAGGACGTAGAAGTCGAGACCGCCGAAGCCGATCTCGGCGCCACGGGCGTAGGTCTGGCCGTCCATCATGAAGGCCCCGCCGAGCTCTCCGATGGCCTGTGCGCTGGCGCGCGCTGCGTCGTTCGGCTGCATGTGTGGTTCCCCCTGTGTCGACGTGCTCGGCGAACCCTACGCGCTCGATCCGCGTCAGTCCTCCCCCGTCCCCCGCACCCGCCGGGCACGGTCGGTGCCGGTGTTACCGTTCGCCGAACCGCAGAGGGGGAGGAACGCCATGAGCGACCAGGACCAGCCGACGATGAAGCCGTCCGGCGTCAAGCAGCGCAACAAGATCGTGATGACGCAGGAGGAGATCGACGCCTTCCTCGCCGAGCGCCACTCGATGACGATGTCGACGATCGGCCCCGACGGCAGCATCCACTCGATCGCCATGTGGTACGGCTTCCTCGAGGGCGCGCTCGCCATCGAGAGCAAGGCCAAGGCCCAGAAGGTCGTGAACCTCCGCCGCAACCCGACGATGACGATGCTCGTCGAGGACGGCGACACCTACGAGGAGCTCCGCGGCGTGAGCTTCATGGGCAAGGGTGAGATCGTCGAGGACCCGGACCGCATCTGGGAGCTCGGCGTCAGCGTGTTCTCCCGCTACAACGCGCCGTACACCGAGGAGATGAAGCCGTTCGTCGAGCTCATGCTCAACAAGCGGGTCGTCGTGAAGATGAACGTCGAGCGCGTCATCTCCTGGGACCACCGCAAGCTCGGCGGCTCCTACTAGCCCTCACCCTCGAGAGGTGGCTCACGACGTGTCGGAATCCGACACGAACTGAGCCATCTTCGGGGAGGGCGGGCGACACGCGAGTGCGGAGGAGTCGGCGGCATGGCGATCAGCAGACGGGGGTTCCTGATCGGCGGGGCGGCCGTCATGGGTGTGGCCGCGGTCGGGGTCGTCGGCGGAGGCGTGCTGGTCGAGGAGGGCGTCCTCCCGGGGAAGTCCAAGCTCGACGAGGCGCTCGGTCGCTGCGGCACCGCTCTCCAACCGCCCGACGTAGAGCCTGGCCCCGTCGTCAGCGGCTCGTTCGTGTCCAAGGCCCGCTCGGGGACAGAGGTCGGGTGGACGGTGATCTACCCGCCCGGCACGGGCCCCGGCGCTGCCCTACCGGTGTGCCTGTTCCTCCACGGCCGCGGTGGCAGCCACACCGACGCCACGGGGCCGATGGAGCTCCCCCGGTTCCTGGCCGGTGCAGTCGCCGACGGAGTGGCGCCCTTCGCCATCGCCTCGGTCGACGGCGGCGACGCCGTGAACTGGCACCCCCGCGCCGACGGCGACGACCCCGTGAGCATGCTCACCGATGAGTTGCTCCCGCTGCTGGCCACCCAGGGCCTGGCGGTCGACCGGCCGGCCTTCTGGGGCGTGTCGCTCGGCGGCACGGGGGCGCTCTACCTGGCCACCCTCCCCCAGTTCTCCCCCTCCGGCGCGGTGGCTTCCAGCCCGGCGCTCTGGAAGGAGCCGGGCGAGTGGCAGGAGGGCGCCTACGACGACGATGCCGACTTCGCCGCCAACTCGCTCTGGAACCGGAGCGACCTGCTCGACGGCATCGACCTCCGCATCGACTGTGGCGAGTCCGACCCCTTCGCCTCCCGGGTGCAGCAGTTCCGCGACAGCCTCGACCCGGTGCCGGCAGGCGGCATCGAGCCGGGCTGCCACGACACCCGGTTCTGGAGCCGCCAGACCCCGGCCCAGCTCGCCTTCCTCGGCACCGCCCTCGCCCGCCCCTGACCCCCATGGCTCGTTTCACGGGGCTCCAACCCCGCCAGACGAGCCACCGGGCGTAGGCCGACACCCCCATGGCTCGTTTCACGGGGCTCCAACCCCGCCAGACGAGCCACGGGGGAGGGGTCAGCTGATCTCGGCCATGAAGAGCGGCGGGAGCTCGGCCCGGCCGATGGCGTCGGCGCGCTGGTGGAGCATCTCGGACACGTCGCCGAGGTCGTGGCTGATGATGTAGCGGCCTTCCTTGATGCCCTCGACGCAGAAGAGGCCGAGCTCGTCGACGTCCATGAGCTTGAGCTCGCGGCCGGCCTCGGCCATCGCCTTCTTGAAGTCCTCGATGGTCGTGACCCGGGCGGCCTCGCGCTGCTTCTGGCGGGCGAGCTCCTCGGGCCGGTTGCGCTGGGCGGTCCACAGACCGGTGTCGAGCAGGCCGCCGGACGGGTAGAAGACGATCGCCCGCACCTGGTCGGTCTCGGTGACGAGCTGCTGGGCCAGCGCCTCGGTGAAGCACGAGACCGCGGCCTTCGACGTGGCGTAGACCGAGGCGTGAGGCACCGGGGCGAACCCGCCGTCGCCGGACGAGGTGTTGATCACCCGGCCCCACTCCCCCGACTCGAGCATGCGGGGCACGAACGCCAGCACGCCGTTGACGACGCCGAAGACGTTGACGCCGAGGCACCACTTCCAGTCGTTGGGCTCCTGCTCCCACGGCTTGCCGCCACCGCCCGAGGTGACCCCTGCGTTGTTGAACAGGAGGTGGCAGGCGCCGTGCTCGGCGTAGACCCGATCGGCCAGGGCGTCGACGGAGTCGAAGTCGGAGACGTCGGTGACGATGCCGCTCACCGGGCCGAGGGCCGACAGCTCGGCGACCGCGGTGTCGAGGGCGCCCTGCTCGATGTCGGCGAGCACGACCGTGCAGCCCTCACCGAGCAACGCCTTGGCCACACCCTTGCCCACGCCGCTGGCACCGCCGGTGACGACTGCGACGCGACCGTTCAGGTCCTCCATGGTTCCCCCTCGTTCCTGCGCCACGACCCCCCGGCCGGGCAGCGATGCGACCGTAGCCGCACCGATGAGAACCGGTGGCCCCGGCGGTCGACATCGACCATCATCCAGCGTTCGGGCCCACCCCGAGCGCCGAGCGTCGATCGAGGAGTTGAACGTGGCCGAGAAGAAGGCAGCCGCCGCACCGACGGAGAAGGTGAAGGGCCCGGCGTCCTACTTCCCGTCGATCGAGGCGACGTACGGCCAGCCGATCTCGTACTGGAAGGACATCATCCGGGCCCATCCGGAGATGAAGCACATGGAGCTCGTCGCCATGCTCAAGGACGACCACGGCATCGGCCACGGGCACGCCAACGCGCTCGTGGCCGACACCTTGAAGAACGGCTGACCGGGCCGGGTGGCGGCCCGGCGCGCCGTTGGGCCGGTGCCGGGTACTAGAGGTCCTGGGCGACGCGCTCGAGGAGGTCGGCCCACTCGGAGCGGGCCTCGGCCCGGCGCTCGACGAGGTGCTCGCTCGGCCAGTCGCCGGCGGCGGCGGAGTAGCCCTTCAGCACGTCGCGGGCGACGGTGATCTTGTGCACCTCGCTCGGGCCGTCGGCGATGCCCATGGTGACCGAGGCCATCAACATGTTGGCCAGCGGCATCTCGTTCGAGGTGCCGAGGGCGCCGTGGAGCTGCATCGTGCGCAGCACGGCCTCCCTGTACACCTGCGGCGTGGCGACCTTCACCGCCGCGATCTCGCGGCGGGCGGCGTGGCCACCGACCTGGTCGACCTTCCATGCCCGCGTAGAGCACCTGCAGGCGGAAGGCGTGCAGCTCCATCCACGAGTCGGCGACCTTCTCCTGGGTCATCTGCTTCTTGGCCAGCAGCTCGCCCTGGGTGGTGCGGCTGAGGGCCCGCTCGCAGAGCATGTCGAGGCAGCGGCCCACGGCGCCGACGGTGCGCATGGCGTGGTGGAGGCGGCCGCCGCCGAGGCGGGTCTGGGCCACGTTGAAGGCGTTGCCCTCGCCGCCGAGCAGGTTCTCGGCGGGCACCCGGACGGAGTTGTAGCGGACGTAGGCGTGGCTGCCGTGGCCCTCGGGCTCCTGGCCGACGCCGACGTTGCGGACGACCTCGATGCCCGGCGAGTCGGCCGGCACCAGGAACATCGACGCGCCCTTGTGGATGGCCACGTCGGGGTCGGTCACGCACATCACGATCAGGAACGAGGCGTAGCGCAGTGACGACGAGAACCACTTCTCACCGTCGATGACCCACTCGTCGCCGTCGCGGACCGCCCGGCATCGGAACACGCCGGGGTCGGCGCCACCCTGGGGCTCGGTCATCGAGTAGCAGGAGGAGATGCGGCCGTCGAGCAGCGGCTGGAGGTAGGTGGCCTTCTGCTCGTCGGTGCCGTAGTGGGCGATGATCTCGGCGTTGCC
The DNA here is from genome assembly GCA_963702555.1 of uncultured Actinomycetes bacterium. Classification (GTDB taxonomy): domain Bacteria; phylum Actinomycetota; class Acidimicrobiia; order Acidimicrobiales; family Acidimicrobilacustridaceae; genus CAMFLJ01. Next base: position 39,342 of record CAVPCW010000009.1, read on the forward strand.
GGAGTCGGGAGCCTGGGTGCCGAACACGGTCGGGGCGAACTGCGACCGGCCCAGGATCTCGTTCATGTAGGCGAGGCGCACCTGGCCGTAGCCCTGGCCGCCGTACTCGGGGGTGAGGTGGCAGGACCACAACCCCCGGTCCTTCACCTTCTGCTGGAGGGGGCGGATCGCCTCCTCGTAGAACAGGCCGCCCTTGTTGTAGGTCGACTCCTCGCCCTGGAAGGCGAGGTCGAGCGTCTCGACGTTCTCCTTGACGAACTCCCTGATCCAGTCGAGCTGCTCCTGGAACTCGGGATCGATGCTGAAGTCGGCCATGGTCGTGCCCCCCGGTACGAGATCGTTGACCTTGCCAACCTACGCGTCGTCGGGATGTCGGGCGAACGCAGGTCGGCCCCGCCCGCTGGGCCGCTCAGGCCTCCCAGGCACAGTGCAGCGTGGGCACGGAGCGCAGGTTGGCTCCCCCTGGCTCGGCGCCCGGGTCGTCGTCGGCCAGACGCAGGCCCGGAAGCCGGTCGAGCGCGACCTCGAGGGCGGCCAGCATCTGGCGCCTGGCCAGGTGAGACCCCGGGCAGAATTTGGTGCCGAACCCGAACGTGAGCACCTCGGACTCGGGACGGTCGAGGTCGAAGTCGTCGGGGCGCTCGAAGCGCTCGGGCTCACGGTTGGCGGCGGCGATGCCTCCGAGAACCATCGCCCCGGGGGGTAGCTCCACCCCGCCGACCACCCCACCGTGAAGCGCCATCCGTGGGAGCAGCGGCACCGGTGGCTCCCAGCGAAGGATCTCCCGCACCGCGGCCGGTCGCAGATCCGGCTCCGCCGTCACCCGTGCGAGCACGTCGGGACGGTGCAACAGCGCCCACAGGAGGTTGCTGAGGGCGTCCGCGGTGGTGGTCGCCCCGACAGCGAAGAGCAGGCGCACATGGCTCTGCACCTCTTCGTCGGTGAGGCTCACGCCGTGGTACTCCCCGGTGACGAGCTGCGAGATGACGTCGTCGCCCGGTTCGCGCCGACGGGCTGCCACCACCGGCGCGATCAGCTCGGTGAGCTCGGCGGCGGCGACATCGGCTCCGTGGGGGTCGGACGGCTGGGACAGGAGTGCATGAGCCCAGCCCCGCTGACGGTCCTCGTAGCCGTCGGGCAGACCGAGCTTGCGGCTGATGGCCCAGAACGGGAGGCGGTCGGTGAACTCGGCGACGAGGTCACCGCCACCCCGTGGCACCAACGCGTCGAGAAGGTCGTGGGCGAGGGGTGTCAGCTCCCGGTCGACGAAGCGCGTGGCGGCTCGGGAGCGGAAGGCCGGGGTGACCAGCTGCCGGTAGGTGTCATGGTCAGAGCCGTCCATGCTGATGAAGGTGCGCCCCACCGAGCCCTCGACCTGATGGCGGTAGACCTCGCCGCCCGGGAACTCCTCCTGAGCGGCGAAGAACGCCCGGAGCTCGTCGTAGCCGAGGATCGCGAACGCGGGCATCCCGTAGAACGTGATGGGCGCCACCGACCCGTGCTCGTCACGGAGCGCCCGGAGCCGGTCGTGCAGCACCGCCCCGGGCATGGGGTCGAAGGCGACGTCCAGATCGACCGGCCCGCTCGCACCCTGCGGAGCTGCCGCGCTTCCGGTGTCGTTGGCGACCATGACGGATCCTCCCCACGAGGTGGGTGGAAGCGTAGCCACGGAAGCTCCCCCACGCGGGAGCGCACGGCACCGCGCCTGGCGCGAGAATTGGCGTTCGGGCGCAGTCAGCGCCCATCGACCAAAGGGGAACGACGTGGCCGACGGCGCGCACTACGAGCAGCTGGTGAAGGACTTCTGCGGGGCCTGGGCCGACGCCGACTTCGACCGGGTCGTGAGCTTCTTCGCCGAGGACGGCGTCTACCACAACATCCCCGTCGATCCCCTGACCGGCCACGAGGCCATCCGCGGGATGATCGAGATGTTCACCGCCGGGCTGAAGATCGTGGAGTTCAAGATCCTCACCATGCTCTCCGACGGCCCCACCGTCATCACCGAGCGCGTCGACATCTTCGAGCGTGAGGACGGCGGCCTCGTCGAGCTGCCCGTCATGGGCATCTTCGAGTTCGAGGGCGACCTCATCAAGAGCTGGCGCGAGTACTTCGACCTCAACCAGTTCATGACCCAGGCGATGCCCCCGGCCTAGCTCTTCCCCCGGAGGTGGCTCAGATCGTCTCGGCGGAAACCGACACGATCTGAGCCACCTTCGGCGCGTCTGCGGGGCGTGGCGCGCCTGCAGGGCGCAGAGTCAGACGGAGAGGAAGGCGAGGATCTCGGGGAACGCCGTGGGGTCCTGGGCGAAGAAGGCGTGGCCGCCCTCGTAGGCGCGGAACTCGGCGTTCGGGATCTGCGAGGCGATGGCCTCGCCGTTGGCCGGCGGGGCGATGCCGTCGTAGCGGCCCGACGCCACCAGCGTGGGGCACGAGATGCGGGGCAGGCGATCCCAGACGTCGTGGCCCTTGCGGGCCTCCATCTGCTCGGCCTCGCCGCGGGCCCGCTCGCTGCCCGGCTCGGCGACCGTCCGGGTGGCCAGGCCTTCGACCAGCATCCGGTCGAGGTCGTGGGTGGCGAGCCACTCGTCGTCGAAGCGGCTGTCCATCAGCGTCATCGAGAGCGCCCGTGCCTCCCCCGGCGAGAGATCGCGCAGCTCGTGCAGCGGGTACGACGGGCCGCCGACACCACCGGACGACGTGCAGTTCAGGGCGAGCCGCTCGATGCGGTCGGGCACGGTGACGGCCATCTCCTGGGCGACCATGCCGCCGAAGCTGGTGCCGACCACCCGGCAGGTGTCCCACCCGAGGTGGTCGATGAGGGCGATGCCGTCGGCCGCGTAGTCGGCCATCGAGTACGGGCCCGGCGGGATCGAGGTCTTCCCGAGGCCGCGCTGGTCGTGGGCCACGACGTGGAGCCCGTTGGCGTACACGTCGACCATCACCCGGGTCTGCTCGAGGGTCGACATCGAGCCGTTGAAGAACAGCAGGTTCGGGCCTTCGCCCGACTCCTCGTAGTAGAGGTCGATCCCGTTCAGGTGTGCGGTCGGCATGGCCGCGCACGCTACCCAGGGCCGCGGCCGCCCGCTCGACGGGCCGTCACCCGCCGTTGGCCGCCAACCAGAACGCCAGCGCCTCCTGGGTGTCGGAGACCCGGAAGGCGTTGCCCTCGGGGTCGAGGTACACGACCTGCCGGGCGTCGTAGTAGGTGGTGAACGGCCCCTTCAGCACGGTGGCGCCGAGGGCGGTGAAGCGCTCGACCGAGGCGTCGACCGCCTCGGCCGTGCCGAGGTCGAACGTGACGTGATTGCCGGTGATGCCGCCTCGTCGGTCACCCAGCTCCAGCAGATCGAAGGCCTCGTCGGCGTGGAAGCCGAGGGCCACGCCGCCGGCGGCGAGGGCGATGAAGATGGGGCTCTCGACCTCGGGCACCCGCTCGAACCCGAAGGCGGCGGCGTAGAAGTCGGCGAGGGCGACGTGGTCGCGGCACATGTGGCTGACGACCTGGGCGTACGGGGATGCGGCCATGGCCGCAGGGTACGGACGAGAGGTTTCGCCCGGGTTTCCGCCCTCAACATTTTGTTGAAGGGGACGGACCGGCTGCCCGCGGCCACCTCCGGGCGTGGGACCATGCACCCATGAGTGACGACACCAAGCCCGAGCGCGACTACTCCCTGTTCGGCGACGCCCACATCGAGAAGTACCGCGAGACCGACGGCGAGGTCGGCCACATCTGGAACGGCGCCCCCTGCCTGATCCTCACCAGCCGCCGCAAGAACGGCGAGATCCGTGAGGTCCCGCTGATCTACGGCATGGCCGACGGCAACCCGGTCATCGTCGCCTCCAAGGGCGGCGCCCCCGACCATCCGCTCTGGTACCTCGACCTCGTCCGCACCCCGGCGGCGAAGGTCCAGATCCTCGGCGAGGTCTTCGACGTCACCGCCCGCACCGCCGGCGACGACGAGAAGCCCGCGCTGTGGGCGACCATGACCGAGATCTGGCCCGACTACGACGAGTACCAGTCGCACACCGACCGCCCGATCCCCGTCGTGGTGCTCGAGCGCTCCTGACCCGATGACCGGCCCCGCGGTGCCGGACCGGCTGGCGGCGGCTGCGGCTCGATGGGCGCAGACCGCCGCCGGGTTCGTCCCCTCCCTCCCGGTGGCGCCCGCCGTCGCCCCCTCGTGGGAGGCCCACGTGGTCTCCACGATCTGCGTCGAGCTGGTCCAGCCCCTGGCGGGCCTCGCGGCGCGGTGGGCCGACGACGGCTCGACCAAGGTCCTCGGCCGGGTCGAGGTCAAGCTCCGCCACCTCGAGGCCATCGGCCCGAAGGTGGGGCGCGACCTCGGCCTGAGCGGGCCCATCGCCGACACCCGCAGCCTGCTCACCGACCTGAGCGTGAAGAACATCGCTCCCAAGCGCGAGGGCGGCGCGCCGGGGGCGTACTTCGAGGTCACCGTCGACGCCGAGGAGGCACAGGTCGCCCGGCGGGCCCTGCTCTCCCTCTCCGAGGCCCTCGCCCTCGGGGCCGGCTCGACCAACCGCCGCGCCGGCTCGCCCGAGTACCGCTTCCGTGACGGCCCGGCGGTGCTGGCGTTCTGGTCGATGAAGGCCGAGACCTGCTCCCCCGGCGTCACCCAGAAGCTGGCGCTGCGCCTGGCCCGCCGCAGTCCGGCCCCGGCCATCCGCGACGCCATCCGCGAGCTGCTCGAACGGCTGCAGGCCGAACCGGCCGACATCGCGTCGAGCGACCGCCACCGCGACCTCATCGCCCTCTGCGAGCACTCCCTCGCCGACCTCGGCTGACGGCGCCCGAGGGCGTCGCTACATCGGCGCCCAGTCGGGGTCGCGCTTCTCGCGGAAGGCCTTGCCGGCCTCGGCCATGTTGCCGGTGAAGGTCCCGAGCACCTGGGTGCGGTTCTCGAGCTCCATGGCGGCCCGCAGGCTGGGGGCGTCGAAGTTCGCCCACATCCCGAGCTTGGTCATGATCACGCCGAACTCGCTGTTGGCCGTGATGCCCGCCGCCAACTCGAGGGCGGCGTCGAGCAGCGCCTCCCGCTCGACCACCTTGTTGAGCAGGCCGATGCGCAGGGCCTCCTCGGCCGGCACCCGGCGGCCGGTGAGCATCAGCTCGGCCGCCATCGTGGGCCCGACGATGCGGGGCAGCCAGTAGCTCGTGCCCACGTCGCACGACGAGAGGCCGACCCGGATGAAGTGCGACGCGAAGTAGGCGTCGGGGCTGGCGATGCGCATGTCACAGGCCAGGGCGAGCGCGATGCCTCCGCCGACCGCGCCACCGTGCACCGCCGCGATCACCGGCGGCCTGGCCTCGTGCACGGCCAGCATCAGCTCGGCGATGTGCTCCTGGTACTCGTGGATGAAGCCCACCGGGCCACGGCCCCTGGCCCGCTCGGGGGTCTCGTCGTTGCCGCCCATGTTGGCGCCGGCGCAGAAGCCCCGGCCCCGGGCCGCGAGGATCACGACCCGCGCCTCCCGGTCGTCCCTGAGGCCGGCGAACACGTCCTTCAGCGCGGTGATCATCGGGGAGCTCAGCGCGTTGTAGCGGTCCGGGTCGTTCAGCTCGACGAGGAGCACGCCCTCGGCCGGCCTGCTCGTCTCCACCAGTGCCATGTCCGTCCCCCTCTTCCGTGGTCCGGCGTCACCCTGCCACAGCCCAACCGGTCGTCAGGCGAGGAAGGTGAGGACGGCGTCGGCGAACAGCGCGGGCTGGTCGACGGGCACGAGGTGGCCGCTCGGGCCGATCTCCACCAGCGCGGCGCCGAGCGCGTCGGCCTCGGCGACGGCGAGCTCCTCGGAGAGCACGAAGCTGTTCTCGGCCCGCACCAGCAGCGCCGGGCAGGTGACGGCGCGGACCGCCGGCCAGTGGTCCTCGCCGCGGAACGGCCACTCGCCGAGGAAGTACGGGTCGTGGCAGCGCTCGAGGCCGGCCGGCCCGGGCCGCACGCTGCCGGAGGCCAGCACGGCGACCTGGTCGGCCGGGGCGTGGGCGTTGGCCGCCGCCTCGAAGGCGATGACCTCGTCGAGGGTGGCGAACGAGCCGGGGCGGGGCGGCACGTCGTCGACGGCCTGGCCGAACACCGGCGGCACGTCGACCATCACGAGGCGGTGGACGAGGTCGGGGCGAGCAGCCGCCAACGTGGCACCCACCAGGCCACCCCACGAGAGGCCGACGAGGTCGACCGGACCGAGGCCGAGCTCCTCGACGGCGGAGGCGATGTCGGCGGCCATGGTGGCGGTCGAGTAGTCGCCGTCGGGCGCCCACGAGCTGCCGCCGTGGCCCCGCATGTCGATGGCGTGCACGGGAGCACGCACCGCGAGCAGCGGCGCCGCGCCGTTCCAGGCCCACGCCTGGCCGCACACGCCGTGGAGGCAGACGATGGGCCGGGCCCCGTCGGCACCGGCTCCGGCCGAGGCGGGGACCTCCCAACGGAGGTGGTGGAGGCGCAACCCCCCGCCACTGGTCCAGCCGTGGCTGACCTGCGGGGAGCGGACGACGGTCATGGGGTCTCCTCGGACGGGGTGGCCGGCCGGGGGCCGGCCTTCGGCAGAAGGGATCGTCGCACGACGGTGCGGGCCACGACCCGACCGGCGTGGACGACCGTGCGGGTCTGACCGGCGCGGGCGATGGCGTCGACGAGGTCGGTGCCCTCGACGCACAGCAGCTCGGCGGCGGCGCCGACGACCGGGCCGGCGACGGGCAGGCCCATGGCCACCCGCCCCGCGGCACCGACGGCGTGCCACGCCTCGGCCGGCGTGAGGTGGCCGGCCATCACCATGAGGGCCGCGGTCTCCAACGGGTCGGCCCGGCCGACAGCATTGAAGGCGTCGCGGACGTTGTCGCCGCCGGCGGCGACGTTGGCGCCGGCGGCCAGCAGGGTGCGCGTCGCCGTGAGGCCGCGCGGGACCGAGGAGGTGAGGTCCCGTCCCTGCAGGTAGAGGTTGGTCTGGGGAAGGGCGATGACCGAGACGCCGGCCGCCGCCACGTGGGCCGCCACCTCGGCCTGGTGCTCCCCGCCGTGCTGGCCGAGGCTCACGCAGTGCGACGCGGTGGCCCGGCCGGGGCCCCACCCGAGCTCGGCGACCCGGGCGGCGAGGTGGCCGAGGCCGACGGCATCGGTGTCGAGGGTCTCGTCGGTGTGGAGGTCGACGCCGACGCCGTGGCGCTCGGCGATCGCCAGGACGGCGTCGGTGGCCGCCTCGGGGTCGGGGTCGATGTGGGGGGCGCCGCCGGCCAGGTCGGCGCCGCGGTCGAGGGCCTCGTCGAGGATGCGCCGGTGCTCGGCCCCGGCGTCACCGCTCAGCGGTGTGCTGACCAGCGCCACGATCTGCACCACGGCCAACCCGTCGCGCGCCGCGTCGTCCCGGAGGGCGACCAGCGCCTCGAGCGGCGCCCACCCGGTGGTCTCGTTGAGGTTCACGTGGGTGCGCACCGCGGTGGCGCCGTGCAGCACGAGGTCCTCGAGCACCGGCCACGCGGTGTGGAGCACCTCCGCCGCCGAGCGATGGGCCAGCCCGGTCGCCCAGGTGCGCACCGCGCTCATGAGGTCGGCGTCGGGGTTGGGGGCGGTGTCCCAGGTACCGGCCTTGTCGAGGTGGGAGTGGGGCTCGACCGGCGCGTCGAGCACGACGAGGCCGTGGCAGTCGACGACCTCCTCCCCCGCGACCGGGGCGAGGCCCTCCGCCACCTCGGTGACGGTCCCCGTGACCGGGTCGACGCGCACGTCGGCCTGCGTTCCATCGGCCAGTCGGCCGCCGACGAGGAGGGTCACGGCACGAGCAGCGAGACGCCGACCCTCGGGAGGACCTCCTCGGCCAGCGCGTGCAGCTGCTCGTCGATCTGCTCGCGGCCGAGTCCGGGAAGCTCGGGGAACAGCACGAGGTGGTCGAGCTCGAGCAGGTCGATCCACCGGCCGAGGTGATCGGCGACCTCCTCGTAGGACCCGATCGACCACACGCCGTCGGCCCGGGTCTGCTCGAGGGTGGGCCGGTAGTCGAAGGGGGCGTCCTCGGCCATGAAGCGGAAGCGGCCGTAGGGCGAGAGGAACTTCACGTACTCGTCGTGGCTCGGGCCGCCGACGCGCACCGCCTCGGCCGTGGTGGGGGCGGCGTGCACGATCATCTGGAGGCAGCGCCGCTCACCCGGTCCGAGCGGGTCGCCGGCGGCCGCGCACTCCTCCGCGAAGGTGTCCCACCGCTGCTTCTGGATCGAGGGGGCGGCGTTGGCGAACACACCGGTGAAGCCCTTGCGGGCCACGTAGGTGGAGGTGTTCGGCGAGGTCACCGGCTGGAAGACCTCGGGCACGCCGCCGAGGGGCCGCGGGATCGAGCGAGAGGGTGTCGACCACGTTGCCCCGGTCGGGGATGCCCTCGGGCGGGAACGAGAAGTGCTTCCCGTGGAAGCTGAACCGCTCGTCGCCCCAGGCGGCGAGGATGACCTCCATCGACTCCTCGAAGATCTCGCGGTTGAGGGCGTCGGCGTCGCGGCTCATGGCGTTGTCACCGCTGGCCACCACGGCGCCGAGCGACTGCGCCTCGCGGGGCACCGTGCCCCGGCCGACGCCGAACACCATGCGCCCGCCGCTCAGCACGTCGGCCATGGCGAAGTCCTCGGCCAGGCGCAGCGGGTGCCACTGGGGCACCACGTTGAACATCTGCCCGAAGCGCAGGCGCTCGGTGAGCCCGGCCAGGTGCAGGCCGAACAGCACGAGGTTGGGGGTCAGCTCGTAGCCCTCGTACTGGAAGTGGTGCTCGGTGAGCCACATCGTGTCGTAGCCGAGGGTGTCGGCGGTGCGGGCCCAGTGGCAGAGGTTGCCGTAGGCCTCGGCGACCTGCTCGTTGGTGACCCGACGATCACGCGGGTCGGGCAGGCCGGCCCCGGGATCGGACATCGGGGCGCTGCCGTAGAAGTCGAGGTCGATCCGCATCGCTCAACAGTTTGTTGAAGCGATGTGTTCAGGGTGTGGCGCCCATGTCAACGGAACATGACAGACAACTCGGCCACCCCGCCAGGACGCGAAAGGTGGTTCGGATCGTTCCGGTCTCCGGAACGATCCGAACCAGCTCCGGGTGTCAGTGGCTCCCGCCGACGCAGTGCGGGCCTTCGGCTTCCTGGCCGGTCGTGTTCGTACCGATCGGTGCGCCCTGGATGATCAGACCGGTGTTCACCGTGAACACCCCACCCGAGACCTCCATGGCGAAATGATCCATCCCCCGAGGAGCAGGACCACCCTTCTTCTCACCCGCCTGGTTGTACTGCGAACCATGACACGGGCACTCGAACCACTGCGACGTCGCACACGACGGCACACGACAACCCAGATGCGGGCACTTCTGATACAGCGCCACCACACCAGCCTCCATCCCCGCCATCACCGGCGCCGGATACACCTCGCTTCGCCTTCTCCAACGCCGACGCCGGATACTCCGTGACCCACATACGACCCTCGGCCAGATACAAGAACCCCGCGGAGGCCTCGATCTTCGCGATCACATCGGACACGTTCCCGACCCGGATCTTCGAACCGAACCCACCCTTCGGGGTCGGCCACAAGAACGCGATCACCGCCGCACCGAACCCCGACAGCGCCAGACCCATCACCAAGATGATCGACCGGTTGAAGAACTGACGACGCGTGACACCAATCGCCTCCGCGTCCGGCGGCACGTACTCCGCCAGATCACTACCGCCGACCTTCACCAACTCCGGCGCACGACGCTCCAACTCCGCCGCCGCCTCGACCTGACGACCCGACACCGGCACGTTCGCCTCGGTCTCGACGTCGAGCACCGACGGCTTGTCACGCTTGCGCGTCTCACGAGACAACGCACCAGTGGCCGACCCGACGTCACGACGCCGCGCAGCCGCGAACAACACCACACCGGCCAACACCACAACGACCGGGATGACGATCACGAGAGGGTTCATGCGGGGTCTCCTCCTGGGCTGCCTCAGGCAGGGTGCACGCCTCGTGTCGAAACGTGGCGTAAGCACTCCGATCCAGAATGCCCGGGTGGATGCCCGGCCGCGGGGTCGGGGCCCCCGGCCGTCGGTCACATCAGGGGACGAGCGCGGCGACGGCGCCGCCGTCGACCAGCCAGTCGACCCCGGTGACGAACGAGGCCTTCGGCGAGCAGAGGAAGACGATGACCTCGGCCAGCTCCATCGGGTCGGCCTGGCGACCGAAGGCACCGGCCGCGGCGACCTCGGCCGTACCGTTGCCCGCCGCCGTCTCGCTCTTGCCCATCGGGGTGTCGACCACGCCGGGCGACACCGAGGCGATGCGGGCGCCCCTCGCGCCGTACGCCCCCGCGGTGCGCTTCACCAGCCGGATGACCCCGACCTTCGACATCATGTAGGCGATCTCCGGGCTGTCGGTCAGCTCCAGCACGGCGGGCGAGGTCGGCTCGTCGAGCACGGCCAGCACCTCCGGCGGCAGCTGGCCCATGTGGGCGGCCATCGACGCCAGCAGCACCACGACCGTGCCCTCGCCGATGAGCCCGTCGAACGCCTCCAGCACCCGCGCGGGGCCGTTGACGTTCACGTCGAGGATCGAGCGGGCGTCGGCCAGCGAGGGCGACAGCCCGGCGGTGAGCACGAGCGCGTCGAGGCGATCGACCATGCCCGCCGAGCGCGGCGAGCGACGCCGGGTCGGTGATGTCGCACGTGACCTGGCCACCGACCCGGTCGGCGACCAGGGTCTCGCCGGGCAGCAGCCTCGCCACAGCCTCACCGATGCCGGACGCCCCACCGATCACCACGTTCATGTCGCTCACCCTCCTCCGACGGCGCCTCGGAGCGGCGACGCCGAGGGCAACCCTAGGGAGCACCGCAGAGCCCCGCCGGGCTGACGGCCCGCGCCGGGCGTGTCGTCGTCCGCGCCCGCCCCGTAAGCTCCGCCCCCGGCGGCAGGGGTCGCCCGCACACCAGGGGGAACAGAGATGGGTCGTTTCGACGAGAAGGTCGTCATCGTCACGGGGGCCGCTCGCGGCCAGGGTGAGGCCGAGGCCCGCCTCTTCGCCTCGCAGGGCGCCAAGGTGCTGCTCGCCGACGTCCTCGACGAGCAGGGCGAGGCCGTGGCCGCCGACATCGGCGCCAACGCCCGCTACATCCACCTCGACGTGAGCGACGAGGGCCAGTGGGCCACCGCGATCGCCGCCGCCGTCGAGTTCGGCGGAGGCCTCGACGCCCTCGTCAACAACGCCGCCATCCTGCGGCCGGCTGCCATCGAGGACACCTCCCTCGAGGACTACATGTCGGTCATCAACGTGAACCAGGTCGGCTGCTTCCTCGGGATGAAGGCCGCCATGCCCGCCATGCGCGACTCCGGCGGCGGCTCGATCGTCAACATCTCCTCGATCGACGGCATCGGCTCCAAGAACGGCCTCATCTCCTACAGCGCGTCGAAGTTCGCCATCCGCGGCATGACCAAGACCGCCGCCATGGAGTGGGGCCGCTTCGGCATCCGCGTGAACTCCGTGCACCCCGGTGGTGTGAACACGGTGATGGGCAACCCGTTCGACATGCCCGAGGTCGAGACCGTGCCGTACCAGAACCAGGCCATCCAGCGCATCGGCTACCCCGACGAGATCGCCGCGGCCGTGGCCTTCCTGGCCAGCGACGAGTCGTCCTACGTCACCGGCACCGAGCTGGTCGTCGACGGCGGCTGGATGGCCGGTCGCCTCGAGCCGGGCCTGCCCGGCACCAACGTCGCCCTCGAGGGCTGGGGGTACAACGAGTGACGGTGGAGCCGGCGCCGGGGCCCGCGGGCAGCACCTCCGACCCGACGACGACCTCGGGCCCGGCATCGGCCACCCCGACGAGGCACTCGCCGCGGTGGCCGCCACCCGGCGCCTCATCGCCGCGCTGCGCATCGCCGACGCGCCGGCCGAGGCCTGGGAGAAGGTCGCCGCCCTCGCGGAGGAGGCGGCGGCCCTGCTCGAGCCGCACGCCGTCGAAGGGCGTCTACATGCAGGGCGCCCTGCGCCCCAAGACCGACGACCCCGGCCCCGACCGCTTCGACACCGACGGCCGCAGCCTCGACCAGCCGGGCCGCTTCTTCCCCTACAGCCCGATCATCGGCGAGTGGAACGCCATCGCCCCGCCGGCGAACCTGACCTGGGACGGCGAGCACATCCGGGGCACCGCCACCTTCGGCGCCACCCACGCCGGCCCGCCGAACATGGTGCACGGCGGGGTGGTCGCCCTCCTCTTCGACGAGATCCTCGGCTGCGCCAACGTGTGCGCCGGCGTCGGCGGCTTCACCGGCACGCTCACGGTCCGCTACGAGAAGCCCACGCCGCTCCACGGCGAGCTCGAGCTCGAGTCGCACATCGAGGCCGTCGAGGGCCGCAAGATCCGCACGACGGGCACCATCACCCACGACGGGCAGGTCACCGCCCGAGCCGAAGGCATCTTCATCCGCGTCTCGATGTGACGCGGCGACGTCAGACGCCGGTCTCGGCGACCAGCTCGCCCGCCTCGATGGCCTGGCACAGCCGCTGGTGGTCGCCCTCGTTGGTGTCGGCGTAGGCCACGGAGAACTCCGCCACCGCGTTCTCGAAGGTGGGGTCGTCGCCCAGGTAGGCGGCCATGGCCACGCGGTCGCCCGACCGGGCATGGCCGCGGGCGAGGGTCCAGCCGCAACTCTCGCCGTAGGCGACGAGGCCGGCAGGCCCGAGCTGGGAGACGTCGATCGAGGCCTTGCCGTCCCAGAGCTGGCGCACGTAGAAGTCGTGGGCCCCGCCGTCGAAACCGTTGATGTGGTACCAGCCGAGCAGCGGGTCGCTGGCCGCCTGCATGAGGCGCTGGCCCTCGACGACCCGGCGGCCCTGGCACTCGTACTCGGTCTCGCCGGCATAGGGGGCGAGCACCGACGGCTGGGCCTCCTTGAGCTGGAGGATCATCGGGTCGTCGACGTCGTGGCCGACGAGCAGCACGACCCAGGCGCGGGTGCCGACACTGCCGACACCCACGACCTTCCGGGCCATGTGGATGAACCGGTACTGCTCGACCAGCACCCGCCGGTCGGGCTGGAGGCTCTCGCGGTACTGGCGGAGGAACGACTGGATGACCTCGACGTAGCGCTCGCGCTGCTCGAGGTCGAGCAGCTCCTCGAGTGGCACCAGCAGCGGCGGACGGTTGGAGAACTGGAGCGTGCCGTCGACCTCCTCGACCAGCCGGCTGAAGGCCCGCAGGTGGTCACGCTTGAGAGCCTGGTTGATGCGCTTCTTGACCTCCTTGTGGCCGTCCTTCTCGCTCAGCCCGTGGAGGCGCTCCTGGAGCTCGGAGGCGGGGAGCCGGGCGTGCCACACGTCGAGGTTGCGCTGCACCGAGAACGCCAGCATGGCCTCGCGGTAGGAGCGGACGGTGGCCACCACGGCCGAGCGCCGCTGGTCGGCGTCGAAGCCGAGGTCGCGGCCGGCGATCTCGACGCTGACAGCGAGGCGCTTGACGTCCCACTCGAAGGGCCCGGGCAGGGTCTCGTCGAAGTCGTTGAGGCCGAAAACGAGCGTGCGCTCCGGCGTCTCGAAGAGACCGAAGTTGAGCAGGTGGGCGTCGCCGCAGAGCTGGGCGCGGAGGCCGCTGCCGGGGGTACCGGAGAGGTCGGCCGCCATGATGGCGGCACCCCCGCGGTAGAACGCGAAGGCCGACTGGGCCATGCGGCCGTAACGGATGGGAACCAGGCCGGGCACCCGCTGGCCGGCCTGGCGCTCGAGCACGTCGACGGGGTCGACCCGGCCGGGGCCCGGGCGCCAGTCGGCGTGGCTCCCGAGCGGCGCCTGCTCCCGGGCGGCCACACCGTGGGCGACCCGCTCGACCACGCTGCGGTGCGGCAGGTACTCGGGGTCGGGCAGCCGTGCCGCCCTCTGCTGGTCAGTCATCGCCGTCTCCCTCGGACCGTCGCGGTGCGCAGACGATAGTTGCCACGACAACCACAGGGCGGGGTCGAACGGTGCCACGGGAAGTGCCAAGGTGGGGGCCGACAGCGGCCGGACGGCCACCGACCTGGGGGAACGAGATGCCCGACGCACGCGTGCGGCTCGAGATCGACGGCGCCATCGCCACCATCACCAACGACAACCCCGAGAAGCACAACGCCTTCGACGACGACATGGACCTCGCCCTGTTCGAGATCCTCGGCGAACTGAAGGACAACAAGGACATCCGGGCCGTCATCTGGCGGGCCGAGGGCAAGTCGTTCTCGTCGGGCCGCGACGTCGCCGCCATCGGCGGCCAGCAGGTCACCATGACCCACCACGAGCTGATGTCGCGGGGCCACAAGGGCATCCTGCAGATCCTCGACATCGAGGCGCCGATCATCGTCGCCATGAAGGGTTGGTCGATCGGGGCGTCGTTCCAGCGGGCGCTGATCTGCGACATCCGCATCGCGGCCGAGGGCTCGCGGTTCATGCTCCCCGAGGCCACCCACGGGGTCATCCCTGACACCGGCGGCATGGGCCGGCTCTACCAGATGTGCGGCCACGGCGTCGTCACCGACATGGTCCTCACCGGCCGGGCGATGCAGGCCGACGAGGCGCTCTCCTACGGCGTCGTGTCGCGGATCGTCGCACCCGACGACCTCGACGCGACCGCCCGCGAGATGGCCGAGAAGATCGCCGCCGCGCCGGCCGTCACCATCAAGATGGCCCGCCGGGTCATCAAGCACCTCTCCGAGCCGTCGCTGCGGTCGTCGATGGAGGACGAGCTGATCTACCAGACCTTCATCAGCCGCTCCGACGACATGGCCGAGTTCCGCGCCGCCCGCGCCGAGGAGCGCGCCCCCGCTACACCGGGAGCTGAGCCACCCTCGGCCCGGCCCGGGCCCGCCCGGGAGCCCGGCGTCGCGTGACGCCTACGCTGACTCGGGCGACCAGAGGGGGACGGATGGATCAGCAGGGTGACTCGGAGCGGTTCGAGCGGGGGCTCGCGCAGTACCGCAAGGTCTACGGCGACGATGCGTTCGCCTTCGAGCAGGGCCAGGCCGGCTTCTTCGACGTGATGATCGAACAGCTCTTCGGCGAGGTGTGGACCCGTCCCGGGCTCGAGATCGAGCAGCGCCGACTGTTGGTGATGGGTGTGCTCGCGGCCCAGCACCACTTCACCACCCTGCAGACCCAGTTCACCCGTGCGCTCGAGGCCGGTGAGCTCACCACAGAGCAGGTGCGGGAGATCGTCATCCACCTGGTGCCGTACGTGGGCTACCCGTCGAGCTCCGACCTGTTCCGCGTCGGCGAGGCCGCCATCGCCACCCACGCCAAGGCGACCGGCGAATGACCGGCCCGACCGCGGCACTCATCGGCCTCGGCCGCATGGGTGGTCCGATGGCCGACAACGCCGCCCGCGCCGGCGTCGAGCTCCGGGTGTTCGACATCTCCCCCGACGCCGTCGCGCCCCGGGTGGAGCTCGGTGCCGTCGCCGCCGAGTCGCCCGCCGCCGCGGCCGAGGGGGCGTCGGTGGTCAGCCTGGTGGTCTTCGACGACGCCCAGGCCACCGAGGTGGTCACCGGCCCCGACGGTGTGCTGCGCACCCTCGCCCCCGGCTCGGTGATCGCGGTGCACACCACCGTCACCCTCGACACGATCCACGCCCTGGCCGCGGCCACGGAGGCCCACGGCGTGCACCTGCTCGACGCAGGCATCAGCGGCGGCGAGGAGGGCGCGGCCGGCGGCACGCTGCTCACGATGGTCGGCGGCTCCGCCGAGGCCGTCGAGATCGCCCGGCCCTTCCTCGACACGTTCTCCAAGGAGGTCCTGCACGCCGGGCCCCTCGGCGCCGGCATGGCCCTGAAGCTGGCCCGCAACGCGGCCGGCTACTCGATGATGGCCGTGGTCCACGAGTCGATGGTGCTGGCGGCCGCGGCGGGGGTCGACCTCGACCAGCTCCGGCACGTCATCAGCGAGACCGGGGTGCTGAAGCAGGCGATGTCGCCGTTCCTGCTCGGGGGCCCCGCTCCCCTGCCCGACGACGACACGTCACAGATGCGCACGGCGATGGAGCACCTGGCCCGCCTCGGCGACAAGGACCTCGCCCACACCCTCGACCTCGCCGACCGGCTCGACGTCGGTCTCCCGCTCACCACGACGACCCGGGGCGAGTTCCCCGCGGTCGCCCGCCTCACCCGCCTGCCCGACTGACACCAGGAGGTCCCATGGACCCCAAGCCGATCACCTTCGACGTGAGCGAGGCCGTGGGCGAGCCCGCGCAGCTGGCGGGCAGCTACTTCGCCGCCGGCGGCCCCGCCGGCGACCGCCCGTTGCTGGTGTGCCTTCCCGGCGGCACGTACACCCGCGGCTACTGGGACCTCCAGGGCCCCGGCCACTCGGGTTACTCGTTCGCCCGGGCCGCCGCGGGCGAGGGCTTCCCCGTGGTGACCCTCGACAGCCTCGGCACCGGCGAGAGCACCCGCCCCGCACGCGACATCGAGATGACCGATCAGGCGGCCGCGGCTGCCTCGGCCGTCGCCCAGATCCCCGAGGTCCTCGGCATCGCCACACCGGCCGTGGCCGTGGGCCACTCGATGGGCGGCTACGTCTCGATGCTCCAGCAGGCCACCTTCGGCAGCTACGCGGGGCTGGCCATCCTCGGCACGACCAACGCGGCGGTCGGCCAGCTGGGCCTCCCGCCCGAGATGATCGAGGCCGCCGCCACTCCCGAGGGCCGCGCCGCCCTCGTCGACCAGATGGCGGCAGGCATGCCCGACCCGTACCTCGCCGGTGACCGGGCGCCCCTGCGCTCGTGGTTCCACCTCCCCGACGTCGCCGAGGAGCTGATCGCCGCCGACGAGGCCGCCACCCTCACGGTCGTGCCCCGCCGCTGCGCCGCCGGCTCCAGCGTCCCGGGCATCACGGCCGACGCCGCGGCCGCTGTGACCGTCCCGGTGCTGCTCGCCTACGGCGAGGTCGACGTCTCGACCGACCCCCACGCCGAGCCCGCGTTCTTCACCGCCAGCCCCGACGTCACCCTCTACCTCCTCCCCGGGAGCGGGCACTGCCACAACCTGGCCGGCACCCGCCACCGCCTCTGGGACCGCCTGCTGTGGTGGTGCGAGACCGCCGTGACCCCGACCCTCGGCTAGTCACCGACCGATGACCCGACGGAGGACGACGCCATGACCGACACCGAGACCGCGCCGCTGGGCTGGGACCCGTACGACGTCGCCATCGACGACGACCCCTACCCGGCGTGGAAGCGCCTTCGTGACGAGGCGCCGGTCTACGTCAACGAGGAGTACGGCTTCTTCGCGCTGAGCCGCTTCGCCGACGTCGAGGCCGCCAGCCGGGACACCGCCACCTTCAGCTCCGCCCACACCACGGTGCTCGAGAGCCTGGGGCCGGAGAAGGCGTCGCAGCGGATGATGATCTTCCTCGACCCGCCCGACCACACGAAGCTGCGCGGCCTGGTCTCCCGGGCGTTCACCCCCCGCCGCATCTCCGGTCTCGACGAGCGCATCCGCGGGATCTGCGCCGACCTGCTCGACCCGGTCCGAGGCAGCGACGGCTTCGACTACGTCACCGACTTCGCCGCCCAGCTCCCGTCCCGGGTGATCTCGACCCTCGTCGGTGTGCCGCCCGAGGACCAGGAGCAACAGCGCCTCAACGTCGACGGCATGTTCCACATCGAGCCGGGCGTCGGCATGCGCAACGAGAAGGCCATGAACTCCGGCCTGGCCCTGATCGTCTACCTCGTCGACCTGGCCGCCAAGCGCCGCGACGACCCCCAGGACGACCTGATGAGCGCCCTCGTGCACGCCGAGGTCACCGAGGACGGGGTGGCCCGCCGCCTCACGGAGGACGAGGTCGTCTCGTTCGCCATGCTGCTCTACTCGGCGGGCACCGAAACCGTGGCCAAGCTGCTCGGCAACGCCGCTGTGCTGCTCGCCGCCCACCCCGAGCAGCGCGCCGACATGGTCGCCGACCCGTCGCTCGTCCCCGGCGCCGTCGAGGAGCTGCTGCGAATGGAGCCGCCCTCGCCCGTCCAGGGCCGGTGGACGCTGAAGCCCAGCGAGTGGCACGGCACCACCATCCCCGAGGGCTCGAAGGTCCTGCTTCTCACCGGCTCGGCCGCCCGCGACGAGCGGGTGTTCACCGACCCGGACCGATTCGACATCCGTCGGGAGATCCCGCTGCACCTGTCGTTCGGCTACGGCATCCACTTCTGCATCGGGGCGTCGCTCGCCCGCCTCGAGAGCCGCATCGGCCTCGAGGAGACGCTGCGCCGCTTCCCCGAGTGGACCATCGAGCCGGGCGCGGCGGTGCGGGTGCACACCAGCACCGTGCGCGGCTACAGCTCGGTGCCGATCCGCCTCTGACCTGCCGGGCGGGCCCGACCGGACCGCCCCCGGCGGATCGCCACCGGTTCCCCGTGTGGCACCATCTCCGGCCGAGCCACCCGGGCTCGACGCCTTGGAGGCCGACATGAGTGACGTGAGCAACGACGGCAGCGACGAGATCGACATCGTCGAGATCGTGACCGAAGAGGTCTCCGAGGACGGCACCGTCGTCATCGACGACCTGGTCGCCGTGGTCGACGGCGACGGCAACGTCCTCGCCACCGACGAGACCATCATCGCCGCCGACGCCGAGGGCGACGTCGTGATCGACGAGACCATCGCCGTGGTCAACGCCGACGGCGAGCTCGAGGTCGTCGAGGAGGACGTCCTCCTCGTCGAGGGCGACGAGGCCTGATCACTGCGGGTGGGGCCCACACCGGGCCCCACTCCGCGGTCAGAGCAGGGCGCCGGGGACCAGCTCGCGCAGCCCGACCGCCAGCTCGTGCTTGTCGATCTGGCTGTCGGAGAACTTCGACAGGTCGAACGGGGCGTCGATCAGCAGCTCGGTGTTGCGATCCTGGGGGGTGCCGAGCAGGGCCGCCGCATCCCAGAACCAGGGGTTGGCGGCGAGCTCGCGGCTGAGCGACGCCATGTTCACCTGCGAGAAGTCGTTGGGGGTGACCTGGGGGTCGCCGTTCTGGTTCACCGCGAGGGTGAAGAGCGAGAGCGTCCCGTCACGGTTGTCGACGATCTCGACCATGCGCGACTGCTGGCCCCAGTCGATGCAGCTCGGGGTGTTGATCTCCCAGAAGCCGCCGCCCAGCTCCGATGACGTGGGCTTGTGCGGGACGATCGTGTTGGCGTGGGTGTGGCCGTTGCACCAGGCCACGACGTTCGGGAAGCGCACCAGCAGATCGACCAGCTCGGCGCCGGTGTAGAGCTTGGTGGTGTCACCCGGGGCGACCTGGACGTTCTCCATCGTCCAGCTCGTGTGGTGGCTGAGGATGACGAAGAGCTGGTCGTCGACGCTCTGCTCGACGACCTTGCCCGACGCGTCGAGGTAGCGCGACGAGCGGGCGATGAGCTGCTCCTCGAGCCAGTCCCACTGCTCCTGGGGCAGCGAGCCGTCGGCACCGAAGAAGCGGTTGTTGGTGTCGAGGGCGATGAACCGCACCGCCGGGCCGACCTGCCAGGTCCACCAGGCGTCGCCGGTGGAGCGCGACTCCTGCGTGAAGCCGTGGCCCACCGGGCCGACCTTGTCGCCGATCGTGAAGTGGGCGTTGATGATCTCCTGGCGGGTGAAGCCTCGCCGCTCGGGATCGGGGGTCACCTGGCGCACGCCGGACTCCGAAGACAGGCCGTTCACGAGCGTCTGGAGCGTGGCCGCCGCCGTGGGGTCGCCCGGGTTGGAGGCGGCGGCGAGGAAGGCCGCGGTGTCGGGCGGCGGGGTGGCGACCTTGGTGGTGCCGACGGCGAGCTGCTGGTAGGGCTCGACGTAGGGGCCGAGGGTGCCCATCCAGACGGTGTCGTGGTTGCCGAGCACGCTGAGCCACGGCATCTTCAGCCCGGTGGACTCGACCTCCTGGCTCACGGCGGCGTTGAGCAGACCGGGCACGGCCGGGTAGCCGTTCTTGCCCCAGAGGTCGTTGGCCGGGTTCTCCGGGTGCCAGGCGTAGGTGCACTCGTCCCAGACCTGGACGCCCTCGTAGACGCCCGACTTGCCGGAGTTCGGGGTGATCTTCCCGCCGGCCAGGGTGGCCAGGTACCAGTCGATCTCGGTGGTGGCGTGGGAGTCGGCCAGGTCGCCGGTGATCACACTGACGGCACACGGGGCGCCCGTGACCACGCTGCGGTCGAGGGCGTTGACGGCGTTCACCATCTCGGCCAGCACCTGGACGGTCAGCGTCTCCTGCGCCCGCTGGGCGCTCGGGTTGCTGTTGAGGGCGAAGCTCCAGTCGGCCCGCGACGGGGTCTGGGCGTCGACCACGTGGGTGTCGCTCAGCTGGCCGAAGTAGAGCAGCGAGCGGCGCTGGGCCCCCCGGGAGGCGCCGGCGGTGACGCCGAGGTCGTCGCGGATGATGAACGGCTCACCGGGGCCCCACACGAGGGCGCGGTACCCGGTGCCGGCGGCCAGGGCGATGGTGGCGTCGAGCGTGGTGCGACGGTCGCCGCCCTTGCCGCCACCGGTGCCGGTCGTGTTGCTGGTGCCCCCGCCGTCGTCGGTGGTGCACGCTGCAGCCAGCACGTACAGCGGCACCGTGGTGCCCGCTGCCGCGGCGACCATCTTTATGAAGTCTCGCCTGTTCATCCCCACCGCGGCAGAACGTAGCCGTCGAAGCTTCTCGCACTGCGGAGTGTGGCGGGCGGCGGTCAGGCGACGATGCCGCGCACCTTGAGGTCGATGATCGCCTCCGTGTCGAGGCCGAGGCCCTCGAGGATGGCGTCGCCGTGCTCGTTGAAGTCGGGCGCGCGCGACGGGCGAGACGGCTCGCCGTCGAACTGGACCGGCGCGGTGGCGAGCTGGAAATCGGTGCCCCCGGACGTGCGGCACTGGCTGACGTAGCCGTTGGCCACCGTCTGGGGATCGACGGCCACCTCGAGGGTGTCCTGCACGACGGCCCACTGGCCGCTGAAGTTCGCCAGACGCTCGCGCCACTCCTCGAGGGTGCGTCCGGCGAAGGCCTCCTGCAGCAGGTCGTGCCCCTCGGCGGCGTTGGCCATGATGCTCGGTGTGTCGGCGAAGCGGGGGTCGTTGGCCAGCTCCGGGAGGCCGACGACCTCACAGGCCTCGGGCCAGTACTTGGCGGCCTGGAGGCAGATGAGCGAGACGAAGCGGCCGTCGCTGGTGTGGAAGTTCCCGGCGAGCGGGTTGCTCGGCGCCGATGCACCCGTCGGGGCCCACGGCGTGCCGAACTGGAGCGACAGGGCGAGGGCGGCGCCCATCGCCCAGATACCGGTGCCGAGGAGCGACACGTCGACCACGGTGGCCTCACCGGTGATGGCCCGGTGGTAGAGGGCGCCCATCATCCCGCCGGCGATGGTCATCGCCCCGATGGAGTCGCCGAAGGCAGGCGCCGGAGGAGGCGGAGGCGTCACGTCGGGCCCTGGCAGCATCTGGCCGGTGGCCACGCCGGCCCGGTTCCAGAACGCCAGCGAGTCATAGGCCCCGCGGTCCGCGTCGGGCCCGTTCTCGCCCTGACCGGTACCGCGCACGTAGATGATGTCGGGGTTGTGGGCCCGGATCTGCTCGAGCTCGATGCGCAGCTTGGCCCGCACCGACGGCAGCTTGTTCGTGAGGAACACGTCGCAGGTCCTGGCCAGGCCGTAGAGGATGGCGAGGCCCTCATCGCTGGTGAGGTTCAGCCCGATGCTCTGCTTGCCCCGGTTCGAGTGCTCCAGGATGACGTTGACGTCATCGCCGAGGTCGACCGTGCCGCTCGCAGCCAGCCCCCGCATGGCGTCGCCGCGCTCGACGTGCTCGACCTTGATCACTTCAGCACCCCAGTCGGCGAGCAGGGCCGACGCCGCCGGCACGAACGTGTGCTCGGCGACCTCCAGGACGCGGACGCCCTTCATCACTGCGGTCATCGTTCCCCCTTTTCGACGATCGAGACCTCAGTGTGACGCGAACGTCAGCTTTGTGCTCCCTGAGTCGGGCCGCCCCGGCAGAGGAGGTCGGGCTGAGGGTGAGGCAACAAGGCCCTCTCGAAACCCGAGCCGCGCGAACCACGAACCGCAGAAGGGGTCTCGACGCACGAATCTGCGAGAAGCTCGGGCAACTAGGACCTGACCGCCGGTCGGGCGTAGGAGGAGCGATGGACCCGGGGACGCAGGCGTTGTTGGCGCGGATGGAGCCACTGCTCGAGGGCATCGCCGCTCGGGCCACCGAAGGGGAGCGCCTGCGTCGGCTGCCCGAGGAGACGATCGCCGAACTGGCGACCACCGGCGTGTTCAGGGCGATGGTGTCGCCCGAGCGAGGTGGCCTCGGCCTCGGCCTCGACGCCATGCTCGGCATCGGCGCCGTCCTCGGGAGGGCTGACACGGCGACAGCGTGGGTCACCACCTTCCTGGCCATGCACAACTGGCTGATCTCCATGTTCCCGGAGACCGTCGTCGACGAGGTGTTCGGCGACCGGGGCTACGCCCTGGCCCCCGCCGCGCTCTCCCCGACGGGCACCGCCGAGCCGGTCCCGGGTGGCTATCGGGTGACCGGCCGGTGGTCGTGGGGCAGCGGGGTGATGCACGCCGATCACGCGCTCGTCACCGGCGTGGTCGCCACCGACGATGCCATCGACCTGCGAATGATCCTCCTCGACCTCGATGACGTGACCGTCGACGACGTGTGGCACACCGACGGGCTCCGGGGCACCGGCAGCAACGACATCGTCGTCGAGGGTGTCGTGGTACCCGCCGACAGAACCGTCTCGTTCCTCGATCTCGCCGAAGGCACAGTCGCGCCGGTGCCCGGCACACCCATGGCCGGCTACCCGCTGGTGCCGGTCCTCGCCCTCACCGCCGCGTCGCCGCTGGTCGGTGGTGCCCGTGGGGCGTTCGACACCTATCGCGGCCACCTCGCCGAGCGGGTCCTCGCCTACACGATCGGCGAGCGACAGGTCGAGAAGCCCAGCGCGCAGATCCGCCTCGCCAGCGCCGACAGCGACCTGCGAGCCGCTCGCCTGCTGTTGGAGGGTTGCGCCCGCACCCTCGACGACGTCTACGGAAGGGGTCACCGACTCGAGCGGGCCGAGCGCTCCTCGCTGCGGATGGACGCCGCTGCCGCCGTGCACATGGCCAAGCGGGCCGTCACCCGACTCTGCGACGCGGCCGGTGGCAGCGCCCACCTCCTGAACCACCCGCTCCAACGGTTCCAGCGGGATCTCGGCATCGGGAGCACCCATGCCGTGTTCGATCTCGATCGGGCCGCCGAGACCCACGGGAGGGTGCTCGTCGGGCTCCCGGTCGGGCCCACCGACATGCTGTGATCCGAAGCGAGTCCAGCCCGGCAGGTTCACTCTGCACCGAACGCCCCGAACGAGCGGTTCGAACCTGACACACCGACGGACGGCACGATTCGATGGACGAGTAACCTCACCCTCGGCTCCGGAGCCCTGACGTCCCACTTCCACGCCAGACTCCGCGCCGTCCCCGCCCTCGTGGGGATG
>CAVPCW010000010.1:0-735946 GCA_963702555.1 uncultured Actinomycetes bacterium
TCGACGACCCCAAGGTGTCGCCGTTCGTGGAGGCCGCCAAGCAGGTGGCGGGGGCCATGCCGGTGATGGTCCACCTCGGCCGCTTCCCGTTCACGCCCACCATCGCCACCTCCTACCTGCTCGACACGCTGCGCGGCGGCGACATCCTCACCCACGCCTTCCGCGGCGCCTCCGGCGTGCTCGACACCGACGGCCGGGCCACCCCGCAGTTTCGTGACGCCGTCGACCGGGGCCTCATCCTCGACATCGGCCACTCCGGCACCGACTTCCGCTTCCGTGACGCCCGCAAGCTGTTCGACCAGGGCTACTTCCCGCACTCGGCCTCGACCGACCTCAACGTCTTCAGCATCGACGGCCCGGTGTACTCGCTGGCCGAGACCCTCTCGAAGGTGTGGGCCCTCGGGGTCGACCTGCCCGACGTCATCGCCATGGCCACCACCGGCCCGGCCACCGCCGTGCACCGCGAGACCATGCTCGGCGCCATCGAGCCCGGCCGCTCCGCCGACCTCTCCATCCTCGAGATCGTGGAGGGCGACGACCTCTCGCTGTCCGACGGCTTCGAGGCGATCGCCGTCGAGAAGAAGCTCGCCTCGGCCGGCTGCTACCGCGCCGGCGAGTGGTACGGGGCCAACGTCGTGGCGGAGGTCGGGGCGTGACGGTCGTCGACGACGGCGTCGCCAGCTCGGAGCTGCCGGGCGACATCGAGCTCGACGACCTCGTGGCCGAGGCGGCCGACGACGGCGCCCTGGACCCCAAGGTCTTCTACGAGACCCTCGTCGCCGAGCTCGCCGCCGCCCGGGCCGCGCTGCCGGACGACGAGGCCAGCTTCGGCGCCCACAAGCCCCTCGAGACGCCTGAGCTCGTCGAGTGGCTGAAGTTCCAGGCCTGGTACGAGCTCAACGCAGCCCATTTCATCGGGGCGTGGCTCTCCGAGACGGCCGAGACCGAGGTGTTCTGCGCCCTCGCCCGCCAGGTCCACGACGAGGCCCGTCACTACAAGATCGTGATGAGCCAGCTCGAGGCCCTGGGCGAGTCGCTGGACGGCTGGGAGCCCGAGCCCGAGTGGGTCGCCTGGGTCCAGGAGTTCTACCCGGCGGGCAACGACACCCTCGAGCGCGTCGCCGCCCACAACATCACCGGCGAGCTCGGCGCCGCCCAGGGCATGGAGGACCTCCTTCCCCGGGTTCCGCCGAACGTGCAGAAGGCCATCGGGAAGATCCTCCCCGACGAGCGCTTCCACATCGCCCTCGGCCGCACCACCGTGCTGCGCTACGCCACCACCGCCGACGCCCAGCGCCGGGTGCGCGAGCGGGTCATGGGCGCCTTCGCCCTCGAGCGCGCCGGTCGCGCCGCCTACGAGCGCCGCATCGAGGCCCTCACCGCCTGACCCCGTGGCTCGTTTGGGCACGTTGGAGCGTGCCCGATCGAGCCATGCGCCGTCCGGTCGTCATCCCCGTGGCTCGTTTCGGCACGTTGGAGCGTGCCCGATCGAGCCAGGGTCAGCGGGTGGGGACGACGCGCACCAGGGCGAAGGGCACCACGCCGGGGATGTGGTACTCGGCGCTGGTGAAGAGCACCTGGCCGCTGCGGCCGAGCCCGACCTGCTCGATGGTGAGCACGGCCTCGCCGACCGGTTGGTCGAGCCACGCCCCCTCGCGCTCGTCGAGGGCGATGGCACCGGGCCGGGCGATGGTCCACACCACGGCCTCACCGGCGACCTCGGCGGCGAAGTCGAACACCGAGGTGGTCACGTCGGGCGGCACCGACGTGGTGCCGTCGGGCATCGGCACGAGGTTCACCGCGGCCATCGCCGGGCGGCCGTCGGCCCGCCAACGCTTGACCGTGCGCAGGGCGATGGTGCCCTCCGGGCGGCCGAACGCCTCGGCGGTGACGGCGTCGAGGGGCACGAGGTCGGCGCCGAGCACATCGACCTGGGCGACGTGGCCCAGCGCCTCGAGCAGCTCGGCGTAGTCGAAGGTCTGGTCGAAGCGGGCGACGAGGTCGAGGGCCGCGGTGTTCACCACGGTCTCGCTGCCGCGGCGCCGCAGCACGAGGCCCTGGGCCTGCAGCCGGGCGAGCAGCTCGCGGAGGTTCGGGCGGCTGACCCCGAGCTGGTCGGCGAGCGTCGGCTCCGACGGCAGCACGCCGTCGGCCGCAGCCGCGTCGTGGAGCACGTCGAGAAGACGGCTCAGCAGGTCGTCGGTGTCCATCGCCATGTCCGCACAGCTTGGCAGCTGGGGCCGGCGCCTCGGACCACGGCCGCCGGCCCCGTCAGGTGCCCGTCAGGCACGGCCTCCACGGCTGCCTCGGCGGGGACGCCGTACGGTGACGGCGTGGGAGACGACGACCGGTCCCGGTGGGACGAGCGCTACGCCGCCCGTGCTCCGGTGCCCGTCGAGGCCGTCGAGCCACCGTCGGCCTTCGTCGACTTCGCGGACCTGTTCCCGGTCGACGGCACAGCTCTCGACGTGGCGTGTGGCGACGGCAGGGGAGCGGTGTGGCTCGCCGCCCGCGGGCTCGACGTGCTCGCCGTCGACGTGTCGCCGGCGGCGGTGGCCCTCGCTGCGGACCTGGCCGCGAGGGCGGGTGTGGCGGATCGCTTCGGTTCGAGGTGGCCGACCTCGACGACGGCCTGCCTCCCGGCCCGCCCGTCGACGTGGTGCTGTGCCACCTGTTCAACGCCTCCCACCTCGACGAGCAGGTGATCGCCCGCCTGGCACCGGGCGGCCTGCTCGCCGTCGCCGTGCTCAGCGAGGTCGGCGCCGCGCCCGGCCGCTTCCGGGCCCGCCCCGGCGAGCTGCTCGACCGGTTCGGCGGGCGTGACGGGCTCGAGCTGCTCGACCACCGCGAAGCCGACGGCGTCGCCCGCCTCCTCGCCCGCCGCACCGCCCCTGAACGCGCCTCTGGCTCACCTGGTCGGCGAATCCCCGACCACGTGAGCCAGAGGGTGGGGGATCGTCGGCGGTGCCGGAGGGCCCGGACCGCCATGATCAGCCCGAGGTGGCGGCCGCCGCGGCGTCGAAGCTCTCGGAGGCGATGCGGGTGAGCACGAGCGCCTGCTCCCAGCGGTCGCTCTCCTCCCGCGGCGTGCCGTCGGGGCCGGGCACGAAACGGGCGTAGCCGAACTCGCCGGGAAGCAGCTCGGGGGCGAAGCCGAGCTCCAGCCGGGCCGGTGGCACCGGGTCGTCGGCGGCGCCGGCGAGGAAGCCTGCGCTGACCCGGGTCCAGATGTCCCGGAAGTGGCTCACCGGCGGCTCGTCGGAGCTCCCGTCGCCCACGTCGACCTGCACGCAGCCCGGCGACGCGATGCGCCCGTGGAGGTAGCGCACCCGCTCGATCACCGGGGCCAGCACGTCGAGCTTGGTGGGGACGTCGCTCGCCGCCATGTCCTGGCCGGTGTACCAGTGGGAGAAGTCGCCGTTGAAGCGCAGGTCGGGGTGGCGCTCGACGAGCTGCAGCGTGCGCCACATGTCCTGGGTCATGGTCGCCCGGTGC
Organism: uncultured Actinomycetes bacterium; assembly: GCA_963702555.1. Taxonomy (GTDB): domain Bacteria; phylum Actinomycetota; class Acidimicrobiia; order Acidimicrobiales; family Acidimicrobilacustridaceae; genus CAMFLJ01. Next base: position 3,496 of record CAVPCW010000010.1, read on the forward strand.
GTCTCGAGGTAGAGCGGGATGCCGGCCGCCACGCTCGCCTCGACGATCTCGGCGGCGAGGCGGTCGGCCTCGGCGTCGCTCTCGAAGCCCGTGCCGACCATGAGCGTGGCGCAGGCGATGCCCTGGTCGACCCAGGTGCGGGCCCGCTCGGCCAGCCCGCCGGGCTCGATGCGGATGTCGAAGGTGACCGGCACCAGCCCGAGCTCACGGCACAGCTCGGGGTTGGCGCCCTGCACGCCCTGGTACCCGGCGGCGACCGCCGCCTCGAGGACTGCCCGCTCGTCGCCGACGGGGCCCGTGCTCCACTCGGGCAGCAGCCACGTGTTGCCCATGTTGAGGTCCCGACGGAAGCTCGGGATCGAGTCGGCCGACGAGGTCATGCCGGCTCGATCACGACGGGCAGCGTGGCGTGGCGGCGGATGAAGATGCTCGGCCGTCGGGTGGGCGGCGAGTCCGGGTCGAGGCTGATCGAGCTCGTGGCGGCCAGCAGCCGGCTGAGCGCGATCCGTGCCTCGAGGCGGGCGACCGGCGCGCCGATGCAGAAGTGGATGCCGCGCCCGAACGCGAAATGAGGCGACAGCTTCGCCGGCCCACCATCGAGGCCGACGGACGGGACCTCGACACCGGGCGTCGGTCGGTTGGCCGCCGCCCACATCAGCAGCACGCGGCTGCCTGCGGGGATGGCCACGTCGCCCAGCGTCGTGTCCGCCGGCGTGTAGCGGAAGTGGAACTGGAACGGGCCGTCCTCCCGCAGCATCAGCTCGATGGCGTCGGGGATGCCCGACGGGTCCTGACGCAGACGCTCCTGCAGCTCAGGGTCGCGGGCCAGCGTCTCGATGGCGGTGGCGAGAAGGCTGGCGGTGGTCTCCGAGCCGGCGCTCACGAACACCGTGAGCATGCTCAGGACCTCGATCTCGGTGAGCTCGCCCGCGTCCATCTGGTCGGCGAGCCAGCCGAGGATGCCGGGGCGTTCGTCGCTCGGCAGGGCGAGCGACTCCTGGAGCCGGCCGTGGGTGAACATGCCGAGCTCCATGGCCGACTCGCCGGCCTTGGCGATGCCGTCGGCGTCGGTGACCCCGTCGAGGAGGGCGCCGGTGCCGAGGGTGACCCGCAGCACGGTCGGCACGTCGCTCTCCGGGAAGCCGAGGAGCGCGCAGATGGTGGCGGCCGGGATGGGGTCGCTGAACGCGGCGACGATGTCGAGGCGCGGGGTGTCGAACACCCGGGCCAGATGCTCGTCGACGATCTGCTCGACCGCCGGCTCCAGATCGGCCAACGCGGCCGGGCTGAGGTTGGGCTGCACCATCCGGCGGTGCCGGGTGTGGTCGGGCGGATCGGCGGTGGACAGCACGTGGATCGGATCGCGGTAGTTCGAGATCCGGTGCGGGACGGGGCAGCCGTTGCCGTCGTCGTGGAGCACGAAGACGATGTTGGACGAGAAGTCGTCGGTGCGGCCCACGGCCTCCTTGATGAGCCCGGGGTCGGACACCACGTAGGTGTCCTGCCCCGGGATCTGCCAGATCGGCGCCTCCCGTCGCAGCTGGTCGTGCAGCGGCTTCGGGTCGTCGAGCACATCGGGCCTCAGCAGCAGGCCGGGGTCGCTCAGGTCGTAGGCCATGACCTCAGCGACCTGCCGCTTCCCAGCGCTCGGCCTGGGTGCGGAGCCAACCTTCCTCCCAGAAGCTGGTCTCGCCGCCGTTGTCGTAGAGGTGCCGGTGGGCGGCGGCCATCAGCGGGGCCAGGCGGGGGTCGTCGGGAGCGGCGGCCTCGACGGCCTCGCCGAGGCGGATGGCCACCACCGCGTCGCCGCGGTCGAGGGCGGCCCGGGCCCGGTCGAGGGTGGTGTCGACACCCACGGCATCGACCAGCTCCGCCAGCGCGGCGGGGGCGGGGTCGGGGTAGAGCTCGGTGGTCGACTGGAGCTTGAACCAGCCGACGTACTCCTCCCAGAACGTGCGCACCGCCCACGAGACCTTGCCGTAGCCCTGGCCCACCCGCAGCTCGGGCGGCAGCGTGATCTCGTTCATCAGGGTCCAGACGTCGACGCCGTCGTTGAAGCCCTCCAGCGCCTTGGTGTGCACGTAGTCGACGGCCTTGTCGAGGCGCTCGAGCGAGGCCTCGATGAGGTCGGCGCCGACGATCGGCTCGTAGCGGCCGGTGACCAGCATCTCGGGCCGCAGCTCGCGCACCAGTCGGTTGGTGGCCGACTGCGGCTCGACGAAACGGTAGCGGTCGCCGCGGATCGTGTTGACGTTCGGGAAGTGCGGGAACAGCGGCCCGAACAGGTTCGAGACCAGGGCGATCTTGTGCTCCGGAAGCCAGACGATGCAGCAGTCGGTGGTCTCGCCCACCGCGGCGTACAGCTCGATGCGCAGCCCGTCGACGGTGAGGGCGAGGCGGTCCTCGAAGAGGATGTCGGGGATCGGCTCCGACTGGGTCATCGACACGCCGGGGTTCTCCGACCAGATCCGCTTGGCCTCGGTGCCGAGCATGTCGAACCAGATGCCGGCCGTGCGCATCCGCAGGCCCTGGATGCGCTTGTCGTCACGCTGGCAGGCGGGGTTGTTGGCCTGGGCGATGTACGTGGTGCCCGGCTCCTTGAACAGGTCGACGCCGCCGACGTGGTCGACGTGGGCCTGGGTCGTGATGATGTGGTGCGTCGGGCCGGGGCGGATGGCGTCGAACACCCGCTTGTGGTGGGGCGCCTCGTAGCCCATGCCGGTGTTGACGATGATGCGGCCGTTGTCGGTGAGGATCATGTAGGCCGCGGTGTTGCCGCCGGAGCGGTAGATGAAGCCGTCGACGATCGGGTGGGCCGGGTCGTCGTAGACCGGGGTCAGCAGCTGCCGGCCGGGGCGGGTGTCGATCAGGTGGTCGACCTGTTCCTGGATGTTCACTGGACCTCGATCCGTACGTTGGGGAATGCCTCGAGGTACGCCCCGAAGCGGGAGCGCACCTCCTCGGGTGTGGTGGAGAAGTCGCCGCGGAGGTCGTAGACGACGCGGCCTTCCTTCCCCCGGGGGTGGGCGGCCTGGTAGGCGGCGACCTCGGCTCGGGCCTCGGGGGTGAAGTCGATGCCGGCGGCGTCGTAGACCCGTTGCAGGGTGCCCATCTCGTCCTTCATGTACTCGTGGAAGTACACGTGGATCGTGCGGTCGGCCGGCAGCAGGTGCTGGTCGCGGAGGGAGGTGTCGAGCAGGCGCCCGATGCGGTCGGTCCAGTAGTCGCGGTACCACTCGGGCCGGATGACCCGGTACGCCGTACGGGCTCCGTAGGTGGCCATCGTGATGGTCGACTGCACCACCGCCACGGGGTCGCGGTGGGTGACCACGATGGTGGCGTCGGGGAACGTGGTCATGAGCGGGCCGATGTTCTCGAGGTGCTGGGGGCACTTCAGCACCCACCGCTCACGGGGTCGGTACCACTGGAGGATCTGCAGCACCGTCTTCATGTACGCGTAGTGCGGCGTCTGGTCATGGCTGAGGAGGTAGTCGCGCCATTGCGGGGCGCGGGCCACCCATTCGAGGTTGTACGAGGTGAAGTCGGGGAGCATCAGCTCGAGCTCCTCGTGGATGTGGTCGGGCTCCATGGGGTGCATGGCGGCCACGAACGGCGCGCCGGCCTGCATCGACTCCCAGATCCCCTGGCAGCGGGTCCAGCGGGGGTCGACCCCGTCGGGGCCGATCGTCTCCCGGGGGTCGGGCACCGGCTCCTGGCCCTCCCAGAGGGGCATCGACCGGAAGCGGGAGTCGGAGGCCAGCAGGTTCACCATGTTGGTGGTGCCCGAGCGGGGGAGGCCGATCACGATGACCGGCTTCTCGATCTCGATGTCGAGGATCTCGGGGTGTTGCTTCAGCAGGTCGCGGATGCGGAGCCGGTTCGAGGCGTACCGGGTGCAGTCGCTGAACATGAGCATGCGGCCGAGGCCGGTGCGCTCGGGGTCGGCGTCCATCTCGGCGAGCTGGAGGCCGAGCCGCTCGCGGAAGTCGTCCGGCCCGAAGTCGTCGAGGCCGGTGCGCTCGACGGCCGCGGCGCACACCGCATCGACCGTCAGCTCGGTGTGCACCGTCTCGCCGTAGTCGATGCCCATGCGCTGGATGTCGTTGAGCACCGGCGATGCCAGGTCGTCGATGCGGATCTCGTTGGTCATGGGTCTCCTAGAGGGCGAGGTAGCCGCCGTCGACGGCGAAGGCCGTGCCGGTGGTGAACGACGAGGCCTCGCACGAGAGGAACAGGACCGCGGCGGCGACCTCCTCGACCGTGCCCATGCGCCGCATCGCCTGCTTCGACAGCTCGGCGTCGAGCATCTCCTGGAAGGGCTTCATCGGCGCCGTCATCGGCGTGTCGATCAGTCCCGGCGCCACGGCGTTCACCCGGATGCCGTCGTTCACCCAGTGCAGGGCGAGGTTGCGGGTGAGGGCGAGCAGGGCCGCCTTCGACGACGAGTAGCCGGGCACGATCGTGGTGGCCCGGTACGACATCATCGAGACGACGTTCACGACCGACGCGCCGCCGGCCATGGTGCTGGCGGCGAGCGCGGCACGGGAGCGGACGGTGAGGCGCTGGGCGCCCTCGACGTTCATGGCCAGCGAGGCCGAGAAGCCTTCGGGGCTCCACTCGTCGAGGCCGTCGGGGAAGTTGGCGCCGGCGTTGTTGACCAGCACGTCGAGCGAGCCGAGCGATGCGGCGAGGGCGTCGACCGCGTCGTTGTCGCGCATCTCCAACTGCTGGAAGGCGAACGCCGAGAGGTCGGTGTCGTAGTCGGCCGCCGAGGCGCGGGTGCCGGTGACGGTGACCGAGGCCCCCGCGTCGGCGAAGGCCGTGGCGACGGCGTGGCCGATGCCGCTGGTGCCGCCGGTGACCAGCACCGAGGTGCCGGCGAAGTCGAAGCTCAGGCCGTTGCTCACTCGGCGTCCCCGATCGTGATCATGACCTTGCCGCAGTCCTTGGAGCCCTCGAGCACCGCCAGCCCGTCACCGAAGCCCTCGAGGGGGAGCTTGTGGGTGATGAGGTGGGACAGGTCTTGGCGCTGGAGCAGCTCGACGGCGTCTTCGAAGCGCTCGGGGTACTCCATCGAGCCACGGACGGTGAACTGCTTCATGAGCAGGTTCACGTAGCTGGTGGGCACGGGGCGGTAGTGCAGGGCGACGATCACCATGGTTCCGTCCACCCGGCCGTTCTGGAGCACGTCGCCGATCACGCTGTCCGCTCCGGAGGCCTCGATGAAGATGTCGGTGGCCGCGGTCGGCCCGAACATGAACGGGGTCGTGCCGTGGATGCGCTTGAGCTCGTCCCACACGTCGACCTCGGTGGGGTCGATCACGTGGGCGGCCCCGACGGTCTTGGCCAGCTCGAGGCGGGCGGGGCTGAGGTCGATCGCCACGGTGTCGGTGACACCCCGGTCAGCCAGGGTGGCCAGGGCGAAGAGGCCGATCGGCCCGCAACCGAACACGACGACCTTGTCGCCGGCCTTGGCGCCGGACTGGTTCACCGACTGCATGCCGACGGCTGCGGGCTCGGTGAGGGCGGCGGTGGTGAGGGCCATGCCCTCGGGCACCTTGAACAGGCGGGTGCCGTCGGCGGCCTCGGGCACGTGCAGCACAGGGGTGAGCCCGCCCTGGGCTCCGCCGGTGCCCATCGGCCCGCTACCCGCGTCGGAGGGCCGCACCACGACCTTGTCGCCGACGGCCACGCCGGTGACCTCGGAGCCGAGCCACTCGACCGTGCCGGCCATCTCGTGGCCGAGCGGGATCGGGTGCCCTGGCGTCATCCCCATGTGGATGTAGGAGGTGTCGGTGCCGCAGATGCCGCAGGCGGCGATGCGCACCAGCGCATCGCGCGGGCCCGGCTCGGGCTCGGGGATGTCGTCCAGGCGCCAGTCGTTGGCGCCGTGGAGCATGATCTGCTTCATCGGGTGGGGACCTCACTCGTGTCGGTTCGGGGACGGGTACGGGAAGGGGCGCGGCGCGGTCGGGCCGGGGTGGCCTTGGTCGGTCGGGCGCCGTCGAGGACGACCTTCACCAGGCCGGCGATCCAGGCGTCGTCGATCCGGGTGGCGCCGCCGCTGAGAGCGACGTGCATCACGGGCCCGTCGATGAGGGCGGCGAGCACGGACGCGTCGACATCGGAGCGGAGCTGGCCGGCGGCCTGGGCCCGGCGCAGGCGGTCGGTGGTGAGGGCCAGGGCGAACGAGGCCTCGGCGGCGCGGTCGCGGCGGTCGGACCGGGCCTCGCCGAGGAGGCCGGCGATGGCGGCGATGGCAGCGGGGCGGGCCAGCTTCTCGACCGACCAGCGGATCATGGTGGCGAGGTCGGCGGCGACGTCGTCGGTGTCGGCCACCACGTCGTCGCCGTCGGTGCGGAACACGGCCTTGGCCACCAGCTCCGACTTCGAGCCCCAACGGCGGTAGATCGCCGCGGTGGTGGTGCCGGCCCGCTCGGCCACCGCCGCCAGGGTCAGGTCGTTGTACCCGCGCTCCTCCAGCAGCTCGACGGTCGCGTCGACGATGGCCGCGTCGAGCCGCGGGTCGTGTGGACGCCCGGCGCGCGCCGGCTCGGCGTTCGGTGTCTCCCCCATTGCGATGCGAAGCGTATCGATATCTCCGCTCGCGTCAAGCGGCCCGGCCTGGTTCTGGTGGAGGTTCGATGTCGGAATCCGACACGAGACCTCCACCAGAACCGGATCGCGGGTCCGATCGGGTCAGCCGGGGGTGCAGGGTGGGGCTATCGCCGAGTCGCGGAACGCCGCCTCGAGGGTGGCCAGGTCGTAGCGGTGCCCGCAGGCCCCGCTCGAGTTCCGGCGGTCCTGCCAGGTGGCGACCGTGGCGTCGTTCGAGCCCTCGGTGAGGTCGAGGGCACTGGGCGCGCCGTCGACGGTCCACTCCTCCTTCGACGGATCGGGTGGGCCCAGGACGAGCATCATCCGCGCCCCGGGCTCGAGCTCGGCGACCTCGATCTTCTCGCCGCATCCGCTCGGGGGGTCGGGGTAGTGGACGCTCGCGATCGAGTCCACCGCGGCCACATCGGCCTCGGTGTAGGTGGTGGCGTAACCGTCGCCGGGCGGCACCTCGATGCGGGGTCGCACGGTGACGACCCGCTCCACGTCGATGTCGTAGCGGTCGGCCCGGTAGCCGGGGTCGTACACCTTGGTCCGGCCGTCTGGCTCACCGATGGTGGCGATCACGACGGCGTAGCCCCGCGACCAGCTCGCCGGCACCTCGACCGGGTTGCCCGGTGGCGCCGCCATGTCGCACGCGACCTGCCCGCGGGCGACCCCGCATCCGGACGTAGCGATTGCCGCCACCATCACGACGAGGACGGAGACCCCGATGCGGCGCATGCCTCTCTTGGACGTCGGCCGCCTCTGCGGGGTTCCCATCCTCCGAGCCTCTAGTCCGGAGGCGGAGACCCACGGATTCCGGACGTCTCCGCCTCGGGAGCGAAGGGTTGGGAGGAGCGGGCTACGAGGTGGGGCCGGTCGGGGGGTGGCCGACGATCTGCTCGTAGGCCACCGGATCGGTCGCGCCCTCGGTGCAGATGAGCAGCACCGAGGCGTCGGGCCCGAGGCCCAGCGCCTTGGTGACCGAGGTCGAGCCGCTGAGCACGGCCCGGATGCCGCCCAGCCCGGCGCCGCCGGTCTCGCCTGCTTCGATGCCGAAGCGGTCGAGCTCGCGCATGGCGTCGCACGCCCGGCTGTCGTCGATGCCGACGAAGGCGGCGAAGGTGCCGGCCACCGACGGGAACGCCAGCAGCGAGGGGGCGCCGCAGTTCAGGCCCGCCATGATCGAGTGGTGGGGCCCGGGCACGTCGACCGGGTGCCCGGCGCGGGCCGAGGCGAGCATGCAGTCGGCGCTGGTGGGCTCGACGCCGAGGAGGCGCACCCGACCGGCCGCAGCGTCGTCGCCGTAGCGGGCCACCGCGGCCGCGGCCAGGGCGCCGACGCCGATCTGGATGACGACCACGTCAGGGGTGCGCTCGCCGGCGGCGGCCAGTGCCTCGTCGATCTCGTCGAACACGGTGGTGTAGCCCTCGATCACCCAGCGGGGCACGAGCTGGTAGCCCTCCCATGAGGTGTCGGACACGACGAGCGTGCGGCCGTCGGGGTCGGCGGCGGCGACCTCGGCCGAGTGGGCGACGGCGTCGTCGTAGGTGCCGTCGACCACGCCGACGGTGGCGCCCTCGCCCTCGATGGCGGTGATGCGGGCCTCGGCGGTGCCGGCCGGCACGAAGATGCGGGCGGCGAACCCGAGCAGCTTGGCGGTGCGGGCCACGGCGCGGCCGTGGTTGCCGTCGGTGGCCGAGCAGAGGGTGAGCGGGCGCAGCGGGTCGAGGGCGGTGGCCAGCTCGTCGATGGTCGACCACTCGGGCTCGAACCCGAGCCGCTCGACGAGGGAGCGGTAGGTGGCCCACGACGCGCCGAGCATCTTGAAGGCGGGGAGGCCGAGGCGGCTCGACTCGTCCTTCACCCAGACCTGGCCGAGGCCGAGCTCGCCGGCGAGCTCGTCGAGGCGGTGCAACGGCGTGGGCTCGTAGCCGGGGAGCCGGCGGTGGAGGTCCACCGGGCGCGACGTGATGGCGCCCGACGGCGCCGGCCAGCCCTCGCCGGACCGGCCGTCGTTGACGAAGAAGCGCGTGAGGTGCGGCATCGGTGTCCCTTCGGGGGGAGGGCGGGTCACGGGCCGAGCGGTGTGCGGCCGGGCGGAGGGGCCTCGCTGCGCCGCCGCCGGACCTTCAACAGTTTGTTGAATCTAGCCGATGTCGGCCCCGGCGGTAGCCTCTCGCCGGTGCCTCGTTCCCCCCGACATCCGCTGCTCGCCGCCGTGCAACCGGTGGCCGAGGCCGTCGGCGCGGAGGTGGTCCCGGCGTCGGAGGTGCGGCCCGGCGACATCGAGCTCACCTGGGAGGGCGAGCTCGTCGGCGGCTTCCGCCAGGCGAGCCTCGACGGTGCCCTCGACCGCATGATCGCCTCCGTGGAGCGGGAGCTCGGCCAACCGGCCGGCGAGCTCGACCGCGAGCAGAAGCAGGAGTTCGTGCGTCGCCTCGACGAGCTCGGCGCGTTCACCCTGCGCCGCTCGGTGGAGGACGTCGCCGAGGTGCTCGGCGTCTCCCGCTTCACCGTCTACAACTACCTGAACGCGCTCCAGCAGGGCCGCTGAACCGACCCCCGTTGCCCGCGGGGCGACCGGGTGCGACCATCGGGCATGGCCGATCCCCTGGTGCTCGTGCAGTCGCGGACCGTCCCGTTCCCGGTCGAGCAGGCCTACGCGTTCACGCTGCCCGCGCCGCTGCCGTCGATCTTCTCCCGCTGGTGGGGCCCGCTGCCCCCGATCAGCGGCGTCGACGGCCCCGAGCCGTGGGGCACCCCTGGCCAGGTGCGCCGCATCCACACCGCCGACGGCGCGTCGATGCGCGAGGAGCTGCTCACCGCCGACGCTCCCGACCGCTTCACCTACCGCCTCACCGAGGTCGAGGGCGCCCTGAAGCTTCTGTTCGCGTCGGTCGACGGGTCGTGGGCGTTCCAGCCGGTGGGCACGGGCACCCGCGTCACGTGGTCGTGGACGATCCACCCGGCGTCCGACGTGGCCTCGTTCGTGCTGCCCGTGGTCGGCGTGCTGTGGAAGGGCTACGCCCGCCGGGCCCTCGACCGCCTCGACGCCATGATGGTCGCCGACCTGGCCTGATCCTGCCGCCCCCCCGGGCTCAGTCCCGGGTGATCGGGGCCCGCTCGACGAAGCGGCCGTACCCCGGCTCGCCGACGTAACGGCCGTCGCGTGCGACGGCCTTCCCCCGCACGGTGACGAGCGACGGCCAGCCCGTGGCGGTCATCCCCTCGTAGGGAGAGTGGTCGGTGGCCATGTGCAGCGCGTCGGCGTCGAGGCTCTGGGTGCGATGCGGATCCCACACCACGAGGTCGGCGTCGGCGCCCACCCGCAGGGAGCCCTTCTGGGGCCACAGCCCGAACAGCCGGGCGGGCGCCTCGGCGCAGAGCCGCACCCAGTCGGAGCGGGAGAGCTTGCCCCGCTGCACGCCGTCCCAGATGAGGGCGAGGCGGGTCTCGATGCCGGGCAGGCCACCGGGGATCTCGGTGAAGTCCTGCCAGCCCTCGGGCCGGCCCTGCATGCCGGCGTGGCGGTCGGCGACCCAGAACGGGCAGTGGTCGGTGGCGACGGTGTGGAGCCAGCCGCGGGCCAGGCCCTCCCACAGCTCCTCGCTGTGCCACGGGTCGCGCAGCGGGGGAGTGCAGACGAAGTTCTCGCCGTCGGGGTCGGCCAGGCGGTCGGCGTCGAGGAAGAGGTACTGCGGGCAGGTCTCTCCGTAGGCGGCCACGCCGCGCTCCTGGGCGGCGCGCAACGCCTGCAGCGCCGGGGCCGACGACATGTGCACCACGTAGATGGGGGCCTCGGCGACCTCGGCCAGGGCGGTGGCGCGGGCGACGGCTTCGCCCTCGAGCAGCGCCGGGCGGGTGCGGGAGTGCTCGAACACGCCGGTGCGCCCGGCGGCCAGGGCCTGGCGGCGCAGGGCGGTGATGGCGCCGCCGTTCTCGGCGTGGATGGTGACCATGCCGCCGCGCCGCTTGGCCATGGTGAGGATGTCGAGGATGACGTCGTCGTCGACCTGCAGGGTCTCCGGGTACGCCATGTAGAGCTTGAAGGTGGTGACGCCGCGTTCGATGCACTCGGCCACCACGCCCTCCGAGACCGCCTCGGTGAAGGTCATGTGCATGCCCACGTCGACCGACGCCGGCTCGGCCCTCCGCCGCCAGTCCTCGAGGCGCTGGACGGGATCGCTGCCGCGCTCGGCGGTGACGTACTCGATCACCGTGGTGGTGCCGCCGATCGCGGCGGCCACCGTGCCCGTGTCGAAGTCGTCGCTGGACCCGATGGCACCGAGCGGGAGGTGGAGGTGCGTGTGGGCGTCGATGCCGCCGGGGATGACGTAGCTGCCAGCGGCGTCGACGACCTCCTCACCGGGCAGCGGGGTCAGATCGGGGGCCACCTCGGCGATGCGCCCGTCGGGGCCGGTGCGCACGTCGGCGACCCGTTCCCCGTCGACGTCGATGAGGGTCCCGCCCGTTACGAGCACGTCAACAAGCTCCTCGGCGAGGTTGACAAATTGTTGAAGGCAGTAGTCTCGCGCACGTCATGAGTGTTCCCGCATGAGCGCCCCGATCACCCCCACTCGGGAGGCCGAGCCCGACGCCGACCCGCGGCTGCTGCGGGTCGACGGAGACCGCCTCCTGCGCCGGCTCCGGGAGCTCGGCGCGGTGGGCGACACGGGTGACGGCGGCTGCTGCCGGCTCGCCCTCACCGAGGCCGACCGCGACGGTCGCGACCTCGTGGTCACGTGGATGCGCGACCTCGGCCTCGAGGTCACCGTCGACGCCATCGGCAACGTGGTGGCCACCCGCCCCGGTCGCCGTGCCGGCCCGCCGGTCATGACCGGCTCCCACATCGACACGGTGCGCACCGGCGGCCTCTACGACGGCAACCTCGGCGTGCTCGCCGGCCTCGAGGTCATCGAGACGCTCATCGACCACGACGTCGAGACGGAGTACGGCCTCGCCGTCGCCTTCTTCACCGACGAGGAGGGCAGCCGCTTCGCCCCCGACATGCTCGGCAGCCTCGTCTACGTCGGCGGGATGGCGCTGGAGGAGGCCCTCGACGTCGTCGCCATCGACGGTGCCCGCCTGGGCGACGAGCTCGAGGCCATCGGCTACGCCGGCCCCACCCCCTGCCCCGGCGAGGTGCCGGCCGCGTTCGTCGAGCTGCACGTCGAGCAGGGCCCGGTGCTCGAGCAGGAGGGCCACACGATCGGTGCCGTCACCGAGGTCCAGGGCATCGCCTGGTACGAGGTCACGATCACCGGCCAGTCCAACCACGCCGGCACCACCCCGATCGGCCTCCGCCACGACCCGCTCTACGCCGCATCGCGCATCGCGGTGCACGTGCGCGAGCTGTGCTCGAGGTACGGCCTCCACCAGGTCGGCACCGTCGGCAAGATCGACGTGCACCCCAACCTCATCAACGTGGTGCCGGCCCGGGCCACGTTCACCGTCGACCTCCGCAACACCGACGCCGGTGCGTTGCGCCTCGCCGAGGTCGACCTGTGGCGCTTCTGCGACCACGTCGCCGCCGCCGAGCGGGTGCACGTCGACGTGCGCCGCCTCGCCCGCTTCGACCCCGTGCCCTTCGACCCCCACGTCGTCGAGTGGGTCGAGGTCACCGCCACCGACCTCGGCCACTCCGTGCGCCAGCTCCCGAGCGGCGCCGGCCACGACGCCCAGATGTTCGCCCGGGTGTGCCCGTCGGGGATGATCTTCGTCCCCTCGGCCGGCGGCATCAGCCACAACGCGGCAGAGCACACCGAGCCCGCCCACCTCACCGCCGGCGCCGACACCCTGCTGCAGACCCTGCTCGGCATCGCCGGCGTCGCCTCCATCGGCGGAGCCCAGGTCGGCCCCGGCTGGGACCCTGTCCTCGACCACCCCCGCGCCCCGGAGGACCAATGACCCGCCTCGTCACCGTCGGCGCCGCCCAGCTCGGGCCCATCCAGCGCGACCACTCCCGCAAGGACGTCGTCGAGCGCCTCCTCGACCTGCTGCGCCAGGGCGCCGAGCACGGCTGCGACCTCGTCGTGTTCCCCGAGCTCGCCCTCACCACCTTCTTCCCCCGCTGGTACATCACCGACGAGGCCGAGCTCGACCAGTGGTACGAGACCGCCATGCCCGGCCCCGAGACGCAGGTGCTCTTCGACGAGGCCGCCCGCCTCGGCGTCGGGTTCAGCCTCGGGTACGCCGAGCTGAAGGTCGACGAGGCCACCGGCGAGCAAGCACCGCTTCAACTGCCAGGTGCTCGTCGAGCGCGACGGCTCGGTCGTCGGCACCTACCGCAAGGTGCACCTGCCCGGGCACTTCGAGAACGAGCCGTGGCGCCGGTTCCAGCACCTCGAGAAGCGCTACTTCGAGCCCGGCCCCGACGGCTTCGGCGTGTGGCGGGCCTACGGCGGCATCGTCGGCATGGCCATCTGCAACGACCGCCGCTGGCCGGAGACCTACCGGGTGATGGGCCTGCAGGGCGCCGAGCTGATCCTCATCGGGTACAACACGCCGGTCCACAACCCGCCGGCCCCCGAGCACGACCGCCTGGGCGACTTCCACAACCACCTCGTCATGCAGTCCGGCGCCTACCAGAACGGCACCTGGGTGGTCGGGGTGGCCAAGGCCGGCGACGAGGAGGGCATCCCGATGATCGGCGGCTCCGCCATCATCGCCCCCACCGGGGAGATCGTGGGCCGTTGCGTCACCGAGGGCGACGAGCTGGCCGTGGCCATCGCCGACCTCGACCTGTGCACGTCGTACAAGACGTCGGTGTTCGACTTCGCCAAGCACCGCCAGCCCTGGGCCTACGGCCGCATCACCGAGCAGACCGGCGCCATCCTCCCGCCCGAGTAGCCCCGCCTCAGTCGGAGGACTCGACCTGCACCGACACCCGCGTGGCGCCGTGGGCCAGCGCCGCCCGCAGGATGGTGGCCACGGTCTCGACCACGAGCTCGTCGTCGCCGGCGATGGCGGTGCCGAACGGGCCGATCTCGACGTCCAGCCCCGCTGCGGTGGCGGCGTCGAACGCGACCTGCACGTGGGGGCCGGGCTCCCCGGCGGTGAACGGTTCGACCGTGAACTCGGCGTGCAGCGTCACGGCCCCGAGGCTACCCGCCGCTCCCGACCGCTTCCCCTTCAGTCAGAACGAGGGACAGGGGGTCAGCCGGGGGTGCCGTCCCAGTCGGAGAAGGCGTCGATCATCGCCTTCACGTCGCCGAGGGGGTAGAGGATCGGGCAGGTGCAGCCGTGGGCCATGTACTCGGCGACCTTGGTGCGGGCCTCCGCCGGGGTGCCCGAGGCGGTGAGCATCTCGACGATCTCGTCGGGCACCAGCTTCGAGGCCTCCTTCACCTGCTCGTAGGTGGCCGGCCACGTGAGGACCTCGCCCACCGCGTCGAGCAGCGACTGGGGCACGCCCGACGCCTTCATGATGTGGGGCTGCTGGCCCAGGTACTGGGTGACCATCATGCGGGCCATGTCGAGGGCGACCTCGCGGTCCTCGTGCACCGAGCACACCACCAGCTGGGGCCGGTCGAGGTCGTCGACCGAGCGGCCGGCCCGGTCGGCGCCGATGGCCAGGTGCTCCATCGCCTGCGCGTTGTAGTCGGGGGAGACGAGGTAGTTGAGCACCACGCCGTCGGCGATCTCGCCGGTGAGCTCCATCATCTTCATGCCCGTTGCCCCGATGTAGATCGGCACGTCCTTGGGCCGGCGCTCCTGGTACACGTAGTCGAGCTCGACGCCGTCGAGGTGCACGTGCTGGCCCTCGAAGGTCACCGTCTCGTCGTGCAGGAGCGCCCGCACCACCGTCACGATCTCCTTCATGGCGCCGAGGGGCTTGGCCCGGCTGATGCCGACCTTGGCGGCCAGCGGGTCCCACCAGGCGCCGATGCCGAGGATCACCCGGCCGGGGGCCAGGTCGTCGAGGGTCGAGAAGGTGGCGGCGAGCCGGGCCGGGTTGCGGCTCCAGCAGTCGACGACGCCCGAGCCCACCTTGATGGTGTCGGTCACCGACGCGAACGCCGCCATCGGCACCGTGGCCTCGCGCACCAGCCGGCTCTCGGCCTGCCACACGGCGTCGAAGCCCTTGGCCTCGGCGTACTGCGCGAACTCCATGCCCTCCCGGATGGGGTGGGCGTCCTGCAGGTAGATGGCGACGGGCACGGCCATGGGTGTGGGCTCCAGGGAGAGGTGGTGGGGGAGAGGGGTGGTCAGAGGCGGGCGTGGAGGCGGGCGGCCTGCTCGGCGGCGCGGGCCCGCACCTCGACGGGGTCGACCCGGGTGGGCTCGCCGTCGGCGAACACGGTCTGGCCGTCGACGACGACCTCGAGCGGGGAGACCCCGGGGTGTAGGCCAGGTGCCACGGGCTCATGGGCTCGTAGCTCCACGTCACGCGGTCGTCGAGGGCCTCGGGGAACAGGGCCCAGCCGCCGGCCAGCCAGTCCCACGCGGTGTCGGGCGACTCGGTGACGTCGCTGGCCCGCAGGGCGGCGAAGGCGATGCGGAACTCCTCGAGCATGTCGCCGCCGATGCCGTCGGTGCCGAGCACGACCGGGTTGGGTCGGTCGGCGGGGTGGGCGTAGCCGACCGCGTTGTTCATGTTCGAGCGGGGGTTGTGGGCGATGGTGCCCCGCAGCCGGCGGTCGAGGTGGACGCAGTGGGCGAGGAGCCACTCGTCGTTGGCGAACGGGGCGAGGCGGGCGCCGGCGCCGACGTCGGTGAGGTCCTCGGCCACGTGGATGTGCACGCCCACGCCGAGGTCGTCGGCCAGGCCGACCACCGCCTCGAGGGTCTCGTCGGAGAGGGTGAGGCAGGCGTGGGCGCCCACGAAGCCCCGGCCGCCGGCGCGCAGGAAGCGCTCGTTCTCGGCCAGGCCCCGTGCCGCGCCGTCGGCGCCGTGGCGGTCGGTGACCTCGTAGCAGCACGACACCTTCACCCCGACCTCGGCGCAGGCCTCGGCGATGACGTCGAGCGAGCCCTCGATGGCGTTGGGGGAGGCGTGGTGGTCGACGATGGCGGTGGTGCCCCGCTCGAGCGCCTCCATGGCGCCGAGCATCGCCGACCAGCGGATCATCTCGAGGTCGAGGGCGGCGTCGAGGCGCCACCACACCTGGTCGAGGATCTGGGTGAAGTCGGTGGCCACGCCCGGAGGCGCGGGCATGCCCCGTGCCAGCGCGGAGTAGAGGTGGTGGTGGCCGCACACCAGCCCGGGTGTCACCGACGGCGGCAGCTCCACGACCACCGAGGCGATGGTGCGTTCGTCGTTGGGTGTGGCAGCGTCGGCGGTCACGCGCCGGCGACCCCCGTGTCGGGTCGCATCGGCAGGCGGTTGCGCCACTCGCCGTCGAGCTCGTGCAGGGCCGCGGCCACCGCGCCCGACGTGGGCACGAGGCCGATCTCGCCCACGCCCTTCACGCCGTAGGGGGCGTTGGGCTGGGGCACCTCGACGAGGATGGTCTCGATGTCGGGCACGTCCTTGGCCCGGATGATGTTCAGCGCCCGCAGGGTCATCGCCGTGGGGCGGGCGTCGTCGTCGGTCGGGAAGTCCTCGGTCAGCGCGTAGCCGAGGCCCATGTGCACGGCGCCCTCGATCTGGCCGACGCACAGGAGCGGGTTCACGGCCCGACCGACGTCGTGGGCCGCCACGACCTTCTCGACGGCGCCGGTCTCGCGGTCGACGATGGCGACCTGGGCGGCGTAGCCGAACGCCGAGTGGATGATCGGGTGCTCGACCCCGGGCTCGCCGAGGTGGTTGGTCCAGTCGACCCGGAACTCGCCGGGGTAGTCGATTCCGGTGCGGCAGCCGTCGGCCAGCGCCGCCTTGCACGCGTCGGCGACCGAGCCGGAGGCCATGAGGGTGCCGCGGCTGCCGGTGGTCTGACCGGCGCCGAGCTCGCGGGTGGTGTCGACCACGACCCGCACACGGGAGGGGTCGACCCCGAGCTCCTCGACCGCGACCTGGAGGGCGACGGTGTGCACGCCCTGGCCCATCTCGGTCCAGCAGTGGCGGACCTCGACGGTGCCGTCCTCCTCGAAGCGCACGATTGACCGGGAGATCTCGATGAAGCCGTTGCCGAGGCCGGAGTTCTTGAGGCCGAGGCCGAGCCCGACGGCCTTGCCCGCGGCGCGGGCCTCGTCGTAGTGGGGCTTCACCGCGTCGAGGCACTCGCGGGCGCCGCGGCAGCCGTCGTCCATGATCTGGCCGGGGCCCCACTCGACGCCGGGCGCGATCACGTTGCGGGAGCGGATCTCCCACCCGCTGATGCCGACCTTCTCGGCCAGGCGGTCGAGCACGCCCTCCATGGCGAACTGGGCCTGGTTGGCGCCGAAGCCGCGGAAGGCGCCGCACACCGGGTTGTTGGTGCGGGCGGCCACGGCCTCCACGTCGATGGTGGGCAGGTGGTAGGGCCCGGAGGCGTGGCCGGCGGCCCGCTCGAGCACCTTCATGCCGACGCTGGCGTAGGGGCCGGAGTCGCCGATCATGCGGACCCACAGACCGGTGAGCACCCCGTCGGCGTCGCAGCCGGCCTTGTAGCGCATGGTGATCGGGTGCCGCTTGGCGTGCATGAGGAGGCTCTCCTCGCGGGAGAGCGTGCACTTCACCGGCCGGCCGAGGAGCCAGGCGGCGAGCGCCGTCTGCCCCTGGTTCGACATGTCCTCCTTGCCGCCGAAGGCGCCGCCGTTGGAGACGAGCTGCACGGTGACGCGGGAGGTGTCGACGGCGAGCAGCGACGCGATCTGGTCGCGGTCGTCCCACACGCCCTGGCCGCCGGAGTAGACGTGGAGCCCGCCGTCGGCCGTGGGCACGGCGAGGGTCGACTCGGGCTCGAGGAAGGCGTGCTCGATGCGCTGGGTGTGGAACGTCTCCTCCACCACGTGGGCGGAGGCGGCCAGGGCGGCCTCGACGTCGCCCCGCGCGTAGGTGGAGGTCGAGAGCACGTTGCCGTCGAGCTGCCACACCGCGTCGGGGGCGCCGGGGGCGACGGCCGCCTCGGGGTCGGCGATGGCGGGGTGGACCTCGTAGGTGACGTCGACCAGCTCGACCGCGGCCCGGGCGGTGATGCGGTCGTCGGCCACGACGATGGCGAGCACGTCGCCCAGGTAGGAGGTGCGGCCGCCGACCGGGATCATGACCGGCCAGTCCTTGTGGATGATGCCGACCCGCAGCTCGCCGGGGATGTCGGCGGCGGTGAACACGGCGTGCACGCCGGGGTGGGCGAGGGCCCGGCTGGTGTCGATGGCGAGGATGTCGGCGCGGGCGTGGTCGGAGAGCTTCAGGCCGGCGTGGAGCATGCCGTCGACCCGGATGTCGTCGACGTAGCCACGATCGCCGAGGGCGAGCTCGTTGGCCTCGTACTTCACGCCCGACGAGCCGACGCCGCCCTGGGGGAGGGCCACCGGGACCTCATCGGCGACGAGCGCCTCGATGGCGTCGAGGATCTTGACGTACCCGGTGCAGCGGCACAGGTGGGCGCCGAGGTGGCGGGCCGCCTTGTCACGGGTGAGCGGGCTCTCGGGGGTGGACTTGTCGAGCAGCGCCTTGGTGCGCACGAGGATGCCGGGGGTGCAGAAGCCGCACTGGAGCGCGCCGGTGGCGGCGAAGGCGTCGGCGAGGCGGTCGCGCTCGTCGGCGCCGAACCCCTCGAGGGTGGTGATCGACCGGCCGGCGACCCGCTCGAGGCTGGTCTGGCACGAGACCTGGGCCTTGCCGTCGATGAGCACCGTGCAGCAGCCGCACTGGCCCGACGGGGAGCAGCCGTCCTTCGGGGAGGTCAGGTCGAGCTCGTCGCGCAGCGCGGAGAGGAGATGGGGGTGGTGCCCGCCGACCAACACCTCCTGCCCGTTGACGGTGAGGGAGACGGGTGCGGCCTCGGGGACCGTCGGGGGGAGTGCGTCGGTGGTGCCGGTCACGCGGCCATGGTCCCGTGGCCTTCAACAAAATGTCAATCAGCTCGGCCCCCCTTCACGCGGCGTTCACGGGCCATCGGCGAACGGTGTGGGCCGGGCGACGGAGCCGGTCCCCGAACGCGGCTCGTCGGTACGCTCGAGCCATGTTCTTCGGCTGGAGGAAGCCCGTCATGGTCGCCCCCGAGGACGCCCTGCCCGGACGGCCGACGCCGATGCCGGTGGCGGCCGAGCACCTCGTGCTGGGCACGCCGATGACGCCGCCCTGGCCCCAGGGCAGCGAGGTGCTGATCGTGGGGATGGGGTGCTTCTGGGGTGCGGAGCGGAAGTTCTGGGAGCTGCCGGGGGTGATCACCACCGCGGTGGGCTACGCCGGCGGCCACACGCCGAACCCGACCTACGACGAGGTCTGCTCGGGGCTGACCGGCCACGCCGAGGTCGTGCTCGTGGTGTTCGACCCGGCGTGGGTCGGCCGCCCGGAGGTGCTGCGGTGCTTCTGGGAGAACCACGACCCGACCCAGGGGTTCCGCCAGGGCAACGACGTGGGCACGCAGTACCGCTCGGCGATCTTCACGACCACCGACGACCAGCACGCCGATGCCGTGGCGAGCCGCGACCGCTATGCCGCGGTCCTGCGCGCCGCGCACTTCGACGACGTCACCACCGAGATCGCCCCGGCCGGCCCGTTCGCCTACGCCGAGGACGACCACCAGCAGTACCTGGCGAAGCACCCGGACGGCTACTGCGGCCTCGGCGGCACCGGGGTGGCCTGCCCGGTCGGCATCGCCTCCTCCGAGGGCTGAGCCGGCGCGCTCGGAGGCGGTGGCGGGGACCGTCCGGCGAGTAGTTAGCCGACGTACTACTGGCGGCCATCGAAACGTGGTCGTCATGGAAACGGCCTCCTCGGCGGCCACCCGAGCCCTTCCAGGTGTTCGAACGGCGCCGTCTGGCGCCGCCGGCTCACCCGATGCTCGATGGCGCACCGATCGCGTCATCCGAGCTGATTCCAACTGACTTTTTGCGCGCGGTTGGCCGTCACACGCATGTCACGCACCGTCCATAACTGTGGATAAGTCGAGCACTCTCCGCGCGAAAGTGTTCGATGCTGTGTCTGGAGTCACAGGATTTCAGGGTCCTGAACGTTGCATTTCGGTAACAGGCGCTTCAGCGTAGGGGGCTGTTTGTTGCAGATCGGTTTCGGTCTGCTCGGAAGGAGCTTCACCCATGACCCCGAACACCACCCCTCGCAGTGCCCGCCGCAACGCCAAGACCGTCGCGATCGGGGCAGTCGCCCTGACCGCCGCCGTCGCGCTGCCGGCGTTCGCCATCGACCGCGGGGGTGACGGAGCTGTGGATGTGGCGACGGCGGCTGACGCCGTCGAGAGCACGACCACCACGACCATCGACCCGGCCCTCGCCGCGTGGCTCGACGCCAAGTCGGTCGACGAGTCGCTCGCCGCGCTCGCCACCCTCACCCCGGAGCAGCTGTTCGCGCTCCAGAGCCAGGACTGGACCCTCGAGCAGCGCGTCTCGTTCGCCGAGCTCGCG
This sequence comes from uncultured Actinomycetes bacterium, assembly GCA_963702555.1. GTDB lineage: Bacteria > Actinomycetota > Acidimicrobiia > Acidimicrobiales > Acidimicrobilacustridaceae > CAMFLJ01. The sequence continues at coordinate 23,545 of CAVPCW010000010.1, forward strand.
GCCCAGCAGGCCGAGCTCGAGTCGTTCTACGCGTTCGTCAGCTGGAGCACCGCCCAGGCCGAGGCCGCCCGCAAGGCCAGCGCTCCCGCCGTCTCCTCCGGCAGCGTGTGGGACCGTCTCGCCCAGTGCGAGACCGGTGGCAACTGGGCCCACCCCACCGTGTCCGGTGGGTTCTCCGGCGGCCTGATGTTCCACTCGGTCACCTGGAACGCCAACGGCGGCCAGGCGTACGCCTCGACCGCCTCGGGTGCCACCCGTGAGCAGCAGATCGTCGTCGCCGAGCGCATCCTCGCCAACTCCGGTTGGGGTGCGTGGCCCGGCTGCTCCCGCAAGCTCGGCCTGCGCTGATCCGTGGGTGGGTGGTCGGCGCCGGAGCGTTCGGCGCCGTCCACCGGCCCCACCCCTCGGACCTCGACGAACCCGCCTCGCCCCAACGGCGAACGGCTCCGCTAGCCTCGGCAGCCGCACGTTGTTCCGGATCATTCGACGAGGAAGGGATCCCCTCACATGGCTTTCGAGCTCCCCCCGCTTCCGTGGGCAGAAGACGCTCTCGCACCGCACATCAGCGCCGAGACCATCGAGTACCACTACGGCAAGCACCACAAGACCTACGTCGACAACCTCAACAAGGCCGTCGACGGCACGCCTGACGCCGACCTCTCGCTCGAGGACATCATCCTCAAGGCCGAGGGCCCGCTGTTCAACAACTCGGCCCAGGTCTGGAACCACACCTTCTTCTGGAACGGCCTCGCCCCCAGCGGCGGCGGCGCCCCCACCGGTGCGGTGGCCGACAAGATCAACGCCTCGTTCGGCTCCTACGACGAGTTCCGCACCCAGATCACCCAGGCCGGCATCACCCAGTTCGGCTCCGGCTGGGCGTGGCTGATCGACAACAACGGCACGCTCGAGGTCACCAAGACGGCCAACGCCGACCTGCCCCTCAAGCACGGCCAGAAGGCGCTCTGGACGATCGACGTCTGGGAGCACGCCTACTACATCGACTACCGCAACGCGCGGCCGAAGTTCATCGACGTCGTCCTCGACAACCTCATCAACTGGGACTTCGTCAACCAGAACCTGGCCTCCTGAGCCAGTTCATCCTTCGTGGTCGGGGCCCCTCCGGGGGCCCCGATCCGCGTCCGGACCCACCCAGGAGTCGATGATGGGGCCCGTGCTCCTGGCCGCGACCACCACCACGCTGCAGAACCCGGCCGCCGAGGCCATCAACGAGCTGTCGAACCTCGACCAGGCCTGCGGCACCCAGAAGTCGTGGGCCTGCGAGTGGATCTACGACTGGACCGGCTCCGACTCGTGGGCCGGTGTCGCCGACTGGGTGCTGGCCAAGCCGCTCGCCATCGCCGTCATCATCGTGGTGGCGATCATCGTCAGCCGCGTCACCCGCTGGCTGATCAGCCGCTCGATGCGCCGCCTCAGCCAGCCCGGTCGCCGCACCAAGCACCTCGAGAAGCTCCGTGAACGCACCCCGGACGCGCTGCTCAGCAGCGAGGAGTGGAACGTGCGCACCGAGGCCCGGGTGCACACCATCACCGCGGTCTTCCGGTCGCTCGCCACCGCGTTCATCTGGTTCGTCGCCACCGTCTGGATCCTCGACGTGATCGGCGTGAACTTCGGGCCGCTCATCGCCGGCGCCGGCATCGTCGGCGTCGCCCTCGGCTTCGGCACCCAGACGATGGTCCGTGACTTCATCGCCGGCTTCTTCCTGGTGATCGAGGACCAGTACGGCGTGGGCGACACCGTCGACCTCGGCGGCGAGGCCAAGGGCACGGTCGAGGCCATCACCCTGCGCTCGACCCGGCTGCGCGACGTCGAGGGCAACGTCTGGTGGGTGCCCAACGGGCAGCTCACCCGGGTGGCCAACAAGAGCCACGAGTGGGCCCGGGCCCTGATCGACATCGTCGTGCCCTATCAGGCCGACCTCGACGGGGTCTGCGACCTGATGAAGGCCGTCGCCGACGACCTCACCGCTGACGAGCCCTGGTCACGTGAGGTCCTCGAGGCCGCCGACGTGTGGGGGGTGCAGGAGCTCGGCGCCGACGGCGTCGTCGTCCGCATGGTCATCAAGACCCGCCCCGGCTCGCAGTTCGGCCTGCTGCGCGAGCTGCGCAAGCGCCTGAAGGCCGCCTTCGACCTCGCCGGCATCGCCTTCGCCTACGCGGGTGGCCCCACCGAGGTCGTGCTGCGCGACGAGGTCCCGCCCGGCTCGGCCCCCGGCCGCCGCCCCGACGACGACGGCCCCGCGCCCGCGCCGGGCGCAGGCGACGCCGGCGACCCCTCCGACTGACTCACCCCGAAAGCTGGCTCACCTGGTGCGGCCCGCCGTACGACGTGAGCCACCTTTCGCCCGTCGTCGGAAAGCTGGCTCACCTGCTACGGCCCGCTGTACGACGTGAGCCACCTTTCGAGGGGTGGGGTCAGGCCTCCGAGGGCTCGTCGGGCTCGGGGGCGAGCTCGACGGTGATCGACGCCTCGGCGGCGACCGCCACCGACAGGGCAGCGGCGTTGGAGGCCTCGCGGACGTCGTCGACGACCGACTCGAGGGCCTTCGCCCGCGGCTCGTGATCGGCCACGGCGACAGCGTCGACCGGCCACTTCAGGGAGCGCTTCGACTCGGTCTTGGCCCGGCGCACGGCGCCCAGGACCTCGGCGGCCATGGCGAAGGCCAGCGGGTCGCCGTCGGCGGCGGCGTCGCGCAGCACCGAGGCGTCGGGCCACGGGGCGGTGTGCACCGAGCCCTCCTGCCACCACGACCACACCTCTTCGGTGACGAACGGGAGGAAGGGGGCGAACAGGCGCAGCAGGGTCGACAGGGCGAGCTGCAGGGCGGCCTGGGCCGACCACGCCGCCTCGTCGCCGCGACCGCCGTAGGCCCGGCCCTTCACCAGCTCGAGGTATTGGTCGCAGAACTCCCAGAAGAACGCCTCGGTGCGCTCGAGGGCCCGGGCGTAGTCGTAGCCGTCGAAGGCGGCGGTGGCGTCGTCGACCAGGCGGGCGAGGCCGGCGAGCATCGCCCGGTCGAGCGGCTCGGTGACGAGGGAGAGGTCGCTCACCCGGGCGGCACCGTCGCCACCCCCGAGGCCGAGGGCGAAGCGGCTGGCGTTGAGCAGCTTGATGGCGAGGCGGCGCCCGACCTTGAGCTGGCCCTCGTCGAACGCGGTGTCGGTGCCGGGGCGCCCGCTGGCGGCCCAGTAGCGCACGGCGTCGGCGCCGAACTTCTCGAGGTGGTCGAGGGGAGTGACCACGTTGCCCTTCGACTTCGACATCTTCTTGCGGTCGGGGTCGAGCACCCAGCCCGAGATGCCGGCGTTGGTCCACGGCAGCGAGTCGTGCTCGAGGTGGGCGCGCACGGCGGTGGAGAACAGCCAGGTGCGGATGATCTCGTGGGCCTGTGGGCGCAGGTCCATCGGGAAGGTGCGCTCGAAGAGGTCCTGGTCCTCGCCCCAGCCGGTGGCGATCTGCGGGGTGAGCGACGAGGTGGCCCACGTGTCCATGACGTCGGGGTCGCCGGTGAAGCCGCCGGGCTGGTCGCGCTGGGCCTCGTCGTAGCCCGCGGGCACGTCGGTGGCGGGGTCGACGGGCAACGCGGCCTCGTCGGCCAGGATCGGCTGGTCGTGGAGGGGCTGGCCGTCGGCGTCGAGCGGGTACCAGATCGGGAACGACACGCCGAAGAAGCGCTGGCGGCTCACGAGCCAGTCGCCGTTGAGGCCGTTCACCCAGTTCTCGTAGCGGACCCGCATGTGCGGTGGGTGCCAGTGCAGCTCGTGGCCCCGCTCGAGCAGAGCGGCCCGCAGATCGGTGTCGCGGCCGCCGTTGCGGAGGTACCACTGGCGGCTGGTGATGATCTCGAGGGGACGGTCGCCCTTCTCGTAGAACTTCACCGGGTGGGTGATCTTCTTCGGATCGCCGACGAGCTCGCCCGACTCGCGGAGCAGCTCGACGATGCGCTGCTGGGCGCCGGCGATCTTCTTGCCGGCCAGCTCGGCCTCGTAGAGCGCGGCGCCCTCGGGGCTCATGGCCTCGACGTCGGCGGCCCCGAGACGGCCGTTGGCGGTGACGATCGCCCGGGTGGGGAGCTGCAGCTCACGCCACCAGATGACGTCGGTGAGGTCGCCGAAGGTGCAGATCATGGCGATGCCGGAGCCCTTCTCCGGATCGGCCAGCGGGTGCGGGTGCACCTCGACCTCGACGCCGAAGAGCGGGGTGCGCACGGTGGAGCCGAACAGCGGCTGGTAGCGCTCGTCGTCGGGGTGGGCCACCAGGGCGACGCAGGCGGCCAGCAGCTCGGGCCGGGTGGTCTCGATGAACACGTCGCCGTCGGGGCCGTGGAAGGCGAGGCGGTGGTAGGCGCCGTCGCGCTCGCGGTCCTCGAGCTCGGCCTGGGCGACGGCCGACTGGAAGTCGACGTCCCAGAGCACGGGCGCCTCGGCCTGGTAGGCCTCGCCCCGCTGCAGGTTGCGGAGGAACGCCCGCTGGGCGACCCGGCGGGAGCGGTCGTCGATGGTGGCGTAGGTGCGCTCCCAGTCGACCGACAGCCCGAGGGTGCGGAAGAGGTTCTCGAAGGCCTTCTCGTCCTCGGCGGTGAGGGTGTTGCAGAGGTCGATGAAGTTGCGGCGGCTGATGTGGGCCGGCATCGCCTTCTGCTCGTCCTTCGACCGCTCCGACACCGGCGTGGGGGTGACGAAGTCGGGGTCGTAGGGGAGCGTGGGGTCGCACTGGACCAGGTAGTAGTTCTGCACCCGGCGCTCGGTGGGCAGGCCGTTGTCGTCCCAGCCCATCGGGTAGAAGACCGACTTGCCCCGCATCCGCTGGTAGCGGGCGATGGTGTCGGTGTGGGTGTAGCTGAACACGTGGCCCACGTGGAGCGAGCCGCTCACCGTCGGGGGAGGGGTGTCGATCGAGTAGACGCCGTCGCGATCGGCCGTGCGGTCGAAGCGGTAGGTGCCCTGCTCCTCCCACGCCGTGTCCCAGCGGGCCTCGAGGCCGTCGAGGCCGGGCTTCTCGGGGACGGACCAGTTGTCGCGGGGGGTGGGGGCGGTCGTGCTCATGGCCCGCCGAGGCTACCGCCCCACCGGGAACCCGCTCACGGTGGGGTCTCCCGTGGCGGGTAGCGTTCCCTCCCGTGCTGCAGCTGTTCGACACCGCCCAGGGGAAGGTCGTCCCCTTCGAGCCCCGTGAGCCCGGCAAGGTGTCGATGTACGTCTGCGGGCCCACCGTCTACGGGCCGCCGCACCTCGGCCACGGCCGGTTCTCCTTGGTGTTCGACGTGCTGCGCCGCTACCTGCGCTGGTCGGGCTTCGACGTCACCTACGTCTCGAACATCACCGACATCGACGACAAGATCATCAACCGGGCCAACGACGAGGGCCGCGACTGGCGAGACATCGCCAACCGCTGCGAGGACGTCTGGTGGTCGGCGATGGAGTCCATCGGTGTCGAGCGCCCTGACCACGACCCCCACGCCACCGCCTACGTGCCGGAGATGGTCGAGCTCATCGGCCGCCTCATCGACCGGGGCGACGCCTATGTCTCCGACGACGGCGTGTACTTCTCGCCGGCCGTCGTCGACGACTACGGCCTGCTGGCCCGCCAGACGCTGGAGTCGCTGCAGGCCGGCGCCCGGGTCGAGGTCGCCGAGCACAAGCGCTCGCCGATCGACTTCGCCCTCTGGAAGTTCGCCAAGCCCGGCGAGCCCTCGTGGCCCTCGCCCTGGGGTGACGGCCGCCCCGGCTGGCACACCGAGTGCGTCGTGATGTCGCTCGACCTGCTCGGCGACGGCTTCGACATCCACGGCGGCGGGCTCGACCTCGCCTTCCCGCACCACGAGAACGAGCGGGCCCAGGCCGTGGCCGCCGGGCGCACCTTCGCCCGCCACTGGGTGCACAACGGCTTCGTCGAGGTCGGCGGCGAGAAGATGTCGAAGAGCCTCGGCAACTTCACCAACCTGCTCGACCTGGTGGAGTCCACCGACCCCCGCGCCTACCGGCTGCTCGTGCTGCGGGCCCACTACCGCACGCCGCTCGAGATCTCGAAGGCCACCACCGACGACGCCACGGCGGCACTCAAGAAGTTCGACTCCCTCGCCCGGTCCCTCGCGGATGCCGGCCTCCCGTCCTCGCCCCCCGACGCCGACGCGCTCGGCGAGGTTCCGCACCGCCATGGACGCCGATCTCGACACGCCTCGGGTCATGGCGCTGCTGTCCGAGATCCGCCGGCGGGCCAACACCGCGCTGGACATGGAGGACCGGGCCGAAGCGGCGTCACTGGGCGCGGCGTTCCTCGAGATCTCCGCCGCCCTCGGGTTGGTGCTCGACGCCGGCGGCGACGAGGTGCCGGCCGAGGTCCTGGCCGTGGCCCGTCAGCGCGACGAGGCCCGCGCCGCCAAGGACTGGGCCCAGGCCGATGCGCTCCGCGATCAGCTGGTCGCCGACGGTTGGGTGGTCGAGGACACCCCGTCGGGCACGCAGGTCCGTCCCGCCTGATGGCCGCCGGGCGGTCGCGTGGTCGCGGCTCGGGTGACCGGGCGAAGCTCCCGCGCGGGTTCGGTGTCATCTGGACCACCGTCGCCATCGATCTCGTCGGGTTCGGCCTCGTCCTGCCGATCCTCCCGCAGTACGCGGAGCGCTTCGGTGCCGGTGCCGCCCTCATCGGCGTGCTGTCGGCGTCGTTCTCGCTCGCGCAGTTGATCTTCGCCCCCGTGTGGGGTCGCCTCTCCGACCGCTTCGGCCGCAAGCCGATCCTGCTGGTGTCGCTGTTCGGCACCGCGCTCGGCTCGCTGCTCACCGGAGTCGCCGGCTCCATCTGGATCCTCTTCCTCGGCCGCATCCTCGACGGCATCTCCGGCGCGTCGGTGTCGGTCGCCCAGGCCGCGGTGGGCGACGTCTCACCGCCGTCGCAGCGGGCCCGGCTCATGGGCCTGCTCGGGGCGGCGTTCGGGGTGGGCTTCGTCGCCGGCCCCGCCATCGGCGCCCTCGCCGCCCTCGGTGGGGCGAAGCTCCCGTTCTTCATCGCCGCCGGCATCGCCGCCGTCAACGGCCTCGTCGCCATCAAGCGCCTGCCCGAGACGGCGAAGGGCGTGGCCGGCCACCCGCTGGCCGACCCCGAGGTCGTCGCCGCCCGGGCGGCCGAGTTCGCCGCCTTCGAGGCCGCCTCCGCCGGAACCGCAGCTGCTGCGGCCGGCAACGACGGTGTCATCGCCGCCGGGATCGACGCCGAGCGCATCGCCGCCGAGCCGGCCCTCGACGGGCCCGGCATCGTCGAGCCCGCCCACCTGGCCCGGCCGGGCTCGGTCGGGGGCGAGGTGGAGGCCGGCGACGACAGCGTCGACCGCTCGGCGATCGTGCGGCTGATCATCGTGGCGTTCGTGGCGATGGTCGCCTTCGCCGGCTTCGAGGCCACGTTCTCCCTGCTCGCCCAGTCGCGCTTCGGGCTCACGCTCGCCTCCACCTCGGCCGTGTTCGTCGGCATCGGCGTCGTGCTCGTCGCGGTGCAGGGCGGGCTCGTGCACCCGGTCGTCAGCAAGCTGGGGGAGCGCAACACGCTGCGCTTCGGCCTGGTGGCCAACGCCCTCGGCCTCGGCCTGCTGGCGGTGTCGCTCGGCTGGCCCGGTCTGATCGTCTCGCTGCTGCTGCTCACCGTCGGCCAGGGCCTGCTCACGCCCACGCTCTCGTCCGCGGTGTCGGGCCGGGCGGGTCGCCAGCGGGGCCAGTGGCTCGGCTGGCAGCAGTCGGCCGGTGGCCTCGCCCGGGTGGTGGGCCCGATCGTGGCCGGCTCGCTGTTCGAGTTCACCGGCGTCGGCGCGCCCTACGTGCTCGGTGCCGTCCTGGCCCTCGTGGCGCTGGCGCTGATCCCGTCCGGCTCGGCCTCCGAGCCGGCCGCCGCTCCGGCCCACTGACGAGAATGTGGCAGCCGAACGGGCGCGAACGGTTACCCGAGGGTAACTTGGAGGGGCCGGCCGTCACTCGGCCCTGACTCGACCCCATCACCAGTGAGGTGACCGCGATGTCCGACTACAGCCTCGACTTCAACGAGGACCAGCTCACCATCCAGAAGTGGGTGCACGACTTCGCCGAGAACGTCGTGCGTCCCGTCGCCGAGGAGTGGGACGAGCGCGAGGAGTTCCCCTGGCCCGTCGTGCAGGAGGCCGCCAACATCGGCCTCTACGGCTGGGAGTTCATGGCCAGCAACCTGGCCGACCCCACCGGCCTCACCCTCCCGATCGCCATCGAGGAGCTCTTCTGGGGCGACGCCGGCATCGGTCTGTCGATCTTCGGCTCGGGCCTCGCCGCCGCCGGCATCTCCGGCAACGGCACCCCCGAGCAGGTCATGGAGTGGGTGCCCCAGTGCTACGGCACCGCCGACAAGGTGCAGCTCGGCGCCTTCTGCGTGAGCGAGCCCGACGCCGGCTCCGACGTCTCGTCGCTGCGCACCCGTGCGGTCTACGACGAGGCCACCGACGAGTGGGTGCTCAACGGCACCAAGGCGTGGATCACCAACGGCGGCATCGCCGACGTCCACGTCGTGGTCGCCGCCGTCGACCCCGAGCTCAAGGGCCGGGGCCAGGCCAGCTTCGTCGTGCCCCCGGGCACCAAGGGCCTGTCGATGGGCCAGAAGTACAAGAAGCACGGCATCAAGGCGTCGCACACCTCCGAGGTCGTGCTCGACGACGTGCGCGTGCCGGGCCGCTGCCTGCTCGGCGGCAAGGAGAAGCTCGACGAGAAGCTGGCCCGCGGTCACGAGGCCGGGCGCACCGGTGCCAAGCAGCCGGCGATGGCCACGTTCGAGGCCACCCGCCCGGCCGTCGGGGCCCAGGCCCTCGGCGTCGCCCGCGCCGCCTACGAGTACTCACTCCAGTACGCCAAGGAGCGCCACGCCTTCGGCAAGCCGATCATCATGAACCAGGCCATCGCCTTCAAGCTGGCCGACATGAAGATGGAGATCGACGCCGCCCGCCTGCTCGTGCACCGGGCCGCGTGGATGGCCGCCACCCGCAAGCAGTTCGTCGCCGGTGAGGGCTCGATGTCGAAGCTGAAGGCCGGCGAGGTCGCCGTGTGGGTCACCGAGCAGGCCATCCAGATCCTCGGTGGCTACGGCTACACCCGTGAGTACCCGGTCGAGCGGTGGCACCGTGACGCCAAGATCTTCACCATCTTCGAGGGCACCTCCGAGATCCAGCGCCTGGTCATCAGCCGCAACATCTCCGGCCTCCGCATCGAGTAGCAACCGCTCTCTCTCCACCTCTCCCGTTTCGTTCTTGTCGCGCTTCCCTGTCGCCGGCGACAGGGAAGCGCGACAAGAACGGGGATCGCACGTGTCGTCCCGACCGGTCGCGGGGAGGGACGATCGACCCTGGACGCGACCGGTGGCCGTCGTCTAGGCCAAGCTGGAGTGCGCCGCCGCGCCGAGGGGCCGGTGGCACGGAACCAGCAGGGGGACGAGATGACCGCGGTCGATCCGCACGCAGGCAACCCGCACGCGGGGCTGCCGATCACCGACGACGACGCCACCATCGCGGCGATGCTCGAGGACGTGAGCATCCCGACGCTCGCGCTGTCGATGGTGCACATGACCGGCGACCCGTCGTGGATCCGCGGCGACATCAAGCCCCTCGGGCTCTTCCTCAACGAGATCCAGGGCTACCTGCCCGAGGACCAGAAGGCCGAGATGCGGGCCCGGGCCCTCGAGGCGATCATCGCCTTCCGCGACGGTGACGGCGTGCTGCCCCCGCCCCCGTCGGAGGAGCTCATCAAGGAGATGATGGCGTGGCTCGTGTGCGAGCCCGTGCCCGACGAGTACGTGCCGATGGTGCTCGAGGAGATGGAGCTCGACGGCGGCGACCCGCGCGCCGTGGCCACGACCTCGCCCGCCGAGGCCCGCGCCGCCCTGCCCGTGTTGGTGATCGGTGCCGGTGAGTCGGGCGTGCTGGCCGGCATCAGGCTCAAGCAGGCCGGCATCCCCTTCACGATCATCGAGAAGAACGCCGGCGTCGGCGGCACCTGGTACGAGAACTCCTACCCGGGCTGCCGCGTCGACGTCGGCAACCACTTCTACTGCTACTCCTTCGAGCCCTCCGACCACTGGACCGAGTACTTCGCCCAGCAGCCCGAGATCCAGAGGTACTTCGAGGACGTCGCCAAGCGCCACGAGCTGATGGGCGACATCCGCTTCTCCACCGAGGTCGTGAAGGCCACCTGGGACGACGAGCGCCGGCGTGTGGCACGTGGTCGTCCGCACCGCCGACGGCGCCGAGGAGACCCTCGACGCCCGCGCCGTCATCACCGCGGTCGGCCAGCTCAACCGGCCGCAGTACCCGGACATCCCGGGCCTCGACAGCTTCGAGGGTCCGATGTTCCACTCCGCCCGCTGGGACCACTCGGTCGACTACACGGGCAAGAAGGTCATCGTCATCGGCGCAGGGGCCAGCGGCTTCCAGATCGTGCCGACCATCGCTCCCGACGTCGAGCAGCTCACCGTCTTCCAGCGCACCGCGCAGTGGATGTTCCCGAACCCGAACTACCACGAGAAGGTGCCGCCCGGCATGACGTGGGCGATCCGGCACCTGCCGTTCTACGGCCGCTGGTACCGGTTCCTGCTCTTCTGGCCGGGCACCGACGGCGCTCTGGCCAACGCCAAGATCGACCCCGACTGGCCGAACCAGGACGTCTCGATCAACGCCGGCAACGACGTGGCCCGCCAGATGTTCACCGACTGGATCACCAGCCAGGTCGGCGACGACCCCGACCTTCTGGCCAAGGTCATCCCCGACTACCCGGCCACAGGCAAGCGCACCTTGCAGGACAACGGCAGCTGGCTCGGCGCGCTCACCCGCGACAACGTCGAGCTCGTCCGCGAGGGGATCGACCACATCGACGCCACCGGTGTCGTCACCGAGTCGGGTGAGCACTTCGACGCCGACATCATCGTGCTGGCCACCGGCTTCATGATGGCCAAGGTGCTGTTCCCGATGGAGTTCTACGGCCGTGACGGCGTGTCGCTGAACGAATACTGGTCCGACCGGCCGTCGGCCTACCTCGGGGTCACGGTGCCCGGCTTCCCGAACCTGTTCATGATGTACGGGCCGAGCACCCACCTGAACCACGGCGGCAGCCTGATCTTCCACTCCGAGTGCCAGATGCGGTACATCGGCGGCGCCCTCGACGTGCTCGCCGGCAGCGGCAAGAAGGCCATGGAGCCCAAGCCCGAGCTGTACGAGGCGTACCACGCCAAGCACCAGGCCGAGATCAGCACGCTGGTGTGGAACAGCCCGGCCATCAAGCACACGCATTTCCGCAACGAGGCCGGAGAGATCCACACCGTCAGCCCGTTCCGGCTGGTCGACTACTGGGACTGGACCCGCGAGGTCCACCCCGACGACTTCGTCTACACCTGACCATCGGGCCGGGGTCCTAGCCTCGGCCCGATGCAGACGCCCCCCGAGCTCCCGGACGACGCGGTCGAGCGCATCGACGACGGCGACACCGTGTGGCGGGTCGAGCGCGACTTCCTCCGCTCCAACTGGACCTGCATCTGGGGCCGGGGCTGCCTCGGCATCCTGGACGAGCCCGCCGAGGAGCTGAACCAGGGCTGCTGCTCGGTCGGGGCCGAGTTCGGCGACACCGACGAGGCCATGCTGATCAGCGCCCTCGCCGCCATGCTCGAGCCGTCGCGCTTCCAGTTCCACGCCGCGGCGGAGGAGGGTGGGGTCTTCAACGACGCCCGCACCAACACCCGTGTCGTCGACGGCGCGTGCATCTTCCTCAACCGGCCCGGATTCGAGGGCGGGGCCGGCTGCGCCCTGCACCTCGCCGCCCTCGACGCAGGAGAGCCCGCCATCGAGTGGAAGCCGTCGGTGTGCTGGCAGCTCCCGGTGCGCGTCGACTGGGTCGACCTCGGCGAGGGCCGCGAGCAGGCCACCGTGCGGCGTTGGTCGCGGGCCGACTGGGGCGACGAGGGCGAGACCATGGCGTGGTGCTGCACCGAGGGCGACCGGGCCTACGTCGGCGACCGGCCGGTGGTCGAGTCGCTGGCCGAGGAGCTGGAGGAGATCGTGGGCACCACGGTCTTCGTCGAGCTCCGGCGTCGCCTGGGCTGAGGCCGGAGCTCAGGCCGGGCGGGGCGCTTTGGGTCGTTTCCGGAGCGACGCCGTACGATGTCCGACGTCCTAGATGGCGCCGAGGGCGCCGAGAACATGGGGGTAGTAGTGCCCGACCAGATCCCGATGGTGGAGTACCTGGTGCTCGGCGACGAGCCGCACCTGGAAGCCAACGAGTGCACCGCCTGTGGCGCACGATTCTTCGACCGCCGCAACGCCTGTGCGTCCTGCGGTGGCCGCGAGTTCACCAAGGCCACGATCGCCACCGAAGGCGAGGTACGTGCCTTCACGATCGTGACGCCGTGGATGCCCGGCACCGATCCCTACGTTCCTGCGGTCGTCGACTGCGGCGGCACCAGCGTGCGCGGCAACATCATCAACACCCAGCCCGACCCCGAGCACGTCACGCTCGGCATGAAGGTCAAGCTCACGACCTACTCCATCGGCGCCGACACGACCGGCACCGAGGCCATCAACTACGGCTTCGAGCCGGCGAACCAGGGGGCCTGACCATGGCGAACGACGACATCTGGATCCTCGGCATCAACATGACCAAGTTCGGGAAGCACCCGGACAAGGACGTGGTCGACCTCGCCTCCGAGGCCGCCCTCGCCGCCCTCGACGACGCCGGCGTCACGATCAAGGACATGGGCGTGCTCGCCGCGGGCAACCTCATGGGCGCCGCGGCCGGCATCGGCCAGCAGCTCCAGAAGCAGATCGGCCAGACCGGCATCCCCGTCTACAACGTGGCCAACGCCTGCGCCACGGGCGCCACCGCCCTGCGCACCGTGATCATGGCCATCAAGTCCGGCGAGACCGACATGGGCCTCGCCGTCGGTGTCGAGAAGCTCTCCGGCGCCGGCATGCTCGGCGCCGGCTTCGGTGGCGCCGCCAGCGACGAGTGGACCCGCACCGGACGCTACGGCACCGTCTCCGGCTTCGAGGGCAAGCTCGGCACCGACATGATGCCGGGCGTCTTCGCCCAGGTCGGCATGGAGTACGGCCACAAGTACGGCGGCACCAGCTTCGAGCTGTTCGCCCGCATCAGCGAGAAGAACCACAAGAACTCCACGCTGAACCCGCTCGCCGCGATCCAGAAGGACATGTCCTTCGAGCAGATCATGAACGAGCCGATGATCGCCTTCCCGAACACCCGGGCGATGTGCTCGGCCAACAGCGACGGCGCTGCCGCCGCCGTGGTCGTGTCGGGCGAGCGCCTGCGCAAGCTGTCGCTCGAGCAGCAGAAGCGTGCGGTCAAGGTCTCCGCCTCGGTGCTGACCTCCGACCCGTACCAGGAGGCCTGCCAGATCCTCCCCGACGTCAACACCCTCACCCGCATCGCCGCCACCCAGGCGTACGAGCAGGCGGGTGTCGGCCCCGAGGACCTCAACCTCGTCGAGCTGCACGACTGCTTCGCCACCGCCGAGCTCGTGCACTACGACAACCTCATGCTCTGCCCCGAGGGTGGTGCCGTCGACTTCTTCGAGTCGGGCGCCGCGCACCGCACCGGCAGCACGCCGGTCAACGTCTCGGGCGGCCTGGAGTCCAAGGGCCACCCGATCGCCGCCACCGGCATCGCCAACGTCTGGGAGATCTGCCACCACCTGCGTGGCGAGGCGGGCGACCGCCAGATCGAGGGCGCCAAGGTCGGCCTCGCCCACGTCATCGGCCTGGGCAGCGCCTGCGGCGTGCACATCCTGGAGAAGTCGGGCCTCTGAGCCCCGCACCCGGCCCTCGAGCCGGGTGAACGCAGCACCAACACCGGCCGTACCCGTGGTGAACGCCGCGGGACGGCCGGTGTCGCGTCCGGGTACGATTCGGCCTCGCTTCCGCCGCGTCCCCCCGACTCGGCGGCGGAGGCACGGGCGATGGAGTGCCCGAACCGTGCCGCACCATCCCCCCGACATCTCCGACGCGCGCGCCGAAGCACCTGTCGGGCGCGACCGCGGGCTCGACCTGCTGCGGGCGGCGGCACTGGTGCGGGTCGTGATCTGGCACGCCACCGGGGCGGCCGCGGTGACGGTGCTGGCCGCCATGCCGGTGATGTTCTTCGTGTCGGGCAGCCTGTTCGCCGCATCGGCGGGGCGGCGGGGGTCGTGGCGCACCGTCCGCGACCGCGTGCGCCGCATCGGGCCGTCGCTGTGGCTGTTCGCCGCGGTGGCGTGGCTCCTGATGGCGCTCGCCGCCCGGGCCGGTGGCACCTCGCTCGACTGGTCGCACCTGCTGGCGTGGCTCGTCCCGTTCACCGATCCCGTCGGGTCCGCGTGGGAGGGCGGCTGGCTGTCGTCGCCGCTCTGGTACCTGCGCACCCTGCTGTGGATCCTGCTGCTGGCGCCGGTCCTGGCGTGGCTGGTGCGGCGGGCGCCCGTGGCCCTGCTCGTCGCCGGCGTCGTCGGCGTCGTCGCCCTCGAATGGGTCGACCGGGGCCTCGGGTGGCACCCGGCCGTCGCCCCCCGCCTGGCCTGGCAGGCCGGCGACGTCGTGCTGTTCGGCCTGTTCTTCGCCTTCGGCATGTGGACCCGCTCGCCGGGCGCGAACCGATCGGCGAGCCCGCGGCAGTGGGGCGTCGCCGCGCTGGTCAGCGGCGTGGCTGCGGTTGCGGTGTGGGTGGCACTCCCGCCTCCTGCCGGCGTCGTCAACGATTCCCACGTGGTCCACCTCGTGGTGGGGGCGACCCTGTTGTTCGCGGTGCTCGCCGCCGCCGGGCCCATCGGCCGGCTGGCCGAGCGCCCGTGGCTGCGGCCCGGTGTCGACCTCCTCGGTCGCCGTTCGCTCACCGTCTACCTGTGGCACACCGCCGCCATCGCCGGGGCCCTCTGGCTGCTGGCCCGCCTCGGCGTGCCCGCTGACGGCACAGGTGCCCTCGCCTACGCCCTGCTCGTCGTCGTCGGCGTCGGGGCCCTCACCCTCGCCACCGGCTGGATGGAGGACCTCGCCGCCCGTCGGGCCCCGCAGCTGTGGCCCCTCACGCTCCCCGTCCCGCGTCGCCACCAGCTCGCCGGCCGTCGGCTGGCGCCTGCCCGCCGCGGTGGGCCTGGCCGCGCTCGTGCTGGTGGCCGCCGTCGGCCTGCCGGTCGTCGGCGGCCGTGCGGTGGTGCCGGACGAGGCCGCCTTCCGCCCCCGTGTGCCCTCGCAGGCGCCGCCGCTGCCGTCGATCGTCAGCCTCGCCGACGAGCCAGAGTGGTGGACGCGGCCCGTCTCCATCGACCCCGTCGCCCTCGAGCGCACCCTCGCCGACTGGGCCGCGGAGAACGGCGTGTCCGGTGCGTCGGTCGCCGTCACCACCCCCGACGGCGGCTCCTGGACCGGTGCCACCGGCGTCACCGACCTCGGCGACGAGCGCTCGGCCGCCACCCCCGTGGACGCCATGTCGGTCACCAAGCTGTTCACCGCGAACCTCGTCTACCGGGCCGTCGACCTCGGGCTCATCGGTCTCGACGACCCCATCCCGCGCATCGACGCGCTGCCCGACCTGCCCCTCGCCGGGAAGGTCACCGTGCGCCAGCTGCTCGCCCACCGGTCGGGGCTCGTGAACTACCGCGACACCGAGACCTACCGCACCGACCCCACCGTGGTGAAGGGCCCGGCCGACGCGGTGGCGCTCTCGGTGGCCGAGCCCGCTGACGAGCCCGGTGGGACCGCGCGCTACTCGAGCACCAACTACCTGATCCTCGGCTACCTCCTCGAGCAGCTCTCGGGCCTGCCGTTCGACGAGCTGCTGGCCGGCGCCCTGCTCGAGCCCATGGGCCTGGCCCACACCGTCCACCTCGCGCCCGAGCCCGGCGAGCCCCGCTTCTCGACGGCGGGCATCGTCACCGACATCGAGGACCTGGCCCGGGCGGGGGAGGGCCTGCTCGTCCACCACGTCGGCATCAGCGACGACGCCTGGCAGCAGATGTCGGCGATGGACCCGGAGGCCGGGCTCGGCGCCGGCACCATGCAGTTCTGCCCCTGCAGCGACGACCGCGGGGTCCTGCAGGTCTTCGCCCTCGGCTACGCCGGCGGGCACACGCTGGTCGCCCACCTGCCCCGCTACGACGTCGTGGTCGCCCTCGACGTGAGCGGTGACTTCTACGGCGACGAGGGCCACTTCGAGTCGGTCGAGCCGCTCCTGCGCTCGCTCGCCGGGCTCCTGCGCCAGGAGCCGGTGGGCAGCGAGACCGCTCTGCCGTCGCCCTCCTGAACGGTCGACTCAGGCGTCGGGCCCGCCGGGCCGCCCGACGTCGTCGGGCCCGTTGACCCGGCCGATCTCGTCGTCGACCGCGCCGGCCGCCCGGTTCAGCAGCCGACGGGTCTCTTCGGCGACCGCCCGGGCCCGCTCCAACTCGGAGCGCAGCGTGTCGGCGTCGGCTGCCGTGGTGGCGAGGTGGGGGAGGTTGGCGAGGGCGGCGGCGACGTCGGCGGTGGGCCGGCCGTCGGGCGGGGCGCCGGGAGGGGCGAACCCACCCGGGCTCCAGAGCACGAGGGCACCGTCGGCGGCCACCAGGGCCATCCCGGACGGGCGCCCGGGGGTGGCCCAGACCCACCGCCACCGCCACGGGGCGGGCGGGAGCTGACCGTCACCGTCGAGCGGGAGGTGCTGAAGCAGGGCCGCCTGACCGGCCTCGGGCCCGGGGAGGCGGTCATGGCCGCCGAGGTCGAACGGCTCGGGAAGGTCCGGCAGGTCGTCTGGGTCAGGTGCGGGATCGGCGGCGACGGGCGCGGCCTCGGGCAGGTCGACGGGGGTGCGGCGGGCGCGGCAGGGACAGGGAGCCTCGTCGACCATCCGCCGGACGCCGTCGAGGAGCCCGCCCACGCAACCCTGCATCAGCGTCGCCCACACGGGCGCCATCGTGAACGACCACGGAGGGTGGTGTCCAGTGCAGTGGGGCACCGGAAGTTCCCGGTGGGTAACACGAGGCTCCCACAGTCGTTACGCTCTCCCCGTCATGAGGATCCCCCTGTGAGCATGCGCCTGCCCGCCGCGGCCCGGCGTGAGCAGCTGCTCGACACCGCACTCGCCACCTTCGCCCGCCTGGGCTACCACGACGCGTCGATGAACGACATCGCCGAGGCGGCCGGTGTCACCAAGCCCGTGCTCTACCAGCACTTCGGCTCCAAGCGGGAGCTCTTCCTCGAGGTGCTGAGCGACGTCGCCGCCGGGATGCGCCGCACCGTGCGGGCCGCCACCGCCGCCGCCGAGGGGCCCCGCCAGCAGGTCGAGCTCGGCTTCGCCGCCTGGTTCACCTGGGTGGGAGAGCACCGCGACGGCTTCCACGTCCTGTTCAGCGGTGAGGTCCGGCGCGACCCCGAGTTCGCCGAGGAGGCCGCCAAGGCCCAGCGCCAGTTCGTCGACGGCATCTCCGAGCTCATCGTCGTCGACGGCCTCACCGAGGAGCGCCAGCGCCTGCTGGCCTACGGCATCGTCGGCCTCGGCGAGGCCACCTGCCGCCGCTGGCTGGCCAAGGAGATCGACCTCGACGTCGACGAGCTCGCGGCTCAGATCGCCGATCTGGCGTGGTCGGGCCTGCGTGGGCTCCAGCCCGTTGATCCGCCCCGCCGCTAGCCCGTCGCCGTCGGCGCCGAGCGTCAGCGACCGTGCTCGAGGTCGTCGCGCTCGGCGGCCTTCACCGCGTAGCCGGCGACGATCGCGGGCGCGAGCAGCACGGAGCCCACGGCCATGAGCACGATGATGATCGTGGTGATGGTGGTGGTGAACCCGGAGAAGAAGCCGACGAAGAACGCCACCACGGCGACGGCGAAGAGCAGGTAGCCGACCCGCTGGGCGAGCTTCGAGGCGTGGGCGATCTGCGCCCGGCGGGCGCGCACGGGGTCGGCCGGGGGAGTGGCGGGCACCGGGTCGGTCATGGTGACCAGCCTGCCTCATCCAGCAGGGCCCGCAGCGAGTCGGCCATCGCCTCCAGCGAGAGGTGGCGCCGGGCGACCTCGGCGTTGTGGTCGAGGAGCCGCTCGTCGGGGTCGGCCAGCCAGGCCGCGAGCGGCGCGGGATCGCCGGGCTCGAACCACCGGAACCCCAGTGCCCGCAGCTCGTCGGCGACCGGGTAGTGGCCGACCGCCGCCGGCCGCCGGTGGATGGCGGCCTCGATCGGCGGGTTGCCGAACCCCTCCCAGGTCGACGGGAAGGCGACGACGTCCGCCGCGGCGCAGAGGTCGGCGACCGACGAGCCCGGCTCGTGCACCACGCGCACACCCCGGGCCTCGGCGCCGGCGAGCAGCGCGTCGAGGGTGGGGCCGTAGCCCTCCTCGGCCGGACCGGTGAGCCAGTACGTGGCGCCGATGGCCTCGACCAGCCGCAGGGCGGCGGGCACGTCCTTGCGCTCGATCGCCCGCACCGGATGGACGACGACGAGCTCGTCGGTCGCGAGCCCGACGCGGGCCCGCTCGGCGGCGCGGTCACCGGGAGCGGCGTGCACGTCGAAGCCGTTGCGGATGGTGACGGCATCGATGCCGCGATCGCGGAGCTGGTCCCGGGTCAGGTCGTTGATGGCGACGTGGCGCCACGCCCGGTCGTCGTGGGGCAGCTCGTCGAGGCCGGCGTAGCGGTCGCGCTGCCAGGCCGGGTCGTGGTGGTGCCAGAGGGTCGGGAGCCCGGCCCGGGCGCGGGCCACCGCCCTCGCCGCCGGTAGGTTCATCGGGATGGTGCCCAGGTTCTCGACCACCACGAGGTCGACGTCGGCGAGCGCGTCGCGCACGACGTCGACGAGCGCGTCGACCTCGGCCGGCGTCGCCGCATCGGGTCCCTCCACCCCGGCGAGGCCGTCGGGCCAGCGTCCGATCGCGAGGTCCGGCACCAACCGGTCGACCGGTCCCTCGCCGGCCACCGTGACGACCTCGAATCCGGCGCCGCGCAGCGCGGCGATCCACGTGTCGGCCACGACCGAGACGCCGTCGGTGCCTCCGAGGCGGAACGAGAGCACGGCGCAGGTGGGCATGGGCTCCGACGGGGGATGCAGGTGACCGGGGCCCCGGGCGAGGCCGGGCCCAACCTACCGGTCGACCCCGACGCGGTGATGGCCGGCGCCCGTGCGGTGCTGGAGGCCAACTGGCGGTCCGAGGGCGGCTACACCGTGCCCAACGGGGCCGTGTACCCCTTCCAGTGGCTGTGGGACTCCTGCTTCCACGCCGTCACCTGGGCGGTGCTGGGGGACGGCGACCGGGCCCGATCCGAGCTGGCCCATCTGTTCCGCACGCAGAGCCGGCTCGGCTTCGTGCCCCACGTCGACTACGAGCACGAGCCCCGCCACCACGCCTCGTTCTGGGGGCGCAAGGGCCACTCGTCGATCACCCAGCCACCGATGTTCGGCCACGCCGTCGCCGAGCTGCACCGCCGCGGCATCGCCGTCGACGACCTCGTCGGACCCGCCACCCGCGGCCTGCGGTTCCTGCTCGACGAGCGCGAGCGGGTCGACGGGCTCGTCGCCCTCTGCCACCCGTGGGAGAGCGGTGGTGACGACTGCCCCCGCTGGGACCACTGGTGCCCGGGAGGATGGGACCCGGCCCGCTGGTACGCCGTCAAGGGCGCACTGGTCTCCAGCATCGACCACGCCCGCGACGGCTCACCTCTCGCCAACCCGGGGTTCCGAGTGGCCAGCTGCGGCTTCAACGCGTTGGTGGCCTTCAACGCGCTGGAACTGGCGGAGGTCACCGGCGATCGGATGCTGGCATCCGACGCCATGGCCCTCGTGCTGCTCCTCGACGGCCAGTGGGACGTGGAGCTGCGGACGTGGGTCGATGCGGGTGACAGCGAGTCCAGCTCGGGTCGGGCACGCACGCTGGACGCCCTGCTCCCTGTGCTGGCATCCAACCGGGCAGAGGCGCTCGACGCCGCGTTCGCCGACCTGATCGACCCCGCGGCGTTCGGAGGCCCGTGCGGGCCGACCGGGGTGCACCGATCGGAGCCGTCGTTCGAGGCCCGCACGTACTGGCGCGGACCGGCGTGGCCCCAGCTCACCTACCTGATGTGGGTCGCCGCCCGGCGGCGCGGGCGGGGCCAGGAGGCGGAGGCGCTCGGCGCCATGCTCGTGCGGGGCGCCGTCACGTCGGGGTGGGCCGAGTACTGGGACGCCGACGACGGCACCGGCCTCGGGGCCGCGCCGCAGTCGTGGGCCGCGCTCGCCGCGGTGGTGGCCTCGGCGGAGGTGTCGGGCTAGGAGGCCGGCTCGAGCGTGCGCAGGTCGAGGGGCTCGGCGTCGAGCCTCACCGCGGCCGGCGGCTCGGTCCCCCAGAGGGCAGCGGCGTCGACCCGTGCCGCCGCCTCGGCGCGGAACGCAGGGTCGAGCGGCGTGCCGGCGATGCGCACCTCGCCCGTGAGGTCACGGGTGAGGGCCAGGTGGTTGCGGGGGTCCGGGACCGCCTCGAGGATCGACCAGATGGCGGCCTCGGCGCCCACCGGCAGCTTCGCCGAGCGGCTCACGGCCGCACTGGGCCGCCGGTCGGCGCGGATGCTGAGGAACAGCGCGACGGCGAGGACCACGGCGAGGAGAGCGGCCACGAGCACGAGCACCATGGGCGTCGACGGTAGAGCGGTGGCTCCCGCCGGTGGTGGACCGTCCCCGTTCTCACCGGGTGCCGGCGCCGATAGCGTGCCGCGGCACAGGGCGAGGTGCCGGTGCCTCGCTCGAATGGAGCGGCAGTGACGGGTCCACGAGAACCGGTGGACGGAGACTGGCTGGCGGGCATCGCCCCCGGCACCGAGATGGGCGGGCGCGTGCGCGCCTTCGACTGGGCCTCGACGCCGCTCGGGCCGGTCGAGTCGTGGTCCATGGGCCTCCGCACCGCCGTGCGCACCTGTCTGGCGTCGGACTTCGGGATGCTCGTGGTGTGGGGCCCCGACCTCATCAAGATCTACAACGACCGCTACCGCGAGATCCTCGGGGCCGACAAGCACCCTGACGCACTCGGCCGCCCGGTGCGTGAGGTCTGGCCGGAGATCTGGGACGAGATCGGCCCGATGTTCCGCACGGTGATCGACACCCAGGTCCCCACCTTCGACCACCACGGCCGGCTCATCAT
The DNA here is from genome assembly GCA_963702555.1 of uncultured Actinomycetes bacterium. Taxonomy (GTDB): domain Bacteria; phylum Actinomycetota; class Acidimicrobiia; order Acidimicrobiales; family Acidimicrobilacustridaceae; genus CAMFLJ01. The sequence goes on from CAVPCW010000010.1 coordinate 44,663, forward strand.
CGAACGCGACGGCTTCCCCGAGGAGGCGTTCTTCACCTGGTCGTACAGCCCGCTGTACGACGACGACGGCTCGGTCGGCGGCGTGCTCGACGTCGTGGTCGAGACCACCGACCAGGTGATGGCGGAGCGCCGGTTCTCGGCGGTCACCGCGCTGGGTCGGCACCTGCTCCGGGCCGAGAACGTCACCGACGCCTGCCTCGCCGCCACCCGAGCCCTCGCCCGCTGGCCGGCCGACATCCGTGCCGCCGACCTCTACCTGCGCGTCGGCGGCGAGCCCGCGTTGGTGGCCTCCAACCGGCGGGCCGAGGCCGCGCCGGTGCCGGCGTCGGTGCTGTCCGAGGTCATCGCCGGTGGCGAGGTCGTCCTCCTCGGTCAGCTCGTGCCCGACGGCCCCGCCGCCCACGCGGTCGTGCCGTTCGGTCAGGCATCCGACGATCGACCCCGGGGCGTGCTCGTGGCCTCGCTCAACCCGCAGGTCCCGGTCAACGACGGCTTCCGCCTCTTCCTCGACGTCGTCTCCACCACACTCGGCTCCGCCCTCGACAACGCCGTGCGCCGCGACCGTGAGCTCGGCGAGCACCGGGCGATCAACGAGACCCTCCAGGCGGCGATGATCACCCCGATCACCGACACCGGCACGATCGCCGCCCGCTACGTCGCGGCGGCCGACGGCCTGTCGGTCGGCGGCGACTGGTACGACCTCGTGGAGCTCGGCGAGCACCGCCGGGCCCTGATCGTGGGCGACTGCGTCGGCCACGGGCTCCAGGCCGCCACCGCCATGGGCCAGCTCCGCAGCGCGTCCCGGGCGATGCTGCTCGAGGGCCGCGACCCTGCCTCGGTGCTCGAGGGCCTCGACCTGTTCGCCGGTTCGGTCGAAGGGGCCTACTGCGCCACGGTCGTGTGCGCCATCATCGACCGCCCGACCGGTGAGATCACCTACAGCCGGGCCGGCCATCCTCCACCCCTCGTGTCCGGGCCCGAGGGCGCCCGCTGGCTCGACGGTGGGCTGTCGGTGCCGTTGGCCGTCGTCGACGGCATCGAGCGCCGCAACGCCCGCGCCTCGATGAGCCATGAGGACCTCCTCGTGCTCTACTCCGACGGCCTGGTCGAGCGGCGGGGTGAGGTCATCGACACCGGTCTGTCCCGGCTGGCGTCCACCGTCGAGCGGGGCGACGGCGAGACCCTGGCCGAGCTCGCCGACCGACTGCTCCGCGAGCTGCTGAACGAGGACTCGAGCGACGACGTCGTGGTCGTCGTGAAGTGCCTGCACGACTGAGGGCCACCCGTCGCCCGCAGGGCTACGGTCGCACCCGATGATCCGAACCACGCGCCGAGACCACGTCCTGGTCGTCACCATCGACCGCCCCGAGCGCCGCAACGCCCTCGACCACGACGCCCTCGCCGGGCTGGAGGGCGCCCTCGAGGAGGCCCGCTCGGAGGGCGTCCGCGTGCTCGCCCTCGCCGGGGCCCACGGCCACTTCTGCTCCGGCGCCGACCTCACCACGGTCGAGGACGAGGAGTTCGTCGCCCGCCTCGGCCGGGTGCTGCGCGGGCTGCGCGACCTGCCGTGCCCGACCATGGCCGTGGTCGAGGGCTACGCCCTCGGCGCCGGGACCCAGCTCGCCATCGCGTGCGACCTGCGGGTGGCCAGCCCCAGCGCCGGCTTCGGGGTCCCCGCCGCCAAGCTCGGCCTCCTCGTCGACCAGTGGACCGTGCGCCGGCTGGCGGCGCTCGTGGGCCAGTCGACCGCCCGCCACGTGCTGCTGAGCACCGACGTGATCGGTGGCGAGCGGGCCCATCAGCTCGGTCTGGTGCACCGGTTGGGCGACACGAGCGACGGCCTGGCGTGGGCCGAGCGCATCGCCGAGCTGGCCCCGCTCACCCTCTCGGGGCTGAAGCTCGGGCTCAACGAGGCCGACCTCGAGGAGCCCGTCACCCCGACCTACGCCGCCGCCTTCGAGCAGGCGTGGGCGAGCGAGGACCTGGCCGAGGGCCTCGCCGCCTTCGGGGAGAAGCGCCCGCCCCGCTTCGAGGGTCGCTGACCCTCACCGACCGGTCCTGCTTCTCAGTCCCAGGCTGCCCACCCGTCCGTGGCGGGGAGCCGTCGGATCTCGGGAGCGGGAGCAGCCATGGCGCGTGTTCGGACTCGCAGTTCGAGCATGTTTTTCTGATGGATCTTGCGTACACCAGTTCGTCTGAGGTAGAGTGTGCTCCTTCCCCTTCGACACAGGCCTCGTCCGATGGCTCCGGTGTCCTCCAGTCGGTCGGTCCGTGGAGTCAGCCATGCGGTCGGGGAACGAGCACGAGGACGAGAGTGTGTCAGTGGGGTGCGACAGCGCTCCGTTGGTGAGCGCGGTGCGGTCGGCCTGTGCCGGCCGCTTCGGGCTCGATGCCGGCCTCGAGTGGGGATGCCTCGACAATCCCGGGCTGCGGGGCGCGGCCGATGAGCTGCAGCGGGCGATCGGAGCGTTGCAGCACCAGCAGCGACGGGTGCTGGGCCTGATCGACGAGCGCAAGGCCTACGCCGCGGTGGGGTCGCGTGACGCCGCCGACTGGGCGGCCGGCCAGCTCGGCATCTCGCGGAAGGCCGCGGCCGACGGCATCGACGTCGCGAAGAAGCTCGAGGCCTTCCCGGCGTTGGCCGAGAAGGCCGAGGCGGGCCAGCTGACCCCTGAGCAGACCGCTCCGGCCCTGGCGCTGGCGGAGACCGCCGCCGCCAATGGCCACGACACCGCCGACACCACCTGGGCCGTCAACGCACCACACATGGGTGTCGCCGCCCTCAGGCGTCGGGCGGCGAAGGCTCGTCGACCCGGCGCCGCCGACCACGTCGCGGCGAGGGCAGCCCGCTCGTTCGACTCGTGGACCGTCGGGCAGGAGCTCCGCTTCAAGGGCTCGGTCCCGGTCGACGACGGCGCCACGTTGTTGAAGGCGATCGAACGGGGGATGCCCGAACGCGACCCGGCCAACCCGGCCACCCTCGGCCAGCGCCAGGCCGACGGCCTGCTCGCCCTCGCGTCGGCCGCCATCACCGCCGACGCCGATCCTGACCGGGCCACCGTCGTCGCCATCGTCGAACTGGCCGCCATCTGCGACGACGACCCGGCCGCAACTGCCGAGCTCGAGACCGGCGAGCCACTGGCTACCGAGACCGCGAGGCGCCTCGTGTGCGACTCGCGCCTGTCAGTGCTCGTGCAGGACCGCGATGGTCGAGCCGTCGGCATCGGCACCACCGCCCGCACCGTCACCCCCGCGCTGCGCCGAGCCCTCGTGGCCCGCGACGGGCACTGCCGCTTCGGCGACTGCACCTCGCGCCGGTTCCTCCACGGCCACCACATCACGCACTGGCCGGCACCGACGGAGATGGGCAACCTCGCCCTCGTCTGCTACTCCCACCACCATTCGCTCCACGAAGGCGGCTGGCAGCTCACCGGCGACCCGACCGGGGCACTCACCGCCGTCCACACCGACGGCCGACGCAGTCCACCGAACCTCCCGCAGGCGCTCGAGGACACGAGCTAGTTCGTCGCTGGTTCGGAGCGGCTCTGTGGCCGGATGCGTGCGACGGGGCGTACGCGGTGCCTGCGGTTGGGTTCGCGTGGTCGAGGGCTTGGAGCCGAGGGCTTGGAGCCGAGAGCGTGGTGCCGAGAGCGTGGAGCAGGCCGGGTTTCAGCGGGCGGAGCCGCGGACCGAGCCGACCAGCTTGCCGGCGGGGTCGAAGGCGAGGCAGCCGATCTGCTGGACCTTGCGGGCCCGCTGCTCCTCGCTCGGCAGGACCCAGCCCACCTCGAGCGACGAGTCCTGGTACGGCGTGCCGACGTAGGCGGCGAACGCCGGCGGGCACAGCTGCTTGGCCGCGGCGATGAGCGCGGGCTCGTCGGGCGTGCCGGGCAGGCCGGCGGGCACCACGGCGATGACCTCGTACTGGTGGGGCAGGTTGCAGTCGAGCCGGAGGATGAGCTCCTTGGAGCCCTGCGGTGTGGCGTTGGCGTCGGGCAGGGCCCGGGTGGTGGCCGCACCTTGATCGCCGGTGGCCCGCAGGTCGATGCAGTCGCCTTCTTCCGGCGCGTAGACGAACAACTCCTTGCCCTCCGATGCGTCGGGCTCAGCCGTCGTGGAGGTCGTCGGCCCGGCGTCGGTGGCACCGGCCGTGGTGGTGGTGCTGAGGGTGACCGGCGTGCCGCCGGAGGTGGTGGAGCACGCCCCGAGGGCCACCCCGGCGAGGAGCACGGCACAGAGCAGGGCGGGCGCGAGTCGAGAGCGGTTCATCGGAGGTCGATCAGTAGGAGGCCGGCAGGAGCCGGGCGATGTTCTCGTAGGCCACGAAGAGCACGACGAGGAAGATCGGCGTGCCGATCGCGTAGACGGGGATCTTGTGCCAGACCGGCCACTTGCGGGCGGCCAGCCAGGTCAGGAACCAGATCAGCAGGGCCAGCGCGGTCCAGAAGATCGCCGGCGCCCGGGCCGACGGATCGCCGCCGGCCAGCGCGTCGAGCGACGCGTCGACGGTGACGGCGTCGTCGCCGGTGACCTCGGGGAGCGGGGTGGGCGGTGCGGGGGGAGAGGTCAGGGTGCCGGTGACGACGATGCGCTCCCGGGCGCTGTACTTGGGGTGGCAGGCCATCAGCGTGACCTTGTTGGTGCCGTCCTGCTCGAGGATCTCGACCTGGGTGGGCTTCACGATGAAGTGGCCCGAGGGCTCGTCGCCAGGGGCGGCGGGCTGGGCGTCGACCTTGTAGGTGAAGGTGCCCTGCACGGTCTCGAAGGTGATCTCCTCGCCCGGCTGCAGTTCGTCGAGGCGGGCGAAGGGGGCCTGGTAGGTCGTGCGGTGCCCGGCCAGGGCGACGTTGCCCGGCTGGCCCGGCAACGGTGTCTGCGGGAAGTGCCCCGGGCCCTCCTTGAGATCGGAGATGTCGACGCCCTGGATCACGATGAAGTCGACCCCGATGGACGGGATGCGGATGCGCCCGATCGGGTCGCCGTTCTCGGGGACCGGGAGATCGGCCGGCGCGGTGACCGGCGGTGTGGTCGACGGGCTGGTCGGAGGGAGCTCGGTGGTGGTGGTCGAGGTGGCGAGCTGGTCGCTGAACTCGCTCTTCAGACGGTCCTGCGCCTGTTGGGTGGCGAGGCCCGTTCCCCAGAGTTGGTACGCGACGAAGAGCAGCACGAGCACGCCCGCGCGCATCATGAAACGTCCGATCGCGCCGATGACGCGCCACCACTGCACGGCGGGGACCCTAGCGACCGTCGGAGGAGGGGTCCGTTCAGGGCGCTCCCAGTGGAGGGCCCCGCGGCGAGTCGAGGCCGCCTTCTCCGGGCCGGCCCGCTTGGTCGGGCGGACGACCCGACGGGTACCCTCGGGCCACCCCATGGAGATCGAACACCCCGACCGCCCGACCGGGGCGGCGCCCGTGGTCCACCTCCGGGGCGCGGTGGCGCTGCTCGGCCGCTTCCCTGCCCTCGCCGGCGTCGACCTCGACGTCGACCGCCGGCGCATCGTGCTGCTCCGCGGCCCGAACGGCGCGGGCAAGACCACCCTCCTGCGCACCCTCGCCGGCCTGGTGCCGGTCACCGAGGGGACCGCGACCGTGCTCGGGGTCGACATGGTCGCCGACCGCAAGGCCGTGCGGCACCGGGTGGGCCTGCTCGCCCACGCCACCGGCCTCTACGAGGACCTCACCGTCGCCGACAACGTGCGGTTCTGGGCCCGGGCGGCCAAGGCCGACCTGGTCGATGCCGACGCGGCGATGACCAGCCTGGGGCTCGACGGCCGCCTCCAGCACGTCACCGTGGGCCGGCTCTCCACCGGGCAGCGCCGGCGCACGTCGCTCGCGTGCCTCATCGCCCGCCGCCCCGAGCTGTGGCTGCTCGACGAGCCCCATGCCGGGCTCGACCAGGACGGCCGCGACCTCGTCGACCAGCTCGTGCGCGACGCCACCAGCGCCGGCGCCACCGTGATCCTCAGCTCCCACGAGCTCGACCGGTCGATGGAGCTGGCCGACGAGGTCGTCACCATCACCGGCGGCGTGGCCCACCGGGAACCGATCGAGCCGGCCAGGCCGGGCGAGCCGACAGCGTCGACCGATCCGGTCGATCCCACCGGCTCGACCGATCTCACCGGGCCCGTCGAGCCTCCTGGCCCGCGGTCATCCGACACGTCTCCGGAGGACGCGGCGTGATCCGCGACGCCCTCCTCGTGGCCGGCAAGGACCTCCGGCTGGAGGCCCGGTCCCGGGTCGCGATCAACCAGGTGATGCCGTTCGCTCTGCTCGTGCTGGTGCTGTTCGCCTTCGCCCTCGACCCCGACCGCGGCCTGCTCGAGAAGGCCACGCCCGGCCTCTACTGGGTCGCGGTCCTGTTCAGCGGCCTGCTCGCCCTGCAGCGCTCCTTTGCCGTGGAGGCCGCCGACGGCAACCGCGACGCCCTGCGCCTCTCGGGCCTCGACCCCGCCGGCATCTACCTCGGCAAGGTGCTCGCCGTCTCGGTGCAGCTGCTGGTGCTCGAGGTGCTGCTGCTGGTCGGCGTGGCGGTCCTCTACTCGACCCACCTCGGGGGCTGGCTGCTGCTCGCCGCGACCCTGCTGGTCGCGACCGCTGGGATCGCGGCGGCCGGTACCCTCTACGGCGTCGTGGCAGCCGGGCTCCGAGTTCGTGAAACCCTGCTCCCACTCCTACTCTTGCCCGTGCTCGCCCCCGTCCTCATCGGGTCGACCCGTGCCTTCGAGGCAGCTCTCGCCGGCACGCCGTCCGAGGGCTGGCCGTGGGTCGGGCTCATGGGCGTGTTCGCCGTGCTGTACATCGTGGCCGGGGTGCTCGGGTTCGGGCCCCTCATGGAGGAATCGTGACCACCGAGATCGCCAGTGGGAACCAGGGCAGCCCCGCCGACACCGGCGTCGCCCCGACCTCCACCGGATCCCGCACCACCCTCGTGCTCGGCGCGCTGGCCATCCTCGGGTTCGCCACCCTCGGGTTGTTGGCGTTCGTGATCACCCCCGCCGACGCCAACCAGGGCAACGCCGTCCGCATCATCTACGTCCACGTGCCGTCGGCCACCTTCGCCTACATCGGCTGCTTCCTCACCACCCTCGGGTCGGGCATCTACCTCTGGAAGAAGTCGCAGTGGTGGGAGCTCGTGGCCTACGCCGGTGCCGAGATCGCCGCCCTGTTCACCGCCGTCACGCTGGTCACCGGCATGCTCTGGGGGCGGCCCACGTGGGGCGTGTACTGGATCTGGGACGCCCGGCTCACGTCCACCGCCATGCTCATGCTGCTGCTGCTCGGCTACCTCGCCGTTCGGCGCCTGCCGGCCGACTACTCGGTGCGGGCCAAGCGGGCCTCGATCATCGGCCTCCTGCTGGTGCCCAACGTGATCATCGTTCGGGAGTCGGTCAACTGGTGGCGCACCCTGCACCAGACCGCCACCATCGGCCTCGACACGAAGATGGACGGCATCATGCTGTTCACCCTCTTCTTCGGCTTCGTGGTGATCGGCGTGTTCTTCGCCTGGCTGCTGATCCACCGCTTCCGGGTGGCCTGGCTCGAGGAACAGGTCGCCGACCAGGGCCTCGACGCCGCCATCGCCGAGCGTCGCGCCGAAGGCGCCTCAGAGCCCCGTCCCACGCTCCCAACCGACCTCACCACCGGGGAGGCCACGCCGTGACCGACACCTGGCCCTATGTCATCGCCGCCTGGCTGATCGTGCTCGGCTCGTTCGCCGGGTACGCGGCCGTCACCATCGTGCGCGGCCGCTCGCTCTCCAAGCAGGTCCCGCCGGAGCGACGTCGATGGAGCTGACCCCCCGCACCGGGCCCGACGCCGGCGACGGCGACACCCCCGGCTCCGGCGACGGCTCGGTCGCCACCACCCCCCGGAAGGCCAAGAAGGGCCGCCTGCCCGCCATCGTCCTCATCGTCGTGGTGGTGCTCGGCCTGGGCTTCGTGCTCGTCAACGCCCTCGGCGGGGCCACGACCTTCTACCGCAACGTCGACGAGGCCGTCGCCCAGCGCGACACCCTCGGCGACAAGCGCTTCCGCCTCCAGGGCACCGTCGTCGACGGCACCATCGACCGCACCGGTGAGGGCGTCGCGTTCATGGTCACCTTCAACGGCGTCGAGATCCCCGTGCGGCACGTCGGCGACCCGCCCGAGATGTTCGAGGCCAACCAGGCCGTGCTGCTCGAGGGCCGCTTCGAGCCCGGCTCCGACACCTTCGACTCCGACCTCATGATCGTGAAGCACTCCGAGGTCTACGAGAGCGAGAACGAGCAGCGCATCAAGGAGGCCGAGCAGGGTGGCCAGGTGCCGGTGAGCTCCACCGTCGCGAACGGGGCCACCACGCCGTGAACGTCGCCCTCGGCCGCGCCGGGGTCACCCTCGGGCTGGTCGCCGCCATCCTCGGCGTCATCACCATCGCCTACGGCCTGGTGAAGAAGAAGCCCGAGCTGGTCCGCCTCTCGCGCTGGTACGCCGCCCTCGTCTTCCTCGGCGGCATCCTCGCCTTCGTGGCCATGGAGCGGGCGCTCATCACCCGCGACTTCACGGTCAAGTACGTGTACGACAACGGCTCGTCGAAGACGCCGGCGCTCTACAACTTCGCCACCCTGTGGGGCGCGCTCGAGGGCTCCATCATCCTCTGGGGCACGATCCTCGGCGGCTACCTGGTGGCCGTGGTGGTCAAGTTCCGCAAGCGCCTCGAGGACCCGCTCGTCGGCTGGGCCCTGCTCACCATGCTCGTGGTGGCGGCGTTCTTCTTCTACCTGCTGGCCGGCCCGGCCAACCCGTTCAAGAGCGTGGTGCCCGCCGCCGGCTACGACGGCCCCGGCCCCAACCCGCTGCTGCAGAACCACCCGCTGATGGCGTTCCACCCGCCGATGCTCTACCTCGGCTACGTCGGGTTCACCGTGCCGTTCGCCTTCGCCATCGCCGCCCTCGTCACCGGTCGTGTCGGCGAGGGCTGGCTGCTCGCCACCCGCCGCTGGACCCTCATCGCCTGGGGCTTCCTCACCGTCGGCATCGTGCTCGGCGCCTGGTGGAGCTACGAGGTCCTCGGCTGGGGCGGCTACTGGGCCTGGGACCCGGTCGAGAACGCGTCGTTCATGCCCTGGCTCACCGGCACCGCCTACATCCACTCGGTGATGGTGCAGGAGCGGCGCGGCATGCTCCGCGTCTGGAACATCTCGCTGCTGTGCGCCACGTTCGCGCTCACCATCCTGGGCACGTTCATCACCCGGTCGGGGGTGCTCGAGTCCGTCCACGCCTTCACCGAGTCGAGCATCGGGCCCGCGCTCATCATCTTCTTCTCGCTGATCGTGCTCACCACGGTCGGGCTCATCGGATGGCGGGGCGATCGCCTCCGCTCGCCCGGGCGCATCGACTCCCCGTTGTCACGAGAGGGCGCCTTCCTGGCCAACAACGTGATCTTCGGCGCCTTCGCCTTCGTGATCCTCGTCGGCACGATCTTCCCGTTGATCATCGAGGCCCTGAACGACGACCGCATCTCCGTCGGCACGCCCTACTTCAACCGCATGACCATCCCGCTCAGCCTCACGCTGCTCTTCCTCATGGCCGTCGCCCCGGTGCTGCCGTGGCGCAAGGCCAGCGGGGAGCTGCTGCGCCATCGGCTCATCTGGCCGGCCTGGATCGGTGCGGGCTCGATGGTGCTCGGGGTGCTGCTCGGGGCCCGCGGGCTGGCGCCCGTCGTGGCCTTCGGGCTGGGTGGCTTCGCCGCCGGTTCGGCCGGGCGCCAGATCGTGCTCGCCACCCGGCGCCAGGGCTGGCGGGGCTTCATCGGCCGGGCCAACGGCGGCATGGTCGTGCACATCGGCGTGGTCATCATCGCCGTGGCGGTCGCCGCCAGCGGCAGCTTCGTGCGCCAGGCCGAGTTCACGCTGGCCCCCGGCGAGAGTGCCGAGTTCGCCGGCCACACCCTCACCTACGAGGGCCAGCAGGTGAAGCAGGAGGCCGCCAAGATCGTCAACCAGGCGCTCATCAGCATCGACGGCACCGGTCCCTGGGGCCCGTCGCTGAACCAGTTCACCAACGGCTCCCAGACCATCGGCACGCCCTCGGTGCGCTCCACCTGGCGCGACGACGTGGCCCTCTCGCTCATCAAGGTGCCCGAGGGCGACAACAACACGATCACCGTCCGTGTCACGATCCAGCCGCTGGTCGTGTGGCTCTGGATCGGCGGCGCGGTGATGGCCTTCGGCACGCTGCTCGCCGTCTTCCCGGGCCGGCGCCGCAACCCCATCGACCCCGTGTCGGCCCCGCTGCCGGGCTCCCGGTCGGGCTCCTCGCCCCCCGATCCCGACGGCCCCGTTCGCGACGATGACCCCGAGCCCCGCGACGCGGAGGAAGTCCCCGCATGAGCGTCACCGACGACACCACGCCCTCCGCCGGTGCCCCCGTCCGGCGCCGCCACACCGCCCGCAACGCCGCCATCGTCGTCGGCGTCCTGCTGGTCGGGCTCATCGCCCTCCTGGCCACCCGGGGCACCAACGAACCGCTCTCCAGCAAGATCGTGGGCCAGGCCGCCCCGGCCTTCAGCGGCGAGACCACCGAGGGCGAGCAGTTCAACCTGGCCGCCCACCGCGGCGAGTGGGTGCTGGTGAACTTCTTCGCCACGTGGTGCGGCCCGTGCCGCATCGAGCACCCGGAGCTGGTGAAGTTCGCCCAGGAGCACGAGGGCGACCCCGTCCAGGTCGTCAGCGTGGCCTTCAGCGACCAGCCCGACGCCATCCGCGAGTTCTTCGCCAAGCAGGGTGGCTCGTGGCCGGTGGTGGCCTCCGACACCGGCGGCATCGCCCTCGACTACGGCGTCACCGGCGTGCCCGAGACCTACATCGTCGCCCCCAGCGGGCTGGTCATCGACCGCCTCGAGGGTGTCACCGCCGACCAGCTGAACCAGATCATCGACAGCGCCGGCGGCATGGCCGTCGCCGAAGGGGCCTGAGCCCGTGACCGACACCGCCGCCCCCGGCGCCGCCGCGTCGCCGTCGGCCTTCGCCAAGGGCTCGCCGGTCCGGCGCTGGCTGCCGTGGGTGCTGCTGGCCGTCGTCGTCGTCGGGGCGCTCTCCGTCGCCGTGTTCGGCAGCCGCTCCGCGCCCACCGCCCAGGACCGCGTCGTCCGAGATCGCCCGCACCATCAAGTGCCCCACCTGCTCGGGTGAGTCCGTGGCCGAGTCCAACGCCCCGGCCTCGCAGGCGATCCGCGTCGACGTCGCCGAGCGCATCCAGTCGGGCCAGACCGACGAGCAGATCCGCGAGTACTACGCCGGCCGCTACGGCGAGGCCATCCTGCTCACGCCGTCGGCGTCGGGCATCAACGCCCTCGTGTGGGTGCTGCCGGTCGTGGCGCTGGCCGTGGCCATCGGGTTCCTCGTGATCGTGTTCCGGCGCTGGGGCCAGGAGGCCTCCGCCCACGCGTCCGAGGCCGACAAGGCGCTCGTCGCCGAGGCCCTGCTGCGCGAGCACGAGCAGGACGTGGCCGACGACGACCCCTTCGGCGAGGGGTCGTCGCGATGAGCGACGCCGGCACCCCGGGCCGCGGCGCCGCGGCCCGCAAGGCCGCCCGGGCCGGCTCCTCGCCGGCCAAGGGCTCCGGCTCCGGCAAGGCCCCGGGGGCCACCGGCTCGGCGAAGGCCTCGACGGGCTCGGCCTCCACGGCCACGGCGGCGAAGGGCACCACCGCCACCCGCCGGCAGCTCGACCCCGACACCCTCGCCGCCCTCGAGGAGGAGCGCGACTTCCTGCTGCGCTCGCTCGACGACCTCGAGCGCGAGCACGACGCCGGCGACGTCGACGACTCCGACTACGCCGAGCTCAAGGACGACTACACCGCCCGCGCCGCCCGCGTGCTGCGGGCCATCGACGACCGCAAGGTGCTGGCGGCCTCCGCCGGCTCGTCCCGCTCATGGGGGCGCACCGCCGGCGTGCTCGTGCTCGTGGGCGTGCTGGCCCTCGGCGTGGGCTGGGCCATGTTCCGCGACGCCGGCACCCGCGCTCCCGGGCAGGGGCTCTCCGGCGACGCCCGCCAGGACAGCGCCAACCTCGTGCTCCAGGCCCAGCAGGCCACGGGCCAGGCCACCCAGGCACTGAACGAGGGTGACAGCCAGGCGGCGATCGAGTTCTACCGCACCGCCATCGAGCGCTACGACCAGGCCCTCGAGCAGTCGCCCACCAACGTCGAGGCCATGACCTACCGGGGCTGGGTGCTGCACACGATCTCCACCGGTGCCAGCGCCGACCAGGCCGCCCAGCTCGACACCGAGGCCATGCGGTGGCTCGACCAGGCCATCGTCACCGACCCGACCTATCCCGATGCGCGGGTGTTCCGGGCGATCCTGCGACGCAACGCCGGCGACTACCCGGGCGCGCAGGCCGACCTCGACGCGGTCGACGACACCCAGATCCCGCCGTTCATGCAGAACATGATCACGAGCGTGCGGGCCGAGGTGCAGGCCGGCCTCACCGGGTCGACCACCACCACGGCCCCTAGGCCGCGGCCACGGACCGACGCGTCAGGCGCCGGGTGGGGTGTAGCGGCCCTTGGTGGGCACGCCGTTCTTGAAGTGGATGGTCCACACCGAGCCCTTCTGGTCGAGCAGGGGCCCGTCGACCACCATGCCCATGGACCACCAGCCGCCGCAGCAGGAGCGGGATGAGGTCGCCGTGGGTGCAAACGACGCCGTGGACGGCGTCGAGCTCGAGCAGGAGGTCGAAGGCGGCGTCGACGTCGGCGCCCTCGGCCAGGCGCTCGTCGAGCTCCACACGCAGCCCGGCGGCCTCGGCCAGCGGCTCGACCGTCTGCACGCACCGCACGTAGGGGCTGGAGACGACCCGCTTCACGGGGCGGCGGGCGAGGAGGCTGGTGACCGCTTGGGTCTGGACGACGCCACGGGCGCGAGAGGGGGCGGGCCGCGTCGTCGCCCTCCCACTCCGATCGCTTGCCGGCGTGGGCGTGGCGCACCAGGAAGATGGTCACGCACGGACGGTAGTCAACCTCGCGGGCCAGCGGGTCACCCCGAGAGGGTGGACGGCGGGACATCGGTCACTCCGGCCCCGTCGCAACAGTCACGCAAGAGTGGTCGAACTTGGCCAAGATCTCACTCAAGGTCACCGGTCGGGCGGGACCGATCATCGAGGAGGCGCATCGATCCTGACGGCGGGGTCGGCGTTCCGTGGACCACCTCGAGGAGACCCCGCACATGACCGACGACATTCGTCCCCCGTCCCGCCCGACCGCCCCCAGGGGCCGCCGGGTCGCTGTCGTCGCGGCTGCCGCTGCCGCGCTCGTCCTCGCCGGCGGCGTCGCCGTCGCCGGGGCCGTGCAGGGCACCGGCACCCCGCAGCTCACCGACACCACGCTCGAGACCACCGCGACCGACTCGGTCGTCGACACCACCGTCTCGACCGACACCACCCTCGCCGCCGCCACGACCGAGACCACGGTCGACGACTCGACGACGACCACCGTCGACGACGAGGGCACCGAGGTCGAGGACGAGGACGAGGGCACCGAGTCCGAGCACCCCGAGAACCACGGCAAGGACGTGAGCGAGGCCGCTCACGACCACAGCCAGGACGACGAGGCCGGCAACCACGGCCAGCACGTCCGTGACGTCGCCCGGGGCGGGGGCTCGACCCCCACGACCGAGGCGCCGTCCGGCGCCGAGACCTCCTCCGGCGGCCACGGCCGCGGAGGGCGCTGACCGACAGGTCGGCCGAGATCGACCCCGGGCTCGGGTGGGCCGGAGGTCGGATGCCGGCTGGGGCGGGAGACCGCCTCAGCCGGCCAACGAACGCAGGTGGCCCACGACCTCGGGCAGCGCGGCGATCGCCGCCTCGACGTCGTCGGGCCCGGTGCTCCACCCGACCGAGAGCCGCAGCGAGCGGTGGGCGTCGACGCCCATGGCCTCGAGCACCGGTGAGGGCTCGAGCCCCTCGGACGCGCACGCGCTGCCGGAGTGGGCGGCCACGCCACGCTGATCGAGCCCGAGCAGCACACCCTGGGGCTCGACCCCGTCGACCGCCAGGCAGACCAGGTGGGGGAGGCGACCGGCCGGGTCGGGGTCGCCCAGCAGGTGGACCCCCTCGACCGCGGTGAGCCCCTCGACCAGCCGGGCGCCAAGGGCTCGGTTGGCCGGCTCCTCGGCGGCCAACCCGCCGGTGGCCAGGGCCTCTGCCGCCGCGCCCAACCCCACCAGGGCGGGCACGTTCTCCATGCCGGCCCGGCGAGCCGCGCTCCTGGTCGCCGCCGAGGAGCAGCGGCTCGATGCGCAGGCCCCGCCGCACGTAGCAGCACACCGGTGCCGGCCGGGCCGCCGAACTTGTGGCCGCTGACCGACACGAGATCGGCGCCGAGTGCACCGAGGTCGGTCGGCACCCGTCCGGCGGCCTGGGCGGCGTCGACGTGCACCAGCACGCCCCGTTCGCGGCAGGCGGCCACCACCTCGGCCACGGGCTGCAGGGTGCCGACCTCGTGGTTGCCCCACTGGAGGTGCACCAGTGCGGTGTCAGGGGTGACCGCGGCCAGGAGCTCGTCGGGGTCGACCCGGCCCACGCCGTCGACGCCGACCACCGTGACGCGATCCGCCGAAGGCATCGGCGAAGGTGGCCGACGACTGGCGCACCGCCGAGTGCTCGACGGCGGAGAGCACGACGTGCGGCGACCGTCCGGCGTCGACGGCCCGGCGCACCGCGCCCCACGTGGCGGCCGTGATCGACTCGGTGGCGCCACTGGTGAACACGACCTCGCGCGAGCGGGCGCCCAGCAGTGCGGCCACCTGCTCGCGGGCCTGTTCGAGGGCCACGCGCGATCGCATCCCCTCGCTGTGGATGCGCCCGGGGTCGCCGGTCTGGCCCTCACCGGAGATAGTGAGCCACGACACCATCGCGGCGACGGCCTCGGGGCGGGGTGGCGACGTCGACGCGTGGTCGAGCAGGTGGCGGGCCATGCGACTCGGGGGAGCGGGCCGGGCTCAGGCCTCGAGGGCGGTGACGCAGACGTCGTCGCCGTTGGGCAACGACGACTCCATCGCGACGGTGGCACCCTCGCCGTAGAGCTCGGTCATCATCCCCTTCATCATCCCGCGGTCGACCGCGCAGATGACGGGGTTGGTGAGCACGGCGTCGCCGAACGGGCAGTGCTCGGAGACGATGCGCAGCTCGTTGTTCTTCTTCTCGGCGTGGGCCGCGAAGCCGTGGGCGGTGAGGGCGTCGGCCACGGTGTGCAGCGCCGAGCGGAACGAGCGCTGGTGATCGGGGCTGTCGCCCAGGCTCTGGGCCATCATCCGGCCGTACTCGGTGCCGACCTCCTCGGCCATGGCCTCGGCCTGGTCGCGGGGCAGCAGGTCGAGGGCCCGGCCGAGCAGGGTGACGAGCACGTCGTCGTGGCGCACCGGCAGGTCGAGCTGGTCGCCGAGGGTGGTGGCCGTGTAGCGCTTCGAGGGCCGGCCGGCGCCGGTGCCGACCGCGGGCCACGCAGACCTCGAGGTAGGCGCCGGCGGTGAGCTTGTCGAGATGGTGGCGGGCGACGTTGGGGTGCAGGTCGAACTTCTTGGCCACCTCGGTGGCCGTGACACCGTCGTCGGACTGGCGGGCGAACAGGTAGATCTCCCGCCGCGTGGGGTCGCCGAAGGCCGAGGTGATGGCTGTCACGACCGAGGAGAACTCGGTCGGGCTGAGGGTGGCCCGATCCACGCCGGTATTCTACCTACCGCCGTAGGAGAAATACCCCGACGGGCCCGGAACGGCCCTCCCTGCGAGCCACCCGCAACCCCTGATCTCTCGCACCCCCTCGAAAGGCCCATCACCATGGCCACCACCGAAGCCGACGTCGTCGAGGCCCTCCGCCCCGTCGAGGACCCCGAGCTGCACCGCAGCATCGTCGACCTCGGCATGGTCAAGGGCGTGGCCATCGACGGGGGAGTGGCGGCCGTCCGCATCGCCCTCACCGTCGCCGGCTGCCCGCTCCGCAACGAGATCCAGAACCGGGTCAGCACCGCGGTCGTCGCCCTCGACGGCATCGACCGCGTCGACCTCGACTTCACCGTGATGACCGACGAGGAGCGCGCCGCCGTGCGCGAGATGCTCCACGGCGACCCGGCCAGCACCGCCGGCACCCATCAGGGCCACGGCCACGCCGAGGGCCGGGTCATCCCCTTCGCCGACCCGTCGAGCACCACCCGGGTGCTGCTCATCGCCTCGGGCAAGGGCGGCGTGGGCAAGTCGTCGCTCACCGCCAACCTCTCCATCGCCCTCGCCCAGCGGGGCCACAAGGTCGCCGTCGTCGACGCCGACGTGTGGGGCTTCTCCATCCCGCGGATGCTCGGCGTCGAGCACGCCGCCGGTCGTGATCGACCAGATGCTCGTGCCGCCGGAGTCCTACGGCGTGCGCTGCATCTCGATGGGCTTCTTCGTCGAGGAGGAGCAGCCGGTCATCTGGCGCGGCCCGATGCTGCACAAGGCCCTCGAGCAGTTCCTCACCGACGTCTTCTGGGACGAGCCCGACTTCCTCCTCGTCGACCTGCCCCCGGGCACCGGCGACATCGCCCTCTCGCTCGCCCAGTTCCTGCCCCGGGCCGAGCTCTACGTGGTCACCACGCCGCAGCCGGCCGCCCAGCGGGTCGCCCAGCGCGCCGCCTACATGGGCCAGAAGGTCAACCTCGAGGTCAAGGGCGTGATCGAGAACATGTCGTGGTTCACCGGCGACGACGGTCAGCGCTACCAGATCTTCGGCGAGGGCGGCGGGGCCGAGCTGGCCGAGCGCCTCGAGGTCCCGCTCGTGGGCCAGGTGCCGCTGATGATCCCCATGCGCGAGGGCTCCGACTCCGGTCGCCCGATCGTCGCCGTCGACCCGGAGAGCGAGGCCTCGGTGGCCATCGCGAAGATCGCCGAGGTCATCGACCTCGAGCTGGCGCCCACCCGCCGCTACAACCCCGGCCTCAAGCTCCTCGGCTGACCCCCTCACCTGTCGCCCTCGTTCTGGCATGCGTTTCCCGTGTTCCTGCGCCGGAAACGCATGCCAGAACCGCGTGTGAGGCGGCGGCGGTGGCGAGATGGGTCCTCGGGGCGGGAAGAGGGCGTGGGCGCACGTAGCATGACCGCCACACGGCCGGGAGCGGCCGGATCGAGAACAGTGCTTCAGGAGGCCTGCGTGGACGTTCGCATCGGTGTGGTTCACACCGTCAAGGAGATCGACATCGAGCTGCCCGCCGATGCCGACCGCGACGCCGTCAAGGCGAGCATCGAGACCGCGCTGTCCGACGACGACAACACGCTCTGGCTGACCGACCGCCACGGTCGCGAGATCGCGGTGCCCAGCGCCAAGATCGCCTACGTCGAGCTCGGCACCCCCGACAACGAGCGTCGGATCGGCTTCGGCTCCAGCTGACGCCCCCCGTCAGCCCCGCCCTCTGCCCGTCATGAGCCGCGACCTCGAGTTGCTCGAGCGTCGGCTGCTCTTCGTCACCGGCAAGGGCGGGGTCGGCAAGACCAGTGTCGCCGCCGCCCTCGGCCTGCTCGCCGCCGGCCGGGGGCAGCGCACGCTGCTCGTCGAGATCGACGCCAAGGGCAGCCTCTCCGACGTGCTCGAGACGGGGCCCACCTCGTTCGAGCCCCGGGAGGTCGTGCCCGGGCTCTTCGCCATGTCGATGGACACCGAGGAGTCGTTGCGGGAGTACCTCAAGCTCCAGCTGCGGATCCCGCTGCTGGCCCGCATCGGCCCGCTGGCCAAGAGCCTCGACTTCGTGGCCACCGCCGCGCCCGGTGTGAAGGAGATCCTCACCGTCGGCAAGATCGCGTGGGAGGTCAAGGAGCGCCACTACGACCTCGTCGTGGTCGACGCCTCCGCCACCGGCCACGTCGTCGGCCAGCTCGCCGCCCCGGAGGCGATCAACGAGCTCGTGCAGGTCGGTCGCATCCGTGACCAGACCCGCTGGATGCTCGACCTGCTCTCCGACCCCGTCATCACCGGCACGGTCGTGGTGGCCACGCCCGAGGAGATGCCGGTCACCGAGACCCTCGAGCTGGTCGAGCGGCTGGAGACCGAGACCCGCGTGCCGCTCGCCGCCGTGGTGGTCAACAAGGTGCTGCCCGAGCTGTTCGGCCGGGGCGAGCAGGAGGTCTTCGACCGGCTCTGCAGCCCCGCCCACCGCGCCCAGCTGGCCTCGGTCGTCGCCGGACCGGTCGACCCCGTGCTCGAGGGCGCCGACCTCGCCGTGCGCCTCCGTCGCTCGCGTGCCGAGCACATCACCCGACTGCGCACCGAGCTCACCCGCGACCTCCCGCTGCTCTACGTGCCCTACCTCTTCACCCGGGCCCACGGCATGCGCACGACCCGCACCCTGGCCGAGGCCCTCGGCGCGGAGCTCGGGTACTGATGCCCACCACCGGGCTCGAGCAGCTCTGCGCGGCGCGCGAGATCGTCATCACCTGCGGCTCCGGCGGGGTGGGCAAGACCACCACCGCGGCAGCCATCGGGGCCATGGCCGCGTCGCAGCTCGGCGGCAAGGTGCTGGTGCTCACCGTCGACCCCGCCCGGCGCCTCGCCACCGCGCTCGGTCTCGAGCAGTTCGGCAACCTCGAGACGCAGGTGCCGCCCGAGATGTTCGCCGCCGCCGGGGTGGAGCCGCGGGGCGAGCTGTGGGCCGCCATGCTCGACACCAAGCAGTCGTGGGACGACCTGGTGCGGGCCCACGCCCCCGACGCCGAGACCCGCGACGCCATCCTGGCCAACCCGCTCTACCGGAACATCACCTCGAAGTTCGTGCAGAGCCACGACTACATCGCCATGGAGCGGCTCCACGAGATCCACCGCTCGGGCCGCTACGACCTGATCGTCGTCGACACCCCGCCCACCCGGAACGCCATCGACTTCCTCGAGGCACCCGACCGCATGGCCGACTTCTTCTCCAGCCGGCTGCTGCGGTGGCTCATCACGCCCTACCGCTCCCGCCTGGTGAACGCCGCCTCGAAGCCCTTCTACACGATCGCCGACCGCATCCTCGGCTCGCAGTTCCTGGCCGACATCGCCGAGTTCTTCGTGCTCTTCCAGACGATGTACGACGGCTTCGTGGAGCGGGCCGAGGCCGTGAGCCGCACCATCGCCGACCGCCGCACGACCTTCGTCGTGGTCTCCACGCTGGAGGACGCGCCGGTGCGGGAGGCCGAGTTCTTCATGCAGGCGCTCGTCGAGCGCGAGCTGCACCTCGGTGCCCTGGTGCTCAACAAGGTGCTGCCGCCCTGGTTCGCCGACGAGGGTGCGGCCGAGGTCGCCCAGCGCCTGGTGAAGGAGAGCACGGAGGTCGCCGCCGCCCTGGCCCACATGGGCGTCGCCCACGCCGAGGGCGCGCCGGTGCCCGAGCCCCTGGGCGACCCTGTCCAGGTCGCCCGCGTGCTGCGCGAGATCGGGCAGAGCTTCGACGACTACCGCATCGTCGCCACCCGCGAGCGCGAGAAGGCGGCGGTGCTGTCCCGCCACCCCGAGCTGGTGGTGTCGGCGCCCCACCTCGACCACGACATCTCCGACCTCGGTGGGCTGATCGCCCTCGGTCGGGCACTCTGGTAGCCGGCCCCAGGAGGAACGATGGCCAGCCTCGCCGAGCTCGCCCGGCACCACACCCGACTCACGCTCCCCGAGATCGACCACCTGCAGCGCCTCGTCGCGTCCTGGGGCCTGCTGGCCGACCTCTGCTTCGCCGACCTCATGCTCTTCGGCGGGGCCGAGCACGACGACGAGGGCACCCGCTTCAGCGGCAAGCCGGAGGACCGACCGCTCGTGGTGCTCGGCCAGATCCGGCCCACCACCAGCCAGACCCTGTTCCGCAGCGACTGGGTCGGTCGCATCCTCCCTGCGCCCGAGCGCCCGTTCGTGGCCCGCAGCCTCGCCTCCGGCGGGATCATGGAGGGCGAGGTCACCGGCGACGTGCGCCACGAGCCGGTCCGCGAGCTCTGCATCCCCGTCACCCACCAGGGCCGCACCGTCGGCGTGCTCACCAAGGAGTCGGCGCCGCTGGTCGGGCGCCAGCCCGGTGAGCTCGAGCGCACCTACGTCGAGGTGTTCAACCGCTTCGCCCGCATGATCGCCTCGGGGGAGTTCCCCTTCGCCGGGGAGATGGGCCCGAGCGAGGAGGCGCCCCGCGTCGGCGACGGCGTGATCCTGCTCGACGGCTCGATGCGGGTGGTCTACGCCTCGCCGAACGGCGTGTCGGCTCTCCACCGCATCGGCGTGCACGCCAACTCCGAGGGCATGCGTCCCGGCGAGCTGGGCCTGCCCGAGACCGCCATGCGCACCGCCTACACCCAGGCCCGGCCCGCCACCGAGGAGATCGAGCGGGGCCCCGAGATCACCGTGCTCATGCGGTTCATCCCGCTGCTCGAGCACGGAACGGTCACCGGCTCGCTGGTGCTGCTGCGTGACATCTCCGAGCTGCGCCGGCGTGACCGCCTCCTGCTCTCGAAGGACGCCACCATCCGGGAGATCCACCACCGGGTGAAGAACAACCTCCAGACGATCTCGTCGCTGCTGCGCCTGCAGGGCCGGCGGCTGTCGTCACCGGAGGCCAAGGCCGCGGTCGAGGAGTCGGTGCGGCGCATCCGCTCGATCGCCCTGGTGCACGAGACGCTGTCGCACGCCGCGGGTGACGACGTCCCCTTCCTCGAGATCGTGCGGCCCCTGGTGCGCATGGTGGAGGAGGGGCTCATCTCTCCCGAGCACCCCATCCGGTTCACGGTGAAGGGCGAGGCGGGCATCCTGCCGGCGCCGGTGGCCACGGCCATGGCCGTCGTGCTCACCGAGCTGCTCCAGAACGTGGTCGACCACGCCTACCCCGACGGGCCCGACGACGGCGCCGCGGTGTCGGTGGAGCTGGCCAACGACGGCGAGCGCCTCGACGTGATCGTCACCGACGACGGCGTGGGCCCGCCCGAGGGCTTCAGCGTGGAGGCCAGCACCGGCCTCGGCCTGTCGATCGTGCGCACCCTGGTGACCACCGAGCTGGCCGGCACCATCGAGTTCCGCCGGGGCGACGGCCCCGACGACCGACCGGGCACCGTGGTGCACCTGTCGGTGCCCGTCCACCAGTAGCCGGGACCCTCTGCCCTCGGGACCCTCTGTCACCGAGACGCGCTGCCCCTGGGACGTGCTGCCCCTGGGACGTGCTGCCCCTGAGACGCGCTGCCCCTGAGACGCGAAGCGGCCTCCCCGGAGGGAGGCCGTCGGCACTGCGGGACTGCGGAAGGGCTGGTGTCAGCTGGCGCGACGCCGGGCGGCGAGCCACTGGCGGCGGAGCTTGCGGCGCTCCTCCTCGGAGGTGCCGCCCCAGATGCCGGAGTCCTGGTTGGTCGACAGGGCGAACTCGAGGCAGGGCTGCTTGGCCTCGCACTCGGAGCAGACGGCCTTGGCGTTCTCGATCTGCTCGATCGCGGGCCCGGTCGTGCCGACGGGGAAGAAGAGGTCGGGGTCGGTGTCTCGACAGGCCGAGACGCCACGCCAGTCATCAGGCGCTGCAGACAGGGACAACGAACGGGACGTGGTGAGGGCCACGGTGCCTCCGCGGATCGGGCTCACGAGTCAGCACGTTCAGATGCTGTTCGTGAAGCTGTTCACATGCCACCGCGCCGGTGTGCGGCTTCGTGTGGCTGGGACGGAGGCAAGGTAGCGGCGTGTCAAGGTGAAGGCAAGGGTCTGTTCCCCAAATTTTTGCCGATGTGCCATGCGACCTCGCGGCGCCCCGACACGCACCGCGACGCGTGAGGGTCCACCGACGCAGCGCGCGATCGGCGGAGTCCGGTGAGGGAGGGCACCCGGGGCCGGCCCGGCAGACGAGCCCGCCGCCTAGCCTGCCGCCATGGCACTGGTCGTGGCTCACCGGGGCGCCTCGGCCGCCCATCCGCCCGGCAACACCCTCGAGGCCTTCGGGGCCGCGGGTGCGCTCGGCGCCGACTGGGTGGAGCTCGACGTGCGGCCCACCTCCGACGGCGCGCTCGCCGTCCACCACGACGCCGAGCTGCCCGATGGCCGCACGATCGCAGAGCTGGTCGCCGCCGACCTTCCCCGGTGGGTCCCCCTGCTCGACGCGTCGCTCGACGCCTGTGCCGGCCTGGGCGTGAACGTCGAGATCAAGGCCGACTGCCCGCCGGAGTCCCACGAGCCCCTCGTGGCCGCCGTGGTGGCCCTCCTGCAGCGGTCGGGGTCGCCCGAGCGGTTCCTGGTGACGTCGTTCGCCTGGGAGCTGGTCGACCAGGTGCGGGCCCTCGCCCCGGAGCTCCCCACCGGCCTGCTCGCCTTCGACCTGGCCTCGGGCCCCGACCCGGTGGCCGCGGCCGTGGCGGGTGGTCATCGGGCGGTGAACCCGTGGGACCCGTTCGTCGACGAGGCCTTCGTGGCGCGGGCCCACGCCGCGGGCGTCGAGGTCAACAGCTGGACGGTCGACGACCCGGAGCGCATCGCCGCCCTGGGGGCCCTCGGCGTCGACGCCGTGATCACGAACGTCCCCGACGTCGCCCGGGCGGTGCTCAGCGGGGGATGACGAGCCGGAGGACGTCGGGCTCGTGGCGCACGGCCAGGTGCTCGACGTCGCCGAGGTAGTCGCCGTCGACCTGGTAGGGCACCGGCCCGTACCCGTCGATCGCGGCCTCGGCCACGTCGGTGCGGTAGGCGACGTGGCGGTTGCGGCGCAGGCGGCTGCCCGACCCGAGCGCCGAGGAGAGGATGCCGAGGAGGGGGAGGGCGTCGAGGCTGCGGACGGTGACGACGGCCAGGCCCCGCTCGAGGTCGGCCTCGGGGGCGACGTTGAACGGCCTCGTGCCGATGAACGTGTAGGGGTTCGTGTTGAGGCACACGGTGAAGAGGCCGTCGTCGACGGTCTCGGCCCCGGGCACCTTCACCGCGAAGTGCGGGTTGCGGCGGTCGTAGCGACGCAGCCACGTGTCGAACGCGGCCCACCCGAAGAGGAGGTGGTTGGCGAACCGCTTGAGCGAGCCCCGTCGCTCGACCTCGCGGACGACGGCGGCGTCGAAGCCGATGCCGACGTGGAAGAGGAAGTAGCGGCCGTTCACCGAGCCGAGCCCGACCCGTCGGATCGAGTCGTTGGCCAGCGCGTCGAGCAGCACACCGGTGGCCTCGATGGGATCGTCGGGGAGGCCGAGGGTGCGGGCGAACACGTTGGTCGAGCCGCCGGGGAGGGGGGCGAGCGCCGTGCCGCTGCCGGCGAGGCCGTTGGCGGCCTCGTTGAGGGTGCCGTCGCCGCCGAGGACGACCACCACGTCGACGCCGTCGGCCGCGGCGCCCTGGGCCAGCCTCGTGGCGTGGCCGCGGCGGGTGGTCTCGGCCACCGTCACGTCGTGGTCCGCGGACAGCGCCTTGGTGATCACGACCCTTCCCCGGGCGGTGACCGACGACGCGGAGGAGTTGACGACGAGAAGCAGCCTCACAGTGAGCGGCGACCGTACCAGGGGCTCGCGCCGGGGCCCCCGGGGCCTTGTGGGGTTACTCGTTGGTCACATCTCGTCGGATGATTTGGCCCGCGGCCGCTGCCGCGGGGAGACTGTTCGGCATGAACGTCGTCGTGTGCGTCAAGCAGATCCCGGACCCGGCCGACCCGGGTGCGCTGGATCCCAACACCAAGACCCTCAAGCGGGACGGCAAGCTCATCCTCGACGAGTCCGACTCGTACGGTGTCGAGATGGCCCTGCAGCTCGTCACGGCGGCCGGCGGCGGCGAGGTCACCCTCGTGTCGATGGCCCCCAACGACGAGGTCTCCGGCCTGCGCACCGCGCTGGCCATGGGTGCCGCCAAGGCCATCCTCGTCTCCGACGAGGCCCTCGCCGGCAGCGATGCCCTCGGCACCGCCAAGGTCCTCGCCAAGGCCATCGAGCGGGTGGAGGCTGCGGATCTGATCCTCACCGCCACCGAGTCGAGCGACGGCTACACGGGCACCGTGCCCGAGCAGATCGCCGGTCTCCTCGACCTGCCGTCGGTGACCTTCGCCAAGCAGATCGAGATCGACGGCACCACCGTCAAGGTCCAGCGTCAGACCGACGCCGGCTTCGACGAGGTCGAGTGCCCGCTCCCCGCCGTGGTCTCGGTGACCGCCGGCGTGGTCGAGCCCCGCTACCCCTCCTTCAAGGGGATCATGGCCGCCAAGTCGAAGCCGGTCGACACGCTCAAGGTCGCCGACCTGGGCCTCGACGCCTCGGCTGTCGGCTGGGCCGGCGCCGGTCAGCAGATCGTCGCCATCGAAGAGGCTCCGGCCCGCGAGGCCGGCGAGGTCATCGAGGACGACGGCGCCGCCTTCGAGAAGATCGTCGCCTATCTCGACAACCTCAAGGTCCTCTAGGAGGCACTGGAACATGGCTCTCTCGAAGATCTGGGTGCTGGCCGAAGCCACTGACGGCAAGGTCACCACCACCACGCTCGAACTGCTCACCAAGGCCCGCGAGCTCGCCGGCACGGTCGAGGCCGTCTACGTCGGCGGCGACGCCGACGCGGTCGCCGGCCAGCTCGGCGAGTACGGCGCCTCCAAGGTGCTCACCACCGGCGACCTCGGCGGGGCCCTCCCCGGCGTGCCGGTGGCCGGTGCCATCGCCGCGGCGGTCGAGGGTGGCAACGCCCCCGACGCCATCCTGGCGGCCACCAGCTACACCGGCCGTGACGTCGCCGGGCGCCTGTCGGTCAAGCTCGACCGCACGGTGCTCACCAACAACGTCGACCTCGAGGTCGACGGCGACAGCCTCGTCACCACCGAGCCGGTGTTCGGCGGCACGACCAACGTGAAGACCACCTTCACGGCGGGCGGCCCCCACATCGTCCTGATCCGCCCGAAGTCGTTCGCCGCCGAGTCGGCGGGCGGCGGTGCGGCCGCCGTCGAGACCATCGCCGTGCCCGATGCGGGCAAGAGCGGCGGCGCCGTCGTCACCAACCGCCACGTGGAGGAGCGCGAGGGCCCGTCCCTCGACGATGCCGCCATCGTGGTCGCCGGTGGCCGTGGCCTCGGCGAGTCCGACAAGTACGCGATGGTCGAGGACCTGGCCAAGCTGCTCAAGGGTGCGCCGGGTGCGTCTCGTGCCATCGTCGACGCCGGCTGGGTGCCCTACAGCTACCAGGTCGGCCAGACCGGCAAGGTCGTGAAGCCGACCGTCTACATCGCCGCCGGCATCTCGGGTGCCACCCAGCACATGGTGGGCATGAAGGGCTCGAAGAACATCATCGCCATCAACAAGGACGCCGAGGCCCCGATCTTCTCGATCTCCGACCTCGGCATCGTGGGCGACGTGCACAAGGTGCTGCCGCAGCTCATCGAGGCCCTCAAGGCCCGCTGAGCCCCGGCTCGCACCTCTCCTTCTTCACGAGGACGACCTGATCGAGGCCCCGGCTCCGGCCGGGGCCTCGTCGCGTCCCGGCGCAGTTGGGGCCGAAGGTCACCACTTTCACCAATTCCCCGTAAAGACGCGAGACAACGGTGTGGCGAGGGCGGAGACTGCTCGCCATGTCTTCTTCCCGTGTCACGGCCTCCACGACCGTCCTCGCCGCGCTCGACTCGCTGTTCGGCCTCCCGGCCCATCCGCTCCTGGTCCATGCCGCGGTCGTGCTCGTGCCGCTCTCGGCGATCGGCGTGTGCGTCATGGCCTTCTGGCCGGCGGCCCGCCGGCGCATCGGCTGGATCGTCGTCGGCCTGGCCTTCGTCGGCATGGTGAGCGCCTTCCTGGCCAAGGAGAGCGGCGAGGGGCTCGAGGAGACGGTCAAGGAGACCCAGGCGGTCGAGGAGCACGCCGAGATGGGCGACTCCGGCCTGATCGCCGGCGGGCTGGTGTTCCTCGGTGCGGCCGGGGTCATGGCGGTCGACGTGCTCGAGAAGCGTCGGGCGAGCCAGTCGGGCTCGACCACGGGCGCCGGCTCGATGAAGACGATCGGCGTGGTCGTCGGCGTGGTCGCCGTGCTGTTCTCGGTGGTGGGCGCGGCCCGCATCGTGCAGATCGGCCACAGCGGCGCCAAGGCCACGTGGGAGGACAACAAGCTCAGCAGCTCCTCCGGATCGTCCGGCGGCACCTCGACCGAGGGCACGGGCGACTCCGACGGCGACAAGGACTGAGCGTCAGACGAGCGGCCAGGGGTAGCGCCGGCCGGTCTCGTCGAAGGGCAGCTCGCCCTCGCGGAGCACGGCCCGTGCCCGGGTGAGCACGGCGTCGCGCTCGAAGGCGCCGAGCAGTGAGGCGACCCGGTCGGGCAGGCCCTCGTCGACCAGCAGTTGGAGGTCGGCCAGCAGGTCGGGCGCGACCGGCTCGCCGGCGAAGTCCCAGATCACCGTCCGGAGCTTGAACTCGGCGTGGAACGACAGGCCGTTGTCGATGCCCCAGATGTGGCCGTCGGCGTCGACGAGGCAGTGCCCACCCTTGCGATCGGTGTTGTTGGAGACGATGTCGAACACGGCCATGCGCCGCAGCTGAGGGTGGGTCGACTCGTCGTCGAGCAGGGTGAAGTAGTGCTGCTCGAAGTCGGCGTCGATGAACTGCTGCAGGGAGCCGACGCCGTGGGGCATGTCCTCGCGCAGGATGGTGAGGGGGACGACGTCCCAGCCGAGGGCGGCGCTCAGCTCGTGGGCCGCGACCTCGCGGCGGTAGAGGCCGTCGGGGAAGTCCCACAGCGGGCGCTCGCCCGCGTGGGGCTTGTAGATGCCCCGGGCCGCCTGGCCGTCGAGGCACGCCTCGACGAGGAAGGTGGCGTTCGAGCTCCACGGCATGCGGCCGAGGATCTCGACCTCGCCGGCCGCCAGGATCTCGCCTGGGGTCAGTTCAGCCTCGGGCACGCGTGACCCTCGGGATCGATCGGCTGCCCGCAGAGGCGGCACGGAGGTCGACCGGACTGGACGAGCTGGTCGCCGACGGCGATGAAGGCCGCGACCTGGGCCCGGGTCATGCGGAACCGGGCGGTGGCGGGCTCGTAGCCCGCGGCGATCAGCGTGGCGGGGTCGTCGAGGTCGAGGGCCTCGAGGTCGTCGTCGTCGATCTCGAGGAACTCCTCGGCGACGATCACGATGCGGTCGTCGGACTCCTCGTAGGCCACGGCCAGGCGCCCGACCGTCCAGGCCAGCTCGGAGGGCTCGGTGGTGGCGGTGGACTCGACCACGGGCAGGCCCTGGGCCGGCGGGAGGTCGGCGAGGATGCCGCCGAGGTACTCGCAGAGCGCGGTGACCTGTTGCTTCTCGACCTTGAACGAGGCGGTGACCATGTTCTCGCGGGCCTGCAGGAAGAAGGTGCGCCGGCCGGGAGGGCCGACGGTGCCGGGCAGGACGTGGGCCGGGTCGGGGAACTCGAAGGACTCGCTCACGACAGGCCGAGCCGGGAGAGGTCGTCGCCCGTGGAGTTGGCGGCGAGCACCGCCGGGCCGGTGGATCCGTAGAGCACGGCCGAGATCGAGCACGGGGAGACGATGATGCGCTGGAAGAGGTCGAGGTGGGTGCCGAGGGCCTGGGCCAGCGCCGCCTTGATGGGGTCGGCGTGGGACACGGCCACGATGGTCTCGCCGGGGTGGCGGGCGACCAGCTTGTCGAGGGCACCGACGATGCGGGTCTGCATCTCGGCGAAGGACTCGCCGTTCGGGAAGCGGAACCCGCTCGGGTAGCGCTGGACCGTCTGCCACTCGGGCAGCTTCATGAGGTCCTTGAGCTTGGCGCCGGTCCAGTCCCCGAAGTCGGCCTCCAACAGCCCACGGTCGACCTGGACCTTGAGCCCGCGGGCCGCGGCGATGGGCTTGGCCGTCTCCCGGGTGCGCTCGAGCGGAGACGCGTAGACGGCGGCGACGTCCTTCAGCGCGGCGATGCGGTCGGCGGCCGCCTGGGCCTGGCCCTGACCGACCTCGGAGAGGTGGAGGCCGGGCGCGCGACCGGGAAGGGTCGAGCCGGTGGTCGGGGTCTGCCCGTGACGCACGAGGAGGACGAGCGTGGGGCGCGGGGGAGTGGGCTTCCTGGCCATGAGCGGATTCACCCTACCGACCGCCGACCGCTCTCACTGCTGTCGGAGCACGGTCCGGGTCACGGTCGGAGCACTGTCGCACCCCCTGGGTAGCGTGCGCCCCACTTCCTCCCTCTGGCACGTCGCCACCGACGGAGGATCAACGATGTCACCGCTCCCGATCACGGGGCTCTACCTGCGATACGCGCTTCTGCTCGTGCTCGACGCCCAGCGAGGTCGTCCGTGCTCGGTGGACCGCTTGATCGAGGGTCTTGCCCGACTGGGTCTCGAGCCCAGGGGCCGCCGGCCAGGCAAGGTCGTCTCCGACGCCCTCCGATGGGAGGTCGCGCGCGGACGAGCAGTGCGCGTCGGCCCTGATCGGTACACCGTCGGGCACCTTCCCAAGGTCACGCGAAGCAGGGCACGGCTCGTGGTGCGGTGCCTGCGACGGGGCGAGCCGCCGCCGCTCTGCCCGTGAGGGTTCGCCACGCGTGGTCGGGTTCCAGTTGTCAGCGACACGCCTGGACCGGGTCGGAGGGGGATGGGGTCGGGCCGCGAGTGCTCGCTGGCGTTCGGGCCGCGAGCCCTCCGACTCCTGTCCAGCTCCGGCCAGGCTCGTCCCTCCGTTGCGCCCGCCCATCCCGGTGTGTCGCTGACAACTGGAACCTTGGTGGGCAGCAGCCCTCCCTGCGGCGGCCGGCCGTAGAGTGCGCGACCGTGGTCGATCGCCCGTCCTCTTCTGCTGCCGCCCAGGGCGGGCCGCTCGAGCGGCCCGCTGATGGGCTCGCGCTGGTGGCCGAGGAGGTGGCGGGGTGTCGTCGGTGCCCGCGGCTGGTCGAGTGGCGTGAGGAGGTCGCGGCCACCAAGCGGGCCGCCTACGCCGACGAGGAGTACTGGGGTCGGGGCGTGCCCGGGTTCGGTGATCCGGCGGCGAAGGTCGTCGTCGTCGGCCTCGCCCCCGCCGCCCACGGGGCCAACCGGACGGGTCGCATGTTCACGGGCGACCGTTCGGGCGAGTGGCT
The DNA here is from genome assembly GCA_963702555.1 of uncultured Actinomycetes bacterium. Classification (GTDB taxonomy): domain Bacteria; phylum Actinomycetota; class Acidimicrobiia; order Acidimicrobiales; family Acidimicrobilacustridaceae; genus CAMFLJ01. The sequence goes on from CAVPCW010000010.1 coordinate 73,631, forward strand.
CTACCGGGCCCTGTGGCGGGCCGGCTTCGCCAACCAACCCGAGAGCACCTCGCGGTACCGACGGCCTGGTCCTGCGTGACGCCTGGATCACCTCGCCGGTGAAGTGCGCGCCGCCGGCCAACAAGCCGACCCCGGTCGAGCGCGACGCCTGCGCCCCCTTCCTGACCCGGGAGCTGGCGCTGCTGGCCGAGGCCCGGGTGGTGGTGGCCCTGGGCAAGTTCGGCTTCGACGCCGTCTGCTCCCACCTCGGCCTGCGGCCCCGTCCCACCTTCGCCCACGGGGTCGAAGTGCCGGCCGGGAGACCTGACGGTGCTCGGCTGCTTCCACGTCAGCCAGCAGAACACCTTCACCGGCAAGCTGACCGAGCCCATGCTCGACGCGGTCTTCGCCCGGGCCCGCGAGCTGGCAGGGCTGATGCCGGGGCGGTGAGCGGGTCCGGCTACGGTGTCCGACGGCCCGCCGCTCGTCTCGCGGCCCGGGCGTATGTCGACGAGGACGGTTCAGACGGATGACGCGTAGTGGAGTCAACAGCAGTGGAGTGAGCAGCAGCGGTGTGACCAGACGGCGTGCGAGTGCCGGGGTGTTCGCCCTGGCCATGGCCGCGGGGCTCGGCCTCGGTGCCTGCTCGCAGAGCAACACGCCGGATCAGTACAACACGCTCACCCAGCAGAACTTCCTCGAGACCTGCACGAACTACTACTTCGACAACACCGACGACTCGCTGTCGAAGACCGACAACACGGTGAAGGCTGACGTCACGGCGCCGACCGAGTCGCAGTGCCAGTGCGCCTACGAGGTGTACGCCGGGCCGAACAACGACGGCAACGGCGCCATGCCGATCAACGCCACCGTCGCCAAGGAAGCCCAGTGGGCGGGCTACGACGGCCCCAACTTCACCGACCTCAACGCCGAGCTGAAGACCGATCCCACGAAGGCCTGGGACAGCATCCCCCAGGACATCAAGGACAAGGTCGCCGCCTGCACCAGCGGCAGCGGCACCACGCCCACCACGGCGGGCAGCGGCGACAGCACCACCACGACGGCCTCCGACGCCGCCACCTCCACCACCGGCGCCTGAGCACTCGTGGTGGGCCGTATGGCCCACTCCGTGAGTTGCTGTCGCTAGTGTGACGTCCGGGCGGGGGAAACCCTTTTTCGGAGGTCCGCATGGACGTGTGCGTGTTCTGTGGGGAGATGGTCGACCCGGCTGCTGCCGGAGACGACCTCGTCTGGATCGATGCCCTCGGCTCGGGCAGCTGCACCGCCGACGGCGGCACCGGCCCTCACTACCCCGGCCACGAAGCCGACCTGTTCTGGCGCGGGTCGGCCATCCTCGACCTCACCGCCGCCGACGCCGTGATCGACATCACCGAGCACGCGCCGGTGAGCGCCGGCCGCCGCTCCGGCTAGGCCGCCGCTTCCGGCTAGGCCTTCGCCGCCGCCGGCTTCTTCTTCTCCGGAAGGCCCAGGCGCACGACCGGCTCGGCCCACTGCGGCCAGCGCGAGCGGCTCTTCTCGGCCAGCTTGCGCATCAGCGCGATCGCGCCCGGGTCCTCGTCGCCCGGACGGGCGATGATCGACCCGTCGGCGATCATCCGGTTCATGATCTCCCGACCGAGGTCGGTGCGCACGATGGTGAGCGTCCAGTCGTTGTCCTTGCCGATGCCACCCGTCGAGATGTCGGCGTGCTCGGCGGCGAAGTCCGGGCAGTGGGTGCAGCCCTCACGGGTCCAGGCGTGGCACTCCTTGAGGTTCACCTCGTGGTAGCTGCCGTCGCGCATCCAGATCTGGAAGACGCCCTTGATGTTCATCTTCACGATCTCGGACTTGGGGAGGCGGTACTTCGCCTCGAACAGCTCCTCGAAGATGGCGTCGTCGAAGGTCTTCGAGCACAGCAGGCCGATGTTGAACACGATCGGCTTCGAGATCTTGCCGATCTTGCGTGACCACATCACCGGCGGCACCGACGACTGGCAGCTCATGCCCACCAGCGCCAGCTTCGAGAGCCCCTTCTCCTTGGCTTCGTCGAGGGCCAGCGTGTTGGCCGAGTAGGTGTAGCGGCTCCCGGCACCGGCCAGGACCTCGTCACGGTTGGTGGCCACGCCCGGGATCGCCTTCCAGCTCCCCGAGTCGGCGCCGCCCTCGAGGTACGAGGTCAGGGCGCCGTCGATGTAGCCCTGGTCCATGGCCCAGATCAGGATCGCCGACACCAGGCCGCCGTCCTGCCCCATCTGGTGGACCATGTCGTCGCTGGCCCGGGTGAGGAGGATGTCGGTGTAGATGCCCGCCACCTCGTCGTCCTCCCGGTCGCGGTCGAAGAGGTGCTCGTTGGCCTGCGGCTCCCACACCCGGAAGCGGGGACAGGCGCGGGTGCAGCTGGTGCAGCCCTTCTGGCCGTGGCCGCAGTCGGTGGGGCCGAGCTCGTCCTCGATGTGGAACGGCTTGTAGCCGCCCGACTCGTGGTCGTACCCGATCACGTCGTGGGGGCACGCGATCACGCAACCGGCGCAGCCGGTGCACAGCCCGGAGGTGATGACCTCCTCGTAGAGCTCCTTCCACTGGAAGGTCCATCGCTCGGCCTTGGCCTTCGCCGGAGCGGTGGTGGTGCCGGCGGGGACGCCCTCGGTGCTCATGGGTGGCGAATCTACCGGGAACTGACGTGACGTCAGGAAGTGGACGGCTACCGGGCGGTAAGGGGAGCATGTCGCCCATGGACCTGACCTACCCGCCCGAGGCCGAAGAGTTCCGCGTCGAGATCCGCGAGTGGCTCGAGAACCACCTTCCGTCCGGTTGGTTCGACGACGACTTCTCGATGACCGACGACGAGCGCGGCGCCTGGCTCGAGCAGTGGACCGCCACCCTCTTCGAGGGCGGCTGGATCTGCGCCACCTGGCCCACGGAGTACGGCGGCAAGGGCCTCACCACCATGCAGGGCGTGGTGCTGTCCGAGGAGTTCGCCCGGGCCGGTGCCCCGATGCGCGGCGACTTCTTCGGCGACACCCTCGTCGGGCCCACCATCCTCCAGTGGGGCTCCGAGGAGCAGAAGAAGGAGTTCATCCCCGGCATCCTCTCGGGCACCATCGCCTGGTGCCAGGGCTTCTCCGAGCCCGATGCCGGCTCCGACCTCGCCAGCCTGGCGACCACGGCCGTGCTCGACGGCGACGAGTGGGTCATCAACGGCCAGAAGATCTGGACCACCCAGGGCTTCGCCGCCGACTACGGCTTCGTGCTCTGCCGCACCGACAAGGACGCTCCCAAGCACAAGGGCATCTCCTACCTCCTCGTGCCCATGCACCAGGAGGGCGTCGAGGTCCGGGCCATCAAGCAGATCGACGGCTCGGCCGAGTTCGCCGAGGTCTTCTTCACCAACGCCCGCTGCCCGAAGGACAACGTCGTCGGCGGCCTCCACAACGGCTGGGCCGTGGCCATGACCACCCTCGGCTTCGAGCGGGGCACCTCGGCCACCACCGGCTACCGCCGCTTCGAGACCGAGCTCAACCACATCATCTCGGCGGCGAAGGCCAACGGTGCCATCGACGACCCGCTGATCCGCCAGCGCATCGCCAAGGCCCACTCCCAGGTGACGATCATGCGCATCAACGGCCTGCGCTCGCTGGCCGTCGCCCTCACCGGCCGCAAGGACTTCGGGGTCACCGCCCTCGGCGCCACCAACAAGATCTTCTGGAGCGAGTACCACCAGGAGGTCATGAAGCTGGCCATGGACGTGCTCGGCATGGAGGGGCAGACCCTCCTGGGCAACGCCGGCGAGGAGGAGTCCGTGCCGGGCTACGGCCGCCGCCCGGTCAACCCCGTGTACCCGGCGAACGCCCTGCAGTCCTCGTTCTTCTTCAGCCGCTCCGAGACGATCTGGGGCGGCACCGCCGAGATCCAGCGCAACATCGTCGGCGAGCGCGTGCTCGGCCTCCCCAAGGAGCCCAAGGCCGCAGGGTGACCGGGCCGGGGCCGACCCCCGGAGTACCCTGAACCAGCCATGTCCGATGTACCCCCCACGTCGGAGGGGAGCGCCGAGTCGCCCCGTCCGGGGCGGCCCGAGTTCCGCCACGCCAAGCCTCCTCCCCGCAGCCGATGGGCCCTCAAGGGCCTCGGCATCGTCGTCGTCACGGCGATCGTCGCGGTGGTCGCCGTCGTCGGCTACGGCTGGTACCGGTACAACCAGATCGGCCGCGAGGACCTCGCGCTCGCCGAGTCGGTCGGCGGGGTCCAGAACTTCCTGATCGTCGGGTCCGACACCCGCGCCGTGGTCGACCCGACCGACCCCAACTACAAGGCCTTCGGCACCGACCAGTCGCCGCCCCGGTCCGACACGATCATGATCGCCCGGGTCGACCCCAAGGCGAAGACCGTCGACCTCATCTCGTTCCCGCGCGACCTGTGGGTGCCGATCATGCCCTCGGGTGAGTCCGAGCGGATCAACACCGCCTACAACGTCGAGGACCCTGGCCAGGACGGCGCCCAGCGCCTCGTCGACACCATCCGGGCCGACTTCGGCATCGACATCAACCACTACGTCGAGATCGACTTCGCCAGCTTCAAGGGCGTCATCGACGCCGTCGGTGGGCTCCCGCTCTACTTCGGCACCGGCGTGCGCGACCGCAGCACCGGCTTCTACCAGTACGAGCTCGGCTGCCAGACCCTGAACGGCGAGGCCGCCCTCGCCCTCTCCCGCTCCCGGCACCTCGAGTACAACACCAAGAAGGGCTGGGTCGACGACTACAGCTCCGACCTCGGCCGCATCGCCCGCCAGCAGCTGGTGATGCGCAAGATGGTCGACCGGGCCAGCGCCAAGTTCGGCAGCTTCGACCTGAAGGCGATGAACGACATCGTCTCGTCGACCTCCGACCAGCTCAAGCTCGACAGCGGCCTCAGCCTCGGCGACCTCGCCAAGCTGGGCAACGCCTTCAAGGGGTTCAGCGGCAGCCAGATCGTCAGCCACACGCTGCCGGTGTACTCGTACACGACCAACGGCGGCGCCGAGGTGCTGAAGATCGACGAGGCGGCCGCCCAGCCGGTGCTCGACATCTTCCGCTCCGGCGACGACGGCACCGTCACCACGACCGCGCCGATGAAGGTCGCCCTCACCGTCAGCAACGGCAGCGGCGCCTCGAACCAGGCCACCGAGGTGAGCGCCCGGCTCAACTCGCTCGGTTACACGACCTCGATCACCGCGGACGCGCCCAAGGTCCAGACGAAGACCGTCGTGCGCTACGCCCCCGGCATGAAGCTGCAGGCCGACCAGGTGGCCCGCCAGCTGGCCGCCGGAGCCCAGCTCCAGGAGGACCCGTCGCTCAAGAACGCCAAGGTGAAGGTCGCCCTCGTGACGGGAACCGACTTCACCGGCGTGCTCGACGAGGCGACCCCCGCCACGACGACCACCACCGTCGAGGGGTCCACCTCGACGAGCGACCCGGTCACCACCGTCGACCCGTCGGAGGTCACCGACGAGGTCGGCTACGTGGACTTCGAGCCCCCCGAGGGCATCACCTGTGGGTGAGGCCCGTCTCCTGCACCACGTCGTGCGGGAGGTGGCCGCCGAGCACCCCGACTCGGTGGCGCTGGTCCACGGTGACCGCCGGCTGAGCTTCGGTGAGCTGGCCGACAGGGTCGACCGCACCGCTCGCGTCGTGGCCGGTTGGGCGCCGGTCGGAGGCCGCATCGCCGCCATCGGGCCGAACCACACCGGTTGGGTCGACCTCTACTACGGGGTGCCCGCCGCCGGTCGGGTGCTGACCTTTCTCAACCACCGGCTGTCGGGCCCGGAGCTGGCGGCCCTCGTCGGGCGCAGCCGTGCGTCGGTCGTGGTGGGCGACGCGCACCACCTGGCCCGGCTCGGTGAGGCGGGTGTCGACCTCCCGGTGCTCGACTGGGCGGAGTTCGACGCCGCCCTCGACGCCGCGTCCGGTGGCCCGTTCCCCTCGGTCGAGGCCCTCGATCCCGACCCCGTCCCCGACGACCCGGTCTGGCTGCTGTTCACGAGCGGCACCACGGCGGCCCCGAAGGGCGCGAGCCTCACGCACGCGTCGGTCCTCGCCGCCGTCGCCGCCAGCACCGCGGCCCGGCCGGTCGAGCCCGACGACGTCTACCTCTTCCCGTTCCCGCTCTGCCACGTCGCCGGGTACAACGTCGTGCACCGCCACGCCCACGGGCGCCCGGTCGTGCTGGTCGACGGGTTCGAGGCAGCATCGTTCTGCGCGGCCGTGGCGGGCGAGGGTGTGACCTCGACCTCCGTCGCGGCCACGATGCTCGCCGCCGTCCTCGACCACGTCGATGCCGAGCCGGCCGCGCTCGATCAGGTCGCCACCCTCCGGTCGGTCGCCTACGGCGCCGCCCCCATGGCCCCGTCGCTGATGCGGCGGGCGGTCGACACCCTCGGGGTCGAGCTCGCCCAGGGCTACGGCATGACCGAGCTCTCCGGCAACGCCGTGTTCCTCGACCCGGAGGCCCATCGGCGGGGCCTGGCGGGGGAGGAGCACCTGCTGCGCGCCGCCGGCCGACCCGCCCCCGGTGTCGAGGTCAGGGTCGCCGACGCCGACGACCACAGCCTCCCGACGGGCGAGGTCGGCGAGATCCTGGTGCGTGCGCCCCAGGTCATGGCCGGCTACCTCGACGACCCCGGCGCCACCGCGGCCGCTCTGCGCGGCGGTTGGCTGCACACCGGCGACGTCGGCCGGTTCGACGAGGAGGGCCTGCTCTACGTCGTCGACCGGAGCAAGGACATCATCATCACGGGCGGGGAGAACGTCTCGTCGCGTGAGGTGGAGGACGTGCTGCTGACGGCCCCCGGCGTGTCCCGCGTGGCCGTCGTCGGCGTGCCCGACCCGACCTGGGGCGAGAACGTCTGCGCCGTCGTGGTGCCCACGGCCGACGGCTCCTTCGACCCCGACGCGCTCGTCGCCACCGCCCGCGCCCGGCTGGCCGGGTTCAAGGTCCCCCGGCACGTGGTCGTGAGCGAGGCCCTCCCGGTGAACGCCGCCGGCAAGGTCGTGAAGGCCGAGCTGCGGGGCTGGCTGGCCGACGACCCGGGGCGGCTCGGCCCCCGTCGCTGACCGCCGCCCCGCGTCGCCGACCGACGCCGGTTCACAGGGGCTTCACGTGTCAGACATCCCGCCGATCGGCGCGCTCCGTACCGTCGCCGCCATGCCCGAGGCCACCGCCGACCGAGCGCGTCTCGACCCCCGCACCGAGCGCTTCCTGGCCGACCCCCACACCGTCTACGACGAGCTGCGCCCGGCCGGGGGCCTCGTGCCGGACCCCATCGGCTGGTCGACCATCTCCTACGCCGCCAGCGACGCCGCGTTCCGCGACCCGGCGCTGATCCCGGGGATCGACCCGCTGCTCGAGCAGCTCGGCATCGGCGCCCTCTGGGGTCAGCGCGACCACACCCTCACCAACGCCGAGGACGCCGACCACCAGCGGCTGCGCCGGGCGGTCAGCCCCTGGTTCACCGTGCGTCGCATCGAGGCGCTGCGCGAGCGCACCCGGGCCCTCGTGGCCGAGTGCCTCGACCGCCGCCCCGATGGTCTCGACGTGATGGCCGACCTCGCCGACGTCGTGCCCGGGCGGCTCTTCTGCTGGATGATCGGGGCGCCGGAGGAGGATGCCGAGCTTCTCGCCGGCTGGTCGAAGCACCTCATCAGCGTGTTCACCGCCGAGCCGTCGATGGCCGAGCCGGTGCGCCGGGTGAAGGGGGAGATGGCCGACTACTCGGCCGCCCTGCTCGCCGAGAAGCGGCGACACCCGGGCGACGACCTCACCACCGTGCTCGCCCGGGCCGAGGACGCCGGCGACCTGCTGGCCGCCGACGTCGGGCCGCTGCTCGAGGAGCTGCTCGAGCGCGTCGGTCGACAACACGGCCAACACCACCGCGCTGTCGGTGTGGACCCTCGCCCGGCGGCCCGAAGCGTGGGCCACGCTCGTCGCCGAGCCCGACCTGCTCGTCGACGCCCTCGAGGAGACCGGTCGCTTCGAGCCCTCGATCCGCCACACCATCAAGTACGCCCGCCGCGACACCGAGCTGCTCGGCCGGCCCATACCCGAGGGCACGTTCGTGACCATCCGCATCGCGGCCGCCCAGCGCGACCCGGAGGTCTACGAGCGACCCCACGAGCTCGACCTGCGGCGCCGGCAGCCGTCGCCGCTGCTGTCGTTCGGCGCGGGTCGCCACTACTGCCTCGGCGCCGCCCTCGGCCGCATGGAGATCCAGGAGATGGCGGCAGGGCTGGTCGGGCGGTGGTCGGCCGTCCGGGTGGGCGACGATGTGGACATGAACCTCAACGGGGCGGGCATCGTGTTCCGCCTGCCCCTCGAACCGATGGAGGACCGACGTTGAGCGAGCCCACCGAGGAGGCCCCGGAGTGGGACCGCCCGATCCCGCACTGGTCCACCGACCCGTTCGCCACCCGCACGACCATCCACGGCATCCCGAGCGACGAGGTGCGCTCGGCCCTCCACAAGCACATCCGACTCGGCCGGGTCGAGGAGGCGATCAACACCGCCCTCGAGCTGGCCCGCACCGATGTGGACCACGAGGAGATGATGTGGTCGCGGCTGCAGATCCTCGCCGCCGAGGACGTCGGCATGGGCGACACGATGGCGCCGGCGATCGTGCGCTCCCTGCGCGAGGGCGTGCTCGACGCCGACGAGGGCTCCTACGACCGCCTGGTGTTCGCGGCCCAGGCCGCCGGCTACCTGGCCCGGGCGCTGAAGGACCCGGTCAACGTCGAGATCATGCAGACCCAGCTGCTGGCCGAGCGGGCCCCCGAGATCCCGCCCGAGGCGATCTGCGTGCACACCCGCCGGGGCCAGGAGGCGGGGGAGACCATGTACACGTGGTTCCTCGGCACGCTGCAGACCTCGCCCGAGGCCCCGGGCCGCGACCACACCTGGCGTGACCGGCTCGTGGAGGAGTACCGGCGGGTCGACCCGCCCCGGGAGCCGTCGGAGGGTGGGGGCTGAGGGCCGAGCCTCGGCGCAGCTCAGTAGATGATCGTGTAGACGACGAACCGGGGGGCGACGGCCACGTCGGCCGACACCACCCGACCGGCGGCGTTGCCGGCCTCGACGACGACCAGATAGGTGCCGGGCGGGGTCGAGCACGTGCCGGCGCTCACCGTGCCGGGGCAGAGCGTCAGCGAGCCACTGGCCTGGCCGGAGAGGACGCGGGTGCGGGCCGGCCCGCTCCCGGTGTCGGTCCAGAGCCACACCTCGACCGTGTCGGCGCCGGTGACGCTCCAGGTCAGGGTCGGACCGGTGGCGGCCGGCCAGGTGGGAGGCCGGTCGTCGAGGGGTGAGAGCGCGAGCTGCACCGTCGGCGGGGCGAGGGTGGTCGGTGGGGAGGTGGTGCTGGTCGTCGACGTGGGCTGGTTCGTGGGTGTCGTGGGGCCCGGCCGGGCGTCGGGTGCCGGGGCCCCGCTGCCGTCGTCGCCGGTGGACTCCGAGGTCGAGGGGGCCGCGGCCTGCAGGGCGGGCTGGTCGTCGCCGGTCGCCACGGCCCGGTCGGAGCTGCCCCGGGGCCAGGCGACGAGGGCCACGAGCACCACCAACACCGCCACGGCCGCGCCGGCACCGATCAGCACCCGGCGTGTGGTCGAGCCCGACGCGGTGCGGGCCGTCGAGCCGTAGGGGGCGAGCGCCTCCGGCTGGCCTGCGGGTGGCGGCGGGGGAAGGGGAGGGGTCGGAGCCGCCGCGCCCGGGGTCGGCGTGCCGGGCCCGCTGCCCGCCGCGCCGGGACCGGTGGCGGTGGTCGCGGTGCCGGTCGCGGCCGTCGACACCGCGGTCGAGCCCGACATCGGCACCCCGGACGACGCCAGCGCGCCGGCGACCTTGGCCTTGAGCAGCGCCGGGGCGGCGAGCAGGGGCAGGGCGCCGAAGAGGGCGGTGGGCTCGAGGCGGAGCCGGCGCCGCTCGCCGCACTCGTCGCAGGCGGCGGCATGGCGGTCGGCGATGGCGACGGCCTCGGGCCCGTAGGCCTCCACCCCGGCCGCGGCCAGTGCCGCCTCGAGGCGGTCGCAGGCCGGTCGCGAGCCCCGCCACAGCATCCGGGCCCCGAAGGCGGTGGCGAACCGGGCCCGGGCCCGGTGGCAGAGCTGGTTGGCCGCGTTGCGGTTGATGCCCATGACCTCGCCGATCTCGGCGGGGGTGAGCTCGTAGCGCAGCTGGAGGTCGAGGGCCTCGGCGTCGCGATCGGAGAGGGCGGCGGTGGCCTCCCGGACGAGGGCGGCGATCTCGGCGTCCTGGGCGGCGACCTCGGGGCGCTCGGCCCGCGACAGCCGGGCACCGACCTCGAGACCGGTCGGGGCGGCGTCGAGGCCGCTGCCCGTGCCCTCGATCACCGCCAGACCTCCGTCGTCGACGGGCGTGCTGCGGGCCTCGGTGCCGGCGCGGTCGTAGGAGCGGTTGCGGGCGATGCGGAGCAGCCAGCCGCCGAAGGACGCGGGGTCGCGCAGGCCGTCGAGCGAGCGCCACGCGGTGAGGAAGCAGTCCTGGCAGACCTCCTCGGCGATGTCCCTGTCACGGACGATGCGCACGACGAGGGCGTGGACGCGGTCGAACCAGGCGTCGTAGAGGCGTCCGAAGGCGTCCGGGTCGCCCGCCCGCGCGGCCGTGACCAGTTCGGCGTCCCTGGCCCGGTCGGCGGCGTGCGACGCGGAGCCCGGCGCGGCCGGTCCGTCGTCGTCGCTGATCGGCCCAGTCTGTCCCATGGGCTCTCCGCTCGTTCGTTCCGTGTGCTCACGACGGACCTGACGATCTCGACCCCTGTGCGCTTACAGGGGCGGTCGAGCCGGACCGAGGTCCGGGCGGACGCTCGAAACGGATGCGAGACTCGCCTCCGGCCCGTTCCGGATCATGTGACGAACGTCATAGTCGGGGCCTGTAAGCGTGAGCTGTCCCGGTCGTCAGGACCGCCATCGCCTCGCCGGGCCCCCGGCGGAGCCCGAACCAGGGAGACCCACGATGACCGAGACCACGACCTCCACCTCGAACCGCAACGACCGCACCAACCGCCGCCTGGGCCGCATCGTCGCCGCCTGCTCGCTCGCCGTCGTGCTCGGCGGCGTCGCCGTGGGCTGCTCCGACGACAACAAGGACGCCGTGAGCACCGACACCCTCGCCGGCGGCCTCAGCGCCACGACCTCCACCACCGTCACCGACGCCGCCTCGACGTCGGGCGGCTCCACGTCCGGCGGCTCGTCCTCGGGTGGTTCGTCGTCGGGTGGCTCGTCCTCCGGGGGCTCCAGCACCTCGAAGCCCGTGATCGACAGCTTCACCACCCCCGAGAGCATCGACTGCCACAACGGCAACCTCCAGAACTTCACCGCCAAGTGGTCGACCACCAACGCCACCAAGGTCACCATCTCGATCGACGGCCCCGGGGTGTACGACACCTACGGCCCCTCGGGTGAGGCGACCCTGCCGTTCAACTGCTCGAGCTCGCACACCTTCCTGCTCACGGCCTACAGCGCCGACGGCAGCACCACCACCCAGCAGGTCACCCTCCAGCCCCGCAACGTGCAGAGCCAGACCCCCGACACCACGGTCTGACCCACGGGCCGCCGGAGCGGCGAAGCGACTCGGACGGGCCCCGGCGATCGTCGTCGGGGCCCGGCCGCGTCCGCCCGCCCCTCGCCGGGCCCGGCTCGGTAGCGTGCCCGCCATGTCCGACGCCATCGCCGCCCTCCAGTCCTCGGTCGAGCGCCTCGCCGCTCTCGTCGCCCCGCTCGACGACGACGCCATCGTCGCCCAGGCCCACCCGACCGACTGGACGATCGCCCACGTGCTCTCCCACCTCGGGTCCGGCGCGGTGATCTTCTCGAGGCGCATCGCCGACGGCCTCGCCGGCGTCGACACGCCCGACGACTTCAACGCCTCGGTGTGGGCCGAGTGGGACGCCAAGTCGCCCCGCGCTCAGGTCGACGACGCCCTGGTGGCCGACGCCGCCTTCGCCGCCCAGGTGGCGGCGGTGCCGCAGGCCGACCGCGACCGCTTCACCACGGCCTTCGGGCCCATGACGATCGGCTTCGACCAGGCGGTCGGGATGCGCCTCAGCGAGCACCTCCTGCACGAGTGGGACGTCCGGGTCACCCTCGACCCGTCCGCCGCGCTGGCGCCCGATGGTGCTGCCCACGTGATCGGCAACCTCGGCCCGATCGTGGCGTTCGCCGGCAAGCCGACCGGCGGTTCGGACACCGTCGTGATCGCCACCACCGAACCGGAGGGGCAGTGGGCCGTCACCACCACCCCCGACGGGGTGAGCTTCGACCGCATCGACACGTGGGACCAGGTCCACGTCACCATGCCCACCGAAGCGCTCGTGCGCCTGATCTACGGCCGCCTCTCGCCGGAGCACACGCCGGAGTCGGTCGAGGCCGACGCCGAGACGCTGCACCGGCTCCGGGCGACGTTCCCCGGCTTCTGACCAAGGACCCTGGCGCCGGTCACGGCGATGCCCGAGAGTGAAACCTCGTTCTATTCAGCCGCGCGCCGGCTCGACCGAGGAGTCCACACGATGGCCGCCGACCGCTACACGATCATCTCCGCCGACACCCACGCCGGCGGCAGCCACGAGCAGTACCGGGAGTACCTCGACCCCGCCTTCCGCGACGACTTCGACGCGTGGCGGGGCCAGTACAAGAACCCGTGGAAGGACCTGCGCGACACCGACCTGCGCATCCGCAACTGGGACGACGACCGCCGTGACGCCGACCAGCTGAGCGACGGCGTGGTGGCCGAGGTCGTCTACCCCAACACCGTGCCGCCCTTCTACCCGGGCTTCGTGCTGTTCGCCGGCCCGCCGAAGGAGGAGGACTACACCCACCGCCGGGCCGGCATCCACGCCCACAACCGGTGGATGAAGGACTTCTGCGCCCGTCAGCCCGAGCGCCGCGCCGGCATCGGGCAGTTCTTCCTCAACGACATCGACGACGCCCTCGAGGACATCACCTGGATCGCCGAGAACGGCCTGCGCGGCGGCGTGCTGTGCCCGACGGTCGCCCCCGACGTGAAGTGGGTGAAGCCCCTCTACGACCCGGTCTACGACCCGATCTGGGCCCACATCCAGGACCTCGACATCCCGCTGAACCTCCACTCGGGCACCGGCTCGCCCGACTACGGCAAGTACGCCGCCACGCCGATGCTGCTCATCAGCGAGGTCGGGTTCTACGGCTACCGCGCGCTCAGCCACTTCATCCTCTCCGGCGTGTTCGAGCGCTTCCCCCGCCTCAAGGTGGTGCTCACCGAGGGCTCGGCCGCCGGACTGCCCCCGACGCTCGCGGAGCTCGACCGGGTCATCAAGAACGTGCAGGCCGGTGCCATCGGCGAGCTGAAGTACCGCTCGGAGGACGCTGTCCCGAAGCTGGCCAGCGAGTACTTCGCCCAGAACTGCTGGATCGGCTCGAGCTTCCCGAAGCCCAGCGACGTCGAGGTCGCCAAGATGGTCGGCCCCGACCGCTGGATGTGGGGCAGCGACTACCCCCACGACGAGGGCACCCCGCCGTTCACCCGTGAGCACCTCCGCCAGGTGTTCCCCGGGTGGGGCCCGTCAGAGCTGCGCCGGGTGCTCGGCGAGAACGCGGCGAAGCTCTACGGCTTCGACCTCGACGCCCTCGCCCCCTACGCCGCCCAGTACGGGCCGACGGTCGAGGAGATCGCCGAGCCGCTCACCGAGCTGCCCGAGGGGGCCAACGCGGCGCTGCGCAACTCGGCCGAGCAGCTCGCCACCGTCTGAGTCGACGGCCCGGGGCCCCGCCTCCGGAACGAGTGAGGGCCTGTCGGCGAGTTCGCCGGCAGGCCCTTCGTCGTCTTGCGCCCTCGGGGCGATTCGAACGCCCGCACACGGCTCCGGAGGCCGATGCTCTATCCCCTGAGCTACGAGGGCAGGGCGCACCAACTGCTGGTGCGGGGGTGAACCCTACTGCAGGCCTCCGGCGTTCCCCCAACCCCGTCGGGGCCGGTCGCGGGGTCTCAGACCGTGAAGGGACGGCCCTCGAAGCGGTCGACGGTGGTGAAGTCCTCGACCGGCTGGCGGCGCAGCTTCGTGATCTGCCGGGCCGGGTGACCGAGGGCGACGAGCGAGGCGAGGGCCCAGCCGTCAGGGACGCCGAGCAGCTCCTTGGCCGCGGGCTCCTGGCGGCACAGCACCGTGGTGATCACACCACCGAGCCCGGCGTCGCGTGCGGCCAGCAGCACGTTGTGGCAGAACGGGTAGACCGATGCGCCGCCGACGATGCTCTGGCGGTCGAGGCCGTTGTCGACCACCGCCAGCTGCGACAGCTCGACCACCACCGCGAGCAGCACGGGCACCTCGTCGAGGTGGTCGGAGAAGGGCATCGGGGCCTCGGTGGCGCGGGCCTCGTCGAGGTCGACCGCCGGTCCGCTCCAGTGCCCGTCGTCGATCGGGGCGAACGGCACCAGCCCGAGCCGCGTGTGGGCCGTGTACTCGCGCCAGGCGAGCACGTAGAGGTCGCGGACTGCCGCCCGCACCGCCGGGTCCTGGAGCACGATGACCTGCCACCCCTGCCGGTTGCCGCCGCTGGGGGCGAACCGGGCGGTGTCGAGGATGGCGTGCAGCACCTCGTCGCTCACCGGCTCGTCGGTGAACTCCCGGGTGGCCGGGGTCGAGCGCATGACATCGCGAAGCTCCATGGCGACGAGCTTGGCACGCCCGGCCGGCTCCGCCCCGGGCGGCGGTCGGCCGGCGCCCGGTGGGTCGCGGGCCCCGGCGCCTGACTACCCTCGAAGCCATGCCGCAGCCCGAAGGTGCCGAGCTCGTCCGCCTCTCCGACCGTCGTCGGGAGCTGCGCGAGCAGTACGTCCTGCCGGAGTCCGAGCGCCCCGTCTCGACGGGCCAGGGCGTGCACCACCTGGCGCTCATCTGTGCCGACCCCGAGCGCACCATCGGCTTCTACCAGGGGCTGCTGGGCTTCCCGCTCGTCGAGCTGTTCGAGAACCGCGACTACCCGGGCTCGTCGCACTTCTTCTTCGACATCGGCGCCCGCAACATGCTGGCGTTCTTCGACTTCCCGGGCCTCGGCCTCGAGCCGGTGCCCGAGGGCCTCGGCGGCGTGCAGCACGTCGCCATCTCGGTCACCCCCGAGACCTTCGAGGCGGCCAAGGTGACGCTCGCCGACGCCGGCGTCGCCTACGTCGGCCCCGACATGGGGGTGCACGAGTCGATCTACTTCAAGGACCCCGACGGCATCCAGGTCGAGCTGATCCGCCAGCCGCTGTTCGACCTGCCCGAATCGGCCCCGCAGGAGGACTGACCCGGGTGGGGCTCAGCTGTGGTCGACGCCGACCGCGGTGAGCTTGGCGCGGAAGTCGGCGTAGCCCCGGTCGAGCAGGCCCACGCCGCGGATCACGCTCTCGCCGTCGGCCGAGGCCGCGGCGATCACGTAGGAGAAGCCGGCTCGGAGGTCGGGGACGACGAGCTCGGCACCGTGGAGCTTGGTGGGCCCGACCACCACGGCCGAGTGGCGGTGGTTGGCGGCGCCGAAGCGGCAGCGGGTCGGGCCGAGGCACTCGGTGAACACCTGGATCTGGGCGCCGAGGGTGCGCAGCGCCTCGGTGTAGCCGAGGCGGTCCTCGTAGACGGTCTCGTGCACGACGCTGACGCCCTCGGCCTGGGTGAGCGCCGTGACGAACGGCGACTGCCAGTCGGTCATGAACCCGGGGTGCACGTCGGTCTCGAGGGCGAGCGGGCGCAGCATCTTGCGGCCGCGGCGGAACGAGATGGTGCTGCCCTCGGCGTCGATGGTGAAGTCGCCACCGGCACGCCGGTAGACGTTGAGGAACGTCGACATGTTCTGCTGGGCCACGCCGTGCACGGTGAGGCGCCCGCCCGTGGCCAGCGCGAGCGACGCCCACGACGCCGCCTCGAGGCGGTCGCCGATGACCCGGTGCTCGAAGCCGCCGAGCTCCTTCACGCCGGTGACGCGGATGGTGCGGTTGGGCTCGACCGAGATGAGGGCGCCCATCTTCTGCAGCACCGAGATGAGGTCGAGGATCTCGGGCTCGATGGCCGCGTTGGCCAGCTCGGAGTCGCCGTCGGCGAGCACGGCGGCGAAGAGGAACTGCTCGGTGGCGCCGACGCTCGGGAACGGCAGCTCGATGCGGGCGCCGGTGAGGTGGTCGGCCCGCAGGTGGATCATGCCGTCGCGATGGTCGTCGTGGGCGCCGAAGGCGCGCAGCACGTTGAGGTGGAAGTCGACCGGGCGGGGCCCGATGGCGCACCCGCCGGGAGCCGCGACGAGGGCCTCGCCGGTGCGGTGCAGCGACACGGCCGTGGTGAGCACCGGGATGCGGCTGGCGTTGTGGAGGCGCTCGACGTCGTCCTCGCCGAGGGCGGTGAACGAGTGGGCCGTGATGAGGATGCTGTCGGCCTCGTGCTCGACGGTGCCGCCCGTGATGCGGATGAGGTCGTCGACGACCTCGATGTCGCGGATGGCGGCGATGTTCGTGAGCCGGCACGGCTCGGCGGTGAGCAGGGCGGCCACCATCGCCTTCGGGAGGGCGTTCTTCGACCCCCGGATCTGCAGCTCGCCCTCGACCGGGACGCCGCCGCGCACGGTCATGGTGTCGGCTGGACGCGTCCGCCGGGGCGCTGGAGGGGGAGGTCGGGTCGCTCATGACGCCTCCGA
Organism: uncultured Actinomycetes bacterium; assembly: GCA_963702555.1. Classification (GTDB taxonomy): domain Bacteria; phylum Actinomycetota; class Acidimicrobiia; order Acidimicrobiales; family Acidimicrobilacustridaceae; genus CAMFLJ01. The sequence continues at coordinate 90,283 of CAVPCW010000010.1, forward strand.
TGCTAGGGGGAGGCGGGGGGAGTGCACCCGCACCACGGCCGGGCAGCGGTCACCCGACGGGGACGGGCTCGTCCGCGGGGTCGGCCTCGTCGTCGGTGAGGTGGACCCCTTCGACGTCGACGTGGGGCAGGATCCGGTCGAGCCAGCGCGGGCAGCCACCAGTTGCGGTCGCCGAGCAGCTCCATGGTGGCGGGCACCAGCACCATGCGGACGATGGTGGCGTCGAGGAACACGGCGACGGCGAGGCCGAGCGCCCATGAGCTTGACGACCCGGCTCGTCCTCGAGCAGGAAGCTGCCGAAGACGAACACCATGATGGCGGCGGCGGCGGTGATCACCCGGGCGGTGTGCGGCGAGGCCGTCGGCGACCGAGGTGTGCGGGTCGCCGGTGCGTCAGCCACTCCTCCTTGATGCGGGAGAGGAGGAAGACCTCGTAGTCCATCGAGAGGCCGAACACGATGGCGAACAGCATCATCGGGATGAACGGCTCGATCGGTGCGCCCTCGAGGCCGAGCGACGCCGCCGAGCCAGCCCCACTGGAAGACCGTGACCAGCACGCCGTAGGCGGCGCCGATCGACAGCAGGTTCATGATCACGGCCTTGAGCGGCACCAGCAGCGACCGGAACACGACCATGAGCAGCAGGAACGACAGGCCGAGCACCACGCCGAAGAACAGCGGGAGGCGGGCGGCGAGGTAGTCGGAGAAGTCGACCTGGGCCGCGACCTGGCCGGTGACGCTTCACCTCGAGGCCGGTGCCTGCGGTCGCTGCGGGGAGCACGTCGTCGCGGAGTGTGGTGGACGAGCTGCTCGGTGGCCTCGCTCCTGCGGGCGAGGTGGTGGGGATGACCCGCCAGAGCACGGCGGTGGTGTCGGCCGGGTCGTTCGCCACGGCCGGGGTGGCGAAGGCCACGCCGGGGGTCTGCGGCCAGCGCGGTGCTCACGGCGGCCAGCTGCTCGGGCGTGGTGCCGGGCGGGAGCTCGGCGACGGCGAGCAGCGGGCCGTTGAAGCCGGGCCCGAAGCCCTCCGCCAGCAGGTCGTAGGCCTGGCGGGTGGTGGTGTCGGCGGGGTCGTTGCCCTGGTCGGAGAAGCCGAGGCGCAGGCCGAGCACGGGGATGGCGAGCAGCAGCAGCACGCCGGCGCTGGCCAGCATCGAGATCCAGGGGTGGTGCTGGATCACGCGGCTCCAGCGGTAGGAGATGGTGTCGCGGGGCGGCTTGGGTGCCCGGCGGGGCACCTCCTTGCGCAGCGGGGCGACGGCGAAGCTGGCGACCACCAGCACGAGGGCGAGCGGGATGCCGACGCAGCAGGGGCTGGAACTTGAGGCCGACGCCCACGAGGCCGACGGCGACGAGGGCGGCGGCGATCAGGCCCCGCCAGCGGGTGACGTCGACCCGGCGCCCGGCGAAGCCGAGCAGCGCGGGGAGCAGTGTGAGTGACGCCGCCATGGTGACGACCACCACGACCGCGGCGCCGATGCCGAGGCCCTTCACCAGTTCGATGCCCATGAGGAGCATGCCCAGCAGCGAGATCACCACGGTGAGCCCGGCGAAGGCGACCGCCCGGCCCGACGGTGTCGAGGGCGATGGCGATCGACTCGCGGACGTCGTGGCCGTCGCGGAGCTGTTCGCGGTAGCGGGTGACGATGAAGAGGGCGTAGTCGATGCCCACACCGAGGCCGATCATCACCCCGAGGGTGGTGGCGAAGTCGGGCATCGAGAGCAGGTGGCTGAGCAGGGCGATGAGGGCGCTGCCGATGCCGATGCCGGCGAGGGCCACGCCGATGGGGAGCCCCATGGCGAGCACGGAGCCGAAGGCGAGGATCAGGATGACCATCGCGAAGGCGAGGCCGAGGACCTCCGAGGACGGGGGCTTGAACGTCTCGAAGGCGTTGCCGCCGTACTCGATGCGGAGCCCGTCGACGGTCGGGGCGAGCGACTCGATCTTCTGACCGAGGTCGCGCTGCTCGCCCATGGAGCCGTCGGGGATCTCGAGCCGGGCGAAGGCGACCTTGCCCGCCCGATCGCCCAGGGCGGAGATCTGGGTGGCGCCCTGGGGGCCGTAGGGGCTGACGACCTGGACGCCGGTCTCGGCGGTGATGCGGTCGAAGTAGGCCTGCATCTCGGCCTGCACGGTGGGGTCGGTGACGCCGGCATCGGTGGAGAAGACGAGGGTGGCGCTGCTGCTCAGGCCGCGCCCGCCGAACTCGCTGTCGAGCAGGGCGAAGCCCTTGGCGCTCTCGGAGGAGGGGAGGCTGAGGGTGTTGGTGAAGTTGGAGCCGGCGGTGCGGCTGAGGAGCCCGATGGCGAGGAGCGCGACGACCCACAGCACGACGACCGCGCGGCGGTGGTCGTGACACCAGCTGCCGAGCTTCCGGAACATGGGCGCCTCCCAGCGTGAGGGCGGCCTCGCCGGCCGACCTCCTCAATTCTGGCGCGAGACCGTTCCGAAACTGTGGGCGCCATCTCGGTCGTCGGTCACAAACGTCGGGCACGGACGTCGGGTCGCTCGTCGTCCGGCCGTTACCGGCTCCGGGGCCGGCGGGGCCGCCGGGTAGGGTGCTTCGGCCCGTCCACCGCCGGAGAGACCGCCCACCGTGATCCGCGACCAGCTCGCCGCCAGCCTGCGCGCCGCCCTCTCGACCCTCGAGGTCATGCCGCTCCCCGACACGGTCAACCTCGAGCGACCGGCCCGGCGCGAGCACGGTGACTGGTCGTCGAACGTGGCGCTGGCCACCGCCAAGAAGGCGGGCTGGAACCCCCGCGAGCTGGCCGGCAAGGTCGCCGAGATCCTCAACGCCGACCTCCCTCCCCACGTCACCTCGGTCGAGATCGCCGGCCCCGGCTTCGTGAACTTCCGCCTCGCCGACTCCTGGCTGCACGACGTGCTCGTCGAGGTGCTCGAGCAGGGGCCGGACGGCTACGCCCGGGCCGACGTCGGCGCCGGGGTGAAGGTCATGGTCGAGTTCGTCAGCGCCAACCCGACCGGCCCGCTGCACGCCGGCCACGGCCGCGGTGCCGCCTACGGCGACTCGCTCGCCCGGGTCATGGAGCGGGTCGGCTACGACGTCTCCCGCGAGAACTACCTCAACGACCGCGGCGTGCAGATGCAGAAGTTCGTCGAGTCGCTGGCCGCCCGCCAGAAGGGCGAGCAGCCGCCCGACGACGGCTACGCCGGCCAGTACGTCGCCGACTGGGCCGCCGAGATCCCCGAGGGCGCCGACCTGTGGGAGTGGGGCGAGGCCCGCGCCGTCGAGGACCACCGCGAGACCCTCGCCCGCATGAACGTCCACTTCGACCACTGGTTCAGCGAGCGCTCGATGGTCGACTCCGGCGCCATCGAGCAGACCCTCGCCGACCTGCGCGAGCGCGGCGTGGTCTACGACGACGGTGGTGCGGTGTGGCTGCGCTCCACCGACTACGGCGACGACAAGGACCGCGTGCTCGTCAAGAGCGACGGCGAGTTCACCTACCTGCTCCCCGACATCGCCTACCACCGCGACAAGTTCTCCCGCGGGTTCGACCTGCTCGTCGACGTGTGGGGCGCCGACCACCACGGCTACGTGCCGCGCATGAAGGCCGCCATGCAGGCGCTGGGCCACGACCCCGCCGAGATGGCCTTCCCGATCATCCAGCTCGTCAACCTGGTGAAGGACGGCAGTCCCGTCCGCTTCTCGAAGCGCACGGGCAACTTCGTCGAGCTGGCCGACGTGCTGAACGACGTCGGCCCCGACGCCGCCCGCCTCACCTACCTGCTGCAGTCGGTCGACTCGACCCAGACCTTCGACTTCGACCTCGTCACCAGCCAGGCCAACGACAACCCGGTCTTCTACATCCAGATGGCCTACGCCCGGATCCAGTCGATCTTCCGGGTCGCGGCCGAGCGCGGCGTCGAGCGGGCCCCGCTGGCCGAGGTCGACCTCTCGCTGCTCGTCCACGAGCGCGAGCTCGACGTCCTGCGGGCGCTCTCCGAGCTCCCCGACACCGTCGTCACCGCCGCCGCCGACAAGGCGCCGCACCGCATCGCCACCTGGGTCCGCGAGCTCGCCGGCACCGTCCACGGCTTCTACCACGACTGCTACGTCATGGGTGAGGGCGTCAGCCCCGAGCTCACCCAGGCCCGGCTGCAGCTGGTCGAGGCCGCCTCGGTCGGCCTCGCGATCGGCCTCGACCTGCTCGGGGTCAGCGCCCCCGACCAGATGTGAGCCGGTCGTGACCGCGCTGCCGCTCTCGCTGCTCCCCGACACCGCCACCATCGGCGACCGGGGCCAGCTGATCATCGGCGGGTGCGACACCCTCGAGCTCGCCCGCGAGTTCGGCACGCCGCTCTTCGTCTACGACGAGGCCCACCTCCGGGCCCGCTGCCGCGAGGCCGTCGCCGCTTTCGGCCCCGGGGTCAACTACGCGACCAAGGCCTTCCTCTGCACCGCCATGGCCCGCCTGGCGGCCGAGGAGGGCTGCAACCTCGACGTCTCCACGGGCGGCGAGTACCACGTGGCCCGGGCCGCCGGCGTGCCCGCCGAGCGCCTCGTGATGCACGGCAACAACAAGGGCGCTCGACGAGTTGCACCGGGCGCTGTCGGAGGGCATCGGCCGCGTCGTCATCGACTCCTTCGACGAGATCGACCGCATCGAGGCGCTGCGTGGCCGAGGGCCTTCCCGCCCCCAAGGCGCTCATCCGGGTCACGCCCGGCGTCGAGGCCCACACCCACGAGTTCATCCGCACCGGCCAGGACGACTCCAAGTTCGGCTTCGGCCTGGCCAGCGGCATGGCCGAGCAGGCCGTGCAGCGGGCCGCGGCCTCGCCGGCCATCGATCTCGTCGGCCTCCACGCCCACATCGGCTCCCAGGTCTTCGAGGCCCGCTTCTTCGAGCTCGCCGTCGAGGTCCTGGCCCCCTTCGTCGAGCGCCACGGCCTGCCCGAGCTCTCGCTCGGCGGTGGCCTCGGCGTCGCCTACGTCGAAGGTGAGGAGGCCCCCTCCATCACCGAGTGGGGCAAGGCCGTGCACGCCGCGGTCGCCGCCGCCGGCATCACCGCCACCGTCACGGCCGAACCGGGCCGGGCCCTCGTCGCCCAGGCCGCGGTCACCCTCTACACCGTGGGCACCATCAAGGACCTGCCCGGCATCCGCACCTACGTCGCCGTCGACGGCGGCATGAGCGACAACCCCCGCCCGGTGCTCTACGGCAGCGGCTACGAGGCCTTCCTGCCGCGGGCCGTCACCGCCGACCGCACCCGCACGGTCACGGTCGTGGGCAAGCACTGCGAGTCCGGCGACGTCCTCGTCCGCGACGCCCGGGTTCCGGCCGACCTCGCCGTCGGCGACCTGCTGGCCACCCCCGTCACCGGGGCCTACGGCCACTCCATGGGCTCCGGCTACAACAAGGTCACGCGGGCGGCGGTCGTGTTCGTGGCCGACGGCGACGCCCGGCTGGTCGTGCGCCGCGAGTCGCTCGACGACCTCCTCTCCCTCGACCTCGGCTGACGGCGGGCGCGCTCGATGGGGGCCGCCCAGGTGGTGCTGGTCGCGGTCGCCGTGTTCACGTCGGCCGCCATCCAGAGCACCACGGGGTTCGGCTTCGCCCTCCTGGCGGTGCCGTTGATGGCGATCGTCATCCCGGCGGAGGAGGCGGTCGTGCTCGCCGGCGCCTTCTCACTGCTCACGGCCTCGACCCAGGCGATCACGCAGAGGGTGCACGCCGTGCGCCCGGTCGCCGGCCGGATGCTGCTCGGGGCGCTCGTCGGGGCACCCCTGGGCCTCGCGATCCTCACCATCACCACCGGTCGCCAGCTGCGCTTCTTCCTGGCCGGGGTGATCTTCGTCTTCCTCGCGCTGACGGTGCGGGGCTTCACCCTGCACCGGGCCGGGCGGGCGGTCGACCTCGGGGCCGGTGTCGTGGCGGGCGTGCTCAACACGTCGTTGTCCACCAACGGGCCGCCGATCGTGATGGCCCTGCACGCCCGGGAGATGCCCCCCGACCCGTTCCGGGGCACGATCGCCGCGGTCTTCACCGGCTCGAACATCATCGCCGTCACGCTGTTCGCCGCCACCGGCCGCTACGACGTCGACTCGCTTGTGCTGTTCCTCGTGTCGCTGCCGGCGCTCGTGCTCGGCTACCTCGTGGGCTCGCGCCTGCGCGGTCGCTTCGACGCCGCCGCCTTCCGGCGCCTGACCCTGTGGCTGCTCGGCGTGACCGGGGTCGTCACCCTCGTCGGTGCCCTCCTCGCCTGACCCCGCCGTCCGCCCTCTGGCTCACCTGGTCGCAGATTCACCGACCACACGAGCCAGCGGGGGGCGGTGCACTGGTCAGGGCTCGCGGAGGCTGGTGGTCGGGAGGGGGAGGTGGGCGTCGAGGACGGGGATGAACGCCTCGACGTCGCCCTCGCCCGGCAGGGCCCGCAGCTCGTCGGCGGTGCGGCGGCTGCCGACGGCCCGGAAGGCCTCCCACGCCGAGGTGCGTATGGTCCACCCCGGCTCGGCATCGTGGCTGGTCCAGGTGCCCTCCGGCGACTCGATGACCAGCGCGCCGACCTGCGCCTCGGTCAGCCCGCCGAGCAGGGTCTCGAGCGCCGCCGGCACGACGAGGTCGGCGGCGAGGGCCTCGTGGTCGGGGCGACCGACGGCGGCCCGCAGGTCGTGCTCGTGGGTGGCGAGGTCGTCGAGCAGCACGGCGGTGGCGCTCAGCACCCCGGCCACGGCCTCGTCGAGGGTCTCCCACTCGGCGACCAGCTCGGCGACCGGCTGACCCCGTCGCTTCTCGACCAGGCCGTCGAGCCAGGTCTGCAGGTCGCCGTCGGGCAGGTCCCCAGCAGCGATCGCCGCCGGGAGGGCCATGTTGTGGGCGATCAGGTCGTGCACCGTCCACTCCGGGCACGACGGCACGGTCGTGGCCAGCTCCGCGGGCGTGAGATCGAGGGCGATGGCGCACATGCGGCTGCGCACCGCCCGGTAGGCGTCGAGAAGGTCGGTCCCCATGGCCGCCGACCGTAGACGCCGACGACGCGGGTGGCCCGCCCGGCCGGTCGTCGCCCGGAACCCCGTCGGACCGGTCACCCCGCCCCCGGTAGCCTCGCCCGGGTGAACGGACCCGTGGTACGGGTCGGCGTGCTCGGTTGCGGCACGGTCGGCTCCTCGCTCATCGCCCTCGTGCAGCGCCAGCGCGCCACCATCGCCTCGCGCACCGGGCTGCAGCTCGACGTCTCCCGGGTCGCGGTGCGCGACGCGGGCCGGCCCCGTCCGGTCGAGCTGCCTGCCGAGGCCTTCACCACCGACGCCGCCGGCCTCGTCAACGACCCCTCGGTCGACGTCGTCGTCGAGCTCATGGGTGGCATCGAGCCCGCCCGCACGCTGGTGCTCGAGGCCCTCGCCGCCGGCAAGCCGGTCGTCACCGCCAACAAGGCCCTGCTCGCCACCCACGGCGCCGAGCTCTTCGCCGCCGCTGAGGCCTCCGGGGTCGACCTGCTCTTCGAGGCCGCCGTCGCCGGTGGCATCCCGTTCGTGCGCCCGCTGCGCGAGTCCCTGCTCGGCGAGCCCGTGCACCGGGTGCTCGGCATCGTCAACGGCACCACCAACTTCATCCTCACGCGCATGACCGAGTCGGGTGCCGACTACGCCGACGCCCTGGCCGAGGCCCAGGCGCTGGGGTTCGCCGAGGCCGACCCCACCGCCGACGTCGAGGGCCTCGACGCGGCCGCCAAGATCGCCATCGTGGCGTCCATCGCCTTCGGCGCCGACGTCACCGCCGACGACGTGGTCGCCGAGGGCATCAGCGGCATCACCGCCGCCGACATCGCCTTCGCCGGCCGCCACGGATTCGTGGTGAAGCTGCTGGCCCTGGCCGAGCTGGTCGACGGCGCCGACGGGCCCGAGATCGGCGTGCGGGTCAACCCGGTGCTCGTGCCCGAGACCCACCCGCTCGCCTCCGTGCGCGAGAGCTTCAACGCCGTGTTCGTCCAGGGCGACGCCGTCGGCGACCTCATGTTCTACGGCCGCGGTGCGGGCGGCGATCCCACCGCCAGCGCCGTGCTCGGCGACCTCATCGACGCCGCCGTCAACCTCAACAGCGGCGCCCACGCCTCGATCGGCCGTCTCGCCCCGGCCCGCATCCGTCCCGCCGAGCAGTCGTCGTCGGCCTACTACGTCAGCATCCAGGCGGCCGACCGCCCCGGCGTGCTGGCCGCGGTCGCCGGCGTGTTCGGCGAGCACGGCGTGTCGATCGCCTCGATGGAGCAGGAGGGCGGGGCCGACGAGGGCCGGGCCCGCATCGAGTTCATCACCCACCTGGCCGTCGAGCGCGACCTGCGGGCCACCCTCGCCGCGCTGCGCGGCCTCGAGGTCGTGCACCAGGTCGGCAGCGTGATCCAGGTGCTCACCTCCGAGGAGGCCGAGTCGTGAGCCGGCTCACCTATGTCAGCACCCGCGGCTCGGCGCCCGAGCTGGGCTTCGCCGACGTCCTGCTCGCCGGGCTCGCCCGCGACGGCGGCCTCTACGTGCCGTCCGAGTGGCCGTCGCTCACCGTCGGCACCCTCGGTCGCTTCGCCACGATGAGCTACGCCGAGGTCGCCACCGAGGTCATGTGGCCCTTCGTCGAGGGCGCGCTCGACCGCGACACCTTCGCCTCGATCGTCGCCGACTCCTACGCCACGTTCGACTCGCCCGACGTCGTGCCCCTCACCGACCTCGGTGACGGCATGTGGCTGGCCGAGATCTTCCACGGCCCCACCCTCGCCTTCAAGGACATCGCCCTGCAGCTCGTCGGGCGCCTGTTCGACCACGAGCTCACCCGCCGGGGCGAGCGGGTCACCGTCGTCGGGGCCACGTCGGGCGACACCGGGTCGGCCGCCATCGAGGCTCTCCGCGACCGCGCCTCGGTCGACGTGTTCATCCTCCATCCGGCCGGTCGCGTCTCCGAGGTGCAGCGCCGGCAGATGACCACCGTCGACGCCCCCAACGTCCACAACATCGCCGTCGAGGGCACGTTCGACGACTGCCAGGACCTCGTGAAGGCGCTCTTCGCCGACGACGGCTTCCGGGACCGCCGCCACCTCTCCGCGGTGAACAGCATCAACTGGGCCCGGGTGATGGCACAGATCGTCTACTACGTCACCAGCTCCGCGCGCCTCGGTGGGGGAGAGGGGCACCCCGTCGCCTTCTCGGTGCCCACCGGCAACTTCGGCAACGTGTTCGCCGGCTACGGCGCCCAGCGCATGGGCACCCCGATCTCGCAGTTCGTCGTGGCCTCCAACCGCAACGACATCCTCACCCGGTTCCTCACCACCGGGACGATGACGATCGGCGAAGTCCACCCGACGCTCAGCCCGAGCATGGACATCCAGGTCTCGTCGAACCTCGAGCGCCTCCTGTTCGAGCTCTACGGCCGCGACGGCGACGCCATCGCCGAGCTCATGGCCCGCTTCCGGGCCGAGGGCACGGTCTCGGTCGACAGCGGCCGCCTCGATCTCCTCGCCGAGCACTGGTCCGCCGGCCGGGTCGACGACGAGAGCACCTCGGCCACCATCAGGGACCTCTACGAGCGCACCGGGATGCTCATCGACCCGCACACCGCGGTGGGCCTCGCCGCGGCGCGCGAGGCCCGGGCCGACGCCCGTGTGCCGATGGTCGTGCTCTCCACGGCCCATCCGGCCAAGTTCCCCGACGCGGTCGAAGCAGCCACCGGGGTGCGCCCGCCCCTGCCGGCCCACCTCGCCGACCTGTTCGAGCGCGAGGAACGGTTCGAGACCGTCGCCAACGACTACGAGGTCGTCCGCGGCCGCATCGAATCCACCCTCGACGCACCCGGCTGAACGCGCGCCCCCCGAGTTGGGCCAGAATCGGCCCATGAAGTACGTGGTCTGCGTCCCCGACGGCTGTGCCGACGAGCCCGTGCCCGAGCTGGGTGGCCGCACGCCGCTGGAGGCGGCGTCCACCCCCACCCTCGACGCGCTGGCTGCTCGCGCCGAGCTCGGCCGTGCCGGGGTGATCCCCCCGGGGCTCCCGCCCGGCTCCGACGTCGGCAACATGTCCATCTTCGGCTACGACCCCGCCCGCTTCCACACCGGCCGGGCCCCGATCGAGGCGGCTGCGCTCGGCCTGAAGCTGCGGCCCGACCAGGTCGCGTACCGGTGCAACCTCGTCACCGTGGGCGCCGACGGCACCATGGTCGACTTCGCCGGGGGCCATCCCTCCACCGATGCCGCCGCCGAGGTCATCAAGGCCCTCGACGCCGCGCTCGGCGGCGACGGCCTCGAGTTCCACCCCGGCGTGCAGTACCGCCACATCCTGGTGGCCCCGGCCGACTGGGCCGAGGCCGACTGCACCCCGCCGCACGACCTCACCGGCAAGCCCGCGGTGTGGCCCACCGGCGCCGCCGCCTCGAAGCTGCAGCGCCTGATGGACGCCTCCCGCGAGGTGCTCGCCGACAGCGACCTCGCCGCCACCCAGATCTGGCTGTGGGGCCAGGGCTTCCAGCCCCAGATGCAGAGCTTCGAGGAGGCCTACGGGCTCGACGCCGGTCTGGTCACCGCCGTCGACCTGGTCCGCGGCCTCGGCGTGCTCACGGGTATCGAGGTCGTCGACCTCGAGACCGCCACCGGCTGGTACGACACCGACTACGAGGGCAAGCGCGACGTCGCCCTCGGCGCCCTCGCCGACGGCGCCGACCTCTTCATCGTCCACGTCGAGGCCACCGACGAGGCCGGTCACGCCGGCAACGTCGAGGAGAAGGTCAAGGCGCTCGAGAACTGGGACCGACGCATCCTCGCCGGCCTGGTCGAGGGCCTCGACCGGCTGGGCCCGTGGCGGATGCTGTTGCTGCCCGACCACGCCACGCCGTTGGGCATCCGCACCCACACCTCCGATCCGGTGCCCTACCTGCTGGTCGACTCCCAGGTCGACGGCCCGGGCGGCGTCTACACCGAGGCCGGCGTGGCCGACCTCGACCTGGTCCCGGGCCACGAGCTGATGGCCCGCCTCGTCAGCGTCCGCTGATCCCGCTCGGGGGCTGAAGTCCGCCCCCGGCCGTGCCGATGTCATCCTCCGGTGCCTCTTGGCACCCCCGACGACAGGAGCCCCGGTGGGATACGGCTACACGCACTACAACGACGAGGCGTTTCTCTCGGCCGCGGCCACTGCCGCCCTCGACGGTGAGCCCGTCGTCGCCGCCGGGATCTTCTCGTGGGCCGGTCTCTCGGCCGCCTACGCCGTGGGCGGCATGGTCGGGGCGACGGGCGCGTCGGTTGCGACCGACTCCGCCGTCGGCGCCGGTCTCGGCGCTGCGGTGGGCGGTCGTCTCGCCGCCGAGGAGACGGCGTCGGCGCGGGGCGAGACCGTCCCCCTCGTGGTGGCGGTGACCGCCGACGCGGTGCACCTGCTCGACTGGGACGGCGAGGCCGCGGGCCCGGAGATCCGCCGTTTCGACCGGGCCCGGCTCGACACCGAGGTGCGGCATCTGGGCGCCTCGTTCTTCGTCACCCTCACCGACCGCGAGTCCGGTGAGCACTACTCGATCCACGGGGCGAAGGGGCCCCTGGCCCGGGGCCGTCGCCCGGACCACGCGGTGATGGTCGAGCTGGGCCTGGCCTGAAACGGCGAGAGCCCGCCCCCCGAGTGGGGAGCGGGCTCCTGCTGTGCAGCTGAGCGGAGCGGGATCGCTCAGCCGGTCATGGCCGGGTTGGCGGCGACACCGGCGGCCGCGGCGGGAGCCGTGGTCGGGGTGGTGGCCGGCGTGGTGGGCACGTCGATCACCTGCTGGACGAGGCCCAGCGGGAAGGACTGGTTGGAGGCGGAGCCCGTGGCGTAGACGATGACGTTCTTGGCAGCCGGGATGGCGACGCTGCCGGGCGAGAGCGCCGGGAGCGGGGTGCCGTCGGTCAGCTGGACCTGGACGTCGTAGGTGCCGGCCGGGAGCACGGCCGAGGCCTGGGCGCCGGGGGCGAGGTTGGCGATGGCGACGGTGCCGTTGACGAGGACGTTCACCGGAGGAGCGTCGGCCGCGTGGCGGACGGTGACCCGGGAGGAGCCCTCGGGGACGGCGCTGAGGTCGTTCTCGAAGGGCGTCAGGGCCGGACTGCCGGTGCTGAGGTCGGCGATGACGGAGAGGTTGGCACCGCTCGGGACGTCGAGGGTCTGGTTGATCACCTGGTTGCCGGGCACGGTCGGGTCGTCACCGGTGGCGACGACGATGACGGGCAGCGAGCCGGCGGGGAGGGTAAGCGGGCCGGCCACGTCGCCGTACTGGAAGTCGGTGAGGGCCTTGTTCGCGGGGTCGGTGCCACCGGCGTAGACGTCGACGGCGACGCCGGGGATGCCGTGGACGATGTAGACGCTGCTGTCGGCAGCGCCGGCTCGGCCGGCGAAGAGCGGCACCATCAGCGCCAGGGCGGCGGCCAGCGCCATGAAGGCGACCAGAGGTCGTCGGACGGTCGTGCTCACAGGTGTCTCCCTTGTGTCGTGCCGAGACCCCGTTCGGGCCGTCGGGCATTAGTACTAAACGTCCGAAGCCATCCCGCATTCCGGATCACGAGAATTTTCTTTCGTGCATCCCGCTTCGGGGCGGTTGCCCACCCCTGGCGGGACACCTACGCTTCGGGAGTCGCCCGCCGGCCGCGTCCACGCAGCCGGGCCCGGGTGCCTCTCCCCGCCGTCCGGCGGACCGGCCCGGCTCTGTGCCCCGGCCACGACCCCCTTTCCCACAACCGTGGTCACCGGCCGTGTGCGTCCTGCGCCCGTCGGCCGCCACACGACGAGGACGACCGACATGTCCGAACTGGAACGCTCCGCCCTCGAGGCCAAGGACCGCGACGAGCTGGTGGCGATCGCCACCGCCCTCGGCGGCAAGCCCGCCTCCCGCGCCAAGAAGGCCGACATCGTCAGCCTGATCCTCGACCTCACCGGGGTCACGTCCTCCGGCGGCGACGACGCCGCCGAGGCGGCCCCGTCCGACACCGAGGCCGATCCGGCCGCGACCACCGACGCCACCGCCACCGCCACAGACGACGCCGAGGGCCCGACGGCCGACGCCGGCGACGCACCCGAGGCGCCCGCCCGCAAGCCGCGGTCGCGTCGGGGCCGAGGTGGTGCCGCCCAGGAGCAGGGCGACGAGCCCGGCACCGACGGCCCGGCCGAGCCGGCCGTCGACGCCGCCGACGACTCGGCCTCCGCCGATGCGGCCGACGACGGTGACACCGACACCGATGCCGACGCCGACCGGGGCCCCGAACGCGCCGAGCGCGAGCCCCGGAGCGGCCGGGGCGAGGGCTCCCAGGGTGACGAGCGCAACGACGCCGACGGTGAGCAGGGTGAGGGCGGCGGTCGTCGTCGCCGCCGCCGGGGCCGCGACCGTGGCGATCGGCCCGCGGGTGGGGGCGAGCGCCCCGACGAGCCGTTCAACGGCGAACCCGTCGAGGTCGAGGGCATCCTCGACCTGCGCGACGAGGGCTACGGCTTCATCCGGGTCAAGGGCTACCTCCCGAGTCGCGACGACGTCTACGTCTCGGTCAAGCAGACCCGCCAGTTCTCCCTCCGCCGCGGCGACCTCATCACCGGCGCCAGCCGCCCCGCCAGCCGCAACGAGAAGAACCCGGCGCTGCTGCGCATCGACTCGGTCAACGGCGTCGATCCCGAGCAGGCGCGGGCCCGCCGTCGCTTCGAGGACCTCACCCCGTTGTTCCCCGACGAGCGCCTGCACCTGTCGAGCCGCGACGAGCCGTACAACATGACCGCCCGGATCGTCGACCTCATCGCCCCCATCGGCAAGGGTCAGCGCGGCCTCATCGTGTCGCCGCCCAAGGCGGGCAAGACCACGATCATGAAGCAGATCGCGGCGTCGATCGAGAAGAACAACCCCGAGGTCCACCTCATCGTGCTGCTCGTCGACGAGCGCCCCGAGGAGGTCACCGACATGCGTCGCTCCATCAGCGGCGACGTCGTGGCCTCGACCTTCGACCACCCGGCCGAGGAGCACACCGCCATCGCCGAGCTGGTCATCGAGCGGGCCAAGCGCCTGGTCGAGGACGGCAGGGACGTCGTGGTCATCCTCGACGGCATCACCCGCCTCGCCCGGGCCTACAACCTGGCGGCCCCGCAGGGTGGCCGGGTCATGTCCGGCGGCATCGACACCGGCGCCCTCTACCCGCCGAAGAAGTTCTTCGGCGCCGCCCGCAACGTCGAGGAGGGTGGCTCGCTCACCATCCTCGCCTCCGCCCTGGTCGAGACCGGCTCGAAGATGGACGAGGTCATCTTCGAGGAGTTCAAGGGCACGGGGAACATGGAGCTCCGCCTCGACCGCCGCATGGCCGAGCGCCGCGTGTACCCCGCGATCGACGTCGACGCCTCTTCCACCCGCCACGAGGAGCTGCTGTTCGACCGCAAGCAGCTCCAGCTGGTCTGGAAGCTGCGCCGGGTCCTCTCGGGCATGGCCTCCGACAGTGGCAGCGGTGCGGCAGGCCTCGAGATGCTCATCGACCGCCTCGGCAGCTTCCGCACCAACGACGAGTTCCTGGCCGAGATCGCCAAGGGCTGATCTCGCCGAGCCGGCCCGGTGCCACATGGCACCGGCGCCGGATTGCGATTCCGGGCAGTTCCCGGCACACTTGACGGTCCCCTTGTTTTCCACTGGAGCGCAGCCATGAAGGCCGACATCCATCCCGAGTACGTCGAGGCGACGGTTCGCTGCTCGTGCGGCAACACGTTCACCACCCGCTCGACGCAGTCCGAGCTCACGTCCGAGCTCTGCAACGAGTGCCATCCCTTCTACACCGGCAAGCAGAAGCTGGTCGACACGGGTGGCCGCATCGAGAAGTTCGAGAAGCGGTACGGCAAGCGCGGCAAGTAGCCGTACTTCCGTCAGCCGCCCCAAAGGGTCTGCCGTCTCTCTCGATCCCGAGCAGCGCTCGCGGTTGCTCGCCGCCAAGGCGCGCGTCCTTGTCGCCGATCACCTCGGCATCGATCCCTCCGCGGACGATGTCGAGTTGCGACCAGGCACGTTCCCCGGCGGTGCCACCGTGCGCGCCGCAACGTCCGGATGGGTCCTGCTCGACGAGCGACCCGAACGGGGGCTCGGTCGCGCCCTGATCTGGGGCGACCGTGAGGCTGTCGACCAGCTCAACGTCGTCGTCGACGATCCCGACGCCGCGGGCCTGCTCGCCCGTCGGGCCACCGCCTTCGCCGGGTCGCCCAGGGTGTGGCGGGCCGAGGGCCGGGCCCTGGCGCTCGTCGAGCCGGCGCCGTTCCCCGCGCCGGTCGAGCCGCCGTCGGTCGCCCGCGAGCTGATCGGGCTGCTGCTCGACGCCGGCGTCGAGGTCACGGTCGAGCACGGTGAGATCCGCGGCGAGATCCGCGGCCTCGAGGTCGCCCGGGTCGAGGTCGACGACGAGGGCGTCGCCCGGGTCGAGGTCGGCGTGGGCCGCCACGACCGCGAGGCCTTCGCCATGGTCCACGGCAACCTGCCCACGCCGGCGGCGCTCGCGTCCGTGGTCGACAGCGTCGACACCTGGCGCCGTCACGACGCCGAGACCCACGCCCTGCACCGCCTGGCCCCCGAGGGCTGGCTGCGGTGGCGGGTCATGTCCGACCCCTCGCTGCTCGGGCTCGGCGAGCTCCGCCCGGCGGAGCCCACCATCCGCCGCGACAGCGTGAAGGACGTCGGTGCGTCGATCGCCGTCGGCGCCGACCCCGATGGCCGTACCGTGGTGGTCGCCTGCTCCGTCGGCATCGACCTCGACGTCGTGCCGGCGGGGGCCGACGCCCGTCTCGCCCTCGACCCCCAGGCCCGCCTGGTGATCGTGGTCCCCGAGCGCGACGACCACCCCGTCACCCGACGCCTCGCCGCCACCCTGGTCGATCCGGCCGACGTGGTGGCGGTGCCCGGCGACTGGCGGGCCCCGACCGAGAGCGAGACCCCGTGAGCATGCTCGAGCGCCTCCCCGACCTGGAGCGCGAGCACGCGGAGGTCGAGCGGTCGCTCGCCGATCCCGCGATCATCGCCGACCAGCCGCGCTACACCGAGCTGAGCCGCCGCTACCGCGACCTCGGTGATCTCGTCAGCCGCCTCCAGCAGCTCCAGGAGTCCACCGACGACCTGGCCGCCGCCCGGGAGATGTACACCGAGGCCGACGCCGAGGACCGCGAGATGCTGCGGGCCGAGATCGACACCGCCGAGGCCGCCATCGCCCGCCTCGACGAGGAGATCAAGGTCCTCCTGCTCCCCAAGGACCCCAACGACGACCGCAACGTCATCGTCGAGATCCGCGGCGCCGAGGGCGGCGAGGAGGCCAACCTCTTCGCCCGCGACCTCTTCGAGATGTACAAGGGCTACTCGGGCAACATGAGCTGGAAGCTCGAGGTCATGGACGCCCAGCAGTCCGACATGGGTGGCTACAGCGACATCACGTTCCGTCTGCTCGGCGACCGGGTGTGGAGCCGCATGAAGCACGAGGGCGGCGTCCATCGGGTGCAACGGGTGCCCATCACCGAGAGCCAGGGCCGCATCCACACCTCGTCGGCCACCGTCACGGTGCTGCCCGAGGCCGACGAGGTCGACATCCAGATCGCCCCGAACGACCTGCGCATCGACGTCTACCGCTCGTCGGGACCCGGCGGGCAGTCGGTCAACACCACCGACTCCGCCGTGCGCATCACCCACCTGCCCACCGGCGTGGTGGTGGCGATGCAGGACGAGAAGAGCCAGATCCAGAACCGGGAGAAGGCCCTGCGCGTGCTGCGCAGCCGGCTGCTCCAGGCCGAGCAGGAGCGGAAGGCGGCCGAGGCCTCCGGCGCCCGCAAGGCCCAGACCGGCGGTGGTGGCCGCTCCGAGAAGATCCGTACGTACAACTTCAAGGAGAACCGGGTCACCGATCACCGCATCGGGCTGACGATCTACAAGCTCGACAAGGTGCTGGCCGGCGACCTCGACGAGGTCGTCGACGCCCTCGTCGCCGACGAGCGGCGGCGGCAGCTCGGCGACGACGCCTCCTGATCGGATGACCCCGCCCGACCTCCCTGCCGGCGCGGTCTCGTGGCGGATGCTCGCCGCGGAGGCCGAACGCCGGATCGCCGAGGCCGGCGTCGCCGACCCCGGCTCGGCCGGCATCGAGGCCCGTCGCATCGTCGAGCGGGCCTCGGGCAACGAGGGCGCCGAGTACGTGCTGGGCCTCGACGACGCCGCCACCGAGCGGGGCGTGCACTTCTTCGACCTCATGATCGAGCGGCGCCTCACGGGTGAGCCCCTCCAGTACGTCGTGGGTCGCTGGGGCTTCCGCACGCTCGACCTGCTCGTCGACCGCCGGGTGCTGATCCCGCGCCCCGAGACCGAGGTCGTCGCCGGCCTCGCCCTCGACGAGCTCGACCGCCTGCGCCCACTCGCCGAGGCCGCCGGTCGGGTGCTCACCGCCGTCGACCTGGGCACCGGTTCGGGGGCGATCGGGCTCGCCATCGCAGCGGAGCGCGAGCGGGTCGACGTGTGGCTCACCGACGCATCGGCCGACGCGCTCGCCGTCGCCCGCGCCAACACGGTCGGTCTCGGCCGGGCCGCCACCCGGGTGCGCATCGCCGAGGGGGAGTGGTTCGCCGCCCTGCCCGCCGAGCTCGCCGGTGCGGTCGACGTGGTGGTCTCCAACCCGCCGTACGTCGCGACCGGCGACGACCTGCCGCCGGTCGTCCGCGACTGGGAGCCGTCGACCGCGCTGTTCGCCGGCGTCGACGGGCTCGACGACCTGCGGGTGCTGGTGGCCGAGGCGCCGAGGTGGCTCGCCCCGGGCGGCGCACTCGTCGTCGAGCTGGCGCCGACCCAGGCCGACGACGTCGCTGCCATGGCGCTCGCCCACGGCTTCGCGGACGCCGAGGTGCGCTCGGACCTCGCCGGCCGCCAGCGCGCGGTCGTGGCCCGTCTCCCGGCCCAGAGCCCGGCTGGTCGCCCGCCTAGAGCAGGGTGAAGCCGTTGACCAGGCGGTCGAACTGCGGGTGGTCCTTGTAGACCGAGTTCGAGATGATCACGAACTGCTGCTCACGTCGGCGGACGAACAGCGCCCGGGCGGTGGCGGCGTCGCCGTTGGGTGCACGCATCCCGGTCACGCTCACGAGCACCGCGGGGTAGCCCTGGAAGCTGGTCTCCTCGGTGGTGTCGACCGTCCCTCCGAGCGACTCCGCCCAGGCGATCGACAGCGACGTCATCGACGCGGTCGTGTTCTCGCCCTCGGGCGTGGCCACCGGGGCCCACTGCACGCTGAGGGTGGTGTCGGGGTCATCGTCGGGACCGAGGGTGCTCACCCACTGGTCGATGGTGCCGGTGGTGCTCCACTGGAACGGCACCTGTGACTCGGTGCGGTCGACGGGCATCGTGGCGCTGAAGCGGGCGTCGGCCTGCACGAACTCCTCCCAGCCGTCGGCGCTCTGGGTGGCGATGGCCGGGATCTTGTTGCGCAGGTTGGTGAGCACGTCGCCGCCCGGCAGGATCCCGAGCAGGACGCCGGCCAGGACGATGCCGAGCACCGCCAGCACGGCGAGGGCGAACACGCCCTTCAGGCTCCCGCTCTTCATGGCTTCGGACCCGGCCTTGGGCTGGCTCATCGGCAGCTCGGAGTGGCCGCGCAGGTCGTAGCCGCAGATGCGGCACTTCAGCGCTTCCTCCTGGTTCTTGGCCCCACATCCGGGGCAACGCACCGACGCCATGACTCTCTCCGTCGGCCGAAACGGGCTCCGACCTGAGCGCGAACCTACGGCACCGGGGCCTGGTCGGAGTGGGTCATCGGCGCGCCTACGATTCGGCATGCCCGTCGCGCTCGCCCTCATCGCCTCGCTGATCTGGGGCAGCGCGGACTTCGTCGGGGCCAACGCGTCGAAGGAGCTGGCGCCCTCGACGGTGATGCTCTGGTCGACGCTGATCGCACTGCCG
The DNA here is from genome assembly GCA_963702555.1 of uncultured Actinomycetes bacterium. Classification (GTDB taxonomy): domain Bacteria; phylum Actinomycetota; class Acidimicrobiia; order Acidimicrobiales; family Acidimicrobilacustridaceae; genus CAMFLJ01. The sequence continues at coordinate 109,169 of CAVPCW010000010.1, forward strand.
GCGCTGGCGATCGTGGCGGTGGTGAGCGGCGACCTCGTGTTCGACGTCTCCACGATGGGCTGGGGCCTCTTCGCCGGGGTGGCGGGGGCGCTCGGGCTCACCGCCCTCTACCAGGGGCTGTCGACCGGGGTGATGGGGGTGGTGGCCCCCATCTCGTCGACGTCGGTGCTCATCCCGGTGCTGGTCGGTGTGCTGTCGGGCGACGACCTCTCGACCCTCCAGATCGTCGGCATCGTCGTCGCGGTCCTCGGCATCATCCTCGCCGGCGGACCCCACATCCGGGAGTTCCGCACCGGCGGCCACCGGCCGATCCTGTGGGCCCTGGCGGCGGCGTTCTTCATCGGGCTCTCGCTCGTCGGCCTGGCCTACGGCTCGGAGACCAGCTCGGTCTCGACCCTGCTCTGCCAGCGCATCGTCTACGTGGGCGTGCTCCTGCTGATCGTGCTCGTCACCCGGGCGCCGCGCACCCCACGGGCCCGGCACGTCGCGCCGCTCGGTGCGGTCGGCGCCGGCGACATCACCGCCAACGGCCTGTTCGCGGTGGCGTCGCGCAGCGGGCCCCTGGCGGTGATCTCGGTGCTGGCCTCGCTCTACCCGGTGGCCACCGTGCTGCTCGCCCGACAGCTCCACCACGAGCGCCTGGAGCGCGTCCAGATCACCGGCGTGCTGTGTGCCTTCGCCGGTGTCGCCGCCGTGGTGGCCGGCTGACCCACGACGGCCGACGGCGTTGACGCGGGCGTGTCAGGCTGTCGCCGTGCGGAAGATGGCGGCGGTCCTGATGGTGGGTCTCGGGTTGTCGGTCGTCGGCTCGTGCGGGTCGAGTGGCTCGTCGTCGGGCGACGGCGCCGCGGGCCCCGCCACCTCGGCCGGCGACTCCGTTGCCGCGTTCTGCGCCGTCTTCGCGACGCTGCCCACCGACACGCCGGAGGCGTACGTCGGCTCGGCCGAGCACGTGGCCGACATCGGCGAGCTGCTCGACGTCTCTCCACCGGCGATCCGCACCGAGGTGGAGTCCTTCCGGACCTACGTCGCATCGGGGAGCATCACCGCGGACCCGGCCAGCAAGGACACGGTGAACTTCCCGCCTGCGGTGCAGGCGGACATCGAGGCGATCCGCGGCTACGCCGCCGCCAACTGCTGAGCCCGCCTCGCGTGGCTCAGCAGCGCCAGGGTCAGCGGTGCCAGGGTCAGTAGTGCCAGGGGAAGGCCGACCAGTCGGGGTCCCGCTTCTCGAGGAAGGAGTCGCGGCCCTCCTCGGCCTCGTCGGTCATGTAGGCCAGGCGGGTGGCCTCGCCGGCGAAGAGCTGCTGGCCGACGAGCCCGTCGTCGATCAGGTTGAACGAGTACTTCAGCATCCGCTGGGCGGTGGGGCTCTTGCCGTTGATCATGGCGCCCCACTCGAGCGCGACCGTCTCGAGCTCGGCGTGGGGGACGACCTCGTTGACCGCGCCCATCTGGTGCATGTCCTCGGCGGTGTAGGTGCGGCCGAGGAAGAAGATCTCCCGGGCGAACTTCTGACCCACCTGGCGGGCCAGGTAGGCGGAGCCGAAGCCGCCGTCGAAGCTGGCCACGTCGGCGTCGGTCTGCTTGAAGCGGGCGTGCTCCTCGCTGGCGAGGGTGAGGTCGCAGACGACGTGCAGGCTGTGGCCCCCACCGGCGGCCCAGCCCGGCACCACGCAGATCACGACCTTGGGCATGAAGCGGATGAGCCGCTGCACCTCGAGGATGTGGAGCCGTCCGTTGCGGGCGGGGTCGATGGTCTCGGCCGTCTCGCCCTCGGCGTAGCGGTAGCCGTCCTTGCCCCGGATGCGCTGGTCGCCACCGGAGCAGAACGCCCAACCGCCGTCGCGGGGTGACGGGCCGTTGCCGGTGAGCAGCACGCACCCGACGTCGCTCGTCTGCCGGGCGTGGTCGAGCACCCGGTAGAGCTCGTCGACGGTGTGGGGGCGGAACGCGTTGCGGATCTCGGGCCGGTCGAACGCCACCCGCACCGTGCCCTGGTCGACGGCGCGGTGGTACGTGATGTCGGTCAGGTCGTCGAACCCGGGAACCGGGCGCCAGGCCTCCGGGTCGAACAGTTCCGAGACCATCGTTTGTCCGGTCACCGATTTCTCCAGTCGCTGCGGGGACGTGCTCGCCTACGATCCTCGCGGACGGAGGCGGGGGTCACGTCGACACAGGGGGCTGGCAGATGTTCGGGAAGCGCAGCAAGGCCGACGGGGCAGCCGCCCGACTGCGGGGGTTGGCGTTCTTCGAGGGCTTCACCGACGCCGATCTCGAGCGCGTCGCCGAGCTCGCCGAGAACGTCGAGGCCGAGGCAGGTGCGCTCCTGATCGACCAGGGCCGGGTCGGCTCGGAGTGCTACGTCATCGAGGTCGGTTACGCCGGTGTGTGGGTCGGTGACGAGCACCTCGTCACCCTCGGGCCGGGCTCGATGGTGGGGGAGATGGCGCTCATCGAGCACCGCCCCCGCAGCGCCAGCGTCGTGGCCGAGACCCCCGTGCGCCTGCTCGCCTTCGACAACCGGTCCTTCCAGGAGCTGCTCCACGAGATGCCGAAGGCCGAGGAGCGGGTGAAGGCGCTGCTCGCCGCCCGGCTGAAGGCCAACACCCCGCTCGACTGACCAGCGTTCATCCGCCCCTTCCCGTCTGCCTTTCTCGAACTGGTTGTGGATCTGCACGCTGGAGCGTGCAGATCCACAACCAGTTCGGGTGGACCGATGAGCTGTTCGAGTGTCTAGGTCGAGCTCCACGGTGCCGTCGGGGAGGCGCTGGCCGGACCGGCCGACGAGCTCCTCGGTCTGGGCCGCGACCAGGAAGTCCTGGTCGGTCGACCGGGCCCACGTCCGCGTGCCCTCGGGCGTGCGGGTCGCGACGAGCGCGTGGGTGGGCCCCTCGCGCTCGAACGCCACGGTCGCGCTCTCGATCTCGACCGGACCGGTCCAGTCGTCGTCGAGCTCGACACGAGGCATGGCGTCGACCTCGGCCTGCGGCTCGGCGTGGCGGTACGCCCCGGCGGCGGGAGGCTCGGTCGAGAGGACCACGACGGCGTGCTCGGTGGTGTAGCCGCCGTTGGCCGTGCAGAGCCCGACGGCCCCCGGCTCGGCCCGAAGCACTCCAGCCATGGTGGCGATGCCGTGGCTCGTGTAGTCGTTGAGGGGGCCGCCGGCGAAGGTCATGCCGCCGGTGACGGTGAGGGGTCGGGTCGCCCCTATCGAGCCCCATCCGGTGCCGTCGGCCAGCGGGTCGGGCACGAGGCCGAGCTCGATCGCCCCGATCTGCACGGCGGCGGGGAAGCAGGAGTAGAGGTCGACGTGGGCGAGGTCGTCGACGCCGATGCCGGCGAGGGCGAAGGCGTCGCGCCCGGCGAGGCGCAGCGCGGGGGAGGAGCACAGGTCGGCGCGGTTCGACACGTTCCAGTGGTCGACCGCCTCCGTGCCGGCGTGGAGGAACACCCAGCGGTCACGCGGCACCCCGGCCCGCTCGGCCGCCGCGACCGAGCACAGGATCAGGCCCGAGCCCTGGTCGACCTGGTTGTTCGAGCAGAGGCGCTTCGTGTACGGGAACGAGATCATCCGGTTGTCGGAGGCCGGCTCGGTGATCTCCGCGGGGGAGAGGGGCTGCTGGATCCAGGCGTGGGGGTTGGTGGCAGCGACCTCCGAGAACGCCGACCACAGTCGCCCGATCCGGGCGCGATGGGCGTCGACCCCGAGGCCGAGTCGGGCCCGGAGCGCCACCTCGAACAACGGGTAGACCTGGACGGGCAGGCGCACGCCCCGCCCACTCTCGACGTCGCTCACGAGTGGTCGGTCGATGCCGATCGACTCGGGCGGGTCGACGTCGTCGCCCTGCACGGTCCAGCCGGGCTCGACCCCCTCGGATCGGAGGCGGGACCGCGTCCGGGTGGCCTCGCCGCCACACACGAGCACGACGTCGAGCTCGCCCGCCTGGATCTGGGCCGCCGCCCGGGCGACGACCACGCCCACGAGGTTCCCGCCCACGACGGTGGTGGCGAGGTGCGGCGGGGTGAGCCCCATCCGGTCGGCCACCGCGAGCGCCGGGTTCCGGTACCGCCACGAGAGCTCGCTGATGGTGCGCAACGAGTCGGCGGCGGCGAGCAGGCCCCGGCCGCCGCTGTCGGCCTCGGCGAGGCGCAGGGACTCGGCCATGAGCCCGGCGGGCTCGAGGGCGGCGTCGCCCCGGTCGGTGCGGACGGTGAGCTGGCCGGTCCCGACGAGGACGGGCAGTCGCGGATCGAGGCCGGAGGGCATGGTCGCCGACCGTACCGGCGACCGTCGGGCCCGGAGGGCAACGGGGTGGGAGGCCGTCACTACACTCGGCGCATCGACGTCCTGGTTGTCTGCACCGCCAACATGTGCCGCTCGCCCATGCTCGAGGCCTTCCTCGGGTCTTCGCTGCGCGCCCGGGGGGTCGACGCCCACGTCCACTCCGCCGGCACGATGGCCGACGGTCGGGGTGCGGTACGCGAGGTGGTCGAGGTCAGCGCCGAGCGAGGCCACGACCTGCGCAGCCACGTCGGTCGCCGCTTGTCGCCCGAGCTGGTGCTGGGCGCCGACCTGTGCCTGCCCCTCGCCCGCGAGCACCTGCGCGAGATCGTGGTCATGGCCCCCGACGCCTTCTCCCGCACCTTCACCCCGAAGGAGCTGGTGCGCCGCGCCGCCGCCGTGGGCGGTCGCCGGCCCGGCGAGCCCCTGCCCGCCTTCCTCGACCGCGTGCACGACGGCCGCACCCCTCAGCAGCTCATGGGCAACGACGCGTCCGACGACGTCGCCGACCCCATCGGCGGTCCCCGCTCCGGCTACGAGCGCACCGCGGTCGAGCTCGAGCAGCTCGCTCTCTCGATCGCGGCGTTGCTCGCCCCTGTCGCCCCCGTCGCCGCCGACACCCTGGCCGCAACCCCGGCCGGTGTCGACACGACCTCCCCCCTCCGCCCTCTCCAGGAGACCTGACCATGCCTTGGCCCTCTGACGACGATCGCGAGCTGTTCGAGCTCATCGAGGCCGAGGAGCAGCGGCAGAACACCTCGCTGCAGCTCATCGCCTCCGAGAACTTCACCTCGCCGGCGGTGATGCGGGCCACCGGGTCGGTGCTCACCAACAAGTACTCCGAGGGCTACCCCGGCAAGCGCTACTACGGCGGCAACCTCATCGTCGACGACATCGAGGACATCGCCCGCGACCGGGTGAAGGCCCTGTTCGGCGCCGACCACGCCAACGTGCAGCCCCACTCGGGCGCCAACGCCAACCTCGGCGTGTACCTCGCACTGCTCGAGCAGGGCGACAAGGTCATGGGCCTGTCGCTCGACCACGGCGGCCACCTCACCCACGGCTCGCCGGTCAACATCTCGGGCCGCTTCTACGACTTCGTCGCCTACGGCGTCACGCCCTCCGACGAGCGCATCGACTACGACAACATGCGCGAGATCGCGGTGCGAGAGCAGCCGAAGATGATCATCGCCGGCGCCACCGCCTATCCCCGTGTCATCGACCCGGAGATCATCCGCTCGATCGCCGACGAGGTCGGGGCACTGTTCATGTTCGACGCCGCCCACATCGCCGGGCTCATCGCCGGCGGGGCGCATCCCAACCCGGTGCCCCACGCCGACGTCGTCACCTTCACCACCCACAAGACCCTCAGGGGCCCCCGTGGTGGCTGCATCCTCGCCAAGGCCGAGTTCGGGGCGGCCATCGACAAGGCCATCTTCCCGGGTCTGCAGGGCGGTCCGCTCGAGCACGTGGTCGCGGCCAAGGCCGTGGCGTTCCGTGAGGCCTCGCAGCCGGAGTTCAAGGACTACGCCGCCCAGATCGTGCGCAACGCCGCCGCTCTCGCCGGGGCGCTGGCGGGGGAGGGCTTCCGCCTCGTCTCGGGTGGTACCGACAACCACCTGCTGCTCGTCGACCTGCGTGCCTTCGACGCCGATCTCACCGGCAAGGAGGCCCAGGCGGTGCTCGACGAGGCCGGCATCACGCTCAACAAGAACACGATCCCCGACGACCCCCGCTCGCCGTTCGTCACCAGCGGCGTGCGCATCGGCACCCCGGCGGTCACGACCCAGGGGATGACCGAGCCGGAGATGGGCGAGATCGCCTCGCTGATCGCCCGGGCGCTCCGGAGCCGCACCGATGCGGCCGAGCTGGCGTCGGTGCGCGACGACGTCGCCACGCTCTGCTCCAAGTTCACGCCGTACGCGTAGCGGGGGCGAACACGACCGTGCCGAGCCTCGGCGCCTACGGGGTCGTCCTGGCCGTCGTCACGGTCGTCACGTTCGCGTCCATGTTCGTGGTGCGGCGCGTGGCCTTCCGGGTCGGTGCGGTGGTCAAGCCCGATGAGCGCCGGGTGCACAAGCGGCCCACCGCCACCCTCGGCGGGATCGGCATGCTCGTCGGGTTGCTCGCCGGCATGGGCGTGGCCTGGGCGATGGGCGCCTTCGACCAGGTCTTCGAGGGCAACACCGAGCCGCTCGGCCTGGTGCTCGCCGCCATCGTGATCGTCGCCGTCGGTGTCATCGACGACCTGCGGGAGGTGTCGGCGCCCGCCAAGATCGCCGGCATCGTGCTGGCCGCCAGCATCCTGGTGATCTCCGGCGTGTCGATGCTCGTGTTCCGCGTGCCGTTCCTCGGCGTGTTCGTGCTCTCGAGCGACTGGTCGTACCTGCTGTCGGTGCTGTGGGTCGTGGGCATGGCCAACGCCATCAACCTGATCGACGGCCTCGACGGCCTGGCCGGCGGCATCGTCGCCATCGCCGCGGGAGCGTTCTTCCTCTACTCGATCGAGCTCGGCAACGAGGGCCTGCTCGCCCCGGGCAACATCGGCGCGCTCATCGCGGTGGTCACCCTCGGCGCCTGCCTCGGCTTCCTGCCCCACAACATCCACCCGGCCCGCATCTTCATGGGCGACGGCGGCGCGCTCCTGCTCGGGTTGTTGATGGCCGCGTCGACGATGGTCGTCGGTGGCCGCACCGACCGCAGCTTCTCGGGCAGCTCGTTCTTCTTCTTCGCCCCGATCCTCATCCCGGTCGTGATCCTCGGCGTGCCCATCGTCGACACGCTCTTCGCCATCATCCGCAGGGCGCGCAACCGCTCGGGCATCTCGCAGGCCGACAAGGGCCACCTGCACCACCGACTCATGCGCCTGGGCCACGGCCACCGGCGCAGCGTGTTCATCCTGTGGGCGTGGACCGCGCTGCTGTCGGGCTTCGTGCTCTACCCGATCTACAGCGGCTCGGGCGACGGCGTGGTGCCGTTCGGCATCGCCGCGATCCTGCTGCTGCTCTACATGTTCCTGCACCCGGGTCTGCGCACCAAGCGCGACGAGGCCGACTTGGGCGATGATGAAGGGGAGACGCCGCCGGAGCCTCCGGTCGTCGGCCCGGTCTCGCACCGCCCTCCCGGCCCCTCGCCGGCGGGCGGTGAGGGGTAGTCCCGGGTCACCGGCAAGATTTGCGGGCTCTTCACGCTCTCGCGTAGTTTGGGAACTGCTTCACAAAGTCACGGCATCGCCGTGGTGGATCCTCTGCCACTCGGCAGGGCCTCCCCGCGTGGGTTGGGGTCCCCGAAGGCAGCTCGACACGACAGGTCACGCGATGAGCGTTTCGCAACGGCGCGAACTCACTCAGGAGATGCACCGGACGACGGGCGGCTACGAGCTCGCCTTCTCGCCGTTTCTGCTCGCGCTGATCGGGTTCGGCATCGACAAGCTGCTCGGCACGCTTCCGCTGTTCACCATCGTGTTCGCGGTGCTCGGCCTCGTCGGGGCGGTCACCAAGATCTACTTCCAGTACCGCTCCGAGATGGAGCAGCACGAGGCGAACGGACCGTGGGCCAAGTGATCCCGAACCACGCCTTCAACGAGCTCGACCTCTCCACCGAGGTCTCGCCCGAGACCGTCATCGCCAAGGACCTCGTCAAGAAGGCCGCCATGGTCGGCCCGGTGCTGATCCTCGTCTTCGGGCTCATCTGGGGCCTCGACGGTGCCTTCTCCACCGCCTACGGGCTGGCCATCGTCGTGGCCAACTTCGTGCTGGCCGCGGCGCTGCTCTCCTATGCCGGGCGCATCTCCCCGGCCTTCCTGATGGGTGCCGCCCTGTTCGGCTACCTGATCAGGCTCACGCTGATCTTCCTGGCCATCTGGCTGGTCAAGGACGCCGCATGGGTGGAACTGGTGCCGATGGGCATCACGATCATCGCCACCCACCTCGGCCTCCTCCTGTGGGAGATGAAGTACGTCTCCCTGTCCCTCGCCTACCCGGCGCACCCGCCCACCGCCGCCTCCAAGGAGTCGACCTCCAAGTGATCTTCGGACTCGAGTTCCCGCCCATCGAGAACCTCGTCGAGTGGCCGAACGCCTTCGGCCCCGAGGGCTCCTGGTACGGGTTCAACAAGATCGCCCTGATCAACCTGATCGCCGTCGTGGCCACGACGCTGCTGTTCCTGCTGGCCCGCAGGGGCAAGGGCCTCGTGCCCCGTGGGTTCCGCAACCTGGCCGAGTCGGCGGTGGCGTTCATCCGCGACGGCATCATCAACGAGACCATCGGTCCGGACGGGCTGCGCTACCTGCCCTACCTGGTGAGCCTGTTCTTCTTCATCCTCATCACCAACCTCTTCGAGGTCATCCCGTTCTTCCACATGCCGGCCAACGCCCGCATGGCCGGCCCGGCGGTGCTCGCCCTCATCACCTGGGTGATGTTCATCGCCGTCGGCATCCGTCACCAGGGCGCCAAGTACTTCTGGAACGCGGTGGCGCCCCCCGGTGTGCCCGGCCCGCTGCTGCTGGTCGTGGTCCCCATCGAGATCCTGTCGGTGTTCATCGTGCGGCCCTTCTCCCTGGCCGTCCGACTCTTCGCCAACATGCTCGCCGGCCACATCCTCCTCGTGACCTTCAGCGTGCTGTGCATCACGCTGTTCTCGGCCAGCCTGCTGCTGCTGGTCCTGCCGTTCTCGTTCGCCATGCTCGTCGGCCTCACCGGCTTCGAGATCATGGTGGCCTTCCTGCAGGCCTACATCTTCACGATCCTCGCTGCCGTGTACATCGGCAGCTCGATGCACGCCGAGCACTGAGACCGCCGGAGGAGCACCCGCTCCTCCGCCCCGATGTCGTCCCTGGGGAGCCGGGGGCGCAACACCCACAACAGGAGAGCAACGACCAATGAGCATCCTCGCCCAGATCGCTGCCGAGCAGCTTCCCGCCGCCGATCAGAAGAGCATCGCCGCCGCCGGCCAGGCCGGCCTCGCCTACGGCCTCGCCACGCTCGGCCCGGGCATCGGCATCGGCTACCTCGTCGGCCAGTCGGTCCAGGCCATGGCCCGTCAGCCCGAGGCCGCCGGCATGGTGCGCACCACCATGTTCCTCGGCATCGCCTTCACCGAGGCCCTCGCCCTCATCGGCTTCGTCGTCTTCATCCTCCTGAAGTTCGTCTGATCCTCCTGTCGGGTGTCGCAGACACCCACCCCTGCTCCGGCAGGGGTGGGTGGCTCTCCCGCCCGACAGCGTCCCTGACCGCACCCCTGACACCGCCGCACGCTTCAAGGAGCCCAGAGTGCTCGCTCTGATCACGGTCCTGGCCGAAACCGCGTCGACCGACGTGGCCGAAGCCACCAAAGAGGTCAAGAACCCCATCCTGCCGACCCTGAACGAGATGTTCTGGGCGTTCGTGCTGTTCATGGTGCTCTGGGCGCTCATGAAGTACGTCCTGTTGCCTCCGATCATGAAGGTCTTCGCCGAGCGGGCCGACAAGGTCCGTGACGACCTCGCCGCCGCCGAGGCCGCGGAGACCTCCCGCATCACCAAGCTCGAGCAGTACGAGGCCGAGCTGGCCGGCGCCCGCGCCGAGGCCGTCGCCCTCATCGAGCAGGCCCGGTCCGAGGGCGACGCCGAGCGCCGCACCCAGATCGGTGCCGCCGAGGCCGAGGTCGCCGCCCAGAAGGCCGCCGCCGCCACCGAGATCGCCGAGGCCAAGGCCCAGGCCCGCTCGGAGCTCACCGGCAGCATCGCCGACATCGCCGTCGGTGCCGCCGAGGCAGTCGTCCAGAAGCCGATCGACCGCTCGGCGCAGACCCAGCTGGTCGAGGACTACGTCAACCGTGCCGGCTCGCAGAACTGACCGGCAGAGGAGACCTGAATGAACGCCATCATCCTCGCCTCGGAGGCACCCAACAGCTTCCTCCTCCCGGGTGACATCAACGAGGTCATCTGGGGCTCGATCTCCTTCCTGTGCATCGTCGCCCTCTTCTTCTGGAAGGGCCTCGCACCGGCCAAGGCCATGTGGTTCGGCCGCATCGAGCGCATCGAGAACGAGCTCGACAGCGCCGAGGCCGCCCGCACGGAGGCCGAGGCCAAGCTCGCCGCCGTCGAGTCCGACATCGCCAACGCCGAGGCCGAGCGCCAGCGCATCCTCGTCGAGGGCCGTGAGACCGCCGACACCGTGAAGGCACAGATCATCGAGCGGGCCACCACCGACGCCGCCGACCTGCGCACCCGCGGCGGCGCCGACGTCGAGGCCGCCAAGGCCCAGGCCACCGGCGACCTGCAGGCCGAGATCGGTGTGCTCGCCCTCGGGGCCGCCGAGGCCGTCGTGGCCAACAGCCTCGACGACGCCACCCAGAACGAGCTCATCGAGAACTACATCAACGGGGTGGGTGCCAGCTCATGAGCGATCGCAGCAATCTCTACGCCGACGCCTTCTTCACCCTGCTCAAGGCCGAGGGTGGCGCCAACGAGGTCACCGACGAGCTGTTCCGGTTCTCCCGGGTGCTCGAGGGCAACGAGGAGCTCCGTCAGGCTCTCTCCGACCCGCACCTGCCGGTCGAGCGCCGCCAGCAGATCGTCGAGGACCTCCTCGCCGGCAAGGCCACGCCCCTCACCAGCTCCCTGGTGTCGGTCGTCGTCGCCAACGGCCGGGTGCGCGAGCTCCCCGAGATCGTCGACCGGCTGCTCGACATCAACGCAGCCACGGGCGAGAAGGTCATCGCCCAGGTCCGTTCGGCCGTCGCACTCTCCGACGACCAGAAGTCCCGCCTCGCCGCCGCCCTGGCCAAGAGCACGGGCAAGCAGGTCGAGGTCGTGGTCGAGGTCGACCCGAGCGTCCTCGGCGGCATCGTCACCCAGATCGGCGACACCGTCATCGACGGCTCCGTGCGCCAGCGTCTGTCCCAGCTCCGTGAGTCGTTCTGAACCGCGAGGAACCCGTAATGGCTGAACTCACCATCAACACCGGCGACATCACCGCCGCCCTCAAGAAGAACCTGGACGGCTACACCCCGTCGCTCGAGGCCACCCAGGTGGGTCGCGTCCTCGAGGTCGGCGATGGCATCGCCCGGGTCTCCGGCCTGCCCGACGTGGGCGTCAACGAGCTCCTCGAGTTCGTCGGCGGCACCGTCGGCCTGGCCCTCAACCTCGACGAGGACTCCATCGGCGCCGTCATCCTCGGCGACGGTGAGGCCGCCGCCGCGGTCGAGGAGGGCACCCCGGTGCGCGCCACCGGCAACATCCTCCAGATCCCCGTCGGCGACGTCATGCTCGGCCGGGTCATCAACGCCCTCGGCGTGCCGATCGACGGCAAGGGCCCCATCGTGGGCGCCACCCAGCGCCGCATGGAGATCCAGGCCCCCGGCATCACCGGCCGCAAGCCGGTGCACGAGCCGCTCCAGACCGGCATCAAGTCCATCGACGCCATGACCCCCATCGGTCGTGGCCAGCGCCAGCTGGTGATCGGCGACCGCAAGACCGGCAAGACCACGGTCTGCATCGACACGATCCTCAACCAGAAGGGCCTCGGCGTGAAGTGCATCTACGTCGCCGTGGGCCAGAAGGCCTCCACGGTGGCGCAGACGGTGAACACCCTCACCGAGTACGGCGCCATGGAGTACACCGTCGTCGTGGCCGCCCCGGCCTCCGACCCGGCGCCGTTCAAGTACCTCGCCCCCTACGCCGGCTGCGCCATCGGCCAGCACTGGATGGACAACGGCGAGCACGCCCTCATCGTCTACGACGACCTGTCCAAGCAGGCCGAGGCCTACCGCCAGCTGTCGCTGCTGCTGCGCCGCCCGCCGGGCCGCGAGGCCTACCCCGGCGACGTGTTCTACCTCCACAGCCGCCTGCTCGAGCGGGCCGCCAAGCTCTCCGACGACCTGGGTGCCGGTTCCATGACCGCCCTCCCGGTCATCGAGACCAAGGCCGGCGACGTCTCCGCCTACATCCCGACCAACGTGATCTCGATCACCGACGGCCAGGTGTACCTGCAGGACGACATGTTCAAGTCGGGTCTGCGCCCGGCCGTCGACGTGGGCATCTCGGTGTCCCGCGTGGGCAGCGCCGCCCAGATCAAGGCCATGAAGAAGGTCTCCGGCACGCTGAAGCTCGACCTCGCGCAGTTCCGTGAGCTCGAGGCCTTCGCCACCCTGGGCTCCGAGCTCGACAAGGTCTCGGCCGCCCAGCTCGAGCGTGGCTACCGCCTCACCGAGCTGCTCAAGCAGGGCCTCAACTCGCCGATGCCCGTCGAGGAGCAGGTCGTGGTCGTGCTCGCCGGCACCGCCGGGCACCTCGACGACATCCCGGTCCGCGACGTCAAGCGCTTCGAGGCCGACCTGCTCGACTTCATGCGCGGCCGCTACGGCTCGCTGCTCGACGAGATCCGCTCCACCGGCGACCTCCCGTCGGCGGTCGAGGACGCCATCAAGGCGTTCAAGGTCGAGTTCGTCCCCTCCGAGACGGCTGCTGCAGCCGAGACCGACGAGGCCTAGCAATGGCCGGTGGTCAGGAGCGGGTCCTGCGGGCGCGGATCAAGAGCGTCCAGTCGATCAGGAAGATCACCCGCGCCATGGAGCTCATCGCTGCGACCCGCGTGGTCAAGGCCCAGGACCGCGCTGGCGCGGCCCGGCCCTACAGCGACGAGATCACCGCGGTGATCATCGACCTGCTCCGTGCCGGCGCGGCGAAGGAGCACCCGCTCCTTCGTGACAACCCCGACGCCCGCACCGCCGCGTTCGTGATCATCACCTCCGACCGCGGGATGTGCGGCGCCTACAACAGCAGCGTCATCCGCCTCGCGGAGCGGGCCATCGCCTCGGCCGAGGCCGAGGGGCTCGACATCTCGCTGATCGTCATCGGCAAGAAGGCCCAGAAGCACTTCCGCTTCCAGGGCCGCCCGATCGACGCCGTCTTCGACTCGATCACCGACCAGCCCACCTACGACAACGCCCGCGACGTCGCCGCCTCCGTGCGCCGCCGTTACGAGACCGGTGAGCTGGCCTACGTCGAGCTGGCCTACACCCAGTTCCTCTCCGCCGGCGTGCAGCAGGCGGCGGTGAAGCGGTTCCTGCCGCTCGAGGTGCCGGCGGTCAGCGCCGCCGACGGCCCATCGGCCGACCTCGAGTACGAGCCGTCCCCGACGGGCATCCTCAACGAGATCCTGCCCCGGTACCTCGAGTCCCGGCTGTTCTCGGCCCTCCTCGACGCCTCGGCGTCGGAGCACGCCTCCCGGCAGCGGGCCATGAAGGCCGCCACCGACAACGCCGACGACCTCACCACCACGCTGTCCCGGGTGCTGAACCGGGCCCGCCAGGACGCCATCACCACCGAGATCATGGAGATCGTCGGCGGTGCCGAGGCCCTGGGCGCCGACAAGGGCGACAGCCACGAACTGATCCCCAGCCTGCTCACCCCCGAGCACGCCTTCCCCGAACACCTCGACCGACTCGACAAGTCGGCCGGGACCCACTGAGCCCCCAGCCGAGGAGCCACCTCCACCGATGACTCTCACCGAGAACACCAACGAGCTCAAGACCGGCCGGGTGGTCGCCATCGCCGGCCCCGTGGTCGACGTCGAGTTCCCCGCGGTGCCCTGCCCGAGATCAACCACGCCCTCGAGCTCACCATCGAGGTCGACGGCAAGCCCGTCGCCGTCGTGGCCGAGGTCGCGCAGCAGATCGGCGACAGCCGGGTGCGCGTGGTCACCATGAAGCCCACCGACGGCCTGCGCCGCGGCACCGAGGTGCGCAACCTCGGCCGGGGCATCACGGTGCCCGTCGGCGACGCCGTGCTCGGTCACGTGTTCAACGTGATCGGCGAGCCGCTCGACTCCCCGCTCGACGAGAACGCGCAGGTCGACCACTGGGAGATCCACCGCGAGCCGCCGGCGTTCGACACCCTCGAGCCCAAGGCCCAGGTCTTCCCGACCGGCATCAAGGTCATCGACCTCCTCACCCCGTACCTCGCCGGCGGCAAGATCGGCCTGTTCGGCGGTGCCGGCGTGGGCAAGACCGTGCTCATCCAGGAGATGATCAACCGCGTCGCCTCCCAGCACGGCGGTGTGTCGGTGTTCGCCGGTGTCGGCGAGCGCACCCGTGAGGGCACCGACCTCTGGATCGAGATGGAGGAGTCCGGCGTCATCGACAAGACGGCGCTGGTCTACGGCCAGATGGACGAGCCCCCGGGCGTGCGCCTCCGCGTCGCCCTCTCGGCGCTCACCATGGCCGAGTACTTCCGCGACGTGCAGAACCAGGACGTGCTGCTCTTCGTCGACAACATCTTCCGGTTCGTGCAGGCCGGCTCCGAGGTGTCCACCCTCCTCGGCCGCATGCCGTCGGCCGTGGGCTACCAGCCCACCCTCGCCGACGAGATGGGCGAGCTGCAGGAGCGCATCACCTCGACCCGCGGTCGCTCCATCACCTCGCTGCAGGCCGTGTACGTGCCCGCCGACGACTACACCGACCCGGCGCCGTTCACCACCTTCACCCATCTCGACGCCACCACCGAGCTCTCCCGGAACATCGCCTCGCTGGGCATCTACCCGGCCGTGGATCCGCTGGCCTCGACCTCGTCGATCCTCGCTCCCGAGATCGTCGGTCAGCGTCACTACGACGTGGCCCGCCGGGTGCAGGAGGTCCTCCAGCGCTACAAGGAGCTGCAGGACATCATCGCCATCCTCGGCCTCGACGAGCTCTCCGAGGAGGACCGCATCACGGTGAACCGGGCCCGCAAGGTGCAGCGGTTCCTGTCGCAGCCGTTCTTCGTGGCCGAGGTCTTCACCGGCATGCCGGGCATCTTCGTCCCGGTCGAGGACACCGTCGACTCCTTCGAGCAGCTGGTCAACGGCGATCTCGACGACCTGCCCGAGCAGGCGTTCCTGAACGTGGGCGACGCCGACGCCGCCCGCGCCAAGGCCCGCGAGCTCGAGGCCAACGCCTGATGCCGCTCGCCGTCGAGCTCGTCTCGCCGGAGCGCACGCTCTTCTCGGGCGAGGCCAACTGGGTGCGGGCGCGCACCGTGGGCGGGGGCGACATCGCCTTCCTCCCCGGCCACGCCCCGTTCGTGGGGGCCCTCGCCACCTGGACCGTGGAGATCTCCCTCGCCGACGGCAGCCACGAGCTGGCGGCCGTGCACGGGGGCTTCGTCGAGGTCAGCAACGACCACGTGAAGATCCTCTCCGACCTGGCCGAGATGGCGTCGTCGATCGACGCCGACCGTGCCCGTCGGGCCCAGGAGAAGGCGCAGGCCGCCGTCGCCAGGGGCGAGGACGTCGAGGCCGAGGCGGCACTGAACCGGGCCAACGCCCGTCTGGCCGCCACCGGCACGATGGTGCACTGACACCGTCATCTTCTCGACACCAGAACTGATCGGAGGGGCGCCTGCGGGCGCCCCTCCGTCGCGTCCGGGGTGTGCCACGCTGGCTCGTCATGGGTGACCGGGGGCGGACGCGTGGGCTCGGCGGG
This sequence comes from uncultured Actinomycetes bacterium, assembly GCA_963702555.1. Classification (GTDB taxonomy): domain Bacteria; phylum Actinomycetota; class Acidimicrobiia; order Acidimicrobiales; family Acidimicrobilacustridaceae; genus CAMFLJ01. The sequence continues at coordinate 124,896 of CAVPCW010000010.1, forward strand.
CTGATGGCCGCGACGGTGGCGCTCGGGGTCGTCCTGCTCCCTCTGGGTGCCTGCTCCGGCGACGACGACTCGGCGCCGGCCACGACGACCACCGTCGACCCGCTGGCCGAGACGGTCGTCGACGCGTGCGGCAACGACCTCAGCGCGCTCCGCACCACCGTGTGGGCCGTCGATCCGGCCACCGGCGCGGTGCGCTGGACCGCGTCGGTGCCGCTGGCCGCTGGCTATCTGCTCCGCGGCGACGACGGGGGAGTGCTGGTCCCCCTCGAGCGGCGCTCCGTCGACGTGTTGCTCGACGCGACCACCGGTGCCGTCGTCGGGTATCCGCCGGCCGGGGTGCACGAGGTGCTCGTCGACGGCACCGGCGTCGCCACCGGGGTCGTGGGCATGCAGGTGGTCGACGGTGAGCAGCAGCCGGCCCAGGTCACCGCAGCCGGCCTGTTGGTCGAGGTCGACACGGCGGGCGGAGCGGTGGCCGCCCGCGGCCTCGACCCCGCCACCGGCGCCGCCGTGTGGACCAGCCCGCTCAGCGGCGGTGCCCAGGGCGAAGGGGCGAGTCGACCGGTGATCTACGACGACGCCGTGGTGATCGTGGCGCCGGCCCAGGCCGTGCCCGCCTGCGACTGAGGTCCCCTCGCCGTCGCGTCCCGGAGGTCTCGGTCCACCGGTCGTTCGGTGGCGGGTCCTAGCCTCCGGCCCAGCCGGGGCCGAGCTCCCGGGTCATCCGGAGCCCCTGCTGGACGCCAACGTCATCGCCCTCGGCCTCTTGGTCGCCATGTCGCCCCTGCCCGTGCTGGCCGAGGTGCTGTCGATGACGGAGTCGGGTCGGGTCCGTCCCGCCGTCGCCCTCGCACTGGGGTACGCCCTGGCGCTGGCTGTGATCGCCGTGGCGGCCGTGGTGGTGGGCAGCCAGGCCTCCAGCGGCACCACCGCCAGCACGACCACGGCGATCGTCGACCTCGTCGCCGGCGTGCTCCTCCTGCTCGGCGCGCTCCGCACCCGACACCGCTCGCGGACCGACCCGGATGCCGGCCTGCCGAAGTGGATCGCCCGGGTCGGGTCGATGTCCACGCTGTTCGCCTTCGCCCTGGGGGCCTTCCTCCCGCCGTACGTCGTGGCGCTGGCCGCCGGCAACCAGATCGTGCGCCAGGGCCTGAGCGGCGGGATGGCATGGGCCGAGGCCGCGGTGTTCGTGGTGGTGGCGTGCATCGGCGTCGTGACGCCGATCGTCGTCGTCGTGGCCTCTCCGTCAGGGGCCGAGGCCCGGCTCGCCACCTGGAAGGCCTGGCTCGAACGCCACTGGCAGAGCGTGGTCGCGGTCATCCTGCTGGTGGCCGGCGTCTACCTCGTGCTCAAGGGCGCGTGGGAGTTCCACCAGGCCTCCTGATCGGTCGGCCGGCTGTCGAACCGGCTCCCTGCGGGTGGTCTCCTGGACCGGATCGATTCGGATGGCTCGGGAGCGTGTAGCCCGCGACCGGCCGTCGTCAGCCGGTGTCGAAGAGGTCGCCCTGGGTGGTGGCTTCGGCTGCTCGTGCCTCGTCAGGGCCGGTGCCGTGGAGAAGGGTGAAGTCGGGTGGGCTGACACCAGGTGGGTCGGTACCCGTCTGCCGGGCCTCGTCGGGTGGGATGAGGCTGTCGTTTCCCGTTGGGGAGGCGGGGGCCGAAGGTGTAGCCGTGGTGGGTCTTGAGGTCGTGGTGGTGCCCGCACGGGGAGGCGAGGTCGGGGAGGCTGGTGATCTTCGTGTCGGCCCAGTCGGCGACGTGGTCGATCTCGATGCGGGCCGGTGAGGTGCACCCGTCGATCGAGCACTCCCCGGCGGAGAACCACTCCAACGCGGTCTTCTGCAGCACCGTCGGCTTGCGGCCGAGGTGGACGACCTTGTCGATCTCGGTGCCCTTCGTCGTGACGGCGGCGACGAAGGCGTCGCCGTCGATCATCCGCCACGCATCCGCGACCGGGATGGGGCCCTGCCCGGCGATCTCGCACACCTCACCCGGCGCCACCTGAGCCCCGGTCGAGGGCGGTGAGGTCGACCCGGACGATCATCTTGGCGAACGACCAGTCCTCGACCATCTCGCCGGTGTCGTCCGCCACTGTCAGGCGTCGCTCCGGGTGCTCGAGCGAGCGCTCGGAGCGGCTCGGGAGGTCGGCCAGTGCGGCGAGGGCGTCGGCGGCGTAGGCCTCCGCCGGTTCGCGCAACCCGGCGCTGCGGGCGTCGTGGAAGATGCGGTCCTTGTTGGCGTCGATGCAGTGCCATCAAGCGGGCGTGCTGGGCCGGTTCGAGCAGCCAGTGCCCGTAGCCCATGCCGTCGGCGTCGGTGCCGGTGCGCAGCATCCGCTTGCTTGTGGAGGCGCTCGGCCTTCTGCGTCTGCGGTCTCGGGTGACGCGGCGGCGACGATGCGCGCCGCGTCGTTCTCGGTCTCCTTCGTCGACCGACCCCGCAGCCGCGGCCAGCAGCTCACGCCCGGCGTCGGGGTCGACCGCCTCGGCCGCGCCGATCGCCTTCGCCTCACGGGTCGAGACCTTCCCGGCCTTCAACGCCTCGAACGTGTCCGGCGCGGCCTCGACGGTCTCGGCGGCCTGCAACAGCCGCACCGCGTCACCCAACCCCATTCCGGTCACGTGATCGAGCCAATGGGCGGCGGAGCGGTGACCGCCCCGCTTCCACAGATCGGTCTGGGCCACCCGACGAGCCGCCAACGCCACCCCCGCCGACGCCAGATGCTCCAACCGGGAGAACTCGGCGACCAGCTCCAGACGCGTCACGAGCACCCGTCAGACCAGGGTCGAAACCATCGACCAACGACGCGACGGAATCGACGACGGACGCGGCCTCCCGGCCCCGCCTCCCGTACCTCGATCGCCCCGTGGATCGCCCCGTCGAACCCATACGACGAACCCTATTCAGGGGGTGTGACAGTCGGTCCGCGTTGGCCCGCCACCTCCGGGACTCGACCACTGGCTACCGTTCGACCGGCGGCAGGACGGGGGTGGACCATGTCCGATGCGACGACGGTGACGACGCCGGGCCGTCGCGCGAGCGCCGCCGGGTGGGGTGGGGGCTCGTGGTGCCCGGGGTCGTGCTCATCGCGCTGGCCGGTGCCGTGGGCTTCCTCTCGTGGACGGTGCGATTCGAGACCGACTGCCAGGGCCTGTTCCGCAACCCGATCCTCGGGAGCCCTTGCGCTGGCGCTCACACCGCCCCGGCCATCGCGGTCGGTGTCCTGGGCGTGCTCGGGCTCGGGCTGATCGTGTTCGGCCTCGCCCGCCGGGTCAGCGGCTCCCGTCTCGTCGTCGCCGGCCTGCTCGTGGGGGCGATCTGGAGCCTCGGTGTGCTCGGCACCTCCCGGCTCGTCGACCGGGACCAGTGCGGCAGCCGTCACCGCGCCCCAGAAGTGGACCGGGTACCCGGTCCCGCCCGGTCCGTGGCTGCCGTCGGGGTGCCCCGACCGCCTCGACGGCCGGCGGGCCCAGGCCGGTGCCCTGTACGGCTCCGCCGCGCTGCTGCTCGCCGCCCTGGTGGTCGTCGTGGTCCGGGCGCCGAGCGAGCGGATCAGTCGGTGAGGCGGATGTCCTCGATGCCGGCGATGGGCTCCGGGTAGGACATCCCGAGGGCCTCGAGCTTGTCGATGAGCAGCTGCGAGACCACGAGGTTGCGGTACCACTTGCGGTCGGCAGGCACGACGTACCAGGGCGCGGCGTGGGTGGTGGTCTCGGCGATGGCCTCCTCGTAGGCCTCGGTGTAGGCGTCCCAGTGGGCCCGCTCGCTGACGTCGCCGTGCTCGAACTTCCAGTGCTTCGCCGGGTTGTCGAGGCGCTCCTGGAGCCGGTCCTTCTGCTCCTTCTTGGAGATGTGGAGGAACAGCTTCACCAGCACGGTGCCCTCGTCGGTGAGCATCTTCTCGAAGCCCCGGATGTGCTCGAAGCGGCGGCTCCAGACCTTCTCGGGCACGAGGTCGTGGACCCGCACCACGAGCACGTCCTCGTAGTGGCTGCGGTTGAAGATCACCATGCGACCGTTGCGGGGCGTGTGCTCGTGGATGCGCCACAGGTAGTCGTGGGCGAGCTCGACGTCGTTGGGTCGCTTGAAGTTGGCGACCTTCACGCCCACCGGGTTGATGGTGCGGAAGACGTGCTTGATGGTGCCGTCCTTGCCCGAGGTGTCCATGCCCTGGAGCACCACGAGCATCTTGTGGCCCGCCTCGGCGTAGAGCAGCTGCTGGAGGTCGGCCAGGCGCTCGTTCATCCCGATCAGGGCGGCCTGAGCCTCGGCCTTGTTGCCGTTGAACCCGTCGGTCGTGTTGGTCGACCAGTCGGGAAGGTGGACTGACGTCCCCGGGTGCACCCGGTACTGGTCCGGGTCGATGTCGGGGATGGACGAGCGGGTGTCGGACATGGAGGACATGGTTGCCTATCGGCCGCCGTCACCGCTGGCCGTAGAGGCGAAGCGCCCGAGGATCGAGCCCGTGACCGGGGCGAGGGCCGCGAGTCGGGTGTCGGCCTCGGCGATGATGCCGGCGGCACCGCCGTCGAGGTGGTGGGCCTCCGACGGCCATTCGGCGGCGAACGCCTCCACCAGGGCACGGTCGGCTTCGAGGTGGAACTGGATGCCCCACGCCCGGCGGCCCACCCGGAAGGCCTGGTTCGGGTAGAGCTCGCTGGATGCCAGCCGCACCGCGCCGGTGGGGAGCACGACGGTGTCGCCGTGCCAGTGCAGCGGAGCGAACGAGGCCGGCACGGCGGAGAAGAGGTCGTCGTCGACGGCGGCCGGGGTGAGGGTGACCTCGGCCCATCCGACCTCGAGGCCGGCCTCGCCGCGCACGGCCCGGCCACCGGTGGCCTCGGCCAGCATCTGGGCGCCGAGGCAGACACCCAGCACCGGCAGCCCTCGGCCCACCGCGTCGGCGAGCAGCCCGAGCTCGGCGGAGCGGGTGGGGAAGCCCTCGTCGGAGTGGGCCGACTGGGGCCCGCCCATCACGACCAGGGCGTCGAACCCGTCGACCGACGGAGGGGGGCCCGAGAGGTCGGTGCGGTGCACCACCGGCTCGACCCCGGCTGCGGTGAGGGCCGACGCCACCAGCGCGGGCGCGTCGACCTCGAGGTGTTGCACCACCAGTGCCCGGGCCATCAGCGGACGGTAGCGTCAGGACGTGCCTCGGCTCCGCCTCGGTGTCGCCCTCCTGCTCCCCGAGCCCGTCGCCACCCAGGTCGACGGCCTGCGCCTGGCGTGCGACGACGGTGCCCTCGAACGGGTGCCGCCGCACCTCACCCTCGTGCCGCCGGTGAACGTGCGGGTCGACGACCTGCCGGAGGCGCTGCGGGTGTTGCGGGCCGCGGCCGCGTCGGTGCGGCCGTTCACCCTGCGCCTCGGCCCGCCGTCGACCTTCCTCCCCGACACGCCCACCCTCCACCTCGCCGTGGGCGGTCGGGGCGACGCCACGTCGGTGCTGCGGCGTCTGCGCGACGGCGTGTTCCGCCCGCCGCTCGAGCGCTCGCTCACCTTCGGCTTCGTCCCCCACGTCACCGTGTCCGACGACATGGAGCCCGAGCGCATCACCGCGTCGATCGCCGCGCTGTCGGGCTTCGTGGTCGAGGCGGCCTTCGACCGGGTCCACCTCCTCCAGGAGCAGCGTCACGGCGAGGTCCATCGCCGGTGGGTGCCCATCGCGGACGCGCCCTTCGCTCCTCCGATCGTGGTCGGCCGCGGTGGGGTGGAGCTCGACCTCTCGGTCACCCGGTTGGTCGATCCCGAGGCGCTGGCGTTCGAGACCGGGTCGTGGCCCGACGACGAGCCCCACGTCCCCCGCTCCGACGCGCCACCCGGCTGCCGGCAGGTCGTGGTCACCGCCCGGCGACGGGGCGCGGTGGTCGGTGTGGCGCGTGGGTGGGGCGGCCAGGGCCGGTCGGAGCTGAGGTCGCTGCTCGTGGCCGCCGACCAGCGGGGCGAGGGCATCTCCCGGCAGATGGTCGCCGCGTTCGTCCACGCCGCGGGCGGCGTCGACGGCAGCCCCGGCTAGAGCAGGCCGCGCACCGCGCCGCCGTCGACCGGCACGGCGGCACCAGTGATGAAGCGGGCCTGGTCGCTGCAGAGGAAGGCCACGACCTTGCCGAAGTCGTCGGGCCGGCCGATCTCGCCGACGGGGATGTCGGCCGCGGCGTTGGTCATGTCGCCGCCGTGGAGGTTCCGGATGCGGTCGGTGTCGTGGGTGCCGGGCAGCACGGAGTTCACCGTGACGCCGTCGCCTGCGACCTCGAGGGCGAGGGTCTTGAGGAAGCCGGTGGCCCCGGCCCGCGCCGTGTTCGAGAGGATGAGGTAGGGGAGGGGCTGGCGGACCGACACCGAGGTGATGGCGGCCACACGGCCCCAGCCCCGCGCCTGCATCGGTGGCACGAGCTCCTTGCACATGGCCACGACCGACAGCAGGTTCAGGTCGATCGCGGGCGCATAGGCGTCGAGGTCGGTGGACGCGAAGTTCCCGGGCGGGGGACCGCCGGCGTTGGTGACGAGGATGTCGACGCCGCCCAGGGCCTCGGCTGCGGCTCGGGCCCACGCGGTGGCCCCCTCGGGGGTGCCGACGTCGCCCACCACGGCGATCACGTCGCCGTCGATCGAGGCGGCGGCGGCCTCCAGCTTCTCGGCGTGACGGGCGCCGATCACGACCCGCACCCCCTCGGCGGCCAGTGCCCGAGCGGCGGCGAGGCCGAGCCCGGAGGAGGCGGCGGCGACGGCGGCGCGGCGCCCGGAGATGCCGAGCTCCACGGCTACTCGTCGTCCTTGCGGCGCGCCGCCAGGCGCTTGCCGACCATGGAGCCGAGCACCCGGGCCGCCTTGTCGACGGTGACGTCGTCGTCGGCGCCGTCGGTGGTCGGAGCGGCTGCGGGGGAAGGGGCGGGTGCCGGGGCGGGTGCTGGCGTCGGTGCGGGAGAGGGAGCGGGCGCCGGGGCGGCAGACGCCGGGGGAGTGGAGGCGGCACCCTTCTTCCTGCCCCGCTTCATCAGCGAGGCGGCGCCCTTGCCGGCGATGGCGCCGGCCGATCGGCCCGTGCTCTCGAGCGAGGCCGCCCGCGTCGGGTTGGCGGGCTCGGCGTCCTCGAGGGCGCGGCTGGTGTTGAGGCCCATGGCCAGGAGCTTGAAGCTCAGCCACCCGGCGACCACGAAGATCACGACCGCCACGCCCCAGCCGACCGGTGAGTCCGGCACCCGACCGCCCATGGCGACGAGGGCCGCGCTGATGACGAGGCCGATGGCGATGGCGAGGACCGCGGCGATCCAGAAGACCGGGTCTGTCAGGAACGGCCGGCGGAAGGCACCGAAGGTGCCACGACGACGAGCGGAGGAGGGGGCCACCGCCGCAACGGTAGCCCCCTCCTCGGACGCTCAGTCCAGGTCGAGGGACAGCATCTTGATGGCGTTGCCCCTGGCCAGCTTGTAGACGACGTCGTCGTCCAGGTCGCTCACCATGTCGCGGAAGACCTCTTCGGTGTCGGGCCAGGTCGAGTCCGAGTGCGGGTAGTCGGTCTCGAAGGTGACGTTGTCGACGCCGACGTCCTCGAGGTTCTTCAGGCCGAAGTTGTCACGGAAGAAGCAGGCGTAGACCTGGCGCCGGAAGTAGGTCGACGGGCGGCTCCGGCACGGCGTCCTTGTCGAACGCCCAGCCCCGGAACTCCTTCCAGACGCTGTCCGCTCGCTCCATGGCGTAGGGGATCCAGCCCATCTGGCCCTCGGAGTAGGCCAGCTTCAGCGTGGGGTGGCGCACCAGCACACCGGAGAAGATCCAGTCGGCGAGCGAGCCCATGGCGTGGTTGAAGCTGAGGGTGGCCTGCACGCCGGCGGGGGCGTCGGGCGAGGTGGCCGGCATCCGCGACGACGAGCCGATGTGCATGTTGATGACCACGTTGTTGTCGGCGCAGGCCTGGAAGAAGGGCTCCCAGTAGCCGGAGTGGATCGACGGCAGGTCGAGGTACGGCGGGATCTCGGAGAAGGCCACGGCGTGCACGCCGCGGGCGGCGTTGCGGCGCACCTCGGCGGCCGCCAGGTCGGCGTCCCAGAGGGGCACGATGATCAGCGGGATCAGGCGGCCCTTGCCGGCGCCACCGCACCACTCCTCGACCATCCAGTCGTTGTAGGCCTGGACGCAGAGCAGGGCGAGCTCGCGGTCCTTGGCCTCGGTGAAGGTCTGGCCGCAGAAGCGGGGGAAGGTCGGGAAGCAGAGCGACGCCTCGGTGTGGTTGACGTCCATGTCCTCGAGGCGGGCGGCCTGGTCCCAGCAGCCCTTGCGCATCTCTTCGTAGGTGACCGGGAGCATGGTGCGCTCCTCGGGCGGGAAGCCCACGGCGGTGATGATCCGGCGCATCGGGACCTTGAGGTCCTCGTAGCACCAGAAGTCGGCGAACTTCCCGTCGGTGGAGTCGTTGTCGACGATGTCGAACGAGTACTGCATGCCGTTGAACTGGAGGTTGGCGACCCGGAGGCGCTCGAGGCGGGGGCCGATCGCCTTGTACTTCGCCGGCAGGCGGTCCTGCCACACGCTGGCGGGCTCGATGACGTGGTCGTCGACGCTGACGAACTTCGGGATGACCCGCTTGGTGCCGGTCGTCGCGGGATCGGGGGCGGTGATCGTCACGGGGTGCTCTCCTGTGTGGTCGGGTGCCCCCGTGGTGGGGCCCCTCGTCGGATCGGGCCAAGGGGTCCGACCCCCCGGTCGCATCATGGTAACGAAGAACCTGACGACCCGTCAGGTTCTGCTCGAAGGGTGTCGGACGGCACTCCTCGACCGCCCGCCCGGAACTGACGGATCGTCAGACCGTGACGTACGATCGCCCGCCGACCGAGTCTCCCGCCGGAGGGGTGCCGTGGACCTGAACTTCACCGAGGCCGAGGAAGCCTTCCGGGCCGAGGCCCGGGCCTGGCTCGAGGCCAACGTCCCGACCGGGTTGCCGTCGGGCGACACCCGCGAGGGCTTCGACCTCCACGTCGAGTGGGAGAAGAAGCTCTTCGAGGCGCGCTGGTCGGTGGTGTCGTGGCCCGAGGAGTACGGCGGCCGCGGCGCCTCCCTCTGGGAGTGGCTCATCTTCGAGGAGGAGTACTACCGGGCGGGCGGCCCCCAGCGGGTCACCCAGAACGGCATCTTCCTGCTCGCCCCCACCATCTTCGAGTTCGGCACCGACGAGCAGAAGGCCCGCTTCCTGCCCGCCATGGCCGCCGCCGACGACCTGTGGTGCCAGGGCTGGTCCGAGCCCGACGCCGGCTCCGACCTCGCCGGCATCAAGAGCCGCGCCGCCCGCGACGACGAGCGCGGCGGCTGGGTGCTCAACGGCCAGAAGACCTGGACCACCCGGGGAGCGTTCTGCAACTGGGTGTTCGGCCTGTTCCGCACCGACCCCGACGCCGCCCGCCACAGCGGCATGACCTATCTGATGGTCCCGCTCGACGCCCCCGGCGTCACCGTGCGCGGCGTCGAGCGCCTCGACGGCGACGAGGGCTTCGCCGAGGTCTTCTTCGACGACGTGTTCGTCGGCGACGACCTCGTCCTCGGCGGGGTCAACGAGGGCTGGGCCGTCGCCATGGCCACCACGTCCTCCGAGCGGGGCCTCACCCTGCGCTCGCCCGGCCGCTTCTGTGCCGCCGCCGACCGCCTGGTCGACCTCTGGAAGCGCCGCTCGGCCCTGGCCGCCACCGGCGACCTCGCCGCTGTCGGCGCCGGCGACCCGTCGCTGCGCGACGACGTCGCCCAGTCGTGGATGGAGGCCGAGGCCTACCGCCTCGCCACCCTCGCCGACGTGTCCGGCCTGGTCGAGGGCCGCTCGCAGGGCGCCCGCTCCAGCCTCACGAAGATCTTCTGGTCCGAGCTCGACGTGCGCCTCCACGAGACCGCACTCCGCCTGCTCGGTCCCACCGCCGAGCTGATCGACGACGCCCCCGGCGCCGTCGACGGTGGTGCCTGGATGAAGGGCTACGAGTTCTCGCTCTCGGGCCCGATCTACGCCGGCACCAACGAGATCCAGCGCAACGTCGTCGCCGAGCGCGTGCTCGGCCTCCCCCGGAAGTAGGTCGCCGAGATGCGCTTCGCCTTCACCGACGATCAGCTCCTGTTCCGCGACACCGTCGCCGACCTCCTCTCCAAGGAGTGCTCACCCGAGGCCGTGCGCTGGGCGTGGGCCGACCAGACCGGCCGCCGCCCCGAGCTGTGGGGCGCCCTCGCCGAGATGGGCGTCATCGGGCTCACCGTCCCCGAGGCCCACGGCGGCCTGGGCATGGACGAGATCGACCTGCTGCCGCTGCTCACCGAGGCCGGCCGGGTGGCCTTCCCGGGCCCGCTGCTGGAGACCACCGCGGTGGTCGCCCCGCTGCTCGCCGAGAACGCGCCGGCGTCGGTCGCCGGGCGGTGGCTGCCCGCCATCGCCGCCGGTGAGGCCGTCGCCACCGTGCAGCTCGCCGGTCAGCCGTTCGTCACCGACGCCCACGTCGCCGACCTGCTCGTCGTGCAGCACGACGACCGCATCTACGCCGTGCCCGGCGACAAGCTGCGCCTCACCCCGCAGCAGTCGGTCGACGGCGCTCGCCGCCTCTTCTCGGTCGACTTCGACGCCGCCGACGCCGAGCTCGTCGTCAGCGGCGAGGCCGGGTGGCTGGCCGCCAACAAGGCCTTCGACCGGGGGGCCAACGCGGCGGCCGCGGTGCTGATCGGCCTGGCCGAGCAGATGATCACCATGACCGTCGAGTACGTCGTCGCCCGCCGGCAGTTCGGTGTGCCGATCGGCAGCTTCCAGGCGGTCAAGCACCACCTCGCCGACGCCGAGCTGAAGGTCTCCTTCGCCCGGCCGACGGTCTGGAACGCGGCCTACTCGCTGGCCCACCGCCTGCCCGAGATCGAGCGCGACGTCTCCATGGCGAAGTGCTTCGCCTCCGACGCCGCCGAGGTGGTCGCCCGCAAGGCGCTCCAGTGCCACGGTGCCATCGGGTACACGACCGAGCACGACCTGCACTTCTGGCTGAAGCGCACGTGGGCGCTGTCGGCATCCTGGGGCGACGCCGCCTGGCACCGCCGCCGGGTCGCCCACGTCCTGCTCGACGACTGAGTCCGTAGGCTGGTCGGCCGTGCCGATCCGTCCCGCTGACCCATCCGACCTGCCCGAGATCGCCGCGCTGATCCGCGAGCTGGCCGAGTACGAGGAGATGACCGACGAGGTCGTGTGGGAACTGCCCCAGCTCGAGCGCCAGCTGTTCGGCCCCGACCCCGCCGCCCACGTCCTGCTGGCGGTCGCCGACGACGGCGCGGTCGCGGGCATGGCGCTGTGGTTCCGCACCTTCTCCACCTTCCTCGGGCGCTCGGGCATCTGGCTCGAGGACCTCTTCGTGCGCCCCGGGCACCGCCGCAACGGCTACGGCGTTGCCCTCATCCAGGAGCTGCGCACCATGACCGACGGGCGCGTCGAGTGGGTCGTGCTCGACTGGAACACCTCGGCCCAGACCTTCTACGACGGGCTCGGCGCCGCGCCGGTGCCCGGCTGGATCCGCTACCGCTGGACGCCGGAGGACCAGCGATGAGCGCCGAGACCGTCGCCGGGCTGCTGAGCCGCTGCCTCCGCGCCGCCGGCGTCACCCGTGCGTTCCGGGCCCCGGGCCACGACCTGCCCGCGCCCGCCGGCATCGAGGTCGTCGACGTGCCGACGGCCGAGCTCGCCGTCCTCCTCGCCGACGCCGACGGCCGGCTCTCCCGCGCCCCGTCGGCCCGTCCCGGTCTCGCCCTGCTCGACGGCCGGCGCATCCGGCTCTCGTCGGAGCCGGGAGAGGAGGTCCTGGCCCACCCGCTGCTCGACGTCTCGCAGCTGCCGGGCGCGGTGGCCGGCTGGACGGTCGGCCAGGTCCACGCCGCCCTCGAGCTCGACCTCGACCTCGATCTCTCGGCCCCCGTGCCCGACGGCGTCGAGCCGCTCGCCTTCAGTCCGGTCGACGACCGCCTCGTCACGCTCTCGCCGTCGATGGCCTCCCTCGACATCGTGATCGTCATCGGCTCCGGGGTCGTCCGCGACGGCCAGGTCGAGGGTGTCGCCGAGGCCGTCCGCCGCACAGGGGCCCGCCTGGTGGCCGCTCCCGGCGCGCTCGGCGTCGTGCCCCTCGACGACCCGGCCTGGCGGGGTGTCGTCGGGCTCCAGGTGGCCGACGCCCGGCTGGCCGAGCTCGAACGTTGCGACCTCGTGATCGTGGCCGGTCTCGACCCGGCCGAGGCGCTCGACGTGCTGAGCGACGACGTCCAGGTGCTCGAGGTCGAGCCGTGGCACCTCGGCCTGCTGGCGGCGCGCTGGCCCGAGCCCGACCCCGACGACCACGACCTCACCCGCGGGCGGGCGTTGGTCGACGGCGTGGCCCAGGTCGCGGCCGCCGGCCGCTCCGGCTCCGGGCTCCCGCTCCACCCCGTCCGTGCCGTCGCCGACCTGGCCGAGGTCCTGGCCTCCGAGGAGCTGGTCGTCGCCGACCCGGGCCCGGTCGCCCTGTGGCTCCAGCGCGGCGTGGTCGCCCGACCCGCCGGCTCCGTGGTCGTGCCGTCGTTCCCCGTGCACGGCTTCGCCGCAGCCGCCGCGCTCGTCGCCGGCCTCGACGGGCGGCCGGCGGTGGCGGTCGTGACCTCGCCCACCGATGCGGCCACCGACGCGCTGCTCGACCTCGCGGCGTCGTTGGGCGTCACCCTCGTCTGCGAGGTCTGGGGTGCCGACGCCTCGTGGGCCTCGCCCTCCGAGCACCGCGAACGGCTCATCGGGGCCCGGCACGAGGGTGGGGTGCAGCGCCTCGGCGTCCCCGTCGACCTGGCCGCCACCCGTGAGCTCATCGACCTGGCCGGTCCGGTGCAGGCCTGGACCGGCGAGCCCGTCGAGGAGCCCGGTTCGTTCTCCTGAACGGATGTGGCAGGGTACGCCGACCGATCTGCCGGCTGGCCCGAGGGGGACCGCGCCGGCCGCACCCGAGGAGCACCCATGGCGTTCGACTTCCGCGAGCTGGTCTCGCCCGCCCACACCGCCGTCGTCACCTGCGAGATGCAGCGAGGCATCATCGGTGACCTCACGAGTGGCCCGGAGCTGGCGGCCGAGGCGGCGGAGCTCGGGATCATCGACAAGAGCGCCGAGCTGTGCCGGGCCGCCCGGGCCAACGGGGTGCGGGTCGTGCACGCCATGGTCGAGCTGCGCGGCGACCGCGCCGGGCTCTCGATCAACAACCCGATGATGGCGTACGTGATCAAGAACCCCGATCAGGTGCGCCAGGGCACGCCCGCCGCCGACCTGTGCCCCGAGCTCGGCCCCGAGCCCGGCGACATCGAGAACCGGCGCATCCACGGCCTGACGCCCTTCACCGGCACCGAGCTCGACGCCATCCTGCGCAACCTCGGCGTGCGCACGATCGTGCCCGTCGGCGTGTCGGTCAACGAGGCCCTGCTCGGTCTGTGCATCAGCGCGGCCGACCTCGGCTACCGCATCGCCCTGCCCACCGACGCCATCGCCGGCGTGCCCCGCAGCTACGCCGAGGACGTCGTGCGCAACACCCTGGCCTTCCTGTCGAACCTCACCACCACCGAGAAGGTCATCGCCGCCTGGGAGAAGTGACCCCTGAGGCTCAGGTGATCTGGCCGTTGTCGCGCAGCCACGGGATCGTCTGCTCCATCCCCTGGCGCAGCGTCCGTGGGGCGTAGCCGAGCTCGGCGCGGGTGAGGGAGTTGTCGAACCACGGCACGGGGTACGCACGGGCGGCCAGCTCGACCAGCGTGGCGCCGTAGCGCTCCTCGGCCGTCGGGTCGGACGGGTCGATGGTGACCTCGGTGATGCGCCGGTCCTGGCCCGCCACCTCGAGGGCGACGTTCAGGAACGCCGCCGTGCTCTGGGCATCCTCGGCCCCGAAGGCCAGGTACGTGCGGCCGCTCGTGCCGGTGCGGGCCGCGGCGATGCACGCGGCGGCGACGTCCTCGGCGAACACCCACGGCACAGGGAAGGTGACGTAGTCGTTCAGCTTGCCGTTGAGCGCGCCGCGGAGCACCCGGTTGTACGACGACGCGGCCATCGCCCTCGAGAGGACGAGCCCGGGCCCGTACGTGCCGCCGGGGATGACGATCACGATGTCGTCGCCGTCCTCGGTCACCCGGCGCTTGGCCTCGACGTAGGCCGCCCCCTTGCTCTGCGTGTAGGGGTCGGCGGCCCAGTCGTCGGCGACGGCGGCGTCCTCGGTGAGCGTCGTCCGCTGGTCGAGGAACGGGGTGGAGCTCAGGGTGACGCACCGGATGCCGTGGGTCGCGGCGGCGTCGTAGGCGTGGGTGGAGCCGTCGGCGTTGGTGCGCAGCGATTCCGCCAGGTCCTGCCCCGCACCGCCGAGGAGGGCGGCGGAGTTCACGATGACCTCGCAGCCATCGGACCCGCGCAACAGGTCGTCGGCCGACTGGACGTCGCCCTCGACGATCTCGGCACCGAGCGCGGCGAGCTCATCGGTCGGGCTGCCGGGGCGCACCAGCGCCCTCACACGGTCGCCCTGCTCCAGGAGGAGTCGGCACACGTTCGAGCCGATGAGGCCGGTCCCGCCGGTCACGAGGTACGTCGTCATTCGGATCCCCCTGGTCGGCCCGTGGTGGGACCGGATGCGTGCGCCGCATCGTAGACAGCCGGGTGCAGGCCGTTCCCCGTCACGTGCCGCGTCGAGGCGTCGTACTGTCTGTCGCCGTGCCACAGGCCGCTGGTGAAAGGACCGGACCATGTCGATGACGACTCGTGCTGCAGTGCTGTGGGGTGTCGGTGAGCCCTGGACCCTCGAGGAGGTCGAGCTCGACGAGCCCCGCGCCAACGACGTGCTGGTGCGCATGCACGCCGCCGGCATGTGCCACTCCGACGACCACGCCCAGACGGGCGATCTCCCGATGCCGTTGCCCGTGATCGGTGGCCACGAGGGCGCCGGTGTGGTCGAGGCCATCGGGCCCGACGTCCGTGGCCTGGCGGTCGGCGACCACGTCGCCGTCTCGTTCGTGCCCGCGTGCGGCACCTGTCGCTGGTGCTCCACCGGCCAGCAGTACATCTGCGACAACGGCGCCAAGCTCTTCAACATCGGCATGATGAGCGACGACCGCGAGGCCCACCACGTCATGCACGACGGCGTGCGCACCGCGGTCGGCCGCTACGCCCAGGTCGGCACGTTCTCCGAGCACATCCTCGTGAACGAGGCCTCCCTCATCAAGGTCGACGACGACCTCCCGTTCGAGGTCGTCGCGCTGGTGTCGTGTGGCGTGGCCACCGGGTTCGGCTCCGCCACCGAGCGGGCGGGCACCAAGCCCGGCGACAACGTGGCGGTCATCGGCGTCGGCGGCATCGGCATCAACGCCGTGCAGGGCGCCCGCATCGCCGGCGCCCAGCGCGTGATCGCCATCGACCCGGTGGAGTTCAAGCGGGAGCAGGCCATGGCGCTCGGTGCCACCCACGCCTACGCCTCCGTCGAGGAGGCCACCGCCGAGGTCGGCGCCCTCACCGGCGGGGTGATGTGCGAGCGGGTGATCATCGCCGCCGGTGTCGTGCACGGCGACATGCTCGACCCCGCCATGTGGCTCACCGCCAAGGGCGGCACCCTCGTGGTCACCGGCCTGGCCCCGGCCACCGAGACCGACGCCCAGCTGAACCTGATGATGCTCTCGATGATGAACAAGGAGATCAAGGGCACCATCTTCGGGTCCATGAACCCCCGGGAGGCCATCCCGCGCCTGCTCTCGATGTACCGCGAAGGCGTGCTCCACATCGACGAGCTCATCACCCGTCGCTACGACCTCGACGGGGTCAACCAGGGGTACCAGGACATGCGCGACGGCAAGAACATCCGCGGCGTCATCACCTTCGCCTGACCTCCGACGGTCCCGACCGGCCGGCCATGGCCGGAGAGCACGACCGGAGAACGCAACCGGCCCGCTGCGCCACCGCCGAGGCGATGGAGCAGCGGGCCGGTCCGCGTGCAGCAGGCTGTGGGCCGAGGGTGGATCAGCCGCCGATCGGGAGGTCGATGCCACCCGGCAGCGAGATGGTCTTGTCCTCGCAGTAGGCGTGGATGCCCTCGGGGCCGAGCTCCCGGCCGATGCCGGAGGTCTTGAAGCCACCGAACGGGCCGTTGAAGTCCATGCCCTGGGTGGTGTTCACGGCGAAGGTGCCGGTGCGGACCCTGCGGGCCACGTCGATGCCCTTCTCCAGGTCGGCGGTGAACACCGCGCCGGCGAGGCCGTAGTCGGTGTCGTTGGCGATCTTGATCGCGTCCTCGAGGGTGTCGTACTCGATGAGCGACAGGACCGGGCCGAAGATCTCCTCACGGGCGATCGTCATGTCGTTGGTGACACCGGCGAAGAGGGTGGGGGACACGAAGTGGCCCTTGTCGAGGCCCTCGGGACGACCGCCGCCGACGACGACCTCGGCGCCCTCGGCGCGGCCCTTGGCGATGTAGCCCTCGACCCGCTCGCGCTGGCGCTCGGCGATCAGTGGGCCGCAGAGGTTGTCCGGGTTGGCCGGGTCGCCGGTGATCTGGGCCGACACGGCGGTGGCCAGCGCGGCCTTGATCTCCTCGTACCGGCTCTTGGGGGCGAGCACGCGGGTGAGCGCCACGCAGGCCTGGCCGTTGTTCATGAGGCCGCCGCCGATGATGTGGCCGACGGCCTCCTCGAGGTTGGCGTCCTCGCAGATGATGGCGGCGGACTTGCCGCCGAGCTCGAGGGTGCAGCGCTTGAGCTGCTCACCGCAGATGGCGCCGATCTTGCGGCCGGCGGCGGTGGAGCCGGTGAAGCTGACCTTGTCGATGTCGGGGTGGCGCACCAGGTGCTCGCCCACCTCACGGTCGGCGGGGACGATGTTGATCACGCCGGCGGGCACGCCGGCCTCGATCAGGACCTCGGCGAACACGTTGGCGTCGAGGGGGGTCTCCGGGGCGGGCTTCAGCACCATGGTGGAGCCGGAGGCGATCACCGGGGCCACCTTCAGGGCGGTGATGAACAGCGGCACGTTCCAGGGGATGATGCCGGCGCAGACGCCGACGGGCTCGCGGCGCACCAGGATCTGGCCGCCGAGGGAGCCGTCGCGGCGCTCCTCGAAGGGGAAGGCCTTGGTGTGGTTCACGAAGGCGTCGAACACCATGGTGGCGGCCAGCACCTGGCCGAACATGGCGAAGTAGTAGGGGGCCCCGACCTCGCCGACGATGAGGTTGGTGAACTCGTCCTGGCGCTGCTTGATGCCGTCGGAGATGCGCTGGAGGAGCTCGGCGCGCTGCAGCGGGGTCCAGGTCGACCACTCGCCCTCGAAGGCGGCCTTGGCGGCGGCGACGGCGCGGTCCATGTCGGCGTTGGTGGCCACCGGCACCGAGCCGATGACCTCTTCGGTGGTCGGCGAGAGCACCTTGAGGGTGTCGGAGCCGGCCGGATCGACCCACTCGCCGCCGATGAAGAACTTGTCGTAGGTCTGCATGTGTCCCCCTTGAACGGGTCGGCCCATCCGAGCCCGTAGAGATCGATGACGCCGGGAGCCCTGTGGCGCCCGATCGACCCCGGCAATCTACCCGCCGATCCCCGGCGAACCAGCACGCGGCAACGGGATCGGAGCCATCCGTCGCCCGCTCCGGTCAGGGGCGGCTCAGTGCTCGGGGACCTCGGCGCCGACAGCCGTGGCCAGGGCGTCGAGGGCCCGGGGCAGTCGGCGGGTGACGACCCACGGGTCCGGCACCAGCACGGCCGCGGCGAGCAGGCCCACGTCGATGTGGCCGTCGTAGCTCATCACCGTGAGGTTCACGCCGGCGCCCTCGACGACCGGGCCCATCGGGTAGAGCCGCTCGGCCTTGGCGCCCCCGAGGTAGATCGGGAAGGGCGGGCCCATCACGTTGGAGACGATGGCGTTGATGGGCGGGCGATGGCGGTCGGCCAACCCGGTGCGGGAGTAGATGTCGATGCCGAACGGGAGGGCGAGCGGGTCGGCGAGCTCGGCCAGGCGCTGGAGGGTGTGCTCGCCGAGGATGGCGTGCTCCCGCTTGGCCGCCGCGCTGTCGCGAACCGTGGCCTCGAGGCAGGCCACCGGGTCCTCGATCTCGGTGTGGAGGGGCACGAACATCACCGAGAGCCGGTTCCCGGTCTCGAGCTGGCCCCGTTCCTCACGGACCCCGACGGGGACCCCCGCCACCAGTGGTGCGGCAGGGAGGGCGTCGACCAGCAGGAGGTAGGCGCGGAAGGCCTGGGCGCAGGTGGCGAGCAGGACGTCGTTCACGGTGGCGCCGGAGGCCCGGCCGACGGCCTTCACCTCGGCCAGCGACAGGCGGCCGAACGAGATCGCCCTCCGGGAGGTGATGGCCCCGTTGAAGGGGGTGACCGGGCAGGCGAGCGGGGTGCCCCCGGAGGCCTCGGTCTCGGAGCGGCGGGTGGCGATCGTGCGCACCGATCGACCGAGGCGACCGATGGCGCCGATGGAGGCCGGGAGGGAGCGGGCCCGGTCGACGGCCGCGCTCGACAGCAGCTCGAGGTCGTCGGGCCGGGGGGCGGGCTCGGTGTCGACGGGCTCGACGGGGGGCGGGTCGGGCTCGATGCCGAAGAAGGCGGGCATGAGGTCGGCGGCGGCGCCACCGTCGAGGGCGCAGTGGTGGACCTTCCCGCAGAGGGCGATGCGTCCACCCTCGAGGCCCTCGACCACCCAGAACTCCCAGAGGGGGCGGCTGCGGTCGAGCCGTCGTTCGGCCATCTCGGCCACGAACGCGGCCAGCTGGTGCTCGTCGCCGGGGGCGTCGAGGACGGCCCGGTGCACGTGGTGCTCGACGGCGTAGTGCGGGTCGTCGACCCACACCGGGTGGTTCAGCCGGAACGGCACCTCGGCCACGACCCGGTGGAACTCCTTGACCAGCGGGACCCGGGAGTCGAGGAAGGCCCGCATCTTCTCGAACGTGTAGCCGCCGGGCACGGTGGAGGGGTCGAGCACGGCGCACAGGGCGACGTGCATCGGCATCGCCTCGGTCTCGACGTACAGGAAGATCGCATCGAGTCCGGTGAGCCGCTTCCCCATCGCCCCATCATCGACCCCGCGGCGCCGGCGTGCACGCGAGAGGGGAGTGACGTCGGTCCCGTCGCCGTCAGCGGCGCCCCGGGTCAGTTCACGCCGTTGAGGTCGTCGACCACCTGCAGAAGATCACCGGTGGTCGCGAAGTTGACCCCGACGATCGTGGGGAAGCGCCCTCGCTCGGCCGTGCAGGCCTTCACCCGTGGCATCAGGACGTCGTAGGCGTTGACCTCCCGCGCCTGTGCCACGGTGGAGGCCGATCCTGCCGGGGTGACCCAGTGGTTGATCTGGAACAGCGGGGAGTCGGGGGTGCCGCGGTTGGGGGCGCAGCTCGGCGTGCCGGTCCAGTCCTTGGCGAACGACAGGGTGGTACCGGTGGACGAGCGCCCGTCGGTCTCCACGAGCGTGTCGTTCACCAGGCCGGTGTCGTAGGTGGTGGAACCGGTGTAGTCGGGTGCGCCCTCGACCAGCAGCTGGGAGGCATCGGTGAACGTGAACGGCGTGTCCTGGAAGACCCCGTAACCCGGCGTGTTCCATGCCGGGGGCTGTCCGGTGAACTCCGAGAGCAGGACGATGTTCTGGCCGGCGTCGAGCATCTGCCCCAGCGTCGGAGGCGGCTGGGTGAGGTCGTAGGGGTAGATGCGGTCGAACAGGCCGGCGTCGCGGAACACCCGCTCGGTGTCGGCCTGGGCCACGTAGTCGCCGGCGAAGAAGAGGATGACCTCGTCGGGGTTCTGGTCGAGGAACAACCTGATGTCGGCGAGCACCGCGCTGAGCTTGGTGGCGCCGTACTCGCAGTAGACGTGGCAGAGGTAGACGTCGCGCTTCGCCGGGTCGATGCCGGCGCTGGCCGCGAGCTTCTGGGCCTGCTCCGCGCTGCCGGCACTGCTGCCGGGTGGGAGCGACTGCTCGACCGCCTTGGGGTTGGCGGCCAGCTCGGCGGCCCGGTCGGTGACGACCAGGTTCGCCCCGGTGACGTCGATCGGTGACGGGATGCCGTAGTGGGTCTTCACCAGCAGCGCCCGCACGCCGTAGTTCAGCTGCGCGGCGATGCCCGCACTCTGCTCGGCGAACAGCCAGCCCGGCTCGCTCGTCGTCGACATCGAGTTGTGGGAGCCGGCGAAGGCGACCCGGTCGAGGGTGCGGTCGCACAGCTCGGTGGAGCCGTTGCAGCGACGCTCGGTGGCCGAGGCGACCTTCGACCGGGCGGCGCTCGATGCGACGAGCCCGCCGATGGTGAGGACGAGGACGAGACCGACCCCCGCCGCGATCGCCCAGGCTCCGCGGTGCTGGCGGTACCCGCTCTCGATGTCGCCCTCGGCCCGGCTCAGGGCCCGCTCGTCGGTGGAACGGCCGACGACGGTGAGCAGCTGGACCACTCCGAAGTAGGCGACGTAGGCCCCGACCAGCGCGACGCCGAGGGGAAGGACGGCGTCGCGCTCGAGGATCAGCACGATGCCCGCGGCGATGATCAGCAACGCCCGCGCGATGCGCTTGCCGGTGGTGGTGGGGGCCCAGCCGAGCCAGCGGTCGCGGAGGCCGTACCAGAAGGCCCGGGCGTCGATCGGGGCGTGGCGCGGGGTGGACGCGGTGGCCAGCCCGGCGGCGATGACGCCGTACCCGATGGTCCACACCCCGAGCACCTGGAGATCGCTCACGAACGCCTCGATGCCCTGCAACAGCGCGTCCTTCAGCTCCTTCTCGCTCACCAGGGACGCCGCGATCCGCGGGGCCAGCACGGAGACGCCGACGAGCAGGAACCCGGCGGAGGCGACCGCCACGCCGATCTTGAACACGCCGTGGCGGACCCGGCGTTCGAGGAAGAGGATGACGACAGCGAGGGTCAGCGAGGCGATGAGGAGGCCACCGGCCAGTTGGTCGAACTCCTCGGCCGCGGTCCACAGCTCCATGCCGCGGATGTTGGTGCCGAGGTCGACGAGGAAGGTGTCGAGGCCGGTCGGGATGTTCGCGGCCACGTCAGGGTTGGAGATCTGGAGGCTGCCGGCCAACACCCCCAGCGACTGGCTGAGGTTCACCACCAGGTCGGTGCCGTCGGCGGTGAAGAGCGACTGGTGGGCCTCCTCCATCGCCTTGCGGAAGGCCTGCTTGAACGCCGGCGTCTGCATGACGTTCTCGAGGACGGGGAGGATCACCGCCCGGAACCCGCCGAGCTGGGCGGGGCCGGCCTGGATGACGGCGTCGGTGATCTGGATGGCGATCTCGTGGCGGACCGCCGGTGAGTCGAGGAGCTTGGTGGTGCGGCTGGCGAAGGTCTGCTTGTCGAAGAGGGTCTGGTCGGCCCAGCTCACGAACAACCCGCCGAACAGCGTGAAGCACAACGCGATGGCGAGCAGGCCAGCGGCGATGCGCCGGCGGTCGCGGTGGCGGCGACGCGTCGGTGCCTGGCCGGCTTCGGTGTCGGTTGTGCCCTCGCCTGTCACGGCTGACCCTCCCGTGGTCACCTGGCCCGTGACTGTGGCACAGACACGGGCAGACTGTGTTCCATGGGTTGGTTGCTGTTGCTGCTCGGAGCGGTGTCGCTGGCGTTCGTCGTGAACGCCTTCGTGCCCGTGCGCCGCAACGTCTGGCTCTTCCTCCCGAGCTTCATGGCCTCCTGGCTGGCGATCGAGCTGGCGTGGCTCAACCTCGTGATCGACCTGGTGCTCACCGCCCTGCTCGTGTGGGCGGGGGCGCTCGACCAGTGGTTCGGTTGGGTCGGCCTCGTGCTCTCGGTCATCAGCTGGCTCCTGCTGCTGATCACCATCGTGTGGTCCCGAGGCACGTCGAAGGAGGCCGACGCCGTGCTGGCCGAGGTCGGGGTGATCGACGATCCCGGACCCCGCCACGCGGTGGTCCGCACCCGCAACGTGCCGTACGCGCGCGTCGGGGGCCGGGTGCTCAAGCTCGACGTGTTCGCCCCCACCGACCCGGCCCCGGCAGGGGTGCGGCGCCCCGCTCTGCTCCAGATCCACGGCGGCGCCTGGATCATCGGCGACAAGCGCGAGCAGGGCATCCCGCTGCTGAAGGCCCTCGCCCGCGACGGGTGGGTCGGGTTCAACGCGAACTACCGCCTGAGCCCGGCCGCGACCTGGCCCGACCACCTGATCGACATCAAGCGGGCGCTGGCCTTCATCCGCGAGCACGCCGACGAGTACGGCGTCGACCCCGACTTCCTGGCCGTCACGGGCGGATCAGCCGGGGGGCACCTCGCCACCATGGTCGCGTTGACGCAGAACGAGGCCCGCTACCAGCCGGGCTTCGAGGACGCCGACACGAGCGTCCAGGCGTGCGTGCCGTTCTACGGCGTCTACGACTTCACCAACCGCGCCGGCACGATGCCCCCGCAGTTCCTCGACTGGTTCCTCCAGCCGCTCATCATGAAGGCGTTCTACGAGGACGAGCCCGAGCGCTTCCACGACGCCTCGCCGCTCGACAACCTCACCCCCGACGTCCCGCCGTTCCTGGTCGTGCACGGCGACAACGACACGCTGGCCCCGGTGGCCGACGCCCGCACGTTCGTCGCCGCCCTCCGCGAGGTCTCGACCTCGTCGGTCCACTACCTGGAGCTCAAGGGGGCCCAGCACTCCTTCGACGTCTTCACCTCGGTGCGCACCCGCCGGGTGGTGCGGGCGGTCGAGCGCTTCCTCGGTGTGCAGTGGCGCGCGCACCTCCGTCGCGAACCGGGTGACCAGCCGGACCCCACCAGCACCCCTGGCCCCGACGCCGACGCGCTGCATCCCTCGCCGGCCGAGTGACCCGGGTCGACGGACCGCCACCGCGCACCGTCACCGGGGATCACCACGTTGGGTGGTGTGCGGCGCGACAATTCCCCTGCCACGCGTCATCGGTGGTCGTGACGGAAGCCTCGTCCCGGCCGGCGGTACGTGGGGCGCCATGGTCAAACCTCGGGCGGAGAAACCGAGCGGAGCCACCCAGCATGAACGAAGTACCCCGATGACCGAAGTGGCCATTGGAATCGCGGTCGACCTCACCGACGCCACCGATCGGGCCCGTGCCCTCGTGTTGGCTCACACCGACGCGCCCTTCCGCCAGCTGGCCGACCACCTTCCGATCGGCGTCTTCCTGCTCGACCACGACCGTCGGGTCGTCTACCTGAACCGGCTCCTCCAGGAGCTCATCGGTCACGACCCCACCGACACCGGCCGGCCCATCACCACCGCCCTCCACCCCGACGACCGCGATCGCGTGGCCGCCGTCGCCGGGCGGGTGTTCGCCAAGGGCGAGGCCCGCGTCGTCGACTGCCGCATCATCTCCGCCGTCGGCGTCCGCACGGTGCGCTGCCGTCTGGCCCCGGTGGCCGGCGAGCACGGCGAGGTCCTCGGGCTCATCGGCACGGTCGCCGACCACACCGACGCGGAGCGCCAGCTCGAGCACCGCGCCACCCACGACGAGCTCACCGAGCTCCCGAACCGGGTGTTGCTCGCCGCCCACCTCGATGCCGCTCTCGGCCGAGCCTCCTTCCACCGCACCGCGGTGGCCGTGCTGTTCGTCGGTCTCCAGCGCGTCGGGGTGGTCACCGACGCCCTCGGCCACGCCACCGGCGACCGCCTGGTTCGCCAGGCCGCCCGCCGCGTCGTCGCCGCCGTCGGCCCCGACGCGCTCGTGAGCCGATTCGCCGAGGACCGCTTCGTCGTCGTGGTCGAAGGCGTCGCCGAGGCCACCGCCGCCGCCGACCTCGCCACCCGGGTCGTGGAGTCCATGGAGCGCGCGTTCGTCATCGACGAGGACGAGGCCTTCATCGGTGCCGCGGTCGGCATCGCCATCGCCGACGGTGACGGCGACGGCGAGCCCCGCACGGTCGACCAGCTCGTCTCCGACGCGGGCGTCGCCATGGCTCGTGCCGTCGAGGCCGAGGCCGGTGTCGAGGTCTTCGACGTCGAGATGCGCTCGCAGGTCGAGGAGCGCCGCACCCTCGAGCTGAGCCTGCGCCGTGGCCTCGAGCGCGGCGAGTTCGGCCTCGCCTACCAGCCCATCGTCGAGCTCGCCGACGGCCGCCTCCTCGGCTTCGAGGCGCTCGCCCGGTGGATCGACCCGCCCACCCCCGGCATGGGCCCGGCGCAGTTCATCCCTGTCGCCGAGGACTCCGGGCTCATCGGCGCCCTGGGCGCCGAGCTCCTCGGCCAGGCCTGCGGGCAGTTGGCCCACTGGCAGCGCATCCGCCCCGACGTCTTCGTCTCGGTGAACATCTCCGCCCGTCAGCTCGCCGAGCCCGACCTGCCCGAGCGGGTCGCCCGGGCCCTCTCCGACGCCGGCGCCGACCCCGCGGGCCTGCACCTGGAGATCACCGAGACCGTGCTGCTCGACGACGTCGATGCGGCCGTGGCCTCGCTCCAGAAGCTCAAGCTCACCGGCGTGCGGCTCTGCCTCGACGACTTCGGCACCGGCTACTCGTCGCTCACCTACCTGTGCCGCCTGCCGGTCGACGTGGTGAAGATCGATCGCTCCTTCGTCGCCGGCCTCGGCGTCTCCGACCGCGACTCCTCGGTGGTGGCCGCCATCATCGGCATGGCCGGCACCCTCGGGCACGACCTCGTCGCCGAGGGCGTGGAGACCACGGCCCAGGCCGGCCGGCTGCGGGCGCTGGGCTGCGACATGGCGCAGGGCTACCTGTACTCGAGGCCGGTGCCGGCCCCCGACGCCGGGGCGATGCTCGGCGCCTGAGCGGTCCCGCTCCACGCATCGACACATCGACACGCCGCCCCACCCGGGCTGGCACGATGGGGGCTCCCCGCCCCGTCGCTGGGCGACGGTACGAAAGGACCCGTGGATGCAGCTCGGAATGGTCGGTCTCGGGCGCATGGGCGCCAACCTGGTGCGCCGCCTCGTGCGCGACGGACACACGTGCGTGGTGTTCGACGTCAACGCCGACGCGGTCACCGCGCTCGCCGCGGAGAGCGACGCCATCACCGGCGCCACCGACCTCGACGACTTCGTCGCCAAGCTCGAGCTGCCCCGCGCCGCCTGGGTGATGGTGCCCGCCGCCTTCGCCGGCGCCACCGTGATGGACATCGCCTCGCGCATGGAGCCGGGCGACATCGTGATCGACGGCGGCAACACCTACTACCGCGACGACGTCGACCGGGCCGAGGAGCTCACCCCGAAGGGCATCCACTACATCGACGTCGGCACCAGCGGCGGCGTGTTCGGCCTCGAGCGCGGCTTCTGCCTGATGATCGGTGGCGAGGAGGGCCCCGTCACCCATCTGGCCCCGATCTTCGAGACCATCGCCCCCGGCATCGGCGACATCGACCGCACCCCCGGCCGCACCGGCGACCCCACCCCGGAGGAAGAGGGCTGGCTGCACTGCGGCCCTGTGGGTGCCGGCCACTTCGTGAAGATGGTCCACAACGGCATCGAGTACGGGATCATGGCCGCGTACGCCGAGGGCCTGAACATCCTCAAGCACGCCAACGTGGGCCTCCACCAGCGCGAGGCCGACGCCGAGACCACCCCGCTGCGCGACCCGAAGTACTACCAGTACGAGATCGACACCGAGGCCGTCACCGAGGTGTGGCGCCGGGGGAGCGTGGTGGCCTCGTGGCTCCTCGACCTCACCGCGTCCGCGCTCGTCGCCGACCCGCAGCTCGAGTCGTTCCACGGCCGCGTCAGCGACTCCGGTGAGGGCCGCTGGACCAACCTCGCCGCCATCGACGAGGGCGTGCCCGCCCACGTGCTGACCGCCGCGCTGTACGAGCGCTTCAGCTCCCGCGGCGAGGCCGACTTCGCCGACAAGGTGCTCTCGGCCATGCGCAAGGAGTTCGGCGGCCACGACGAGAAGCCGGCGGGGTAGGGGTGGCGCCCGAGCCACGCGGCGACGGCATCGCGCTCGTCCACTCCTTCGCCGGTGAACCGGCCGTCACCCTCGTGGCCGGCCCCACCGAGCTGACCGTCCTGCCCGAGGTCGGCCTGCTCGGTGCCTCGTTGCGCCACCGCGGCCTCGAGCACCTCGACCTCCACGGTGGCCCGGACGCCGCCCGGGCCGGCCACACCACCGGCCTGCCCCTGCTGGCGCCGTGGGCGAACCGCCTGGCCGACGAGACCTACCGGGTCGAGGGCCGCAAGGTCGACGTCACCGACGCGCCGGCCGTGCACCGCGACGGCAACGGCCTGCCCATCCACGGCACCCTGGTGGGCCGCGCCGGCTGGACCATCGCGTCGCTGCGCACCCAGGTCGGGTCGGCGGGCCTCGTCGCCCGCTTCGAGGCCGACGACGACGACGAGGTCATGGCCTCGTTCCCGTTCCCGCACACCCTCACCATCGCGATGACGGTCACGCCCGGCCGGGTCACCGTGGCCACCACGCTCACCGCGTCGGGGCGGCGGGCGGTGCCGGTGAGCTTCGGCTGGCACCCCTACTTCCGCATCCCCGACGTGGGCCGCGACCGCCTGAAGGTCGGGCTGCCGGCCCGGCACCGCCTCGTGCTCGACGACCGGATGCTCCCCACCGGCGAGGAGATCGCCGAGCCGGCCGAGATCGTGCGCCTGGCCGGGCGCACCTTCGACGACGGCTACCGCCTCGGCCGCGACCGCCAGTTGCTGCTCTCCGGCGGGCGCCGCCGGCTGAGCATCGTCTCCGACAAGGGCTACCCGTTCGCACAGGTCTACGCACCCGAGGGTCAAGACTTCGTGGCCCTCGAGCCGATGACTGCTCCCACCGCCGCGCTCTCGCGTGGCACCGCACCGCTGGTGGAGCCGGGCCAGAGCCACACCGCCCGCTTCGCCATCTCGTTGACCTGACGCCGTAGGAGCCCACCGATGTCCGACGCCCCCGAGCCGATCGAGCGCACCCCGCAGTGGTGGGCCCTGGCCAACAAGCAGGCCCACCTCGCCGAGGTGCACCTGCGGGAGCTGTTCGCCGCCGACCCCACCCGTGGCGACCGCCTCAACCTCGAGGTCGGCGACCTCTACGTCGACTACGCCAAGCACCGCATCGACGACGAGACGCTCTCGCTGCTGTTCGACCTGGCCCGCACGGCGCAGGTCACCGAGCTGCGCGACGAGATGTTCGCCGGCGAGAAGATCAACGTCACCGAGGACCGCGCCGTCCTCCACGTCGCGCTGCGGGCGCCCCGTGAGGCCGTCATCGAGGTCGACGGTGTGAACGTCGTGCCCGAGGTCCACGAGGTCCTCGACCGCATGGCCGACTTCGCCGATCGGGTGCGCTCCGGCGCCTGGGTCGGCCACACCGGCGCCCGCATCCGCAACGTGGTCAACATCGGCATCGGCGGCTCCGACCTCGGGCCCCACATGGCCCACGACGCGCTGCTGCCCTACGCCGACCCCGAGCTCACCGTGCGCTTCGTCTCCAACGTCGACGGCACCGAGTTCTACGAGCTGACCAAGGATCTCGACCCCGCCGAGACCCTTTTCATCATCGCGTCCAAGACCTTCACCACCCTGGAGACGATGACCAACGCCCACTCGGCCCGGGAGTGGGCGCTCGCCGCCCTCGGCGACGACGCCGCAGTGGCCAAGCACTTCGTGGCCGTCTCGACCAACGGCGCCGAGGTCTCGAAGTTCGGCATCGACACCGACAACATGTTCGGCTTCTGGGACTGGGTCGGTGGGCGCTACAGCTACGACTCGGCCATCGGCCTGTCACTGATGATCGCCATCGGCCCCGACCGCTTCATCGAGATGCTCGAGGGCTTCCGCCTCATGGACGAGCACTTCCGCACCGCGCCGATGGAGCAGAACCTCCCGATGATCCTCGGGCTCATCGGCGTCTGGTACGACAACTTCTTCGGCGCCGAGACGCTGGCCGTGCTGCCCTACAGCCACTACCTCGGGCACCTCACCCCGTACCTCCAGCAGCTCGCGATGGAGAGCAACGGCAAGTCGGTCGACCGGTGGGGGCGGCCCGTCGGCACCCAGACCGGCGAGATCGTGTGGGGCCAGCCCGGCACCAACGGCCAGCACGCCTTCTACCAACTGATCCATCAGGGCACGAAGCTGATCCCGGCCGACTTCATCGGCCTGGCCCGGCCGGCTCACGAGGTCGGCCCGCACCAGGACATCTTCATGGCGAACTTCTTCGCCCAGCCCGAGGCCCTCGCGTTCGGGCGCACGGCCGACGAGGTCCGCGCCGACGGCGTGCCCGAGCACCAGGTGAGCGCCCGCACCTTCGCCGGCAACCACCCGAGCACCTCGATCCTGGTGCCCGAGCTCACCCCGTCGGTGCTCGGCCAGCTCATCGCCCTCTACGAGCACAAGACCTTCGTGCAGGGCGCGGTGTGGGGCATCAACAGCTTCGACCAGTGGGGTGTCGAGCTCGGCAAGAAGCTGGCCCAGGCGATCATCCCCGAGCTCACCGCCGAGACCGACCCCGAGCTGGGTCACGACTCGTCGACCAACGGCCTCATCCGTCGCTACCGCGGCTTGCGTCGTCCGTAGGGCTCAGTCGAGGGGGAGGTCGTGCTCGCCGAACTCCTCGACCTGGTAGCGCTCGACCACGAGGTCGGAGGGCCAGCGCCCGGCCCGCAGGCCGGCCTTGCGCCAGAGCATGTCGAGGAACTCCTCGGGTGAGCGCACCTGGTGCCACACCGACGGCAGGAAGGTCCCCCGGCCCTCCCGGCTGGTGAGCAGCACGCCGTCGGTGCCCGGACGCAGCCCCGCCTTCAACTCGGCGCGGTCGTGTACGTCGAGCACCGCGAGGGGGCCGAGCACCGAGATCTCGACGTCCATCTGCTCCCAGTCGTCGAGGGTGACAGCGGGCAGGCGGGGGTCGCGGAAGGCGGCGTCGAAGGCATGGGCGGCGACGTCGTCGGCCAGTGGCCGACTGGGCTCCATGGAGCCGATGCAGCCGAGGAGACGGCCCTCGCGCCGAAGGGTGACGAAGGCGGCGCCCGGCCCGGCCGCCTCGGCGGGCACGTCGGCGGGGTCGGGGAGGTGGAGGCGGCCGTCGTCGAGGGCGAGGCGCACGGTGTCGCGGGCGAGGGTGAGCAGCCAACGGCGGGTGGCAGGGGAGAGGGGACGGCGATCGAGGGTCATCGCTCAGCCCACAGCGAACGCGCCGTAGCCGACGACGCGGCGTTGGTCACCGGCGGTGTCGCCGGAGGTGCGGAGGTCGAGCAGCTCGACCGGCAGGCCGCGGCGCTCGGCCTCCGCCAGCAGGCCGCGGAGGGGGAACGCGCCACACGCCCGGTCGGGCTCGACGTCGCGCCAGCGCCGGGCGACGACGGCGGCCGCGGTGGCCGCGTCGAGGGCCTGGGCGGTGGCCTGGTCGTGGTAGTGGCTCAGGTCGGTGCTGACCACCACCAGGGTCTCGGGCCCGCCCCACAGCACCTCGAGCAGGTCGGCGACCTCGGCGACGGGCACCTGACCGACCACGATCGGCATCACCGACCAGCCGGCGCCGAGCACCACCTGGAGGAAGGGGAGGTGCACCTCGAGGCAGTGCTCGCCGACATGGGGGCGGTCGTCGACCACGACGCCCGGCCGCCCGACGAGGGCATCTCGGGCGTCGCCGTCGACGGGGACCTCGCCGAGCGGGGTGGCGAAGGCGTCGACGCTCGGCAGCGCCATGGCCCGGAGCGGCACCCGGTGGTTGGGTCCGAGAAGCACGACCCGGGTGATCTCGTCACGCCGAGGAAGCACCCGGGCGTAGGCGGTGGCGGCGATCGGCCCGGAGTACACGTAACCCGCATGGGGAACGACCAGCGCGTGGGGCGGCGGTCGGTCGTCGTCAGCGGGGCGCCGGGCCAGGGCGTCGGCCAGCTCGGCCCGCACCGTCGCCTCCAGCTCCGCCGGGTCGCCCGGGTAGAACATCCCGGCAACGGCCGGGGGGCGCACCCGGCGGGGTTGCCCGGCTGTCATTGCCGCCGGGCCTTCCCGCTCTTGAGCTCGACGGGCACCCGCTTGGCACCCCACTCGCCGGGCGGGCCGTCGAACACCCCGGCCACGGCCGCGCCGCACGATCGGCAGTGGCCGTCGCCGGTCAGCTTCCAGCTCTTCATGACGTACCAGTCGCGCTCGACGACCGCCGTGCCGCACGACGGGCAGACGGTGGTGTCGCCCTCGCGGTCGTGCACGTTGCCCGTGTAGACGTAGCGCAGCCCCTCGGCCATGGCGATGTGCCGAGCCCGGGTGAGCGTCTCGGGCGGCGTGGCCGGCACGTCGCGCATCTTGAAGTCGGGGTGGAACGCGCTGAAGTGCAGCGGCACGTCGGGTCCCAGCTCGTCGACGATCCAGGCGCTCATCTCGTGCAGCTCGGCGTCGGAGTCGTTCAGCCCGGGGATCAGCAGGGTCGTGATCTCGAGCCAGGCGTCGGTCTCGTGGCGGATGTAGCGCAGGGTGTCGAGCACCGGGGCCAGCTCGCCCATCGCGACGTGGCGGTAGAAGTCGTCGGTGAAGCCCTTGAGGTCGATGTTGGCGGCGTCGACCGCGGAGAACAGCTCGCGTCGGGCCGCGTCGGTGGCGTAGCCGGCCGAGACGGCGACGGACCGCACGCCCTGCTCCCGGCACGCTGCCGCGGTGTCGACCGCGTACTCGAGGAACACGATCGGGTCGTTGTAGGTGAACGCCACCGACGCGCAGCCGAGCTCGCGGGCCGCGTCCGCGATGGCCTCCGGCGGCGCTGCGTCGGCCATGCGGTCGACCTGCTTCGACTTGGAGATGTCCCAGTTCTGGCAGAAGCGGCAGGCGAGGTTGCAGCCGGCGGTGCCGAACGAGAGCACCGACGTGCCGGGCAGGAAGTGGTTGAGCGGCTTCTTCTCGATCGGGTCGACGCAGTAGCCGCTCGAGCGGCCGTAGCTGGTGAGCACCACCTGGTCGTCGACGCGGCCCCGCACGAAGCACACGCCGCGCTGGCCCTCGTGGAGCTTGCAGGCCCGCGGGCAGGCGTCGCACTGCACCCGCCCGTCGTCGAGCCGGTGCCAGTGCCGGGTGGTGACGGTGAAGGGATCGGCGAGCGAGATGGTGTCCGCCATGGTTCAAAGGTACGACCGTCGGGGCCCGAGCGGCAGGGCCATAGGTCGTGCGAGACTGCTCGACCACTCGGCGGGCATCAGAGGAGACGTGGCCCATGAAGGCACTTGGCATCGACATCGGCGGCACCGGCATCAAGGGTGCGGTCGTCGACACCAAGAAGGGCCACCTGATCACCGACCGGCTGCGGCTGCTCACCCCCGAGCCCGCGACTCCCGAGGCCATCGCCGCCACCGTCGCCTCGGTGGCCCGGCATTTCGAGTGGGACGGCCCCATCGGCTGCACGTTCCCGGGCGTGGTGAAGGGCGGAACCGTCCACACCGCCGCCAACCTCGACAAGGCCTGGCTCGATCTCGACGCTGCCGGCCTGATCGGAGAGGCCACCGGCTGCCCGGTCACCATCGTCAACGACGCCGATGCCGCCGGCGAGGCCGAGGCCCGCTTCGGTGCCGCCCGCGGCAAGCCCGGCGTGATCCTCACCATCACCCTCGGCACGGGCATCGGCTCGGCCCTCGTCATCGACGGCCGGCTCGTCCCGAACACCGAGCTCGGCCACCTCACGCTGCGGGGCGGCGATGCCGAGCTGTGGGCCGCCAACTCGGTGCGCGAGCGCCTCGAGCTCGACTGGGACGAATGGGCGTCACGGGTCGACGAGTATCTCCGGATGGTCGAGAACCTGCTCTGGCCCGACCTGTTCATCATCGGCGGCGGGGTCTCCAAGAAGGGCGACAAGTTCCTCCCGAAGCTGACCTGCCGCACGCCGGTCGTGCCCGCCGAGCTGCTCAACCAGGCCGGGATCGTCGGCGGCGCCCTGGCCGTGCACCGGCACAAGGACAAGCACGGCACCGACGGCCAGCACACCCCCCACGAGCACGCCAAGCACAAGCACCACGACTGACCTCCCGTGGCTCGCCCGGCGGTGCTGTAGCCCCGCCGAACGAGCCACGGGTGACCGAGGGTCAGGCCCAGCCGAGCTCGTCGAGGCGGTCGTCGTCGATGCCGAAGTGGTGGGCGACCTCGTGGACCACCGTGATGCGCACCTGCTCGACGACCTCGGCCTCGTCGCGGGCCTCGCGGCAGATGGGCAGGCGGAACACGGTGATGCGGTCGGGCATCGGCAGCTCGCCCCAGCCCACGCCGTAGTCGTCGCGCTCGGTGAGCGGGATGCCCTCGTAGAGGCCGAGCAGGCCCTCGTCGTGGTCGTCGTCGACGAACACGGCGACGTTGTCCATCATCTGGCCGAGCTCGGGCGGGAGCTCGTCGAGGGCGTCGGCCACCAGTTCCTCGAACCGGTCGGGGCTCACGGGGACCATGGCTCTGGATCGCTCCTAGACCGTGTGGAGGTGGGGCGGTAGGTGGCTGGTGTCGGAGAAGCGGTGGAGGCTGAACGAGTGGGCCTCCGCGATCGGCACCGGGCGCACGACGCTCACCGAGGCGTGGAACGACACGAACCGCTCCCACTCCCACGGCACGGGGTCGATGCCGAGGAGGTGGCCGAGGCACACGGCGTCGGTGCCGGCGTGGGCCACGATCACGATCCGGGGGCCGGGGTCGGCGAGGCGCCACAGCGGCGGGAACGGCGTGAGCCGCTCGCACCCGATCTCGTCGAGCAGACCGTCGAGGCCGGTGGTGATGCGGCGGTGGAAGTCACGGAACGACTCGCCGCCGGGCAGGCCGTCCCACTGCTCGTCGAGGGGCTTCGCCCGGGCCGCGGCGAAGATCGCCTCCACCGTCTCCGACGGCGTGCCCTCCCACTGCGGCGACTCGATCTCGGCCAGCCACGGCAGCGTCTCGGGCTCGATGCCGAGGGCATCGATCACCGGCGCCGCGGTCTGCTGGGAGCGCAGCAGCGGCGACACGAGGATGCGGTCGACGGGCCGCTCCCGGAACGACTCGCCCAGCAGCGCGGCCTGCTCGAGGCCGACCTCGGTGAGGCGGGGGTTCTGGACGGTGCGGCCGTCACGGTCCCATTCGGGCTGGCCGTGACGGATGAAGACGAGCTCCACGCCGCTAGCCGAGAAAGGCCCAGACCACGAGGGCCAGGCACACGGCGAGGGCCGCGACGACCATCACGTAGTCGAGTGGGGAGCGGCGTTGCTGACGGTGCGGGTTGAACCCCATGGGTCGAGTATCGCCGCTCCCGGAGGTGATCGCCGCACCGGCTCCCGTCGGGCGCCCGCCTCCGGAGGGGCGGGGTCGCGCTGGTAGCGTGCGGCGCCATGCGGACCCCCCGAGCCCTCCTCGCCGGCCTCCTCGTCGTGGCTGGTGCGGTCCTGTTCGCCGCCTGCGGTGGCAGCTCCACCCCGGCGACCCCGAGCGACCCCGTCCTCGCCGAGGGCCAGAAGATCTACAACCAGAAGTGCGCCAGCTGCCACGGCCCCAGCGGGAACGGCGGCATGGGCCCGAAGCTCGCCGGCGTGGTGGCCGAGCGCTATCCGAACATCGAGGACCAGAAGGCCGTGATCGCCAACGGCCGCGGCTCGATGCCCAAGTTCGGCGGCTCCACCGGCCTCTCCGACGAGCAGATCACCGCCGTCGCCCGCTACGAGCGCGAGGTCCTGGGCAACTAGCCCTCGGCCGCCGACCCTTGTCGGCTGTCGCACCCGCTGCGTAGCCTCACCTCCGTTCGGTGGCCTCGGGCCGCCCTCCACTGCCGGCACCCGCGTGCCGTTCCTGCAGGAGGGCGCAGCCCATGCTCGCCACCGTCCCGTCCGCCACCCTCGTCGGGGTCGACGGCATCCCGGTCACCGTCGAGGTCCACGTCGCCCGGGGCCTCCCGTGCTTCACCGTCGTGGGCCTCCCCGACACGTCGTGCCGTGAGGCCCGCGACCGCGTGCGGGCCGCGCTGCTCACCAGCGGGTTCACCTGGCCCGACACCCGCACCACCGTCAACCTCGCACCGACGTCGGTGCGCAAGATCGGCTCGGCCCTCGACCTCGCCGATCGCGGTCGGGGTGCTGGTGGCGAGCGGGCAGCTCCCGGCGGAGGCCGTGGGCGAGAGGGCGTTCGTCGGCGAGCTCGGCCTCGACGGCACGCTGCGCCACGTGCCCGGCGCGCTGTCGCTGGTCGACGCGCTCGACGCCGCCGAGGTCGTGGTGCCGCCGGCCTCGGTCTTCGAGGCCGAGCTGGTCGGCCGTCACCGGGTGCTGTGCGCCCCTGACCTCGCTCGCCTCGTCGAGGCCCTGAAGGCCGAGGCCCCCTGGCCGGTGGCGCCCGACCCGCCCGTCGAACCGCCGTTGACCGCTGCCCCCGACCTGGCCGAGGTGCGGGGCCACCCCCTCGCCCGGGCCGCGCTCGAGGTCTCGGCCGCAGGCGGGCACCACCTCCTGATGGTCGGCCCGCCGGGTGCCGGCAAGACGATGCTGGCCCAACGACTTCCGGGCCTGCTCCCGGACCTCGACGACCCCCAGGCGCTCGACGCCACCCGGGTGCACTCGGCGGCCGGCCTGCCCCTTCCCGGTGGGCTGGTGCGCCGCCCGCCACTGCGGGCACCCCACCACGGCACGAGCGCCGTCGCCATGATCGGTGGCGGCTCGGGGCGGCTGCGTCCCGGCGAGATCTCGCTCAGCCACGGGGGTGTGCTGTTCCTCGACGAGCTGGGGGAGTTCGCCCCGATGGTCCTCGACTCGCTGCGCCAGCCGCTGGAGGAGGGCCTCATCCGCATCGCCCGGGCCGAGACCCGGGTCACCCTCCCGGCTCGCTTCCTGCTGGTGGCGGCCATGAACCCGTGCCCCTGCGGCGAGGGCGTCACGCCGGCCGCCTGCCGCTGCACCGACCGCTCGCTCGAGCGCTACCGCCGCCGGCTCTCGGGCCCGTTGCTCGACCGCTTCGACCTCCGGCTCGAGGTGCAGCGCCCC
This sequence comes from uncultured Actinomycetes bacterium, assembly GCA_963702555.1. Taxonomy (GTDB): domain Bacteria; phylum Actinomycetota; class Acidimicrobiia; order Acidimicrobiales; family Acidimicrobilacustridaceae; genus CAMFLJ01. The sequence continues at coordinate 159,726 of CAVPCW010000010.1, forward strand.
GACCCGCAGCAGCTTCTCCACGGCGGCCCCGCCGACTCCACCGCGGTCGTGGCCGCCCGGGTCGCGGTCGCCCGGCAGCGCGCCGCGGCGCGGGGCGTGCGGTGCAACGCCGAGCTCCCCGGTCCCGTCCTCGACCGCGTCGCCCCGCTCACCCCCGAGTCCACCTCCCTGGTCGAGCGGGCCCTCATCGACGGCCGCCTCACCGCCCGGGGCCTGCGCCGCCTGTGGCGGGTCGCGCTCACCCTCGCCGACCTGGCGGGCGACGACGGCCCGCTCGCCGCCGAGCACGTGGCCGCCGCGTTCCACCTCCGGGCCGACCCGGGCGTGGTCGTCGGGCCGAGGGCGGCCTGACGTGGCCGGCACCCCGACCTCCGAGGCGTCTGGCGCCCCCGACCTGCCGGCCGAGGCCCACGTCGCCGCCCTGGCCCGGCTGCCCCGGGTCGGGCCCTCGCGCCTCCGGGCCCTCCTCGACCGCTACGGCCCTGCCGCGGCCTGGAGCGCCGTCGTGGCCGGCTCGGTCGACCCTGCCGTCGTGGTGAGCCCCGGCCGCGATGATCCCGTCCAGCTGATCGCCGCGTGGCGTCGGGCGGCGGCCGGCATCGACCCCGGGTCGTACTGGCAGGCGCACGTCGACGCAGGCATCGGCGCGGCCGTCAGCGGCTCCTCGGCCTTCCCAGCACCCTTCGCCGCCGACGACGACCCACCCGGCGTCGTGTTCTGGCAGGGCGACCTCGACCACCTCGCGGGGGTGCGGGCCGCGGTGGTGGGCACCCGCCGGGCCACCCGCTACGGGCTCGACGTGGCCCACGAGCTCGGCCGCCGCCTCGCCGAGTCCGGCATCGCCGTCGTCTCCGGGCTGGCCCTCGGCATCGACGGCGCCGCCCACGCCGGGGCGCTGGCCGCAGAGGGGGCGCCACCCATCGCGGTGGTCGGCAGCGGCCTCGATCGGGTCTACCCCCGAGAGCACGGGCCCCTCTGGCGCCAGGTCGCCCGCAGCGGCGTGGTGCTGAGCGAGTACCCGCTCGGCGCACCCGCCGCGGCGTGGCAGTTCCCCGCCCGCAACCGCCTCATCGCCGCCCTGGCCGACGTCGTGGTGGTCGTCGAGTCGCAGGCCACCGGCGGAGCGATGGGCACCGCCGTCGAGGCCGCTCGCCGCGGCGTGCCCGTCCTCGCCGTGCCGGGGCCCGTCACCGCCGCCAGCTCCGACGGCACCAACCAGCTCCTGTTCGACGGCTGCTCGCCCGCCCGCGACGCCGACGACGTGCTGCTCGCCCTCGGCCGCGAGCCCGCCCGCACCCGCAAGGCGGCGGAGCGCCGGCCGAAGCCGGTCGGCGATGCCGAGGCCGTCCTCGGCCACATGCCCTGGGGGCCGGTCTCGGTCGAGACGCTGGCCCTCGCCACCGGCCTCGATCTCGGTCGCCTCGCCCTCGCCCTCGACCGCCTCGACGCCGACGGCTGGATCGCCCGACGAGGCGGTTGGGTCGAGCGCCTGGGTCGGCCCGCCGGAGCCCGGTGACCGTGTCGGGCGGGGCCGTGGGTCCCGAGGGGCGCCGGGGGGCCAGGGCTACAGTCCGCGCGGTGTCCGCCGAGGCTGATCCCTGGTCCATCGAGGAGTTCACCGCCTCGTTGACCTCGGCCGCGCCTGCCACGGTGAAGGCCTACCGCTCCGACCTCGACGCCTTCGTCACGTGGGCCGAGCGCCTCGGCCTCGAGGCCCCCTCCGCCGTCACCCGCACCGTCCTTCGGCGCTGGGTGGCCGGGCTCACCACCCGGGGCCTGGCCCGCCGCAGCATCGCCCGCAAGGCCTCGTCGGTGCGTCGCTACTTCGGCTGGCTGGCCCGCACCGGCCGCCTCCCGGCCGATCCGTCGGCGGGCCTGAGCGTGCCCGGGGGCAGCGGCCGCCTGCCCCGCGGTGCTGCGCGACGACGAGATCACCGCCGTGCTCGACGACCCTCCCGCCACCACCTCCCACGACTCCCCGGCCATCCGCTCCCGCGACGACGCCGTGCTCGAGCTGCTCTACGGCAGCGGCCTGCGGGTGTCGGAGGTGTGTGGCCTGCGGCCCGCCGACCTCGACCTCGATCGGCGTCGGGTCACGGTGTGGGGAAAGGGCTCCAAGCAGCGCACGGTGCCCCTCAGCGCACCGGCCTGCGACGCCCTTGCGCAGTGGTTCGGCCACGGACGGCGCGAACTGGCCACCGCCGCCTCACCGGCCGACGCGGTGTTCCTGAACCGCCGCGGCAACCGCCTCGGGCCACGTGACGTGCACCGGCTCCTCGACCGTCGCGCGCCGTCTCCGACGCACCCGCATGCCTTGCGCCACACGTTCGCGACGCACCTGCTCGACGGGGGCGCCGACCTCCGTTCCGTGCAGGAGATGCTCGGACATGCAGATTTGTCGACGACTCAGCACTACACTCACGTGAGCAAGCAACGGCTACGCACAGTGTTGGACGCGACCCATCCCCGTGCCTGACGGTCGCTGATGGTTTCATCGGCACCTCAATGCAGGTTCTTGAGCGGGAATCCGGACGGAGATCGGTAGGTCAGGTGGAGGACCAGGCAGCCCAGACCGACGCACTGTGGACGCAGTACAAGTCCACGGGTGAGCGCGCAGACCGTGACCGTCTGATCCTCATCTACGCGCCTCTGGTCAAGTACGTCGCCAGCCGCGTGGCCGTCGGCCTCCCCCATTCGGTGGAGCAGGCCGACCTCGTCTCCTACGGCATGTTCGGGCTCATCGACGCCATCGAGAAGTTCGATCCCGAGCGGGGCTACAAGTTCGAGACCTACGCCATCGCCCGCATCCGCGGCGCCATCCTCGACGAGCTCCGCTCGATCGACTGGGTGCCCCGGTCGGTGCGGGCCAAGGCCCGGGCGATGGAGCAGGCCTACGCCAAGCTCGAGAACCAGTTGCGGCGCTCGCCCACCGAGGAAGAGGTCGCGGTCGAGCTCGACATCACCGACGACCAGCTCCAGGCCAACCTCACCCAGATCTCCTTCATCGGCGTGGCCGCTCTCGACGAGATGCTCGGCGGTGGCGAGCGGGGCGAGTCCATGACCCTCGGCGACACCGTGGCCGACGTCCGCGAAGGGCCGGTGGCCATCTTCGAGGTCGAGGAGATGAAGCAGATCCTCGCCGAGGCCGTCAACGGCATGCCCGAGCGCGAGAAGCTCGTGCTCACCCTCTACTACTACGAGGGCCTCACCCTGGCCGAGATCGGCCGGGTCCTGGGCGTCACCGAGAGCCGGGTGTGCCAGATCCACACCAAGGCCGTCCTCCAGCTGCGGTCCCGCATCGCCGCATCCGAGCGCGAACCGGTCTAGGCCGGTCGCGGTTCCGGGGCTCCGGCCCCGCCATCGGGCCTGGTCGGCCCCTTCCCTCGGGCCGCGTCGGCCCCGGCTCGTCCGTCGGCGCGCCCGTCGCACCCGTGGCGCCCCCTCCTTCCCCCTGTCGCTGCCGCGCCCGGGAGAAGCTCCGTGCTCCGTCGTCCGTCCGTCGTCCACGTCGTCCTCGCCGTCGTCACCCTCCTGGTGACGATCGCCCTGCTGGCCGCGAGCTCCGCCCCTCCGGCCGCCGCCGCTCCCACCTCCACCGGCGACCTCCCCGTGGTGCGGTACCGGCCGCCGGTCGAGGGCCCGATCGTCGACCGGTTCGACCCACCCGCCCAGCGGTGGCAGGCCGGCAACCGGGGCGTCGACTACGACGTGGCCGCGGGCACGGCCGTGGTGGCGGCGGCCGACGGTGAGGTCGTGTTCGCCGGCGCCGTGGCCGGGGCGCTGCACGTCACCGTGCTCCATGCCGACGGCCTGCGCACGTCGTACTCGTTCCTCGCCCGCACGAGCGTGCACGTCGGCCAGCGGGTCCGCGCCGGCCAGGCGGTCGGTGTGGCCGGCGGCCCGGTACACGTCGGCGTGCGCACGCCCGACGGCACCTACCTCGACCCCGAGGCCCTCTTCGCCGGGTCGATCGAGCCCCACGTGCGCCTGGTGCCCGGCGCCGAGGACGGCCTCGACCCGCTGGCCGAGCGCCGCTCCTTGCTCGACACATTCCTCGACCGCGGGGCCGCGGCGCTCGCCCACCTCGAGGCCACCGGCGGGCACTGGCTGGAGCTCGTGGCCCACTACCTCGAGGAGCTCGGGCCCGTGGTCCACGCCCGGCGGGCGGCCGACGCGTTCCAGGACTGGCTCGACCAGCTCGGGGACTGCACGCCCGCCACGACCGAGCCGCCCCCGCCGGGCGGGCGCCGCATCGTGGTGCTGGTGAGCGGGTTGGGCACCCAGAGCGAGGGCAACTCGGCGTGGGAGCTCGACATCGCCTCGATGGGCTACGACCCGGAGGACGTCGTGCGGTTCTCCTACCGGGGCGGCCAGGCCCCGTCCCCCGCCCGCCCGGAGCCGGTCGAGGGAGGGGACGGAGCGGCGGCGCTCGCCGGTTTCGAGCGCGGTCGGCGCCGCCGACCCTGGCCTCGACGGCATCCCGGTCCACCCGTACGAGAAGGTCGACAGCCAGCAGTCCGTCGACCAGTCCGCCCAACGCCTCGGCGACCTGCTCACCCAGGTGGCGGCGGCCGAGCCCGGTGTGCCCATCGACGTCATGGCCCACTCCCAGGGCGGCATCGTCGCCCGCCTCGGGGTGGTCGAGGCCGGGGCCCACGGCACCCTTCCGTCCACGGTCGAGAACCTGGTCACCGTCGGCTCGCCCCACCAGGGGGTGCCCCTCGCCACCGCGGTCGACGCCCTCCACCAGACCGACTCGGGTCGCGACCTGCTCGGCACGGTCCGCGACACGGGAGTCCTCGACGGGGTCGACGACCGCCACCCGGCCGCGGCCCAGCTCTCGGAGGCCTCGCCGCTGATCGAGCACCTGCACGACATGCCCATCCCTGACGGGGTGCGGTTCACCTCTCTGGGAGCGTCGGGCGATCCCATCGTGCCCGGCACCGCCACCGACGACCCGCAGGCCGACACCCACCGCCTGATCCCGACCGACATCTACCAGAACGCCCACGGCGACCTCACCAAGATGCCGGAGACCACCCGGGAGGTCCGCCTGGCCATCGCCGGCCTCGGGCCCACCTGCCAGTCGTTGTCGGAGGCGATGGGCTCGTTCGCCGTGGCCGAGGTGATCCGAACCACGGAGTCGGCTCTCGGGGCCGGTCTGGCCCGCGGATCCGTCGACGCCGAGCTGGCCCGGCAGGCCCTGGCGCCCCTCGGCGCCCTCGGTGACTGAGCCGCCCGGGGGGAGCAGCCGGGGCCCCGCCCACGGGGTCGGCTGGCCGGTTCGGCGGCGCCTCCCGTAGACTCGCTCCTCGGCCCGGCCACCGCTGGGCCCCTGCCGCGGGTCAGGTCGTCCCGCACCTCACACCATCCGGCCGTGCGTCCCACGGTCGCCTCCGCCATCGGAGGCGCCTGCACGCGCCGGTGCTGCACCCCCGTAACCGATGGGAAGGAACACCCATGGCTCCAGTCGTCACCATGCGCCAGCTGCTCGAGGCCGGCGTCCACTTCGGACACCAGACCCGCCGTTGGAACCCGAAGATGAAGCGCTTCATCCACGGTGAGCGCAACGGCATCTACATCATCGACCTGCAGCAGACGCTCGGTCGCATCGAGACCGCCTACACGTTCGTCCGCGACCTCGTCGGCGACGGCGGCACGATCCTGTTCGTCGGCACCAAGAAGCAGGCTCAGGACCCGGTCCAGAGCATGGCCGAGAAGTGCGGCATGCCCTACGTGAACGAGCGTTGGCTCGGCGGCATGCTCACCAACTTCCAGACGATCTCCAAGCGCGTCGCGAAGATGAAGGAATACCAGCGCATGCGCGACTCGGGTGAGTTCGAGGCCATGCCCAAGAAGGAAGCCCTCCTCATCAGCCGCGAGCTCGAGAAGCTCGAGCGCAACCTCGGCGGCATCCGCAACATGGAGCGCCTCCCCGACGCCATCTTCGTGCTCGACACCAAGAAGGAAGACATCGCCGTCACCGAGGCCAACAAGCTCGGCCTGGCGATCGTCGCGGTCGTCGACACCAACTGCGATCCCGACATCATCCAGTACGTGATCCCGGGCAACGACGACGCCATCCGTTCGGCCACGCTCATGTCCCGCGTGATCGCCGACGCCGTCGAGGAGGGCCGCTACATCGCCTCCCGCAAGCGTGGCGCCAACGCCCCGGCCGCTGCTCCGGTCCCCGCCGAGCGCACCGCCGAGGAAGAGGCCGCCCACGCGGCCGCCCAGGCCGAGGCCCGCCGTCAGGCCGCCCAGGCCGCCCAGGAGCGCGAGGCCCGCATCGCCGCCGAGCGCGAGAACGAGCAGTCGGCCGTCGAGAACGAGTCCCTCGTCGCCGGCGACGAGGTCCCGTCCGACCCGGGCCTCACCCCCGAGAACGCCCAGAACATCCTCGACGACGCCTCCGCCGTGACCCAGGCCGAGATCGCCGCCGAGACCCCCGCCGAGGAGGCCTGAACCCGAATGGCTGAGTTCACCGCCAAGGACGTCCAGTCGCTGCGCCAGATCACCGGCGCGGGGATGATGGACGCCAAGAAGGCGCTCACCGAGAACGACGGCGACATGGAAGCCGCCAAGCAGTGGCTGCGCGAGAAGGGCCTGGGCAAGGTCGACAAGCTCAGCGACCGTGAGAACAGCCAGGGCTCGGTCACCGCGGTCGTCGACGGCCAGGTCGGCGCCATCGTCGAGCTCAAGAGCGAGACCGACTTCTCGGCCAAGGCCGACGACTTCACCTCGCTCGTGCAGGACCTCGCTGAGATCGTGGTCGCCAAGGGCACCGATGGCGTCGCCGAGCTGGCCGACGAGATCGACACCCTGAAGATCAACAAGAAGGAGAACATCGAGGTGGGCACCGTCGTCCGCTTCGATGCCGCCGACGGCAACCTCCTGGACTCCTACCTCCACCTGCAGGACGGCCGTGGCGTCAACGCCGTGCTCGTCGAGCTCGACGGTGGCAACAAGGAGCTCGCCCACGACATCGCCGTGCACATCGCCTTCACCAAGCCGGCGTACCTGCACCGCGACGAGGTCCCGGCCGACGCCGTCGAGCGTGAGCGCCAGGCGCTGCTCGACATCACCAAGGCCGAGGGCAAGCCCGAGCAGGCGTGGCCCAAGATCGTCGAGGGCCGCCTGAACGCGTGGTACAAGGATCAGGTGCTGCTCGAGCAGGGCTTCGTCCGCGACGACAAGCAGACCATCACGCAGCTCCTCGGCGACGCGACCCTGGTGCGCTTCGCCCAGGTGTACATCGGCGGGTAGATGTCCGAGTCCCCCGCCCGCTGGTCGCGGGTCCTCCTCAAGGTGTCCGGTGAGGCCTTCGCAGGCGACGCCGGCTACGGCATCGACGGCGGCGTCGTGGCGGGCATCGCCCGCGACATCGTCCAGGTCAGCGCCGACACCGGCGTCGAGATCGCGATCGTGGTGGGCGGGGGCAACATCTGGCGGGGCATGACCGGCGCCGGCGCCGGCATGGACCGTGCCCAGGCCGACTACATGGGCATGCTCGCCACGGTGATCAACGCCCTCGCCCTCCAGGACGTCCTGGAGCAGCAGGGTCAGCCGACCCGGGTGATGTCGGCCATCCAGATGGCCCAGGTCGCCGAGCCCTACATCCGGCGTCGGGCGATCCGGCACCTCGAGAAGGGCCGGGTCGTCATCTTCGCCGGTGGAACCGGCAACCCCTTCTTCACCACCGACACCACCGCCGCGCTGCGGGCGGTCGAGATCGAGGCCCAGGTGCTGCTGAAGGGCACCCACTCGGGCACCGACGGCATCTACACCGACGACCCCCGCACCAACCCGGAGGCCACCAAGCTCGACGAGGTCACCTACCTCGACGTGCTGAACCAGGGCCTGCGGGCCATGGACTCCACCGCCATCACGCTGTGCATGGACAACGACCTGCCGATCGTGATGTTCGACCTCACCGGCGACGGCAACGTCCGCTCGCTGATCGAGGGCGGGTCCGTCGGGACGCTCGTCCACTGAGCCTCGCCGCGGGAGCCTCCCGCGTGCGGACGGGCTAGCGTCGCACTGATCCCAGCGGTTCGGCCCACCCCGATCCGCGTCCCGCCAGCGTTGCAGTCCCGGCGCGCCTCGTCGCAGCCGGCACCGCATGCGGCGGCACCGTTGAACCGACCTCAGGAGAGTGCTGGATGACGAGCGAGATGGCCCAACTGCTCCTCGCGGACACCGACGACTTGATGGAGAAGGCGGTCCATCACGCCCGGGCCGACTTCGCGTCGATCCGCACCGGTCGGGCCGCCCCCGCCCTCGTCGAGAAGATCCCGGTCGACTACTACGGCTCCGAGACCCCGCTGCAGCAGCTCGCCGGCTTCCAGATCCCCGAGGCCCGCCAGCTCCTGATCACGCCCTACGACAAGTCGGCGATCGGCGCCATCGAGCGGGCCCTCCAGCAGTCCGATCTGGGCCTGAACCCGAGCAACGACGGCATCTCGATCCGCCTCACCTTCCCGCCCCTCACCCAGGAGCGCCGCAAGGAGCTGGTGAAGGTCGTCAAGCACATGGCCGAGGAGGGCAAGGTCGCCCTGCGCAACCAGCGCCGCGCCACGCGCCACGAGCTCGACAAGCTCGAGAAGGACGGCGAGCTCTCCAAGGACGAGCTCGACCGGGCGGAGAAGGAGCTCGACAAGCTCATCCACGCCCACGAGGCGCAGATCGACGTCGCCCTCGCCGCCAAGGAAACCGAGCTCCTGGAGGACTGATGGCCCCCGACAAGCTCTCTCGCGATCCCAGCCAGGGCGGTGGCGAACCGTCCGAAGGCGTGCGGATCATCGCCGCCGAGGAGCTCGAGGAGGTGGCCGAGCGCGGAGAGGTCGTGCGCCGCCGGTCTCCCGACGAGCCCGGCTTCAAGGACCGTCCGCCGGCGCCGCCGGCCGACGCCCGGCCGGCCATCCGCTTCCCGCTGCCCGACAGCGCCGACCCGTCGGCGCTCGAGCGGCCACGGCCCGCGCCCGTCGAGGCGCCCCGGGCCGAGGGCTCGGTGCCCGATCGCCCCCGCCCCGAGGCCACCCCGGTCTCGCTCGGCGAGGAGGAGTCCCCGGCCGAGCCGTCGGCGCCCCGCCCCGACGAGACCCCGGCGTTCCGCTTCTCGGCGGCCGTCTCGGCCGACGACAGCGATACCGACGAGGTCGTCGACCCGCGCCCGGCCCCGCCTGCCTCGGCCGAAGGTGATCCGCGCCCGGCCCCGCCCACTCCTCCCGTGCTCGACCTGGGCCCGACGACCGGCGAGCACCAGCTGCCGCACTGGACCGAGCCACCCACCGGGGAGGTCCCGAAGGTCGTCATCGGCGACGCCGAGGTCGATCCCGACGACGAGGAGCGCTGGAACTCCTACGCCAGCTCCGGGCCCCGTTGGCGCGGTGAGCACGACACCTCCGAGCACGGCGACCTCATGGCCGACCTGGCCGCGCCGGAGGAGGACGAGCCGGTTGCGGAGCGCCTCGGCGCCCTCGACACCACCGAGCGGGTGGCCGACGACGCCTATCTGAACTTCGACGACGTCGAGCTCGACCCGAACCAGCGCAGCCGCCGTGGCGTGCGCCGTCGTACCTCGCGGGCCAAGGCCGCCCCGGCCCCGGCGGTCGACCCGCTGGCCGCCATCGTCGCCGACCCCATGGGCACCGCCTCCGGGCCCGCCACCACCGGTCCCGTCGGCCCGGTCCCCGTGGCCCCCGGCCCGCCCCCTGCCGGGACCGCACCCCGCCTGCCCCGGGCCGGCCTGGGCAGCGCGCCGCCTCCGCCTCCCGACCAGGATCCTGCGGCCCCGCGTCGGCGTCGCCAGCCGGCCCCGCCCGAGCCGCCCTCCGAGGGCGGCGGCGGTCGCAACGTCCCGCAGGCCGCGGCCGTGGGCATCGCCCTGGCCGTGATCGCCCTGCTCGTGTTCAAGGCCGGCCCGGCGCCGGCCATGGTGCTGGTCGAGATCATCGTGGTCCTCGCCGGCTTCGAGTTCTACGGCGCCGTGCTGCGCGGCGGCTTCCGTCCGGCCACGCTGCTCGGGCTCACGGCGATCGCCGCGCTGCCCCTCGCCGCCTACTGGAAGGGCGAGGCCGCCTTCCCGCTCATCATCTTCCTCACCTTCGTGGTGGGGGTGCTCTGGTACCTGCTCGGGGTGGGGGGCAAGGTCCGGCCCACGGCCAACCTCGGCGTCACCATGGTCGGTGTCGTCTGGGTCGGCGTGCTCGGCGCCTTCGCCGCGCTCATCCTCGACATCCCGGCCCAGGGCGTCAGCATCCTGGTCGTCGCCATCGTGGCGGCCGTGGCCCACGACGCCGGTGGGTTCTTCATCGGCCGGTCGATGGGCCGCACGCCGCTCAGCACCATCTCGCCCAACAAGACGGTCGAGGGCCTCCTCGGCGGCATCGTGTCGGCCCTCGTCGCCGTGTTCGTGGTGGCGGTGCTGTTCGGTGTCGGGCCCTTCAGCTCCGGTCAGGCGCTGGTGTTCGGCCTGTTCTGTGCCCTGATCGCCCCGCTCGGCGATCTGGCCGAGTCGCTGTTCAAGCGTGACCTCGGCCTCAAGGACATGGGCTCGATCCTGCCCCAGCACGGCGGCATCCTCGACCGCTTCGACGGGATGCTCTTCGTCCTGCCGGTCGCCTACTACGTCGTCCGGGTCCTCGGCCTCGCCGGCTGAGGGCCGGTCGGCGGTCGGCGCCCAACCTTCCGCAAGCCCCGGAGTCTCGGAAGGCTCGCCACCGCAGCCTTCCCAAACCGGCGGCAGTGCCCCACGTCTCGCCGGTCCCGCGGGTCATCCCGGGTGGGGGGTCGGTAGGGTTGGTGACATGTCCGCCATCCGGGTCGCCCTCGCCGGGTCCACCGGCTCGATCGGCACCCAGGCGCTCGACGTGCTCGAGGCCGAGGCCGACCGCTTCGAGCTGACCGCCCTCGGCGCCACCGGGCGCAACCCCGAGGTGCTCATCGCCCAGGCCCGCGCCCACCGGCCCAAGGTCGTGGCCGTGGCCGACGAGGCCGCCGCCGCCGTGGTGGCCGAGGCCCTGCCCGAGTGCGAGGTCCGAGGCGGCGCCGACGCGATGGCCAGCCTCGCCACCGAGGCCGACGTCGTGGTCAACGGCGTGGTCGGGTTCGCCGGGCTGTCGGTCACCCTCGCCACCCTCGAGGCCGGCCGCCGCCTGGCGCTGGCCAACAAGGAGTCGCTGATCGCCGCCGGCCCCGTGGTGCAGCGGGCCCGGCGCACGCCGGGTGCCGAGCTGGTGCCGGTCGACAGCGAGCACGGCGCCATCCACCAGTGCCTCCGGGCCACCGACAACAAGAACCGGGTCGAGCGGCTGCTGCTCACCGCCAGCGGGGGCCCGTTCCGGGGCCGCACCGCCGCCGACCTCGCCGGCGTCACCGTCGAGCAGGCCCTCGCCCACCCCACGTGGAGCATGGGCCCCAAGATCACCGTCGACTCCTCGACGCTCATGAACAAGGGGCTCGAGGTCATCGAGGCGAACGAGCTGTTCGGCACCCCGGCGGGGGAGCACGGTTACGGCCTCGGCTTCGACCGCATCGACGTCGTGGTGCACCCGCAGTCGATCGTGCACTCGATGGTCGAGTTCACCGACGCCAGCACCATCGCCCAGCTCTCCAACCCCGACATGCGCCTCCCGATCGGCTACGCCCTCGCCTGGCCCGACCGCATCGGCACCCCCTTCGGCCGCATCGACTGGGCCCAGATCGGCCGCCTCGACTTCGAGGCGCCCGACCTCGACACCTTCCCGTGCCTGCGCCTGGCCTACGAGGCCGGCCGAACGGGTGGCACCGCCCCGGCCTGGATCAGCGGGGCCAACGAGGTCGCCGTCGACGCATTCCTCGAGAACCGCATCCGCTGGGCCGATATAGCCGGTGTGATCGCCGAGACGCTCGACCAGCACGACGGCGCGCCCGCGTCCGACGCCGACGCCGTCATCGCCGCCGACGCCGAGGCCCGGCGCGTGGCCACCGACCTGCTGTCCCGCTTCGATCCCCCTGGAGCCCTGTCGTGAGCGAGACCATCCCTCCGAGCTGGCCGCCCGCCGGCGACATGCCCGAGCGCGAGCCCGATCAGCAGATGTCCCCCGTCCCGGACGGACCCGACGTGTCCGCCGGCGAACGCGTGGGCTCGTTCTTCGAGCAGCTGTGGCAGAGCAAGCTCGTGCGCCTCGGCGTGCTCGTCGCCGCCCTCGGCTACCTCGCCTACACCAGCCTCTGGGTCTTCGCCATCGTCATGGCGCTGGCCTTCTGCATCTTCATGCACGAGCTCGGGCACTACCTGGTGGCCAAGCGGGCAGGCATGAAGGTCACCGAGTTCTTCCTCGGGTTCGGGCCCCGGATCTGGTCGTTCCAGCGCGGCGAGACCGAGTACGGCATCAAGCTCATCTGGGCCGGCGCCTACGTGAAGATCGTCGGCATGAGCAATCTCGACGAGATCGCTCCCGAGGACGAGGCCCGCACCTACCGGGCGCAGTCGTTCGGCAAGCGCATGCCCGTCGTGCTGGCCGGCCCGGTGATGAACCTGCTGCTGGGCTTCCTCCTGCTGCTGGTGGTCGTCGTCGGCTTCGGCACGCAGTCCGACAGCAACTGGAACGTGAAGGCGGTCAGCGAGGGATCGGCCGCCGCCGCGGCCGGGCTCCAGCCGGGCGATCGGGTGACGGCGTTCGACGGCCAGCCGATCGAGGAGTGGGGTGAGTTCGTCTCCCTCGCCCAGGCGCACGCCGGCACCACCGCCGACCTCACCGTCGATCGCGACGGCCAGACCCTCGAGGTCCCGGTCGCCATCGGTTGGCAGCTCACCGAGGCCTCGGCGGGGCAGCTCGGGCTCCAGGAGGGCGACCGCGTCAGCGCCGTCAACGGCGAGCCGGTGGTCCTCTACGCCGACCTCGTGGGGGCTCTCGAGAACGCCGAAGGTCCGGTCGTGATCGACTACTCCAGGATCGAGCCCGACGGGACCGTCGCAGGAACCACGGAGGTCACCGGACCGATCACCCTCGTCGCCGACGGCTCGAAGGGCCAGGTCGGCATCACCCGGGAGCTGATCGCCGAGAGGTCGTCGGTGGTCGGCGCGGTGCCCGCCGCCGCGTCGGAGTTCGGCAACATCGTCGTCGGCTCCGTGCAGGGGATGGGCCGGCTGTTCTCGCCGACCGGGCTCGGCAACCTCTTCCACCAGGTCACGACCGCCACCGACGACGCCGACAGCTCGACCTCGGGCTCCAGCTCGGGGTCCACCTCGTCGTCCTCGAGCAGCTCGAGCTCGGGTGCCTCGACCTCGTCGGCCGACGCCGACCGCCCGATGTCGATCATCGGCATCGTGAACGTCGGCGGCCAGATCGGCGAGCAGGTCGGTTGGGTCGGCGTCCTTGGCATCCTGGCCCTCGTCAACATCTTCCTCGGCCTGATCAACCTGGTGCCGCTGCTGCCGCTCGACGGCGGGCACATCGTGGTGGCCTGCTACGAGGAGATCCGCAGCCGCATCAGCCACACCGTGTACCGCGTGAACATGGCCAAGCTGCTGCCCGTCACCTACGTGGTGCTCCTGCTCATCGTGGGCCTCGGGCTGTCGACGATGTACCTCGACATCGTCAAGCCGATCAACCTCAACTGACGTCGCACCCGTAGGGTTGGACCCGTGAGCGAGCTCGCCCCCCAGACCCGGTACCCCCGTCGCCCGACGCGCCAGCTGAAGGTCGGCGACGTCGCCGTCGGCGGCGGCGCGCCGATCTCGATCCAGTCGATGACGACCACCAAGACGGCCGACGTCGAGGGCACCCTCCAGCAGATCTACGCCCTCGCCGGTGCCGGCTGCGACATCGTGCGGTGCACGTGCAACGAGGTCGAGGCCGCCGAGGGCCTGGCCCGGATCGTGCCTCGCTCGCCGATCCCGATCATCGCCGACATCCACCACCAGTACCGCCGGGCCCTCGAGGCCATGGAGGCCGGGGTGCAGGGGCTGCGGCTCAACCCGGGCAACATCCGCCGGCCCGAGCACATCAAGGCCGTCGCCTCCGAGGCCCGCGACCGTGGCATCCCGATCCGCATCGGCGTCAACGGTGGCTCGCTCGACCCGGCGCTCTACGAGAAGCACGGCGGCCTCACCGCCGAGGCCATGGTCGAGTCGGCCCAGCAGGAGCTCGCCTACTTCGACGAGGTCGGCTTCACCGACATCAAGATCTCGGTGAAGGCCTCCAACGTGGCGCTCATGATCGACGCCTACCGGCTGCTGGCCGACACGGTCGACTACCCGCTGCACCTCGGCGTCACCGAGGCCGGCCCGCCGCCCGCGGGCCTGGTGAAGGCGACGGCCGGCATGGCCACGCTGTTGGCCGAGGGCATCGGCGACACCATCCGCTACTCGCTCACCGCCGACCCCGTCGAGGAGGTGCGCGCCGGGCGCTGGCTGCTCGAGTCGCTCGGCCTGCGCGAGCGCCGCGGCCTCGACCTCATCGCCTGCCCCTCGTGCGGCCGGGCCGAGGTCGACGTCATCGAGGTGGCGGGCAAGGCCCAGACCGCGCTCGACGGCATGAACATCCCGATCCAGGTGGCCGTCATGGGCTGCGTGGTCAACGGCCCGGGCGAGGCGCGTGAGGCCGATCTCGGCATCGCCGCCGGTCGCAAGCGGGGCCACCTGTTCGTGAAGGGCCAGGTCGTGAAGGTGGTGCCCGAGCCCGAGATGGTCGACGCCCTCGTCGAGTGGGCCGGCATCATCGCCGAGGGCGGGGTCGAGGAGGCCCTGCGCCGGAAGGACGACTCCGCCGCCGCCGAGGCCGAGGCCGACCGGGCCCTGCTGCTCGACGAGAAGGGCGACGACGCCAACCACGCCGACGAGCGCATCGAGCTCATCCGCAAGCTCGACCAGTCCTGACCTCACCCGAGGCCCGGCCCACCCCGACCCCACCTCTTCCGTTCTTGTCGCGCGTTCCCGTCGCCGGTGACAGGGAAGCGCGACAAGAACGGGGGAAGTGGCGGGCCCGAGCGGCGTGATCGAGTGGGGGCGGGGGTCGGATCGCGTGGGGGCGGGGGTCGGATCGCGTGGGGGCGGGGGTCGGATCGCGTGGGAGAGGGGTGTCGGGGGGTCGCCTAGCATCGGCGCCCTATGGCCAAGCAGCCCGTGCTCACCCCCCAGGCGGACGATTTCCCCCGCTGGTACCAGGACGTCGTCGCCAAGGCGGAGATGGCCGACAACGGCCCCGTGCGCGGCACGATGGTCATCCGCCCGTACGGCTACTCCATCTGGGAGCAGATGCAGGCCGAGGTCGACCGCCGTATCAAGCTCGCCGGCGCCAAGAACGCCTACTTCCCGCTGTTCATCCCCGAGAGCTACCTGAAGCGCGAGGCCGAGCACGTCGAGGGCTTCAGCCCCGAGCTGGCCGTGGTCACCGTCGCCGGCGGCAAGGAGCTCGAGGAGCCCGTCGTCGTGCGGCCCACCTCCGAGACCGTCATCGGCGAGTTCATGGCCAAGTGGACCCAGAGCTACCGCGACCTGCCGCTGCTGCTGAACCAGTGGGCCAACGTCGTGCGCTGGGAGCTGCGCCCCCGGGTGTTCCTGCGCACCAGCGAGTTCCTCTGGCAGGAGGGCCACACCGCCCACGTCGACGAGGCCGACGCCCGCGCCTACGCCGAGCGCATCCTCCACGAGGTCTACGCCTCGTTCATGCGCGACGTGCTCGCCATGCCCGTCGTGGTCGGCCGCAAGACGGCGAAGGAGCGCTTCGCCGGCGCCACCAACACCATGACCACCGAGGCGATGATGGGCGACGGCAAGGCCCTCCAGATGGGCACCAGCCACGAGCTGGGCCAGAACTTCGCCAAGGCCTTCGACATCCAGTACCTCGACGCCGAGGGCACCCAGCAGCACGCCTGGACCACCTCGTGGGGTGTCTCCACCCGCATGGTCGGCGGCCTGATCATGTGCCACGGCGACGACAACGGGCTGCGCATCCCGCCGGTGCTCGCCCCCGTGCAGGTGGTGGTGATGGCCGTGCGCGACGACGACGCCGTCATCGACCGCTGCCGTGCCCTCGCCGCCGAGCTCACCGCCGCCGGCGTGCGGGTCGAGCTCGACATCAGGGTCGAGACCTCGATGGGCCGCCGGGCCACCGACTGGGAGCTCAAGGGCGTGCCCGTGCGCCTCGAGCTCGGCCCCCGCGACCTCGCCGAGAACGTCGTCACCCTGGCCCGCCGGGTGGGCGGCACCAAGGAGCCGGTGTCGCTCGACGGCATCGCCACCGCCGTCGCCACCGCCCTCGACGAGGCCCAGGCCACGCTGTTGGCGGAGGCCACCGAGCGCCGCGACAGCCGCACCGTGGAGGTCTCCACCATCGCGGAGGCCGCGGCCGCGGCCGCCACCGGGTGGGCCCGCATCCCGTGGAGCGCCCTCGGCACCGAGGGCGAGGCCGAGCTGGCCAAGGAGAGCGTCACCGTGCGCTGCCTGGTGATGCCCGACGGCTCGCTCCCCACGAGCGACGACGCCGACGGCGCCATCGCCATCGTCGCCCGCTCCTACTGATCCCCCGGTGACCCCGGGGCGACGCCCGGGTGAACGCTCGCGGGACGGTCCGGGCGGGGTGGGCCTATACTCCCCGGAGTTCGCAATCGTTCGCAGTTCGACGAAGGCGTGGGCTTCCGGCCCACGCCTTTTGTTTCGACTGGCCCCGTTGCACCCGCCACACACCGAGAGGAGGTCCTGACCATGAGCGTTCCGGAGCGTGTCCGAGCCATCATCGAGCCCCTCGTGGCGGCCCAGGACCTCGAGCTGTTCGACCTCGAGCAGGCCGGTTCGGTGCTGCGCGTCACCGTCGACAAGGCGGGCGGCGCCGACATGAAGGAGATCGCCGCCACCACCCGGGCCATCTCCCGGGCCCTCGACGAGCACGACCCCATCGCCGGCCAGTACACCCTCGAGGTGTCGAGCCCCGGCCTCGAGCGCCCGCTGCGCACCCCGGCCCACTGGGCCTGGGCGGTAGGCCGCCAGGTCTCCATCAAGACCACCCCGAACCACCCCGCCGGGCGCCGCTTCGCCGGCACCGTCACCTCCGCGACCGACACCAGCGTCACCGTGGCCCTCGACGAGCCCGTGGGTGAGTCCCTCACCCTGCCGTTCGACGAGATCGAGAAGGCCCGCACCACCTTCGAGTGGGGCCCGGCACCCAAGCCGGGCGGGCCGAAGAACAAGACCACCACCACCAAGCCGACCACGCAGAAGAAGAAGGTCCAGCCGTGATGAACTCACCCGACCTCATCGAGGCCCTCCAGGCCCTCGCCGTCGACAAGGGCATCTCCGTCGACACGCTGTTCGGCGCCCTCGCCGACGCCTTCGAGTCGGCCTACAAGCGCCTCCCCGACGCCCAGGAGTACGCCTGGGTCATCATCGACCCCGACACGGGCGAGATCCGGGTCATGGCCCAGGAGCTCGACGAGGACGGCGTCGCCATCGGCGAGGAGTTCGACGTCACCCCGCCGCCGGAGGTGTGGGGCCGCGTGGCCGCTCAGACCATGAAGCAGGTCATGAGCCAGCGCATCCGTGAGGCCGAGCGGGAGATGAAGTACGAGGAGTACGCCGGCCGCGAGGGCGACATCGTCACCGGCATCATCCAGCAGACCGACGCCCGCTACACGCTGCTCGACCTCGGCCGGGTCGAGGCCCTCATGCCCCAGGCCGAGCAGGTCCCCTACGAGCGCCCCGAGCCGGGCGCCCGGGTGAAGGCCTACATCGTCGAGGTCCGCAAGACCGCCAAGGGCCCGCAGATCGTGGTGAGCCGCACCCACCCCGGCCTCATCAAGCGCCTGTTCGAGCTCGAGGTCCCCGAGATCGCCGACGGCGTCGTCGAGATCAAGGCCTGCGCCCGGGAACCAGGTGCCCGCACCAAGATCGCCGTCTGGTCGAACGACTCCAACGTCGACCCCGTGGGTGCCTGCGTCGGCGCCCGAGGCGCTCGCGTCCGCATGGTCGTGAACGAGCTCCGCGGCGAGAAGATCGACATCGTCCCCTTCTCCGACGAGCCGGCCGACTTCGTCATGAAGGCGCTCTCCCCGGCGAAGGTCAAGGAGGTCCGGATCCACGAGGACACCGGCACCGCCGAGGTCATCGTCCCCGACTACCAGCTGTCGCTCGCCATCGGCAAGGAGGGCCAGAACGCCCGCCTCGCCGCCCGCCTCACCGGCTGGCGCGTCGACATCAAGAGCGAGACCCAGCTGGCCGAGGAAGAGGCCTACAACGACCAGGACTGGGCCGAGGGCGAGTGGGTCGTCGACCCCGAGACCGGCGAGCAGGTCTGGCAGCCGGCCGAGGGCGGCGAGGCCATGTCGGTCGAGGCCTACGCCCAGGCGAGCGCCGAGCAGGAGGCCGAGGGCGAGGCCCTGGCCGAGGCCGTCGCCGAGGAGATCGTGGCCGAGGTCATCGCCGAGGAGCTGGTCGAAGAGGCCATCGAAGAGGCGATCGAGGAAGCCATCGTCGAGGAGATCACCGAGGAGCTGGTCGAAGAGGCCATCGTCGAGGAACTGATCGAGGAAGCCATCGTCGAGGAAGCCCTCGCCGAGGCCCTTGAGGAAGCCGAGGAGGAGGCCGCTACGGTGGCCGACGACTCCGACGAGGGCGACGGTCCGGCGTAAGCCGAACGGCGCCGTTCGTGCGCGACCCCCGGTCGCGCGAGGATGGAGGCCCCTTCCCGCCTGTGGGACGGGGCCAGAACACAAGGGGTGCGCCGGGCGGCGTGCCCCCGTGTCGAGAAGACTGAGGTCGCAGTTGCCCGGAAACATTCGCGTCTACGAGCTTGCACGAGAGCTCGGGCTCACCAACAAGGAGACGCTCGATCTCTGCATCGCGCTCGGGATCGGCGTGAAGAGCCACTCGTCGAGTGTCGTCGAGCCCCAGGCCGACCGCGTTCGCCGCAAGGCCGAGCGGGAAGGCCTCATCCGCGACGTCCAGCCCGAGGAGCCGGAGAAGAAGCCGGCCAAGGGCAAGGCCAAGAAGGCCGACGCCGAGGCGCCCGCGCCCGCCGCCGACGCCCCGGCCCCCGCCGCTGAGGCGCCTGCTGCCGAGGCTCCGGCCCCCGCTGCTGAGGCGCCTGCTCCCGCTCCCGCTGAGGCCCCGGCGCCCGCTCCAGCCCCTGAGGCTCCGGCTCCCGCGGCCGAGGCTCCCGCGCCCGCCGCTCCGGCCGAGACCCCGGCGCCCGCCGCACCCGGCGCCCGCCGCCGAGGCCCCTGCCGCGCCGCCGGCTCCGCCCAAGCGCGTCATCGTCTCCGGTGGCAGCCAGGGCCCGCCGCCCCGTCCGGCACCGCCGGCCGCCGCGCCGAGCCCCCAGGCGCCCGCCGCCGCGGCTCCGTCCGAGGCCCCGCCCCGCCCCGCCGACCCGCTGCCGGCCGATCCCGGCCAGCGTGGCCCCGTGGCCCCGCCCCCCGGTCGGCCTCCGGTCGCCCCCTCGGGCAAGCCCATCCCGCCGCCCCCCGGTCGTCCCCCGACCTCCTCGACCGGCAAGCCGATCCCGCCCCCTCCGGGCATGCGCCGCGCTCCGGCCGGTGGTCCCCCCGGTCGTCCGGGTGGCCCCGGTGCCGGTCGTCCGAGCGGCCCCGGTGGCGGCGCCGGCCGTCCCATGGGCGGCGGCGGTCCCCGTCCCAGCGGTGGTCCCGGCGGCGGTGGTCCCGGTGGCGGCCCTGGTGGTCGTCCCGGTGGTCCCGGTGGTGGTGGTCCCGGCGGTCGCCCCGGTGGTCCCGGTGGCGGTCGTCCCGGTGGCCCGGGTGGCCCTCGTCGCCCGCAGCGCCGCAAGGGTCGTCGCCGTCGCAACCGCGACGAGCTGCAGCCGATGGAGGCCGCGAGCTACACCCCGCGTGAGGCTCCGGTCCCCGACGGCACCATCGTGGTCGAGCGCGCCTCGACCCCGCAGGAGCTCGGCCCCAAGCTGAACCGCACGGCGGCCGACGTCGTCCGCTTCCTCATGCAGCAGGGCGAGATGGTCACGGCCACCCAGTCCCTCAACGACGACATGATCGAGCTCTTCGCGGCCGAGATCGGCGCGGAGATCCGCCTCGTCGACCCGGGTGAGGAGCAGGAGGTCGAGCTGCTCAAGCTGCTCGACGTCGACGACGAGGTCGATGACGAGATCTACGAGACGTGGCCGGTCCGCCCGCCGGTCATCACCGTCATGGGTCACGTCGACCACGGCAAGACGAAGCTCCTCGACCAGATCCGCAACGCCAACGTGGTCGCCGGTGAGGCGGGTGGCATCACCCAGCACATCGGCGCCTACCAGGTCGTCAAGGAGGGTCGGGCGCTCACCTTCCTCGACACACCCGGCCACGAGGCGTTCACCGCCATGCGTGCCCGTGGTGCCGAGGCCACCGACATCGTCATCCTCGTGGTGGCGGCCGACGACGGCGTCATGCCCCAGACCATCGAGGCGCTCAACCACGCCAAGGCGGCCGAGGTCCCGATCGTCGTCGCCATCAACAAGATCGACCGCGAGAACGCCGACCCCAACCGGGTCATGCAGCAGCTCTCCGAGCACGGTCTCGTCCCCGAGTCGTGGGGCGGCGACACCGTCATGGTCGAGGTCTCCGCCCTCCAGAACCTGGGCATCGACGACCTCCTCGAGAACGTCCTCGTGCTCGCCGAGCTCGAAGACCTGCGGGCCACGCCCGACGGTCGGGCCCGCGGCGTCGTGCTCGAGTCCAACCTCGACATCGGCCGTGGCCCCGTCGCCACGATCCTCGTGCAGCACGGCACCCTGAAGGTCGGCGACCCGCTGGTCGCCGGTGCCGCCTGGGGCCGTGTGCGTGCGCTCATCGACGACAAGGGCAACCAGGTCAAGGAAGCCGGCCCGTCGGCGCCGGTGCAGGTCCTCGGCCTCTCCGACGTCGCCATCTCCGGCGACCGCTTCGTCATCGCCCCCGACGAGAAGACGGCCTCCAAGGTCGCCTCCACCCGGGAGCACTGGCTGCGGGTGGCGTCCATCGGCCGTGAGGCCCACGCCATGAGCGGCGGGGCCAGGCTCGAGGACATCTTCCAGCAGATCCAGATGGGCGAGGCCGCCACGCTGAACCTGATCGTGAAGGCCGACGTCACCGGCTCGCTCGAGGCCCTCACCGAGAGCCTCCGCAAGCTGGAGCGCGACGAGGTCAAGATCGCCTTCGTGCACCGCGCCGTCGGTGGCATCACCCAGAACGACGTCCAGCTGGCCGCCACGTCGAACGCCACGATCATCGGCTTCAACGTGCGCCCCGACCGCTCCGCCCGGGAGCTCGCCGACGCCGAACGGGTCGAGATCCGGACCTACGAGATCATCTACCAGATCCTCGAGGACATCCAGAACGCCGTGCTGGGCCTGCTCCAGCCGGAGTTCGAAGAGGTGGTCACCGGCGAAGCCGAGGTCCGGGAGATCTTCCGGGTGCCCCGCGTCGGCGCCATCGCCGGCTGCTACGTCACCAACGGTGTCATCACCCGAGGCTCGAAGGTCCGCTTCCTCCGGGAGGGCACCATCATCTGGAAGGGCAGCGTCGCCTCGCTGCGGCGCTTCAAGGACGACGTCCGTGAGGTCGCCACCGGCTTCGAGTGCGGCATCGGCCTCACCGACTTCCAGGACCTCAAGCCCGGCGACATCATCGAGACCTACGACGACCGGGAGATCCCCCGGACCTAGGTCCGACAGGCTGGTCGGCGACCGGACCCTCGCAGGGTGCGGTCGCCGCCGTAGCCTGTCCCCGTGGCCCTGTACGTGTTGGCACTGGCCGTCGACGTACGGATCCCCGAGGCGCAGTCCCTCAAGGACAAGCGCTCCG
Organism: uncultured Actinomycetes bacterium; assembly: GCA_963702555.1. Lineage (GTDB taxonomy): Bacteria > Actinomycetota > Acidimicrobiia > Acidimicrobiales > Acidimicrobilacustridaceae > CAMFLJ01. Next base: position 181,497 of record CAVPCW010000010.1, read on the forward strand.
TGATCCGAACGATCCTCGACGGCTCCCGCCGGCGCTTCGGGGCCAGCACCGCCGAGACCGGCCTGCTCGACCTCCACCAGCGCTCGGAGCTGGGGTTCGTCGTGGTCGCCGGCTCGGTGGGCCAGGCCACGGAGCTGATCGACAGCGTCGAGCGGTTCGTGTGGTCGTTCCCCGAGATCGAGGTCGTGGCATCCGAGCGCCACTGGATGGAGGTCGAGCGATGAGCCGCAGGAGCAACCACGGGTCCGCCCGTCAGTACCCGCGCACCGCCCGCCTCAACGAGCTGCTCCGGGAGATCCTGGCCGACGAGCTCGAGCACCTCGACGACGACCGCCTCCAGATGCTGACCATCACCTCGGTCGACATCGACGGCGACCTGCGCCGCGCCGCGGTCTTCTACGACTCGCTGGCCGGCGAGGACGGCGACGAGGAGGTCCTCGAGGCGCTGGGCGAGCTGCGCTGGAAGCTGCAGCGCGCCATCGGCCGTGAGGCCCGCATCAAGCACACACCGGAGCTGAGCTTCTCGCCCGACCCGGCGGTGCGCGCCGGTGCCCGCATCGACGAGCTGCTCACCGTGCTGCCCGAGCCCACGGCCACCGTCGACCCCGACCTCTACGTCGAGGGGACCGAGGGCGTCACCCCGCCGGCGGCCGCCCAGCCGCCGGCGCCCGCCCGCGGACGCCGACGCCTCCGAGGCCACCGAGTCGTGAGCCGCCGCCGGGGCGCCGATGGCCCCGACGGGCTCGTCGTCGTCGACAAGGAGGCGGGCTGGACCTCCCACGACGTGGTGGCCAAGTCGCGCGGCCTGCTCGGCACCCGAAAGGTCGGCCACTCGGGCACCCTCGACCCCGACGCCACCGGCATCCTGCTGCTCGGTGTGGGTCGGGTCACCCGGCTGCTCAGGTTCCTCACCGCGCTGCCCAAGACCTACACCTGCGACATCGTGCTCGGCACCGAGACCTCCACCCTCGACGACTCGGGCGAGGTCACCGCCACCCACGACATGGCCGGCACCACCTTCGCCGCCGTCGAGGCCGCCGCGGTGGGCCTCACCGGCGACATCATGCAGGTGCCGCCGATGGTCTCGGCCGTGAAGATCGACGGCAGGCGACTCCACGAGCTCGCCCGCGAGGGCATCGAGGTCGAGCGCCAGCCCCGGCCGGTCACGATCCACCGCTTCACCGTCACGCCCACCGACGACCCGCTCGTCGTGCGGGCCGAGGTCGAGTGCTCGTCGGGCACCTACGTGCGCACGCTCGCCGCCGACCTGGGCCACGCCCTCGGCGGGGGAGCACACCTGCGCGACCTGCGCCGCACCGCCATCGGATCGTTCACCCTCGACCAGGCCCGCCCGCTGGCCGAGGTCTCGCCCGAGGCGCTGCTCACCCCGGCCGAGGCCCTGCGCGACTACCCGCAGGTCGTGGCCACCGAGGCCGACGCCGTCGACGTGGGCCACGGCAAGGTGCTCGAGCGCGGCGACCGCTTCGTGGGCGACGGGCCCTGGGCCGTGGTCGACGCCACCGGCCGCCTGCTCGCCGTCTACGGGGCCCACCGGGGCACGACCGTCAAGCCCGAGGTCGTCGTCGCCCCCGCCGGTGAGGGCCCCGCTGCGGGCACCCCCGTCCCCGAGGCCGGCGAGGTCGTGTCGCCGCCCTCGTCGGTCGAGGCAGACGAGCGGTAGCGTGCCCGACGCCATGGAAGTCCTCCGCGACCCAGCGACCTGCCCCCGACCCGTTCAGGGCACCGCGGTCACGATCGGTGCGTTCGACGGCGTGCACCGCGGGCACCGCACCGTCATCCGGGCCCTGCAGCAGCGTGCCGCCGAGGAAGGCCTGCACACGGCCGTCATCACCTTCGACCGCCACCCCGCCTCGGTGGTGCGGCCCGAGTCGGCCCCGCTGCTGCTCACCGACCTCGACCAGAAGCTCGAGCTACTCGCCGACTGCGGCGTCGACTACACGCTGGTGGTCCCCTTCGACGAGGCCCGCTCCCAGGAGCCGGCCGCCGACTTCGTCGAGCAGGTCCTGAGCGCGTGCCTCAACGCCAAGCTGGTGGCCGTCGGCGAGGACTTCCACTTCGGCCACGGCCGCTCGGGCAACGTGGCCCTGCTGCGCGAGATGGGCGCCGAGCTCGGCTTCGAGGTCATCGGCCACGAGCTCGTCGACGCCGAGGGCAACCCCGCCGAGGGCGAGCCCGTCTCGTCGACGCGCATCCGCAAGGCCCTTCGCGACGGCGACCTCGCCGCCGCCAACGAGATGCTCGGCCGGCCCCACGAGGTGCGCGGCGTCGTCGACCACGGCGACAAGCGGGCTCGTGAGCTCGGCTTCCGCACCGCCAACCTCGACGTGCCCACCACGACCTGCCTCCCGGCCGACGGCATCTACGCCGGCTGGTACGTCACCCCCGACGGCGTGCGCCACCCCACGGCGATCTCGCTCGGGAAGCGCCCGACGTTCTACGAGCGGGCCGACGCCTCGCTCCTCGAGGCGCACCTCATCGACTTCGACGGCGACCTCTACGGCCAGCCCGCCCGGGTGCAGTTCGTCGAGCGCCTGCGCGACGAGCTGAGGTTCGACTCGGTCGAGGCCCTCGTCGAGCAGATGGCCCGCGACGTCGACCAGTCCCGCACCCTCCTCACCAGCGGAGCCTGACCCACCCGTGGCTCAGTTCGTCACGCTCCTGGTGACGTACTGACCAGAGGGCCAGTGCGGGCCGGCTACCAGGGCTCGTCGGGGACGGAGAAGCGCTCGCTGTAGGGGCGCATCGCCTGGCGCCGGGCGGGGAGGTCGAGGCCGAGGCGCTCGGGCTCGTAGATCACCTTGCCGTGACGCTCGCGCTGGTGGGTGTCGTTGTAGGCCTGGATGGCGGCCAGCGACTGTGTCGGTGAGCGGCTGGTCGGCCAGCTCGTAGATGCGGCGGACGGTGCCGATGTCATCCGCCATGAAGTCGCCGAAGAGGATGTCCATCGACTGCTCGGCCGGCAGCAGCGCGCGGTCGCGCATGGCGGCGTTGAGCATGGTCTCGAGCCGGTCGGCCCAGTAGCCGGAGATGCGCACCGGGTCGACGGGGTCGAGCGAGGTGCGGGCCGAGTAGCAGACCATCGTCGACATCGAGACCATCACCGACACGGGGTCGCGGTGGGTGACGAGGACGGTGGCGTCGGGGAACGTGGAGATCAGCGGCCCGAACTGCTCGAGGTGCTGGGGGGACTTGAGGATCCAACGGTCGCCGCCGCCGAGGAACTGGCAGGCCTTGAGCACGGTCTTCATGTACTCGTAGTGCGGGGTCTGGTCGTGGGCCAGGTAGTACTCCCGCCACGACGGCATCGGGGCCATCGTGTCGAAGAGCATCGTGGAGAAGTCGATGGCGAGGAGCTGGATCTCCTCGTGCACGTGCCACGTGGTCATCTCGTGCATGCGCTTGAAGTGCGGCATCAGCACGTCCATGGCGCCGAGGCCCATCTCGGTGCGGGCCAGCCGGGGGTCGTCGTCGGTGTAGGCGGCGGCGGCCTCGGCCGGGAACGGCACCGGCTGCATGCTCTCCCAGTAGGGCAGCGACCGCAGTGCCGGGTCGGACGAGATGAGGTTGTGGAGGTGGGTGGTGCCCGTGCGGGGCAGCCCGGCGATCACCATCGGCGCCGCGATCTCGACGTCGTGGACCTCGGGGTGGCGGGCGAGCAGGTCGGTGAGCAGCAGGCGGTTCACCAGCAGGCCGGTGATCATGCCGCCGGCCGACACCCGGCCCATGGGGGAGAGGCCGGCCTCGGTGTCGAGGGCACCCAGGAGCACGTCCATGCGCTCCACGAAGTCCATGGGGCCGAAGTCGTCGAGCCCGGTCTGGGCCGCGGCCGCGGTCATCAGGGCGTCGCCGTTGAGCTCGACGTCGGCGGCCATGCCCCCGACGGCATCGATGATCGCCCGGGCGTCGGGCGAGAACTCCGGGTCGGCGAGGTCGGTGAGGCGCACGGGCTCGGGGCGCGCGCTGGTGTCGGTCATGATCTCCCCCTGTGCGGCCGTCCCCCCGGAGGGCCGGAGTGCATCGTAGACCCCGTTCCGGGCCCCGCGTTCCGCCATGTGGACAGGCCGTCGGGGCCCCCGGGTGGGGTCGGGCAGCCGGTCCTGCTACCCTCGACGGGTCGGTGTGCCGTCCCGGTACACCTGCATCCGCTTCCGGCTGCGCCAGGCGTTTCCCCTCTCGAGGGAGCGCGCAGCGGGCCACGAAGCCGGGTCCGACACCCACTCCGAAGGAACTGCATGTCATCTGATCCCGCCAACCTGCCCCCCAAGGGCGGCACCATCGCCGAGCATCGGCTGCACGAGACCGACACCGGTTCTCCCGAGGTGCAGATCGCACTGCTCACCGACCGCATCAACCACCTCACCGAGCACCTGAAGGTCCACAAGAAGGACCATCACAGCCGGCGAGGGCTCCTGATGCTGGTGGGTCGTCGTCGCCGCCTTCTCGACTACGTCAAGAAGAACGACGTCGAGCGATACCGGGCGATCATCGCCAAGCTCGGCCTGCGCCGCTAGCGAGGCTCTTCGAAGGGCGACCCCGTGGGGTCGCCCTTCGCTCGTTCCGACCCGACCCGGGTCGGAGCACATTCGAACACCGGCGACGAAGCGTCTTCAGTTGCCGGTGGTGAGCGACCGGGCCGATCCCGATCGGGCCGCTCACCACTGGGAACTGGTGCCGCCGTCGCCACGAGACGGGCCACGAAGGCCCGACACGAAGGAGACACACCATGGCAGACGCCATCTCCACCGAGGCCCTGATCCCGGGCGCCCCGGAGAAGACCATGACCTTCTCGACCGGCAAGCTCGCCGGCCTGGCCGACGGTGCCGTCGAGGTCCAGATCGGTGACACCGTCATCCTGGTCACCGCCACCGCCGCCAAGTCGGCCCGCGAGGGCGCGGACTTCTTCCCGCTCACCGTCGACATCGAGGAGCGCATGTACGCCGCCGGGCGCATCCCCGGCTCGTTCTTCCGTCGTGAGGGCAAGGCCCCCGACCAGGCCATCCTCACCTGCCGCCTGATGGACCGCCCGCTTCGCCCGTGCTTCCCCGACGGGTTCCGCAACGAGGTCCACGTGGTGGGCACCACCCTGGCCGCCGACCTCGTGAACCCCCACGACGTCCCCGCCATCAACGGCGCCAGCGCCGCCCTGATGCTCTCCGGCATCCCCTTCGACGGCCCCATCGGCGCCGTCCGCATCGCCTTCACCACCGAGGGCACCTGGATCCCGCACCCCACCTACGAGGAGGGCGAGGAGTCCACCTTCGAGATGGTCGTGGCCGGCCGTGCGCTCGGCGATGACGACGTCGCCATCTCCATGGTCGAGGCCGGTGGCACCGAGGCCTCATGGCCCGCCTTCCAGGAGGGCGCCCCGAAGGTCGACGAGGACGTCCTCGCCGGTGGCCTCGAGGCCGCCAAGCAGTACATCCTCCAGTCGATCGCCGCCCAGAAGGCCCTCATGGCCGCCGCCGGCGTCAAGGAGCCGATGGCCTACTCGGTCACCAGCGACTACTCGCCCGAGGTCCTCGCCGCGATGGAGACCAAGCGCGAGCAGATCCTCGGTACCCAGGTCATCGCCGACAAGCACGACCGCCTCGAGGCCGAGGCCGCCCTGCGCGACACCCTCGTCGCCGAGCTGGCCCCGCAGTTCCCCGACGTCGACGGCGTCGAGAAGCAGCTCAAGGCCGCCTTCCGCTCGGTCACCAAGCAGGTCGTCCGCAGCCGCATCGTCAACGAGGGCGCCCGCATCGACGGCCGTGGCCCGAAGGACATCCGGCCGCTGTCGTCCGAGGTCGGGTTCCTCCCGTCCGTGCACGGCTCGGGCCTGTTCCAGCGTGGCGAGACCCAGGTGCTCAACGTCACCACCCTGGGCATGCCCCGCATGGAGCAGATGATCGATGCCCTCGGCAACGTCACCCGCAAGCGCTACATGCACCACTACAACTTCCCGCCGTACTCCACCGGTGAGACCGGCTTCATGCGCGGCCCGAAGCGCCGCGAGATCGGTCACGGCATGCTCGCCGAGCGCGCCCTCGTGCCGGTGCTGCCTTCCCCCGAGGAGTTCGCCTACACGATCCGCACCGTCTCCGACGTGCTGTCGTCCAACGGCTCCACCTCGATGGGCTCGGTCTGCGGCTCGACCCTCTCGATGATGGACGCCGGCGTGCCCCTCCGGGCCCCGGTCGCCGGCATCGCCATGGGCCTCGTGTACGCCGACGGCAAGTACACGACCCTCACCGACATCCTCGGCGCCGAGGATGCCTTCGGCGACATGGACTTCAAGGTGGCCGGCACCTCCGAGTTCGTCACCGCCCTGCAGCTCGACACCAAGATCGACGGCATCCCCGCCGACGTCCTGGCCCAGGCCCTGCAGCAGGCCAAGGAGGCCCGCCTCCAGATCCTCGAGGTCATGGCCGGCGCCATCGCCGAGCCCCGCGACGAGGTCGGTGCCACGGCCCCGAAGATCGTCAGCTTCGAGATCCCGATGGACAAGATCGGCGAGGTCATCGGGCCCAAGGGCAAGGTCATCAACGCCATCCAGCAGGAGACCGGCGCCGACATCTCCGTCGACGACGACGGCAGCGTCGGCCGGGTCAGCATCGGCTCCACCGACTCCGGCGCGGTGCAGGAGGCCGAGCGGCAGATCCGTCTCATCCTCAACCCGCCCACCGCCGAGGTCGGCCAGGTCTACAACGGCAAGGTCGTGAACGTCACCAAGTTCGGTGCGTTCGTGAACATCCTCCCGGGCCGTGACGGCCTGCTGCACATCTCCAAGATCGGCGGCGGCAAGCGCATCGACAAGGTCGAGGACGTCCTCGACCTGGGCGACTCCGTCGAGGTCCGCGTCGACGACGTCGACCCCAACGGCAAGGTCTCCCTCTCGCTGGCCTCCGCTCCCGCGGCGGCCGAGGGTGAGTCCTCCTCGTCCGACCGTGGCGATCGCGGCGACCGCGGCGACCGTGGCGGCGACGCCCCGGCCGCAGCCCCGGCAGCCGAGGCCGACAACGGCGCCGAGCGCGAGTACGTCTCGTTCGAGGACGCCTTCGACAGCGAGATCACCGCAGAGCTGGGCGACCTCGGTCCGGCCGGCGACGACCGTGGCGGCGAGAGCCGTGGCGGTGGTGGCGGCCGTGGTCGTGGTGGCCGTGGCGGCGGCGGGGGTGGCGGCCGTCGCCGCTGATCCCACCTCCCCAGGGTCGGCCGTGACCGACCCCGGCATCGAACGTTCCGAGCTGGCCTCGGGTGTGCGCGTCGTCACCGAGCGCATGCCCGAGGCCAGATCGGTCAGTGTCGGCATGTGGTTCGCCGTGGGCTCGCGTGACGAGCCCGAGCCCATCGCCGGCGCATCACACTTCCTCGAGCACCTGCTGTTCAAGGGCACCGAGGAGCGGTCGGCCCGCTCCATCGCCATGGCCGTCGACGCGGTCGGCGGCGAGATGAACGCCTACACGAGCCGCGAGCACACGGCGTACTACCTGCGCCTGCCCGTGGCCGAGCTCGAGCCCGGCCTGCGCCTGCTGGCCGACGTCGTGAGCGAGCCGGCGTTCCGGCCCCACGAGCTCGACGCCGAGCGGGAGGTCATCGTCGAGGAGATCCTCATGAGCGAGGACACCCCCGACGACCTCGTGCTCACCGCGCTCTACGAGAGCCTCTACCCCGAGCACCCGCTCGGCCGCGAGACCCTCGGCTCCCGCGAGTCCGTCGAGGCCATGGGCCGCGACGACGTCGCCGCGTTCCACCAGCGCTGGTACCGGCCCCGCAACCTGGTCATCGCCGCGGCCGGCGACCTCGCCCACGACCGCGTGCTGGCCGCCGTCGACGGCCTGTTCGACCTCGGCGAGCCCGGTGTCGCCCCCGAGCGCCACACGCCCGGCACCGACGTCGTGCCGCTGGTCGTCATCGACCGGCCCACCGAGCAGTCCCACGTCGCCGTCGGGTGGCGGGCGCTGCCCGTCGACGACGACGACCGCTACGCCCTCTGGGTCGCCAACCACGTCCTCGGCGGGGGCATGTCGAGCCGCCTGTTCCAGGAGATCCGCGAGGAGCGGGGCCTGGCCTACACGGTGTTCTCGTCGCCGTCGTCCTACAGCGACGTCGGCTCGCTCGTGATCTACACGGGCACCACCCCCAACCGCCTCGGCGAGCTGCTCGACGTGGTCGACGCCACCGTCGACGGCCTCGTCGCCGACGGCATCACCGACGAGGAGCACGCCGTCGCCCTCGGCTACCTCGAGGGTTCGATGCTCCTCGGGCTCGAGGACAGCGGCTCCCGGATGGCCCGTCTCGGCTCCGGCATCACCGCCCGCGACGACGTCATCTCCGTCGACGAGCACGTGCGCCGCATCCGTGCGGTCACGCCGGCCGACGTCCACCGGGTGCTGCACCGGGTGTTCGACGGGCCTCGGGCCGTCGCCGCCGTCGGGCCCCTCGGCGGCGGAACGCCGGCGCTCGACACGTTCGCCCGGCGCTAAGTTCCACCGCATGTCATTGAAGGTCGGTGTCTTCGGCGCGGGTGGGCGCATGGGTAGCACGGTGTGCCGGGCGGTCCATGCCGATCCTGCGCTCGATCTGGTCGCCGCGGTCGATCCCCACCACTCGGGGCTCGACATGCACCAGGTCACCGGGCTCGACCTGTCGTTCCTGGTGGCGGCCGACGGCCAGGCGTTCCTCGACGCCGGCGTGCAGGTCGTCGTCGACTTCACCCACGTCGACGCCGCCCGCGAGAACCTGCTGTTCCTCGCCGAGCACGGCATCCACGCCGTCACCGGCACCACCGGCTTCACCGACGAGGACTACGTGCGCTTCGGTGCCGCCTTCACCCGCTCGAACTGCGTGATCGCCCCGAACTTCGCCATCGGCGCCGTGCTGATGATGCGCTTCGCCGAGCTGGCCGCCCCCTACTTCGAGACGGCCGAGATCATGGAGCTGCACCACGACGCCAAGCTCGACGCACCGTCCGGCACCGCGATGCTGACGGCCGAGCGCATGGCGGCGGCGTCGGGCCAGTGGGCTCCCGACCCCACCAAGACCGAGGTGCTCGAGGGCGCCCGCGGCGGGGAGGGGCCGGCCGGCATCCGGGTGCACTCGCTGCGCCTGCGGGGCATGGTCGCCCACCAGGAGGTCATCCTCGGCACGATGGGGCAGACCCTCTCGATCCGCCACGACTCCTACGACCGTGACTCCTTCATGCCGGGCGTGGTCCTGGCCGTGAAGGCCGTGGGTGATCGCCCGGGCGTCACCATCGGCCTCGACGCCCTCCTCGACCTCTAGGCCCCACACGCGCCACGTGGCCCGACCGGAGCCCCCGGAGGGGCGCCGACCGAGCCGTTTCTCGGATGGCTCGTTCCAACCCCTGGCGGGGAGGAGAGCCGCGGGGACGGGGGTTGGTCAGTAGCCGGAGCTGGTGGCGGCCGGGGCCTTGGTGATGGCGTTGCCGGCGCCGTCGACGACGTACCACTGACCGCCCACGCCCTGGCCCGAGGTGTCGCCCGGAGCTGCGTCGGCGGCGTAGTAATAGAGGAGGTGGCCGTTGAGGGCGATCTGCTTGGCGCCGTCGGCCTGGGTCGCCTCGGTCACTGCGCCGGTGACGCTCGAACCGGCCGTGACGGGTGCGACGAGGGCGGGCCACGCCGTGGCGCAGCCGCCGGTGCAGGCCGAGGTCGTGCCGTTGTCGGCGGTGAACAGGTAGAGCGTGCGGCCCTCTCCGTCGACGACGATCTCGCCGAGGCGGGAGCTGGTCGTCTTCAGCTCGGTGGAGCCGGCCGGGGTGCCCTTCGCCTCGGTGGTGACCGTGCTGGAGGCCGGTGTGGTGGTCTCGCTGCTCGAGCTCGACGAGCTGCCGCAGGCGGAGGCCCCGAGGGCGAGGCCGGCCACGGCGATCACGGCGAGTGGGGTGAGGCGACGCATGAGTGCTCCCGTCGAGAGGCGTGCAGGGGCCGATCGCCCCCCCGGGAGACTCTACGGATCCTCCGCCCGCGTGGCAGCGGATCCTGGCCGTGGCTCGTTTGGCGGGGCTGGAGCCCCGCCAAACGAGCCACGGGGGATCATGCGCATGGTGCCCATGACGTTGGTGTCGTACACCCCGTCGACCGTTATCGCTCGTCCTCGGTCACGGGCTCGCCGCCCGGCTCCTCGAGGGCGTCGCCGTCGGCGGAGCCGTCGTTGACCGGACCGTCGGTCTCGGGGTCGTAGGGGTGGTTCGGCACCGGGGGAGCGTCGGGGTCGGCCGAGTGCTCGAGCTCCTGGAGGCCCTCGATCTCCTTTCGGCCCCGGCGCAGCTCGCCGCCGGCCATCACCCCCACGATCACCATGCTGACGACCAGGAGCGGGATGCGGTAGGTCGCCACCAGCTCGAGGAACCAGTCGATCGGCCCGGAGAACACGTCGCCGACGATCTGGAGCAGCGCCAGACGCCCCACGGTGCCGGTGACGTTGAGGAAGGCGAACAGCACCGGCGACATGCCCGAAGCGCCGGCGATCAGCGACACGTAGTTGTTGGGCATGATCACGACGAGCGGATGGCCCCACCTGCCGAACCAGCCCTCGAGGCGGCGCATCATCGTGCCGACCGTCGGGGTGCGCTTCTCCATCCAGCGCAGGGCGGCGGGCCCGTAGAACCAGCCCAGGGCGAAGAAGAAAGGGTCGGGGAGCAGCAGTCGCAGCGTGCCCCACAGGTAGTAGGCCCAGAGGTCGACGCGGTTCACGACCAGCACGGCGTAGCGGTTGCGGGCCGAGAGGCCGAGGAGCCACAGCGGATGGGACTCCACGAGGGTCGGCCACAGCGCGTCGGCGACGTACCCGGCGGCGATCATGGCGATGATCGGCGCGATGAGGAGAGCGAGGGGCCCTCGGCGGGGCTGGCGCTCGTGCGCGGCCGGGAGGTCGGTTTCGCCGTCCAAGGGGCAGATCCTCTCACTACGCTGCAGGCCCACGACGCCGCCCCGGCTCCGGGGTGGCCCGATCATCGAGCCGGGGGGTCCCGATGCTGGGTCTGATGCAGGACAGGCCACTGGTGCTCACGCACTTCTTCGATCGCGCCGAGCGCCTCTTTCCGGAGAAGGGTGTGGTCACCTTCACCGGCCGCGGCCTCGAGCGCACCAGCTACGGCGCCTGGGCCGACCGCACCCGGCGCGTCGCCACGGTGCTCGACCAGCTCGGCATCAGCGCCGACGGCCGGGTCGCCACGTTCGCGTGGAACACCTCGCGCCACCTCGAGCTGTACTTCGCCGCACCGTGCTCCGGCCGGGTGCTGCACACGCTCAACATCCGCCTCTTCCCCGAGCAGCTGACCTACATCGTCAACCACGCCGAGGACGAGATCATCTTCGTCGACAAGTCGCTGCTCGGCCTGCTGATGCCCCTCGCCCGCACCTTCACCACCGTGAAGTACATCGTCGTGATGGACGACGGCATGGGCGCCATCCCCGAGGACACCGGCGGCTTCGAGCTGCTCGACTACGAGGAGCTCCTCGCCGCCGCCGAGCCCGCCGAGTTCCACGTCGCCGACGAGAACCAGGCCGCGTCGATGTGTTACACGAGCGGCACCACGGGCCACCCCAAGGGCGTCGTCTACAGCCACCGGTCGTCGTGGCTGCACGCCTTCGCCTCCACCAGCGCCGACATGCTCGCCTGCTCCGAGCGCGACCGCATCCTGCCGGTGGTGCCGATGTTCCACGTCAACGCGTGGGGCCTGCCCCACGTGTGCGTCGCCACCGGCGCCGACCTGATCATGCCTGGTCCCGATCTCTCGGCCGCGGGACTGCTGCGGTTGCTGGAGGGGGAGAAGGTCACCGTGGCGGCGGGTGTGCCCACCATCTGGATGGGTCTCCTCGACGCCATCGACGGCCAGGACCTCTCGAGCCTCCGTGCCCTCGTGTGCGGCGGGTCGGCGGTGCCCCGGGCGCTCTCCGAGGGCTTCCGGGCCAAGATCGGCATCCCGGTCACCCAGGGCTGGGGCATGACCGAGACCAGCCCGCTCGGCTCGGTGTCCATCGTGAAGTCCAGCCTCGACCACCTCGACGAGGGCGCCCAGGCCGACATCCGGGCCAGCATCGGCCTGCCCGCCCTCGGCGTCGAGCTGCGGGTCGTCGACCAGATGAGCGGCGACGAGGTGCCGTGGGACGGCACCAGCCGCGGCGAGCTCCAGGCCGCCGGCCCGTGGATCGCCAGCAGCTACTACAACGACGAGCGCACGGCCGAGTCGTTCACCGCCGACGGCTGGCTCAAGACCGGCGACGTGTGCACGGTCGACTCCAGCGGCTACATGCGCATCGTCGACCGCACCAAGGACGTCGTGAAGTCCGGCGGCGAGTGGATCTCCTCGGTCGAGCTCGAGAACGAGATCATGGCCCACCCCAAGGTGGCCGAGGCCGCCGTCATCGGTGTGAAGCACCCGAAGTGGTCCGAGCGGCCGATGGCCTGTGTCGTGGTGCGGCCGGGGGAGGAGCTCACCAAGGAGGAGCTGCTCGAGTTCCTCGACGGTCGTGTGGCCAAGTGGTGGCTCCCCGACGACGTGGTCTTCATCGAGGAGATCCCCAAGACGTCGGTGGGCAAGTTCTCCAAGAAGGACCTGCGCGCCCAGTTCGCCGACCACAAGCTCCCCGGCACCTGATCCGGCCCGTTCCCTCGAAGCTGGCTCAGGACGTTGCGGAAACCGCAACGTCCTGAGCCACCTTGGGACGTGCCACCTTCGTGGATGCGGGGGCGATTCGGAGGCGGGGCCGGGGCTGCGTAGCCTGAGCGCCGTGTACCGGTTCCTGCTGAAGCCTGGATGGATCCTGTCGCACATCTTCGTGCTCGCCTGCGTGGTCGTGTTCGTGAACCTCGGGATCTGGCAGCTGCGCCGGCTCGACGAGCGCAAGACCTACAACGCGGAGGTGGCGGCGGCCGAGGCCCTCCCGCCCGAGTTCATCGCCGACCTCCTGCCCGAGGGCGCGGCCAGCACCACCGAGCAGGTCGACGCCGTGCTCTACCGCACGGTTCAGGTCACCGGCACCTACGCCATCGACCAGCAGGTCCTGGTGCAGAACCGCTCGAACGGCGGCGCTCCCGGCTACTGGGTGCTCACGCCGCTGGTGCAGTCCGACGGCACCGCCGTGGTGATCAACCGGGGCTGGATCCCCTTCAGCTACACCGTCGACGGCCCGTGGACCGACTTCGACCCGCCGACCGGCACGGTGTCGGTGCTCGGCATGGTGCGGGCCCCGCAGGTGCGGCCCACCAGCGGTCTGGTCACCGGACCGCGCGACGCCCCCGACGGCGTGCTGCGAGCCCTCGCCCGGGTCGACGTCCCCCGCCTCCAGCAGCAGGTCCGCGAGACGCTGCTGCCGATCTACGTCGACCTCCGGGCCCAGGAACCGGCCCAGTCCGGCCCGCTGCCCGAGCCGATCCCGGAGCCGGAGCTCTCCGAGGGCCCGCACCTCAACTACGCCGGCCAGTGGTTCATCTTCGCCCTGCTCACGATCATCGTGTACCCGCTGTTGCTGCGCCGGGTCGCCCGCCGCCGCAAGGAGGGCCAGCCCGATCAGCAGAGTGAGATCGTCGACCTGGGCGTCGGGCCCGCGGCCCCCGAAGGTGACGGCGGCCCACCACCGGTGACGGTCCCGCCCTCGTCGTGAGCACCCCGGCCGACACCCGCGAGCGCGTGCTCGAGGCGGCCCTGTCCTGCATCGAGCGGGAGGGGCTCGCCGCCACCAGCGTGGAGGACGTGGCCCGCGCCGCCTCCGTGTCGAGGGCCACGATCTACCGCCACTTCCCGGGCGGCCGCGAGCAGCTGGTGACCGAGACGGCCACGTGGGAGGTCGCCCGGTTCTTCGCCCGGGTCGAGCAGACCATCGCCGCCGAGCCCGACCTCGCCGCCCGCCTGCGCCTCGCACTGTCATCGGGCCACCGCTCCCTCGACGACCACGCCCTGCTGCACCGGCTGCTGCGCACCGAGCCCGAGGCCGTGCTCACCGAGCTCTCGGTGGCCACCGATCTGGTGCTCGAGCTGATCATCGCCTACCTCGGCGATCAGCTCGTGGCCGAGCAGGCCGCCGGGCGGGCCCGTCCCGACATCGACGTCCCCGAGGCGGCCGACCACCTCGGACGCCTCTACCTGTCGTACCTCGGCGCCCCGGGTCGGTGGGACCTCGACGACCCCGCCCAGGTCGACCGCCTCGTGCACACCCAGTTCATGGCCGGCATCACCGCCGCCGGCTGAGCCGTCCCTTCCGCGGTGTCCTCCCAAAGCTGGCTCACGTGGTCCCGCCGGTCGAAGCAGGTGAGCCAGCTTTCGGGGCAGACGTCACCGCCTGACCATGTGGTGAGACAGATCAGGCGCTACTGTCTCATGTGATGCGCGTCACCCAGGACTCCGTCGTCGATCCCGCACCGGCACCGGTCGGTGCTGTGCCATCCAATGCCGTGTTCTCGAACGACATGGCGCTGCGGATCCTCGCCGCCACCGCGGTGTGCGTCGCCGGCCAGGGCCTGAAGGCCACCAGCATCGACGACATCGCGGCCGCCGCCGGCTGCGCCCGGGCCACGATCTACCGCCTCTTCCCGGGGGGTCGGGCCGGCCTGCTGGCCGCGGCCGCCGAGCTCCAGATCACCAGCGTGCTCGAGGCCGCGGGCGTCGCCGCCGACGCCGAGACCGACCTCGCCTCGTCGATCACCGCCGCGGTGCACGCCGCCTCCACCACCCTCGCCGGCCACGCCGCTCTCCAACGTCTGCTGGCCGAGGAGCCCGGGGTCGTGCTGCCGTTCATCTCCTTCGACCGCCTCGGCCCGCTGCTGGCCCAGGCCGCGGTCTGGGGCGCGAGCACTTCCATCGCTTCCTCCCTGACGGCGAGGCCGAGATCGTGGGGGAGTGGGTGGCACGCGTCGTGCTCGTCCACCTCCGCTCGCCCGGCTCGCCGACCGACACCACCGACCTCACCGCCGTGCGCCGCGTGGTCGAGCAGTTCCTGCTGCCCGGCCTCGCCCCGCTCGCCACCCCCCGATCCGTCACCGCGTCTCCCGCCTGACCCCAGGAGCCACTTCCCCATGTCGACCACCGAAGACATCATCGGCCGCCAGCACGTCAACGACCTCGACGAGATCCTCGCCGTCACCAACACCGACGCGGGCGCCACGATCCACGCGGTGCAGGACCACGCCGACGCCATCTTCACCTGGGACTACACCAAGGGCGCCCGCCCGGCCCTCGAGAAGCTCTACGAGAAGGCCAAGACCTCCCAGTGGAACGGCGAGACCGACCTCGACTGGTCGATCGAGGTCGACCAGGAGGCCGTCGTGGCCGCCAACGCCGTCGCCAACGGGCGCGGAAACGTCGACTTCAGCGGCACGTTCATGGGCAAGTGGAGCGACAAGGAGTGGACCGAGTACGGCGTGCAGTCCCAGAACTGGATGCTCAGCCAGTTCATGCACGGCGAGCAGGGTGCTCTGCTCTGCACGGCCAAGATCGTCGAGACCGTGCCGTGGATCGACGCCAAGTACTACGCCGCCACCCAGGTGATGGACGAGGCCCGCCACGTCGAGGTCTTCGCCAAGTACCTCAACGAGAAGCTCTCCGGCGCCTACCCGGTGAACACCCACCTCAAGCTGCTGCTCGACGACATCGTCATCGACAGCCGCTGGGACATGACCTACCTGGGCATGCAGATCATGGTGGAGGGCCTCGCCCTCGCCGCCTTCGGGTTCATGCACCAGATGACCACCGAGCCCCTGCTCAAGCAGCTGCTCCGGTACGTGATGAGCGACGAAGCCCGCCACGTGGCCTTCGGTGTGCTCTCGCTGAAGGAGTACTACGCCGAGCTCAGCACCGCCGAGCTGCGCGAGCGACAGGAGTTCGCCTTCGAGGCGGCGGTGCGCATGCGCGACCGCTTCCTCCAGCAGGAGGTCTGGGAGCGGATGGGCGTCCCGGTCAAGGAGGCCATCCAGGTGGTCAACGAGCGGGTGCCCGACCAGAAGCTCTTCCAGCAGATGCTGTTCGCCAAGATCGTCCCGAACTGTCGCAAGCTCGGCCTGATCGACGCCGGCGACGGCTGGCTGCGCGACCGCTTCACCGAGCTCGGCGTGATCGAGTTCGAGCACATGGAGGACACCGGCGAGGAGTACGAGATGTTCGCCCTCGCCGAAGGCGAGATCGCCTCCGCCTGACCCCCACGCCCGCCGAAACGGTGCGCAGACCGCACGCTGGAGCGTGCGAACTGCGCACCGTTTCGCGTCCGGGGGCGGGAAACGGGTGAGAGGGGGCACGGTGGGCGTGGGGTACCGTGCAGGCCATGTCTGGCTTCGGATCCGTGATCACCGCCATGGTCACGCCCTTCGACGACGAGGGCGCGGTCGACCACGACGGTGTCACCTCCCTGGCCCGCTGGCTCGTCGAGCAGGGCAACGACGCACTGGTCGTCACCGGCACCACCGGTGAGGCCGCCTGCCTCACCGACGACGAGCAGGTCGCGGTGTGGCGCACGGTGCGGGCGGCGGTCGACGTCCCCGTCATCGCCGGCTCCGGCACCAACGACACCCGCCACGCCGCCGAGCTCACCTCCGCCGCCAAGGGCGCCGGGATGGACGCCGTCCTCGTCGTCACGCCCTATTACAACCGCCCCTCGCAGGCCGGCATCGAGGCCCACTTCCGCCACGTCGCCGCCGCCACCGACCTACCGGTCATCCTCTACGACATCCCGGTGCGCACGGGGCGCAAGGTGTCGAGCGAGCTGCTGCTCCGCCTGGCGCACGAGGTGCCCAACGTGGTCGGCCTGAAGGACGCCGCCGGCGACCCCGGCGAGACCGCCCGGGTGATCGCCGAGGCCCCCGAGGGGTTCTTCGTCTACTCCGGCGACGACCCCCTCACCCTGCCGCTGCTCGCCGTCGGTGCCGTCGGCGTCATCGGCGTGGCCACCCACTGGGCCGCCCCGGTGATGGCCGAGATGATCTCGAGCTTTCAGAAGGGCGACCTCAACCGTGCCCAGGAGCTCAACGCCCGCCTCCTCGAGAGCTACGACTTCGAGACCGGCGACGCCAACCCCAACCCCGTGCCCACCAAGGCGATGCTGAACGCCCTTGGCCAGCCGGCCGGCCCGTGCCGACCGCCGATGGGCTTCCCACCCCCCGACCTCCAGGAACGAGCGCTTCAGGTGCACCGACGGTTGTACGCGTGAGCAAGAAGAACGCCAAGAACAAGGCCGACGGCCACAAGTCCGAGCCCCGCAAGTCCAAGGGCGGTGGCCCCGTCGCGGAGAACGCCGTCAAGGTGACGTTCCTCGGTGGCCTGGGTGAGATCGGGCGCAACTGCGCCTGCGTCGAGCTCGAGGGCAAGATCATCCTGATCGACTGCGGGCTGATGTTCCCCGACCTCGACATGCTCGGGATCGACCTCGTCCTGCCCGACTTCACCTACCTGCGCGAGAACGCCGACCGCATCGTCGGCTGCATCGCCACCCACGGCCACGAGGACCACACCGGCGGCCTGTCGTTCCTGCTGCGGGAGCTGACCTTCCCGATCTACGGCTCGGCGCTCACCCTGGGCCTCGCCCGGAACCGCATCGAAGAGGCGGGGCTGCTCGACCGCACCGAGTTCATCCCGGTCGCCGACGGCGAGCGCCGCATGATCGGCCCGTTCGACGTGGAGTTCATCCCCGTCACCCACTCGGTGCCCCACGGCCTGGCCACGGCGTTCCACACCCCACAGGGCGTGATCCTCCACTCCGGTGACTTCAAGCTCGATCTCACCCCGGTCGACGGCCGCCTCACCGACCTGGCCCGCATCGGCTCGATCGCCAGCAACGAGGGCATCCGCCTGCTGCTGAGCGACTCCACCAACGCCGACGAGCACGGCCACGCCTCCTCCGAGACCACGGTCGGCGGGGTCCTCTACGACCTCTTCCACCGGTACGAGGGTCGGCGCATCATCACGACCTGCTTCGCCAGCCACATCCACCGGGTCCAGCAGATCGCCGACGCGGCCATCTCCTTCGACCGGGTCGTGGCCACCATGGGCATGTCCATGAAGAAGAACGTGCGCATGGCGCGTGAGATGGGCCTGCTCAACATCCCCGAGGACCGCCTCCGCGACATCGCCGATGTCGGCGACCTGCCGCCGGAGAAGGTCTGCGTCATCTCCACCGGCTCCCAGGGCGAGCCCATGTCGGCCCTCGCCCTCATGGCCGCCAACGAGAACCGCTGGCTCTCGCTCAGCTCCGACGACGTCGTGATCATGAGCTCGCACCCCATCCCGGGCAACGAGCAGGACGTCTCCAAGGTGATCGACGGCCTGGTCCGCGCCGGCGCCGAGGTCGTGCACTCCGGCATCGCCGACGTCCACGCCTCCGGCCACGCCAAGGCCGAGGACCTCAAGATGTTCCTGTCGATCGTGCGGCCCGACTGGTTCGTGCCCGTGCACGGCGAGTACCGCCACATGGTCGCCCACGCCAGACTCGGCCGGCAGATGGGCGTCGCCGCCAACCACATCATCGTGTGCACCGACGGCGACCAGCTCGTGCTCGACGACAACGGCCTTCGCCCCCACGCCCAGGTGCCCGCCGGCTACCTCTACGTCGACGGCATCATCGGCGACGTCGGCACCGGCGTGCTGCGCGACCGCAAGGTCCTCGCCGAGGAAGGCGTCGTGGTCGTGTTCGTCGGCGTCGACGTCGAGACCGGCGCCATCATCATGGGCCCCGAGATCATCACCCGCGGCTGGGTCCACGCACCCGAGGCCGAGGACCTCCTCGAGCAGTGCGCCGAGCAGGTCCGCGACGCGATCAAGGAGGCGTTCCAGAACGACGCCACCGACATCGAGAACATCCAGCGGGTCGTGCGCCGGGCCGCCGGCCGCTTCGTCAACGCCAACACGAAGCGCAAGCCCATGATCGTCCCGGTGGTGATGGAGGCCTGACGGCGTCCGCCACCCCGGTGCCCGAGGGCGCTCCGCCCACCGGCGAGCATGCCGTCGACCTCTACTGGATCCCGCTCGGCTCGGGCGCCCACGTCGTGCGCCTCAGTGGCCGTGCCTTCGAGGGCCTCTCGGCGGCGGTCGCCCGCCGGCCCCGTTGCGACTTGTACCACTCGGCCCTGGAGGTCGTGGTGCCGGAGGGACGCCACGCCATCGAGGTTGCTCCGATTCCTGCCGGCGGCGGTGAGCGGGGTGTGGTGGCCGAGGGCGCCGTCGGGTCCCGGCTGCTCGCTCGTTTCCGGATCTTCCGCTACGAGGTCCGGTGCTGGTCGGGCGGGTCGATCCCCGATGCGGCCGCGGCGGTCGACAGCCCGGTGCGCGTGATCGCCGACGCCGAGCGGGCCCGGCGGCTGCTCGACGCCACCCACTCGGTGCCGACTGCCGTCTGGGGGCGCCACGAGCTGGCCAGGGGCGACATGTGGAACTCGAACTCGGTCACCTCGTGGCTGCTCACCCGGGCCGGGGTCGACATCGACGCGGTGCACCTGCCGCCCGGCGGTCGCGCCCCTGGATGGGATGCGGGCATCCGCGTGGCCCGGGGTGACCACCGCTGAGCCGACGACGACCGGGAACCGCTTTCGCCGATGGTCGCAGCGGACGCCTACCCTTTGCGCCCATGCCCGACGTGCCCGTCGCCCTCTCCCAGAACCCCCGTGCCGACGCGCCCGAGCGGCCCCGGCTCTCGCCCGAGGAGGCTCGCGCAGCCATCCGGGCCGCCCAGGTGGCCCTGCTCGACGAGCGTCGGCAGCTCACCGCCGACGAGCTCGTCGCCCTGGCCGACGTCCCCGACTCGTCGGTGCCCGCCCTCGCCGCGCTCGCGCACGAGGTCCGGCTCGAGTGGTGCGGCGACACCGTCGAGGTCGAGGGCATCCTCTCGGCCAAGACCGGCGGCTGCCCCGAGGACTGCCACTTCTGCAGCCAGTCGGCCAGCTTCGAGTCGCCCGTGCAGGCCACGCCGTTCCTCGACACGGCCGAGGTCATCGCCGCCGCCAAGGAGACCGCCGCCCTCGGCGCGACCGAGTTCTGCATCGTGCTCGCCATCCGTGGCCCCGACGAGCGGACGATGAACCGCATCCTCGAGCTCGTGCCGATCGTGCACGAGGAGGCCGGGATCAACGTCGCCGTCAGCGCCGGCATCATCACCGACGACCAGGCCCGCCGTCTCGCCGAGGGTGGCGTCCACCGCTACAACCACAACCTCGAGACCGCCGAGTCGTTCTTCCCGAACGTCGTCACGACCCACTCGTGGGCCGAGCGCTTCGAGACCTGCCAGCTGGTGGCCGAGCACGGCATGGAGCTGTGCTGCGGCGTCCTGCTCGGCATGGGCGAGACCCACGAACAGCGCCTCGAGCTCGTCGGGCAGCTGCGGGCGGTCGACCCGGCCGAGGTGCCGATCAACTTCCTCAACCCCCGCCCGGGCACGCCCTTCGCCGGCCGCCCACTGGTCGAGCCGCTCGAGGCCATCCGCTGGATCGCCATGTTCCGCCTCGCCCTCCCGTCGGTGATCCTGCGTTACGCCGGCGGCCGCGAGGTCACCCTTCGCGAGCTCCAGGCCCTCGGCCTCACCTCCGGCATCAACGCCCTCATCGTGGGCAACTACCTCACGACGCTCGGGCGCTCGCCGGAGGAGGACCTCCAGATGCTGGGCGACCTCCAGATGCCGATGGGCGCGCTGTCCAAGGCGTTCTAGGCGTGGCCGGCCCCGAGCCCGCCGCCCACTGCATCTGGTGCGGCACGGCGTTGGCCACCCACCCCGACAAGCCGTGCCGCCGCGAGCTCGACCCGCCGCGGTTCTGTCCCACGTGCGGACGGCGGCTGCGGGTGAAGGTGCACCCTGCGGGCTGGGAGGCGTCGTGCCGCGATCACGGCCCCCTGCCCGCCGGCCTGGCCTGAGCGGGGCCTAGCTGGGGCAGGACTGGGTGGTCGGCACCGGCGGGCCCTGCGGCTGCATGGGGTCCGGGGCGGGCTCGCCCGCGAAGCGGTGGTCGATCCACGTGAGCATGTCGTCGATCGACGGGGCGATGACCCCGGCGTGGGACTGGTCGGGGTAGACCCAGCGCTGGGTGACCTGGCCGATGGCGCACAGCTGGGTGAACAGCGCGGCTGAGGACACGACAGGGATCTGCTCGTCGTTGCCGCCGTGGATGATCAGCAGCGGCGCGGCCATCGGGGTGGTCCAGGTGCCGGGGTCGTTCGCCTCGAGCACCTTCTTCCACGCGGGCACGCTGGCCGGGTCGGCCTTCTGGAGCGTTGAGAAGTCGAGGCCGGCGGCCACCGTGCGCAGGTCGCCGGCGCACGACGTGTCGACGTTGTCGAGCCACGTCAGGCCCTCGGGCGTGAGCACGGCGTCGAGCGGGGCCTCGGTGTCGCCGTAGGCGGCGTTGAGGCCGGCGGCGGCCATGGCGATGTAGTACTTGAACGGGCTCTGCTGGAGGGCGGCGTTGATCAGCAGCAGCTGCGACGGGGGAGCGCCGGCCACCACGCCGACCAGCTCGAGGTCGGGAGCCCACTCGTCCGCGATGTGGCCGGCGTAGAGGGCGGCGTGGCCGCCCTGGGAGTGGCCCCAGATGGCATAACGGGGACCGGCGTCGACCTCGGGCATCTGGCGGGCGGTCTTCACGATGTCGAGGACGCCGCGGCCTTCGCTCTCACCGGCGATGTAGGGATGGCGTCCGGGGGTGCCCTGGCCCTCGTAGTCGGTGGCGGTGATGACGTAGCCCTGGTCGAGGAGCTTGTTGGCCACCAGATCGAGGCCGGCGGAGTCCAGCGAGGGGGCGCAGGTGTCGGCGATGCCGGTGGTGCCGTGGGCCCAGGTGATGACCTCTCGGCCACCGTCTGGGGCGGCGGCGTCGGGCACGGCGATCATGCCGGTGACGGCGATGGGCTCGCCGTTGATCGACTCGGAGAGGTACATGACCCGCCACAGCGATCCGTCGAGGCCCTCGACGGGGACCTGCTCGGACTTGATGAGGTCGCCGGGCTTCCCCTCGGGGAGGGGGTCGGGCACCGAGTAGAACTCGGGCAGGCCGGCCGGTGCGGCGATGGTGGCCACGGTCGTGGCCTGGGTCGTCGAGCTCGAGGAGCTGCTGCTCGACGAGCAGCCGACGGCGGCCACGATGGTGAAGGCGCTCAGGAGCGCGGCGGCGATGGTGGTGCGACGCTTCATTGCGTGCGGATCCCCCCGGTGTCGGAGCGAGGTTACCGGTCGGTCAGCTCGGCTCTTGCATCAGGACTGACAGATCCGTCGCGCTGGACCCGGGCCCGGCGCGGCCCGGAACGGTCCACGCGGTGGACGCGCCTCCCCGGTAGGGTTCAGCTCGGCGCGCGGAGTGGGGCCACGGACGAAACGCGACCAAGTGGCCACGAAGCAACGATCTTCCAGCTCCAGTTCGAGCCGCAAGCCGACCTCCAGCTCCCGCTCGAGGACGACTTCCACCAAGGGCCGTTCCGCCGCGCCCAAGGGGCGCTCCGCCGCCTCGGCGCGCCCGCCCGCCCCCAGCCCCGTCCGCCAGGCGTTCTCCGGGCACGGCCACGACGTGTGGGGTGTCGCCCTCATCGCTCTCGGCCTGCTCGCCGGCCTCGGCATCTACGCCGACCTGGCCGGCCCCCTCGGTGGCGGCCTCGCCGACGCCTTCGGTGCCCTCGTCGGCGGCCTGCGCATCCTCGCCCCGATCGGGCTCGTCGTCGGCGGCGCCATCCTCCTGCGTGGCCCCCGGCAGGGCGACGACCCCGCTGCCCACCACACCGTGCGCCTCGTCGTCGGCACCGCCCTGATCGTGGTCGCCGTGTCCGGCCTGCTCCACCTGCTCCGGGGTCGCCCCGAGTCCGGCGCCCCGCTCGACGACATCGTCCACGCCGGCGGCTACCTCGGCATCGCCGTCGGTGGCCCGCTCTCGAACCTCCTCGCCTCGTGGGGCGCCGGCCTGGTGCTCGTCGCCCTCGTCGTGGTCGGCCTCGTCGTGGCCACCGGGGTCTCGGTGCGCACCGCGGCCAAGAAGACCGCCGACGGCATGAAGCCCGCCCACCGCGTCATGCGCCGCGGTGTCGACTCGCTCTTCGAGGTGGGCTCCGACACCACCGCCATCTCCACCGAGGACGGCATCACGGTCTTCGACGGCGAGCTCGACGACGAGCCGGCCCCCAAGAAGCGGCGCAAGACCAAGGCCGACGCCATGCTCCCCGAGCTGGTCGACGACGAGCCCGTCGATGCTGACCTGATCAACGGCGGCGACGGTGGGCTCCACGTGTTCGTGGCCGGCGAGGACGACGCCTCGGTGATCGCCGACCCCGACCTGCTCGACGACGACGATGACGACACCCTCGACATCCACGTCCCGACCGCCGAGGACTCGCCGACCGAGGTCGTCCAGCTGGCCATGCCCGTGGGCCCGGCCCCCAAGCCGGTCAACTGGAAGCTCCCGTCGCCCAAGCTGCTCGAGCGGTCGGAGCACCAGGAGGTCAACCGGGCGATGGTCGAGGAGCGGGGCCGCACCCTCGAGGCCGCCCTCGCCGAGCACGGAGTGCAGACCCGCCTCGTCGGCATGGTCGTGGGCCCGACGGTCACCCGCTACGAGCTCGAGCTCGGCCCTGGTGTGAAGGTCTCCCGGGTCACCAGCCTCCACAAGGACATCGCCTACGCGATGGCCGCCGCCGACGTGCGCATCCTCGCCCCGATCCCGGGCAAGCAGGCCATCGGCGTCGAGGTCCCCAACGACAACCGCCAGCTCGTTGCGGTCGGCGACATCCTCGCCTCACCGGAGGCCAAGGCCGCCACCAACCCGCTCGAGGTGGCGATCGGCCGCGACATCAACGGCCGGGCCGTGATGGCCGACCTGGCCAAGATGCCCCACATCCTCATCGCCGGTGCCACCGGTGCGGGCAAGTCCTCCTGCCTCAACTCGCTGCTCACGTCGATCCTCATGCGCTCGACCCCCGACCAGGTGCGCCTGATCCTGGTCGACCCGAAGCGGGTGGAGATGGGGCAGTACAACCGGCTCCCGCACCTGCTCACCCAGGTCGTCACCAACCCCAAGAAGGCCGCCAACGCGCTGGCCTGGGCGGTGAAGGAGATGGAGCGCCGCTACGACCTGCTGAGCGAGGTCGGCTACCGCGACATCGGCGGCTACAACTCGGCGTTCGACCGTGGCGACCTCTACCAGGACCCCGAGGCCGGCCTCGAGTACCACCGCCTGCCCTACATCCTCGTCGTGGTCGACGAGCTCGCCGACCTGATGATGGTCGCGGCCCGCGACGTCGAGGAGTCGATCACCCGCATCGCCGCCATGGCCCGCGCCGTCGGCATCCACCTCGTGATCGCCACCCAGCGGCCGTCGGTCAACGTCATCACCGGCGTGATCAAGGCGAACGTGCCCGCCCGCCTCGCGTTCGCGGTGTCGAGCCACGCCGACTCCCGGGTCATCCTCGACCAGGGCGGCGCCGAGAAGCTGCTCGGCCGCGGCGACATGCTCCTGCTCGGCCCGAGCTCGAGCGTCGCCCAGCGCATCCAGGGCGCCTGGGTGACCGAGGCCGAGGTCCGCGCCGTGGTGGGCTCGTGGCTGCGCCAGTCTCCCCAGGTCGAGTACGCCGACGACGAGGTGCAGGGCAGCGACGACGGCTCGTCGGCCTCCGCGGGTGCCTCGGGCGCCGGCGCGGGCGGCGGCAGCGGTGACGACGACGACGAAGAACTGGTGCGCCAGGCCATGGAGCTCATCGTGCGCTCCCAGCTCGGCTCCACCTCGATGCTGCAGCGCAAGCTGCGCGTCGGTTTCGCCCGGGCCGGACGGCTCATGGATCTGCTCGAGCAGCGTGGGGTGGTCGGCCCCTCGGAGGGCTCGAAGGCCCGGGCGGTGTTGATGACCCCGGAGGAGCTGGACGAGGCCACCGGGGCCGCAGGGGAGTAACCGCGATCCCGGGGGTGGCGGCGCAACGGCGCGCCGCCACCCCTGCGCGGTCGGTCAGATCCGTGTGGCGGCGAAGTCGCCGGAGAACTCCGGGGTGGTCACCGTGCCGCAGACCTGGCTGTCGCTGATGGAGGTCACTTCCACGGTGGAGTCCGGGACGTCGAAGCCCGTGGCGATGAGGCGCCCGCCGTCGTCGTAGGCCGACGAGGTGTTGAGCACCAGGTCTGCCTCGGGGTCGTCCGAGGAGCTGACGTAGGTGCCCGTCTCCAGCGTTCCGCCGTCGGTGGCAGAGATGTAGAAGGTCACCCCGAACTGGCCGGTGGCGAGCGACGACGGGTTGTAGATGCCCTCGGCCGTGGCCGGTTCGACGGTGTACGAGGTGACGAGGATCGTGGCCGACTGGTCGAGGGTCACGTCGGCGAATGCTGACGCCGCGGTGAACGTGGCCGGCCCGCTCTCGCCGGCGACCTCGATCTCGGTGGACGCCGGGCAGTCCCCGCCGGGGATGCTCGTCGGTGTGGCGACGGTGTCCTCCGACGGGCCCTGGGCGTCGTCGGAGGAGCTGCCGCCGCACGACGCGAGGCCGAGGGTCAGCGTGGCGGCGAGGGCCATGAGTGCGGGGGTGGTGCGGATCAACGGGTCTCTCCCTGAGCCGGTGAATGGTCCGGTCGACGTTACGGTCGGTGCCCGCTGCGGGGAGGGATGGATGTGGGGGGTGGCTATGGTCGGCGTCGTGACCCAGCTCCTCGTTCCGCAGCCAGGGATCTTCGCCCAGGGGACCCGAAGCCATCACCACCTCGAGTTCTCCGTGCGCCCGGGCGCGTCCGACGCCGACGTGCTCGCCGCCCTCGCCCAGCTGCGCGAGCCGCAGCTCACCGCCGGCGGCGTGAACCTCGTGATCGGGTTCGGGCCCGCGCTCTGGGGCCGCCTCGCTCCGTCGGCCGTGCCCGAGGGCTTCCACGACTACCCGACCATCGACGGCCTCGACGGCAAGGTCGCCCCCGGCACCCAGCGCGACATCTGGGTGTGGGTGCACGGCACCGGTGAGGACGTCGCGTTCGACACGGCCCGCATGGTGGGGCTGGCCCTGGCCCCGGTCGCCACCGTCGAGCTCGACATCCCGTCGTTCGTCTACAAGGACAGCCGCGACCTCACCGGGTTCATCGACGGCACCGCCAACCCCCCGACCGACGAGGCGGCCGATGTGGCCCTCGTGCCGGGCGGGCAGTCGGGCGAGGGCGGCTCGTTCGTGATCGCCCAGAAGTGGGTGCACGACCTCGACGCCTTCCACGCCCTGCCGGTGGCGGAGCAGGAGGACGTGTTCGGTCGCTCCAAGCCCGACAGCGTCGAGATGGACGACGACACCAAGCCGGCCAACGCCCACATCGCCAGGGTCGAGATCGAGATCGACGGCGAGGAGGCGGAGATCTACCGGCGCTCCACGCCCTACGGCACCCTCGGCCAGCACGGCCTCTACTTCCTCGCCTTCTCGGCCGAGCTGCGCCGCTACGAGATCATGCTCGGCAACATGTTCGGCCTGGGCGACGGCCCACGCGATCGCCTCACCGACTTCTCCACGCCCCACACCGGTTCGTTCTTCTTCGCACCGTCGATGGCGGCGCTCGACGAGCTGCTGGGCTAGACCGTCCTCGTGCGCTGGACCGTCCACGGCGAGCGGTTCGTCTACGAGAGCGACTGGATGTCGATGTCGCTCGTCGAGGTCGAGCCGCCCGGCTCCGAGCCCTTCGAGCACCACGTCGTGCGCATGCCGCGGGCCGCGGCCGGCACGGTGGTCTGGGACCAGCGCTCGCGGTGCGTGCTGCTGCTCTGGCGCCATCGCTTCATCACCGACCGGTGGGGGTGGGAGATACCGGCCGGCGGGCTCGACGAGGGTGAGACCCCCGAGCAGGGTGCGCACCGCGAGACCGTCGAGGAGTCCGGCTGGCGGCCCCTGTCGCTCGAGCCCCTGGCCTCCTACAACCCGATGCCCGGTGGGGTCGACCAGACCTTCCACCTGTTCCTCGCGGCCGGGGCGGAGCACGTGGGGGAGCCCAGCGACGCCACCGAGTCCGAGCGGGTCGAGTGGGTCCCGATCGACACCGTGCGCGAGGCGATCCTCGACGGCCGAATCGTCGAGGGCATGAGCATCACCGCCCTCTCCCTGGCCCTCGCCACCGACCGCATCGGCTGAGCGAGCGGCTGTTCCACGAAGGAGGGTCGATGCCGAACGCCGACGAGGTGCGAGACCAGCAGCGAGCGGCCTGGGCCGGTCTCTCCGCGGGTTGGGAGAAGTGGGACGAGATCATCCTCGACCAGCTGGGCCCGGTGACCACGGCGATGGTCGGGCATCTCGCCATCGTCGAGACCCATCGCCACCTCGACATCGCGTCGGGCACCGGTGAGCCCGGTCTCACCATCGCGAAGCTGGCGCCGAACGGGAGCGTCGTGCTCACCGACCTCGCTCCGGAGATGGTGCAGATCGCAGAGCGTCGGGCCGCGGCCCTGGGGGTCACCAACGTCGAGTCGCGGGTGTGCAGCGCCGATGACCTGCCCTTCGACGACGCGAGCTTCGACGGCGTCTCCGTGCGCTTCGGCTACATGTTCCTCCCCGACCTGGAGGCAGCGACCGCCGAGTTCGTCCGGGTGCTGCGGCCCGGCGGACGGCTCTGCGCGTCGGTCTGGGTGAGGCCCGAGGAGAACCCGTGGACGTCGATCGCCATGGAGGCGATCGCGACCGAGGTGGTCGTGGCGCCCCCGGACCCCGACGGCCCGAGCATGTTCCGATGCGCGGCCCCCGGTCAGGTCAGCTCGCTGTACGAGGCGGCCGGTCTCATGGACGTCGTGGAGTGGGACGTCCCGGTCACGCTCGTGACCGGGTCACCGGCGCAGTACTGGGAGATGATCAGCGAGCACGTCTCGCTCGCCGTGGCAGCCCTGGGACAGGTCGACGAACCTGCTCGGGAGCGGATCCGGGCCGAGGCCATCTCCAGGGTGAGCGACTTCGTCGAGAACGGCGAGGTCCGGGTCCCGGGTCTGGCGCGCTGCATCGGGGGAACCACGCGTCCCTGACCCCGCCCGGGGCGGTCCGCCGTCGGGGCGGGTGAGCGGGCGCCGGTCAACCGGTGACGAGGCCGTCGATGGCGGCGGTCATCCGTTCCCGGGCTCGGGCGTCGGGGCCGTCGGCCTCGCAGCGGCCGGCGGCCAGCACCAGTCCGCCGATGAGCTCGGCGGCGACGCGGCGGTCGTCGGCGTCGGTGATGCCGGCGTCGACCAGGGCCGCGTCGAGCGGGGCGAGCAGCTCGCGGTGCGCGGCGGCCAGTTCCGCGCGGGTGGCGTCGTCGGCTCCGCCGAGCAGCTCGGGCAGGGCCACCATCAGCTCGTGCTCGGGGCGGTGGGCGTAGTCGAGCTGGTCGAGGGCCCAGCGGCCGATGCGCTCGGTGGGTGTGCCGTCGAGCCCGAGCCGCTCGGCGCTGTGGGCGGCCTGGCGGGGGATCTCGTCGCGGAACCACTCGAGCAGGATGTGGGCCTTGTCGGGGAAGTAGCGGTAGAGCGAGTTGCGGGCGAGGCCGACCTCAGCGGCGATCTCGCCCATGCTCACGTTGGTGTACCCCTCGGCGACGAACAGCCCGATGGCCGCGTCGAACACCGCCGCCCGCTGCTGGGCGACGTGCTCGGCGACGCTGGCGGCTTTGATGCGGGGCACGGCCTCAGGATGCCACGGGCCCGCCGTCGACGAGTCGCCCGGCGGCCAGGTGGAGGTGGCGGTCGGCGTGGCGCAGCGGGGCGTCGTCGTGGGTGACGATCACCGTCGCCACCCCGCGGGCGTGGGCCTCGGCGGCCAGCAGCCCGGCCACCTCGGTGGCGAGCGCCGGGTCGAGCGAGGCGGTGGGCTCGTCGGCGAGCAGCACCGTCGGTGACCCCATCAGGGCCCGACCGATGCCGACCCGCTGGCGCTCGCCGCCCGACAGCTGCGAAGGCAGCTGGTCGGCCCGGTCGGCGAGGCCGAGCTCCTCGAGCAGCTGGTCGGCGTGGGCCCGCACCTCGCGGCGGGGGCGTCGGCGGATGTGGCCGACGAGCTCGAGCTGCTCGCGGGCCGTGAGCGGGCTCAGCAGGTTGGCCGACTGGTAGACGATCCCGATGTGGTCGCGCCGCAGCGCGGTGAGGCGCCGGCGGGAGAGCGAGGCGGTGGGTGAGCCGGCCACGAGCACGTCGCCGGAGGGGGGCTGACGCAGGAGCCCGGCCATCGCCAGCAGGGTCGACTTGCCGCTGCCCGAGGGGCCGGTGACGACGAGCACCTCGCCGGCGGCGACGTCGAGGTCGACGCCGTCGAGCAGCACCCGGCGCTCGCGCCCGTCGGGCACCGACACGGTGAGGTCGCGCAGGGCGAGGGGGGCGGTGTTGGTGGTCATCAGTTCTCCACTCCGAGGGCGATGGCGGGCTCGACGGTGGTGATCCGCCGGAACGAGACGAGGCTTCCGACCAGGCCGGTGACGATCAGCAGGGTGGCGCTCAGCACGATCGACCCGAACGAGAGGTCGACCGGGGCCGCGGTGTTGGCGAGCAGGGCCACCATCACCGCTCCGACGAGGGTGCCGACGGCCGTGGCGCCGACCACGACCACGCCCATCTGGCCGATGCCGTCGCGCAGCACGTAGGTGTCCGACGCGCCCATGGCCTTCAAGAGCCCGGTCTGCCGGGTGCGCTGCACCGCCAGCACGGTGAAGAAGGCGCCGACGATGAGGGCCGAGATCACGAGCAGGAACGCCCGGATGAGCGTCATGGTCGTGGTCTCCGCCGTGAAGCCGGGGGAGCCGTCGTAGGAGCGCGACTTGGTGATGACCTCGGTGCCCGATCCGGCGGCCGCCGCGGTCACCGCGTCGGCCGATCCGGCCGGCACCTCCAGGGCGATGGCCGAGACCCGGCCCCGGGCGTCGCTGCCGTAGGCGATCGACTGCCACGTCGACAGCGACGTGAACGCGATCGGGACGTGCCCGTACGAGCCGGCGATGGTGAAGCCGACGACGGGCAGGGTCACGTCGGACCCACCGAGCCGGTACACGTCGCCCACCTGCACGCCGTCGTCGGAGAAGGTCGACGACAGGACGAGGCCGGGCGGGCCGGCCAGGGCGTCCTGGGCATCCTGGCGGTCGGCGAGGAAGCTGCCGGCGGGTACGCCGAACAGCGCCAGGTCGAGGCTCGCCCCGCCCGTGGTGGAGGCCGCGTTCACGAACGACACGCCGAGCGGCGACACCTCGACGCCGGGGATCGAGCGGAACGGTTCGGCCGCGGCCTCCGTGACCGTCGAGCGGCTGAACACGGCGTCGGCCCCGGGCTCCATCGCCAGGTTCGTGTACGGCAGGGCGCGCACCCCGGAGGTGCCGTCGCGCACCAGGCCGTCGGCCAGCCCCGCCAGCACGGTGGAGAGCACCGCCACGAGGGCGACCACCGCGCCCACCAGTACGAACCGCCGCCAGGTCCGCCTCAGGTCACGCCAGGCCAGGAACACGGTCGTCCTCCGTAGTTGTCGACATCATGTCGACAACATAGCGACGGAGTGTCGCCAAGTGTCCCCGCCTGACGGTGAATCCCGTCACCCGTTTGCGAACCCAGTGGCTCAGTTCGTCACGCCAGTGGCAACGAGCTGAGTCGGAGGGTGTGAGCTCCGGCGGCTGAGGGTCGGCAGGGGGAGGCTCGGGCCGCCTCGCCTACGATGGATCGCCATGGCCGGCAGCTTCTGGATCGAGACGTTGGGCTGCCCCAAGAACCAGGTCGACTCCGACAAGCTCGTCGGCACGATGCTGGCCGACGGTCTCGTGCCCGCCGACAGCCCCGAGGGGGCCGACGTCGTCGTGGTCAACACCTGCGCCTTCGTCGAGGAGGCCCGCCAGGAGTCGATCGACACCATCTTGAACCTCGACGGCGCCCGGGCACCCGGTGCCCGCCTCGTGGTCACCGGCTGCATGGCGGAGCGCTACGGCGACGAGCTGGCCGAGGCCCTCCCCGAGGTCGACTCGGTCGCCGGCTTCGGCGTCCCCGTCACCCTCACGGCCAAGCCGTCGAAGGGTGGCGCCGAGCTGGTGCCCTCCCTCGACCTGCTCAACCTGCCCCGCCCGGCCTCCACCTCGCCGTGGGCCTACGTGAAGGTGGCCGAGGGCTGCGACCGCGCCTGCGGCTTCTGCGCGATCCCGTCGTTCCGGGGCAAGCAGCGCTCGCGCACCGTCGCCGACATCCTCGACGAGGTCGACGCCCTGCAGGCGCGGGAGATCGTGCTCGTCGCCCAGGACCTCGCCGCCTTCGGCCGCGACCAGGGCGTGGGGGAGCGGGCCATCGTCCCGCTGGTGGAGGCCGTCGCCGAGAGGGTCGACAGGGTCCGCCTCCTCTACCTCTACCCGTCCGACCTCACCGACCCGCTGATCGATGCCATCTGCGCCAGCGGCGTGCCCTACTTCGACCTCTCGCTCCAGCACGTGTCGGCCCCGTTGCTGCGGCGCATGAAGCGGTGGGGCGACGGTGCCCGCTTCCTCGAGCGCATGGCCGCCATCCGGGCCCGTGAGCCCGGTGCCGCCTTCCGGTCCAACTTCATCGTCGGCTACCCCGGTGAGACCGAGGACGACCACGACCAGCTCCTCGACTTCGTCGAGCAGGCCCGGCTCGACTGGTGCGGGTTCTTCGCCTTCTCCAAGGAGGACGGCACCTACGCCGCCGACCTCGATGGTCAGGTGCCCGAGGGCCTGATGCACGAGCGCCTCGCCGAGCTCCGCGAGCTGCAGGACCGCATCACCGCGGCCCGACGTGACGAACTGATCGGCTCGGTGGTCGAAGTCCTCGTGGACGCACCGGGCCAGGGCCGCACCTACCGCGAGGCCCCCGAGATCGACGGCATCGTGACCGTCCCCGACGACCTGCCCGTGGGCGCGTTCGTCGAGGTCCGGGTGGTCGACGCCCTCGGCCCCGACCTCGTCGCCGAGGCGCTGGCCCCTGCTCCGGCCGGAGCCGGGTCGTGACCGACCTCAACGCCCCCGGCAACGTGCCCGACGACGCCGTGCCCGCGGGTGTCACGCCGCCGCCGGCGACGACGCCCTCCGAGGGTCTGGTGCCGGTCGAGCACGCGCCGGGCTACGGGCCCTCGGCCATCGCCACGCCCGCCAACTTCGTCACCGTGATCCGCCTGCTGGTCTCGCCCCTGCTGTTCGCCATGATCAGCGACGAGCCGAGCGGCTGGCTGGTGTGGGGGTTCTTCTCCATCCTCGCCTTCACCGACGGCATCGACGGCTGGATCGCCCGCCGCTACGGCACCACCCGCTCCGGTGCCTTCCTCGACCCGCTGGCCGACAAGGTCCTCGTGCTGGGCTCGATGTTCGCCCTCGTGGCCGTCGGCCGGTTCCCGGTGTGGCCGGTGGCGATCATCGCCGTCCGCGAGATCTTCATCAGCCTCTACCGGGTCTACTGGGGCCGTCGGGGCCTGGCCGTTCCGGCCCGGAAGTCGGCCAAGTTCAAGACCCTCGTGCAGTCGCTCGCCGTGGGTGCGGTGCTGATGCCGCCGCTCACCGACATCACCTGGCTGGCCGACGGCCTCCTCTACTTCGGCACGTTCCTCGCTGTGCTCTCCGGTGTGCAGTACGTGGTCGACGGCAGCAAGGCCGCCACCACGATGGGCGACCGCTCCGGCCTCGGCGGCTGACCTGACGGCCGTCGCCGCCTCCTAGGATCGGCGGCCGTGGCGATCGACGACCCCACCCCCGCGGGCCAGGTGTCATCCGCGCGTTCGGCCGACGCCGCCCCGACGCGTCGTCCCGGCCTGCCGCCGATGCCGAGCGTGCACGGCGAGGCACCCACCGTCGGGTTCCTCGAGCTCTTCTACGACCTCGTCTTCGTCGCCTCGACGATGGTGCTCTCGAACGCCTTCTCCGAGCGCCTCACGTGGTCCTGGGCCGGGGTGTGCGCGGTCGTGTTCGCCCTGGTGTGGTTGCTGTGGTTCCACACCACCCTGCTGATGAACGTCGAGCGTCGCGACGACTTCGGGCACCGCACCCTGGTGCTCGTCCAGATGTTCCTCATCGCCATGACGACCCTGGCGTTCGTCGACCGCAACTACACGGCCACCGACTACCTCGGCGGCACCTACGGCGCCGCGGTGGTCGTGGTCGGGCTCATGTACCACCGGGTCCACAAGCGCTCCGACGACGTCGCCGAGTGGGCTCGCCTGCGCCGCAACCGCCTGCTGCTCGCCGGCGGGCTGATGCTGATCAACAGCTTCACCGACGACTGGGTCGACAACATCGTCTTCATCGTCGCCATCGTGATCCTGGTGACGCCCACCCGCTTCGGCCCGGTGAAGCGGGCACCGCTCCCACGGGTCGACGTCCACCACCTCACCGAGCGGGCCGCGCTGCTCACCCTGATCATGTGCGGCGAGGCCTTCGTGAAGGTCTCACTGGTCGTGTCGGGTGCGCTGGAGCGGACCGACGTCACCGCCATCGTGGTCGAGTTCGTGGTGGTGTTCGCCCTCTTCTGGACCTACTTCGACGACGTCCCCCTGGCCCGGGTGCGCCAGGGCAAGGCCACCGCCGAGCTGTGGATGCTCGCCCACCTGCCCCTGCAGCTCGGCATCGTGGCGATGGCCGTCGGCATGTCGAAGTTCCTCCAGGTCCAGGACCACGTGTACTACGAGGCGATCATCATCCTCTCGGTCGCCTTCGCCATGATCTACGGAGGCCTGGCCGCCATCGGCCTGCTCGGCGACCGCCACCCCTACCGGCCTCTGCTGGTGCTGCGGCTGGCGACGGCGGGGCTGGCCGTGGCGGTGGGCTCGCTGTTCTGGAACCGGGGCTGGGAGCCGTCGCCGTTCCTCGCCATCCTCGC
Source organism: uncultured Actinomycetes bacterium (assembly GCA_963702555.1). Classification (GTDB taxonomy): domain Bacteria; phylum Actinomycetota; class Acidimicrobiia; order Acidimicrobiales; family Acidimicrobilacustridaceae; genus CAMFLJ01. The sequence goes on from CAVPCW010000010.1 coordinate 215,214, forward strand.
CGTGCTGGCGGTGGGCCACGCGGTCATCGCCTACCGGCTGCGCCTGGGCACCACGGTCGCTCCGGGCGAGCCGCTCACCGCCGCCCCGCAGTAGGTTTCCCCGGGTCGTCGGCCAGGGGGCCGCACGCGTCTGGAGGCTGGGGTGAACTGCGAAGTCGTCGCCGTCGGGACCGAACTGCTGCTCGGGCAGATCGTCGACACCAACTCGTCGTGGATCGGTGAGCAGCTCGCCATGGCGGGCATCGACTCGTTCTTCCAGACGAAGGTCGGCGACAACTGGGAGCGCATCAAGGGCGCCCTCGAGCTGGCGCTCTCCCGCAGCGACGCGGTGATCGTGTGCGGCGGCCTCGGCCCGACCCAGGACGACATCACCCGCGACGTCATCGCCGACCTCATGGGCGTGCCTCTCGAGGAGGACCCCGAGGTCATCGAGAAGCTGATGCAGGTGTTCGGCAGCCGTGGCCGGGACATGCCGAAGAACAACCTCCGCCAGGCCCTCGTGCCCGTCGGCGCGTCGCGCATCGCCCAGCAGCCCGGCACCGCCCCCGGCCTCGTCTGCCCGGTCGGTGACAAGGTGATCTTCGCCGTGCCGGGCGTGCCGTGGGAGATGCAGGAGATGGTGTCGGGCACGGTCATCCCCGAGCTGCGCCGACTCGCAGGCGACACCGGCGTGATCCGCAGCCGCACCCTGCGCACCTGGGGCCACTCCGAGTCCGGCATCGCCGAGATGCTCGGCGACCGCCTCGACCACCTCGACGGCACCGGCGCCGCCACCATCGCCTTCCTCGCCAGCGGCATCGAGGGCCTGAAGGTCCGCATCACCGCCAAGGCCCCGACCGAGGAGGAGGTGCAGGCCGTGCTGGCGGCCGAGGTCGACGAGGTCGCCTCGATCCTCGCCGACTACACGTTCAGCACCGACGACGAGTCGATGGAGACCGTCGTGCTCGACCTGCTGCGCCAGCAGGGCCTCACCATGGGCACCGCCGAGTCGCTCACCGGCGGGCTCATCGCCTCCCGACTCACGTCGGTGCCCGGTGCCAGCGACGTCTTCCGCGGTGGCGTCGTGTCCTACGCCAGCGAGGTCAAGCACGACGTGCTCGGCGTGCCCGAGGGCCCGGTCGTCACCGAGGAGGCCGCCGCCGCCATGTCCGAGGGCGCGTGCCGCGTGCTCGGGTGCGACGTCGGCCTCGCCGTCACCGGCGTGGCCGGCCCCGCCGAGCAGGAAGGCGTCGCTGTCGGCACGGTGTTCTTCGCCACCACGGTCGACGGCGTCACCGAGACCGGCATGATCCGCTTCCCGTTCGACCGGGAGCGCACCGTGCAGTTCACGGTGATCACCGTGCTGTCGAACCTGCGCCGGCGCCTGATCGCCCGCTAGTCGGAGAGGCGCTCACGGCGGCCGCCGGTGGGCCGCAGGGCCACCCGGTGGACGGGCTCGTGCACCGCCCCGGCGGGCCCGAGGGTCGAGCGCACCAGCACGACCTCGTCGACGTCGAAGCCGAGGTCGACGGCCCGGCCGGTGACGCCGCACGCCGCCCGGTCCTTCAGCCGGGCGAGGGTGAGGTGACCGACGAAGGGGCGGTCGGGTGGCTCGCCGACCTCGGCGGTCGTGGCCCGCACCGCGTCGGCGAGCTCGTCGAGGCCGCTGACCGGCAGGCACACGACGCTGCGCCCGAGCCGGCTGACCCGTGGGCCCAGGCGCGCCGCGGTGGCCGACGCGTCGAGGCGGTCGAGGGCGGCGACCAGGGCGGCCTCGTCGGCGGTGTCGACCTCGCCGACGAAGCGCAGCGTGACGTGCCACTGGTGCGCCGGCACCCAGCGCACCCCCGGTTCGTCGGGGCGGGGGAGCCGGGCGGCCAGCAGGTCGCGGACGGCGTCGGGGACGGGGGCGGCGACGAAGAGCCGGCTCACCGCGACGGCCGGGCCTAGGAGCCGGAGCCCTCGTCGGCGTCGGTGTCGAGCCGCAGCGACGCCGAGTTCATGCAGTAGCGCAGACCGGTGGGCTGGGGGCCGTCGTCGAAGACGTGGCCGAGGTGGGCGCCGCAGGTGGCGCAGACGGCCTCGGTGCGGACCATGCCGTGGGAGCTGTCGGTGCGGGTCTCGACCGCTCCGTCGTCGAGGGCCGTCCAGAAGCTGGGCCACCCCGAGCCCGACTCGTACTTGGTGTCGGAGGAGAACAGCGGGGTGTCGCAGACGATGCAGTGGAACGTGCCGTCGTCGTGGTTGTCCCAGTAGGTGCCGGTGAAGGCCCGCTCGGTGCCGCCCTTCTGGGTGACCTCGAACTGCAGCGGGGTGAGTCGCTCGCGCAGCAGGGCCTCACGCTCGGCGGGGTCGGTGGGAAGGTCGGTCATGGGGGCACCTCGCAACGCTCGGGGCGGCCCGGCGCCGCCGCCGGGACGAGGCTATCGGCGTGCTCGCGCCAACCCCCGGAGATGCTTGCATCGAACAGCGGTTCGAAGTTACAGTCGTGTCGTTCCCAACGGGAAGCAGATGGTTCGCACCCGGCACGGCCGCTCCACCGGCCGCTGTCACACCCCCTTCGTAGGGTGATCCACATCGCCGGAGCATCCCGCCCCGGCCCTGCAGTCCGCCACCTCAACCGGCCGCCCGGCCGGCGCAGGTCCCGGAGGAAGAGAGATCTGGGACATGCGAGAACGAGACGACGTACGAGACCACAAGGAGACACCGGTGGAGCGAGACAAGGCACTCGACATGGCCCTCGGCCAGATCGAGAAGCAGTTCGGCAAGGGCTCGGTCATGAAGATGGGCGAGAAGACCACGATGGGGATCGAGACGGTTCCCACGGGGGCGCTCGCCCTCGACCTGGCCCTCGGCGTCGGCGGCCTGCCCCGCGGCCGCGTCGTCGAGGTGTACGGCCCCGAGTCCTCGGGCAAGTCCACCCTCGCCATGCACGTGGTCGCCGAGGCCCAGCGCAACGGCGGCATCTGTGCCTACATCGACGCCGAGCACGCGATGGACCCGGTCTACGCCAAGGCCATCGGCGTCGACATCGACGAGCTGCTCATCTCCCAGCCCGACACGGGCGAGCAGGCCCTCGAGATCACCGACATGCTCGTGCGCTCCGGTGCGCTCGACGTCATCGTCATCGACTCCGTGGCGGCCCTCACACCCCGCGCCGAGATCGAGGGCGAGATGGGCGACAGCCACGTCGGCCTCCAGGCCCGCCTCATGAGCCAGGCCCTGCGCAAGCTCACCGCCAACCTGAACAAGTCGAACACCATCTGCCTGTTCATCAACCAGCTCCGCGAGAAGATCGGCGTGATGTTCGGCTCCCCGGAGACCACCCCGGGCGGTCGGGCGCTGAAGTTCTACTCGTCGGTCCGCCTCGACATCCGCCGCATCGAGTCCATCAAGGACGGCGTGGAGGTCGTGGGCAACCGCACCCGGGTCAAGGTCGTCAAGAACAAGGTGGCCCCGCCCTTCAAGCAGTGCGAGTTCGACATCATGTACGGCAAGGGCATCAGCCGTGAGGGCTCGCTGCTCGACATCGGCGTCGATCTCGGCCTCGTGAAGAAGTCGGGTGCCTGGTACACCTACGACGGCGAGCAGCTCGGGCAGGGTCGGGAGAACGCCAAGACGTTCCTCACCGAGAACCCCGAGATCATGGTGGAGATCTCCGAGCGGATCCTCGCCCAGGTCGGCATCGGCGTCGACCCCGACGCCGACGAGGTCGACCTCACCGCCGACGACATCATGTCGGCCGAGCACGACGTGCCGATCTCGCTCGACTGACGCACCTCGGCACGCTGCAGCACCCGACGATCCCGGGGCCTCCGGCCAGGCCCCGGGATCGTCCGCGTCCGGGCTCGGCTACGGCCCCTAGCGTGGCCGGATGAGCAGAGGTCCCCGGGCGCGAGCCCTCTTCGTGGCGGTGTCGGTGGTTCTGCTGGCAGCAGCGTGTGGTGGAGCGACCACCGGCGCATCGTCGTCGACCGCCCTCGCGCCCCTCGTGTGCGGCACCGAGTCCACCTTCACCTACGAGACCATCCCCGGGGTCGACCCGAACCTCACCAGCGTCGACGTCTACACGCCGCCGGCGGTCGACGGTTCGTGCGCCGGCCGACCGCTGGTCGTGTGGGTCCACGGCGGGGGCTGGGCCGGCGGCGACAAGTCCGAGTTCATGGAGTACAAGATCCCGCTGTTCGCCGGAGCCGGGTTCGTCTTCGCCAGCGTCAACTACCGCCTCACCGACACGGCCCTGACCCCACCATCGCCGCAGTACCCGGTGCACGACGACGACACGGCCGCGTCGATCGCGTGGCTGATCGACAACGCCGCCGCGCTCGGTGTCGATCCGTCGCACGTGGCGGTGCTCGGTCACAGCGCCGGGGGCGGCATCACGGCCGCCGTCACCACCGACGACCGCTACCTCGGCGCCCACGGTGTGGAGCTCGACGCGGTGTCCTGCGCGGGGTCGATGGACGGTGAGGGCTACGACATCACCGCCGGGGCCACGGCGTCGCCCCCCGAATGGCAGCCGACCTACACCAACGCCTTCGGCACCGATCCCTCGGTCTGGGCCGAGGCCTCGCCGATCAACCACGTCGCCGCCGACAAAGGGATCCCCGCCTATTTCATCGCCGCTCGCGGCATCGACTGGCGCCTCGACCAGCACATCGCCTTCATCGCGGCCCTCGATGAGGCGGGCGTCCCGGTGACGGTCCTCGACTCCCGAGCCCTCGAGCACGCGGACCTCACCACGCTGGTCGGTGACCCAGCCGACACGATCGTGACCCCTGCGCTGATGGCGTTCCTCGCCGGGTGCTTCGCCCCCTGACCAGGATCGGGCCCGGTCACCGCCCACCGAGGCCGACGGGGGCCGTGACGAGGGCCGGTAGCCTTTCGCCGTGACCGCCCGGACCTACGCCATCCGCACCTACGGGTGCCAGATGAACGAGCACGACTCCGAGCGCCTCGCCGGGCTGCTCGAGGCCGACGGCCTGGTGCCGGCCGCCTCGGAGGACGTCGCCGACGTCGTCGTGCTCAACACGTGCTGCATCCGGGAGAACGCCGACAACAAGCTCTACGGCAAGCTCGGCCACCTGAAGTCCAAGAAGGACGCCCGCCCCGGTCTCGAGATCATCGTGAGCGGATGCCTGGCCCAGAAGGACCGCGACCTCATCGAGCAGCGGGCCGGCCACGTCGACGTGGTGGTGGGCACCCACAACGTGCACCGCGCCGTCGAGCTGCTGCACGCCTCGCGCGAGCGCGGTGGCACGGTCGTGGAGATCTGGGACGAGGCGATGGACGACGCCGAGTCGTTCCCGTCGGCGCTCGCCGTGAAGCGCGAGGTCGACTACTCGGCCTGGCTCACCATCCAGGTGGGCTGCGACAACACCTGCGCCTACTGCATCGTGCCGTCCGTGCGGGGCAAGGAGATCAGCCGCCCCTTCGGCGAGCTGGTGGCCGAGGTCGAACGCCTGGCGGCCGATGGCGTCATCGAGGTCACCCTGCTCGGGCAGAACGTGAACTCCTACGGCCGCGACCTCACCACCGCCCGCCGCAACGGCGAGGTGGCCGCCGACGACGCCTTCGTGGTCGGGCCCCAGTGGGCGGCTGACGAGGCCCGTCGGGCCCGGGCGCTGTTCCCCGACCTGCTCGGCGCGGTGGCCTCGGTCGAGGGCATCCACCGGGTGCGCTACACCAGCCCCCACCCGAAGGACCTGCGGGCCGAGACCATCGCCGCCATGGCCGACCACCCGGCGGTGTGCAACCACCTGCACCTGCCCCTGCAGTCGGGCTCGGACGCCACCCTGGCCGCCATGCACCGCGGCTACACCGCTGAGCGCTACCTCGAGAAGCTCGTGGCCGCCCGGGCCGGCATCCCCGACCTGGCCGTCAGCACCGACCTCATCGTGGGCTTCCCCGGCGAGACCGACGCCGACTTCGAGCAGACCCTCGAGGTCGTGGCCGCCGCCGAGTACGACTCGGCCTACACCTTCATCTTCTCGCCCCGTGAGGGCACCGAAGCCGCCGCCCTGCTGGCCGAGCACCCCGGCGCCGCCGTCGACCCGGTGGTGGTGGGCGAGCGCTTCGAGCGCCTGCGGGTCGTGGTCGAGCGCTCGGCGCTGGCCAAGCACCTCGCTCGAGTCGGGCGCGTCGAGGAGGTCGTCGTCGAAGGCCCGTCGAAGCGCGACCCGTCGGTGCTCACCGGCCGCACCACCCAGAACAAGCTCGTGCACTTCGCCTCCGACCGGCCGCTGCGGCCCGGCACCCTGGCCACCACCGAGGTCACCAGCGCCGGCCCCCACTTCCTGCGGGGCGAGCTGCTCGAGGTGCTGGCCACCCCCCGCCACCGCACCCGCATCCCCGTCACGGCCGGGTGAGCACCGACCGGCCGCGGCCGTCCGACCGGCACCTCGCCGTCGTCGGTCCGACCGCGTCGGGGAAGTCGGCGCTGGCCCTGGAGCTGGCCCGCCGTCGGGGTGACTGCGAGATCGTCACCGTCGACTCCATGCAGGTGTACCGGGGCATGGACATCGGCACGGCCAAGCCCACGCCGGCCGAGCAGGCCGAGGTGCCCCACCACCTGCTCGACATCGTCGACCCCGACGACGACTACACCGTCTCCCGGTTCCAGGCCGACTGCTTCGCTGCGCTGGCCGACATCGAGGCGCGCGGCAAGCGGGCGCTCCTCGTCGGCGGCACCGGCCTCTACCTCCAGGCGGTGGTCGACGACCTCGAGATCCCCGGCCAGTTCCCCGAGGTGCGGGCCGAGCTCGACGCCGAGCCCGACACCGAGGCGCTGTTCGCCCGCCTGGCCGGCCTCGACCCCGCCGCCGCCGCCCGGATGGAGCCTTCCAACCGACGTCGGGTCGTGCGCGCCCTCGAGGTCACCCTCGGCAGTGGTCGGCCGTTCTCCTCCTACGGCCCCGGGCTCGACACCTACCCGCCCTCGCCGTTCCCGGTCGTGGGGCTCGACATCGAACGGCCGCTGCTCGACCAGCGCATCGAGCAGCGCTACGCAGCGCAGCTCGCCGCCGGGTTCGTGGCGGAGGTCGAGGCCCTGCTGGCCCGCCCGGCCGGGCTCTCCCGCACCGCCCGCCAGGCGCTCGGCTACGCCGAGCTCCTCGACCACCTCGAGCACGGCACCCCGCTCGACGAGGCGGTCGAGCACGCGGTGCGCCGCACCCGCCGCTTCGCCCGCCGCCAGCAGCGCTGGTTCGGCCGCGACCCCCGCATCACCTGGCTCCCGGTCGACGGCGACCTCGTCGAGCGGGCCGCCGGGGCCCTCGGCGACTGAGTCGTCAGCGACGGCTCCTGCCGCTGACCGGCGTGATCGAGCCGTCCTCGGCCCGCAGCACCAGGTCGACGTCGGGGATCAGATCGGCGTCGTGGGTGATCACGATGGTGGTGAGGCCGGCCCGGCGCTCGAACACCCGCTCCAGGACGGTGCGGGCGGTCGGCCCGTCGAGGTGGGCGGTCGCCTCGTCGAGCACCAGGATCGGGGCGTCGGTCAGCAGGGCCCGGGCGATCATCACCCGCTGACGCTCGCCGCCGCTCAGGTGGCTGCCGTCCTCGCCGACCCGCTCGGACAGGCCATCGGGGCGGGCCCGGATGGCCTCGGCGACGTCGGCGTCGGCGCACGCCTCCCAGATCCTGTCGTCGTCGGCGTCCTGGTCGCCGAGGGACAGGTTGTCGCGCAGGGTCGTGTCGAAGAGGTGGTCGTGCTGGGCCACGACCGTGACGAGCCGACGTGCGTCGTCGGCGGTCATGTCCCGGAGTGACGTGCCGCCGAGGCGGACGCGCCCATCGGTCGGCTCCCAGAACCGGAGCAGGAGGCTGCCGAGGGTCGACTTCCCGGCGCCGCTCGGCCCCACGACAGCGACCCGGGAGCCGGCGGGCACGTGGAACGACACGTCCCGCAGCACCGGTCGGCCCGGTTCGTAGGCGAAGCCCAGGCGCTCCACGTCGAGGTCGACGGGGGAGCGGGGGTCGACGGCGACCCGGCGATCCTCCGGCGGGTCGGACACGAGGGGAGGGGCGTCGACGAACGACACCAGTCGGGCCGACGCGGCCCGGCAGCGGTCGAGGTGCTCGTAGGCCGCAGTGATCGGCCCGACCGCCTCGAAGGTGGCGATGGCGACGAGCGGCAGCACCGCCAGCATCACCGGGTCGAGCGAGCCGTCGCCGACGAGGGCGATCCCGACGATGAGCACGCTGAGCGCCGACAGGCCGAGCAGCAGGACGGTCAGCGAGGCGGCCAGGCCCCGGGCCACGGCGAGCTCCCGGCGGAGGGCGGCCTGGCGGGCGGTGAGGCCGTCGAGGCGGTCGACGAACAGGTCGGTGCGCCCGTAGGCCACCAGCTCGCCGATCCCGGTCAGGCCCTCGACGATCGCGCCGCCCATCTCGCCCTGGGTGTCGACGAGCGCTCCGGCCGGGCGGCGGCCGAGCCGACGGGTCGCCAACGGCAGGGCGACCCCGGCCACCGACAGGTACGCGAGCAGGACCAGGCCCAGGAGGGGGTCGAATCGGCCGAGCACCACGCACCCGAGGCCGATGGCCATGGCCCCGGCGATCGGCGGCACCAGCACTCGCAGGTACAGGTCCTGGAGGGTGTCGACGTCCGCGACCACGCTCGACAGCACGTCGCCGCTGCGGCGGTCGATCATCGAGGCCGGCGCACCCGGAAGGATGCCGCGGAAGAACCACACCCGCAGCCGGGTGAGGATCCGGAACGTGCCCAGGTGGCCGATGTAGCGCTCGGCGTACCGGGCCACCACCCGCAGCACGGCGAAGGCGCGCACCCCGAGGATGGCGAGGGCGAGGGTCTCGGTCGAGTCGACCAGGGCCGAGCGCGAGATCAGGTAGGCCGACATGGCGACGAGCCCGATGCCGGCCCCGAGCGACGCGAACGACAGCAGGGCGGCGGCCACCACCCAGGCCCGGTAGCGGCCGGCGCCCCGGAGGACCCTCCGGATCGGGCCCGTGCCGTCGACGACCCTCGGTGCGGCGATCGTCGATGCGGTCATCGCGGCACCTCGACGACGCGACCGTCCTCGATCCGGACCACGCGGTCGGCGGTCGCGATCGTGGCCGGCCGGTGGGCGACCATCACGGCGGTGCGCCCCACCAGCAGGGCCCGCACCGCGGTCAGCACCTCCGCCTCGGTGTCGCGGTCGAGGTTGGCCGTGAACTCGTCGAGCAGCACGAGCGGCCGGTCGACGAGGGCCGCCCGGGCGATGGCGATGCGCTGGCGTTGGCCACCGCTCAGGCGCAGGCCCTGCTCACCCAGCGGGGTGGCGAAGCCCTGGGGCAGGGCGTCGAGGAACTCTTCAGCGCCGGCGACGCGGGCGGCGGCGCGGATGTCGGCCTCCGACGCATCGGGGCGGCCGAGGGCGATGTTCTCGGCGGCCGTGCCGGCGAAGATCGTCGGCCGCTGGGGCACCCAGGCCACCTGGCGTCGCCACCCGTCGGGGTCGAGGTCGTCGAGCGCCACCCCGTCGACCTCGATGACACCCGAGCTCGGGGCCGAGAACGCCATCAGCAGGTTCAGCAGGGTCGTCTTGCCGGCGCCGCTCGGCCCGACGACGGCGAGCACCTCGCCGGCACGGACCTCGAGGTCGACCCCGTCGAGCGCGGGCTCGTCGGTGTCGGGGTAGCGGTAGGTCACCTCGCGCAGGACGACCGTGGTGGGCCGCGGTGCCTCCTGTCCGGAGCCCGTGCGCTGGTGCACCGGCAGCGCGGCGAGCCGGTCGAGTCGATCCAGCGCCACCCGGCCCGACGCGCCGGCGTGGTACTCGACGGCCAGCCGCCGCAGCGGCACGAAGAACTCGGGGGTCAGCAGCAGCACGGCCAGCGCGGTGCCGTAGGAGAGGTCGTCGTGGATGAGGCGGAAGCTGACCTCGACCGCCACGAGGGCGGTCGCCGCGGTCGCGGCCCACTCGATCACCAGCGACGTCTGGAACGCGGTGCGCAGCACGTCCATCGTCGTGTCGCCGTGGCGGCGGCTCATCTCCCCGACGGTGTCGGCGCTGTCCTCGGCCCGCCGGAAGGCGATGAGCGTGGGCAGCCCTCGCACCATGTCGAGGTAGAAGGAGCTGAGCCAGCCCATCTCGGTGAGGCGCCGCTCGGTGAGGGCCCGGGTGCGGCCGCCGATCACGGCCAGCAGCAGGATCAGCATCGGCCCCGCGAAGAACAGCACCAGGGTGGTCAGCGGGTCGAGCACCCCGACCGCCACCAGCACCAGCACGGGCACGACGCCCGCCAGGGCCGCCGCCGGAAGGAAGGCCGTCGTGTAGGGGTCGAGGGCGTCGACGCCGTGCCCGACCGTGACCCCGACGTCGGCCACCCGCTCCTCGTCGAGGCCGGCGGGGCCCACCGCCGCCAGGTGGGCCACCGCCTCGTGGCGGACCTCGGCGCAGAGGTGCCCGCTCGCCCGTTGGGCACACACCTCGGCGGCGTGCACCGACCCGGCCCGCACGAGCAGCAGCAGCCCCATGGCGATCAGCGCGGGTGCTTCCGCGGCCAGGTCGCTCCCGGCGAGGAACACCGCGTCGACCACCCGCGCCAGCAGCAGCAGCCAGGCCACGACGGCCAGGGCCCCGACTGCGCCGAGGGCGATCGACGCGTACAGCCAGAGCCGGGCCGACCGGTGCAGGGCGAGCAGTCGGCGGGGCCACATGCGGCGACGGTAACCGTGCGACGGCCGGGGGCCGGCCGTCGGGGCTAGTAGCTCTCCTCGTCGAGCACGACCCGGCCCCGGAAGAAGTAGTACACGCCGGCGGTGTAGAGCAGCACGAACGGGATGCCGATCACCGCCATCACCAACATCACCGTCAGCGTGTTGTCGGCGGAGGAGGCGTTGGTGATGGTGAGGTCGTAGGCGGGGTCGATCGACGACGGCAGCATCACCGGGTAGAGGCCGGCGGCCACGGCGCCCATGAGCAGCGCGATGGTCAGCGCCGACGAGATGAAGGCGCTGAGGTAGAAGCCCTTGCGCAGGAAGCGCCACGCCGCGATGACGGCGACGAAGGCGAGCACCGGGAAGATGCCGATCCAGAGCCGGTCGCGGTAGTTGTCGGTGACCTCGGAGTTGGCGAGCAGCGTCCAGGCGATGAGCGCGGTCATCAGCACGAAGAACGCCGCCATGAGGCGGGGGATGGCGGCCTTCACCCGGTCGAGCAGGTCACCCTCGACCTTCATCGCCAGGAAGATCGAGCCGTGCAGGCACAGCATCGCCACCGCCGTGATCCCGACGAACAGCGAGTACGGGTTCAGCAGGTCGACGAGGGAGATGTCCATGTTGCCCTGCTGGTCGAGGGCGACCCCCCGGATCACGTTGCCCAGGGCCACGCCGAGCAGCAACGTGATGCCGAGCGACGAGCCGAAGAAGAACCAGTCCCAGGTGGAGCGCCACCGCTGGCTCTCCCGCTTCGAGCGGAACTCGATGGCGATGGTGCGCAGGATCAGGACCAGCAGCACGAGCATCATCGCCAGGTAGAAGCCGGAGAAGAGCGAGGCGTACACCAGCGGGAAGGCGGCGAACAGCGCGCCGCCGCCGAGCACGAGCCAGACCTCGTTGCCGTCCCAGACCGGGCCGATGGCGTTGAGGAAGATCCGCTTCTCGGTGTCGCCCTTGGCGAGGAACGGCGACAGCATCCCGACGCCGAGGTCGAACCCGTCGAGGATGACGTAGCCGACGATGATCACGACGTAGAGGACGAACCAGGTGATGTTGAGCCACATGGTCAGTCACCCCCGATCGAGACGCGGGAGCGGCGCCGGAAGACCTCGCCGAACGTGTCCGGCAGCGACTGGGTGGTCTCCTCGTCGGGGGGCTCGGGTGGGCCGGCCTTGATGATGCGGTTGAGCAGGGAGAGGAACACCCCGAACACCACGGCGTAGAGCACCACGAACATCCCGATGCTGAACCAGAGCTGCCCCGCCGAGACGAGCGGTGACTCGGCGCCGTCGGTGCGCAGCACGTTCCAGACGACCCACGGCTGTCGACCGAACTCGGAGGTCCACCAGCCCGACAGCGTCGCCAGCTGGGTGAGCCCGATCGAGACGACCAGCACCCACAGCAGCCACCGGGCGTTCCAGATCTTGCGCTTCCACCACCACATCAGGCTGGCGACCACGCCGATGAGGATGAACACCATCCCGAGGTTGATCATCAGGTGGTACACCTGGAACACCAGGTTCACGTCGGGCCAGTCCTCACGCGGGAACTGCTCGAGCCCCTCGACCTGGGTCGACGTGCTCTTGCCCACGAGCAGGCTGAGCAGGCAGGGCACCTGGAGGCCGCTGGTGGTCTCGGTGTTGGGGTTCGTCCAGCCGATGATCGTCATCGGGACGCAGTCGCCCGTCGGGTAGACGCCCTCCATGGCGGCGAGCTTCTCGGGCTGCTGGGTGGCCACCGCGGTCGCCTGGTTGGCGCCGAACACGAACACCTGGAGCAGGGCCAGCACCGTGAAGAGGGGAAGCGCGACCCGGATCATGGTCTTGGCCAGCTCCACGTGGCGCTTCCGGAGGATGTAGTAGGCGGCCACGCTCAGCACGAGCGACGAGCCCACGATCCACGCCGCCACGATCACGTGGAGGATGTGGGGGATGAACGACGGCGTGAACACGACGTCCTTGAAGCTGGTCATGAACGCCTGGTCGCCCTGGCCGACGTCCTTGATCTCGTAGCCCGCCGGCGTCTGCATCCACGAGTTGGCCATCACGATCCACGTGGCGCTGAACGTGGCCCCGACCACGACCATCGTGGTGGCGAAGAGCCACAGGCGGTTGCCGAGCCGGGCGCCGCCGAAGAGCATCAGCCCGAGGAAGCCGCCCTCGAGCATGAAGGCGAAGATGCCCTCGGCGGCGAGCAGGCTGCCGAAGATGTTGCCGACGAAGCGGGAGTACACCGACCAGTTGGTGCCGAACTCGAACTCCTGCACGAGGCCGGTGGCGATGCCGACCGAGAAGATGAGGCCGTAGACCTTCACCCAGAACATGGAGAGCTGACGCCACTTGGGGTCGTTGGTCCGGACGGACTTCACGCCGAAGATGATCAGGATCAGCCCGAGGCCGAGTGACATCGGCGGGAAGATGAAGTGGAAGCTGGCCGTGAGGGCGAACTGAAGTCGGTGGAGTTGCTCGACCGTCATCGTGACTCCGGTTCCGGGGTGGGGGGCGACCGCTCCCCAACGTTGACACGTCCGGGCGCTCCGAAGCGTCACCCGTGTGGTGCCTGCCCTACCAGGGTCTTCCGTCCGGACCCTGGGGTTCCCGGCGCGGGCAATCCGGTCGACCGGTCGAGGTGGTGCTGGGAAGATGGAGGGGACGCGGCCCCGTGCCGCCAGACTGGAACACGATGCAGCTCTCCAAGCACCACGGACTCGGCAACGACTTCCTCGTCGCGCTGGAGGAGGTCAACGGCCCCCTCCACGGCGACACGACCCTCGCCCGCACCCTCTGCGACCGCCGCCGCGGCCTCGGGGCCGACGGGTTCATCATCGGCGCCCGTCCCGCGCCGGGGCAGACGGCGCCCGACGGCCGTCCTGTCGACGTCGTGATGCACCTCTGGAACGCCGACGGCAGCCGGGCCGAGATGAGCGGCAACGGCATCCGGTGCCTCGGCCAGGCCCTCGCCGGCGCCCGCGACGACCACGAGGCCACCTACGTGGTGGCCACCGACGGGGGCATCCGAACCCTCGTGGTGCACGACGACGCCGACCACCGCCTCGCCCAGGTCCACGTCACCATGGGCCCGGTCGGTGTCGGGCCCGACATCCCGTCGTCGGTGTCCGAGCGCCTGGCCGATGCCCGCCACGCCACCGCCGACATGGGCAACCCCCACCTCGTGGTGCTCGTCCCCGACCTCCATGGCGTCGACCTGGTGGGCACCGGCAGCTGGCTCGAGGGGCAGTTCGCCAGCGGGGTGAACGTGGAGTTCATCTGCCCCGGCGCCGACCCGGACACCCTCGACCTGCTGGTGTGGGAGCGCGGCGCGGGCGTCACCGAGGCCTGCGGCACCGGCGCCACGGCTGCCGCCCACCTGGCCCACCGCTGGGACCTCGTCGGCCGCGAGGTCAGGGTCGTGATGCCCGGCGGCTCCGCCGAGGTCATCCTCGCCCCTGACGACAGCCCGGGCGACGAGCCCGTGCTCATCGGCCCGTCGCAGCACGTGGCCACCATCGAGATCCCGGATGCCTGAGCGCCCCGACGACGACGGCGTCGACTTCCGTCGACGCCGCCGACCTCGCAGGGGCGCCCGGCTTCCAGGACGGCTACGACGAGTACGTCTTCGAGCCCGACGACGACCTCGACGACCTCGACGAGCGGGACGCCCCGCCGGTCGAGAGCCACCGCGGCGCCTTCGGCGACTTCGGTGGCGAGAGCTCCGGGGCTCATCGACCGCACCTTCCGGGAGAAGATCGTCCTCGTGGGGGTCACGCCCCAGGGCGACGACGAGGAGGACACCGCCCGTCACCTCGACGAGCTGGCCCTCCTGGTCGACACCGCCGGCGCCGACGCCGTGGCCCGGGTCGAGCAGCGCCGTCAGGCCCCCGACCCCGCCACCTACCTCGGCAGCGGCAAGGTCGCCGAGCTGAAGGAGCTGTGCGAGGCCGTCGACGCCGACACCGTCGTGTTCGACGACGAGCTCAGCCCGGCCCAGCAGCGCAACCTCGAGAAGCTGCTCGGCCGAACGGCCATCGACCGCACCGCGGTGATCCTCGACATCTTCGGGCAGAACGCCCACAGCCTCGAGGGCAAGGCCCAGGTCGAGCTGGCCCAGATCCGCTACCGCCTGCCCCGCCTCCGGGGGAAGGGCAAGTCCCTCTCCCAGCAGCGCGGCGGCATCGGCGCCCGCCAGGGTGGCGGCGAGACCCAGCTCGAGGTCGACCGCCGCAAGCTCCTGCGGCGCATGCACAAGCTCGAGGCCGACCTGCGCGACATCCAGCGGGTGCGCAGCACCCAGGCCAAGGCCCGGCAGCGCTCCCGGCTCCACCGGGTGGCGATCGTGGGCTACACCAACGCCGGCAAGTCCACCCTGCTCAACCGTCTCACCGACGCCGGGGTGCTGGTCGAGGACCGCCTCTTCGCCACCCTCGACGCCACCACCCGTCGCCTCCAGCTCCCGGGCGGCGAGACCGTGCTCGTCACCGACACCGTGGGCTTCATCACCAAGCTGCCGACCCAGCTGGTGGAGGCGTTCAAGTCCACCCTCGAGGTCGTGGTCGACGCCGACCTGCTCGTCCACGTGGTCGACGCCTCGGCGCCCGACCCCGAGGAGAACATCTTCGCCGTCGACCAGGTGCTCCAGGAGATCGGTGCCGGCGCGGTGCCCCAGCTGCTGGTGGCCAACAAGCTCGACGCCGGCCCCGAGGGGGCCAAGCGCCTGCTCGCCGACCATCCCGGCTCGGTGGCCATCTCGGCCCGCACCGGCGAGGCGGTCGACGACCTCCTGCGCACCATCGGCGACCGGCTCCGGGGTCTCTCGGTGATCACCGAGCTGGTCGTGCCCTTCGACCGGGGCGACGTGCTGGCATCGCTGCACCGCGAGGGCGAGGTCCTGGTCGAGACCGCCACCGACGACGGCATGAGGGTCCGGGCCCGCCTCGACGACGCCTCGGTCTCGCGCCTGCGCGAGTTCGTGGTGGCCGGGTCGCCCGGCTCCGCCTGACGCACTAGACCGGGCGTCGATGAGCCAGCAGCCGTTCACCCCGCCGCCGTACCCCTACGACCGCCTCGACGCGCTGAAGCCGGCCGCCCAGGCCCTCGAGGGCGGGCTGGTCGACCTCTCCATCGGCACGCCGTGCGACCCGCCGCCCGCGGCCGTGGTCGAGGCCCTGGCGTCGTCGGCCGCCGAGCGGGGCTACCCCGCCTCCATCGGCTCGGCCGCCTACCGCGAGGCGGCGGCGGGCTGGATGGCGCGCCGCCTCGGCGTGGAGGTCGCCCCGAACCAGCTGGCCGCGTGCATCGGCACCAAGGAGCTCGTCGCCGGCATGCCCCACTGGCTGCGCCTCCGCGACCCCTCGAAGGACACCGTCCTCTACCCGGCGATCAGCTACCCGAGCTACGCCATGGGCGCCGAGCTGGCCGGCTGCCGGGCCGTCCCCGTGCCCGTCACCGCCGAGGGCAGCAGCGACCTCGCCGCCATCGATCCGGCCGATGCCGAGCGGGCCCTGTGCCTCTGGGTGAACTCGCCGGCCAACCCCACCGGCCACCTCGACGACCTCGGCGCGGCGGCGGAGTGGGGGAGGGCCCACGGCGTGCCCGTGCTCTCCGACGAGTGCTACGTCGAGTTCACCTGGCAGGGCCCCGGCCGCACGATCCTCGAGCACGGTCTCGACGGCGTGCTCGCCGTGCACTCGCTCTCCAAGCGCTCGAACCTGGCCGGCGTGCGGGCCGGCTTCTACGCCGGCGACCCCGAGCTCGTGCACTTCCTCTCCGAGCTGCGCAAGCACGCCGGGTTCATGGTGCCCGGCCCGGTGCAGGCCGCCGCCATCGCCGCCTGGGCCGACCAGGAGCACGTGGACGAGCAGCGGGCCGTCTACCTCCGCCGCCTCGAGCGCTTCGCCGAGATCCTGGCGGGCATCGGCGTCGAGGCCCCCATGCCCGGCGGTGGCTTCTACCTGTGGGCGCCCGCCCCCG
The DNA here is from genome assembly GCA_963702555.1 of uncultured Actinomycetes bacterium. Lineage (GTDB taxonomy): Bacteria > Actinomycetota > Acidimicrobiia > Acidimicrobiales > Acidimicrobilacustridaceae > CAMFLJ01. The sequence goes on from CAVPCW010000010.1 coordinate 231,825, forward strand.
ACGGCGACGCCTGGGCGCTGGTGCGCCGCCTGGCCACCGAGGGCGGCGCCCTGGTGTCGCCCGGGGAGTTCTACGGCCCCGACGGCGCCGGCTTCGTGCGGGTGGCCGTCGTGCAGCCCGACGACCGCCTCGAGCTGGTGGCCCGCCGTCTCGGCGTGGCCTGACGGGCCGCAGTGAGCCGCGTCAGGTGACCGTCAACGGCGCGATCCGGCGCAGCTGGGCGATCGCCCGCGCCATCGCCGCCCGTTGGCCCACGGGGTTCTCGCACCCGTCGGCCCAGGTCTCGAGCTGCTCGGAGTCGAACAACGCGTTGGTGATGGCACCGGCCTCGACGAGCGCCTCGAACACGGCCTCGTGCAGCTCCAGGTGGAACATGTCGCGCAGCTCGGGGTCGTCCGGCCTGATCGTCACCATCGTCACGTGCCTCCCTGTCGCTCCCGCCAGGGCCGACCGTAGGTCAGGTGGGGCACCGCTCCGGGAACGTCGGTGTCGGCCGATCGCTCGGGCCAGGCGGGGAACCACCGGCTGTCCGGCGGCGTCGAACCGGTGATGGGATCCTCCGAACGCCGGTCCGGCGCGTGGATGACGGCGGTCATCGGGCTGGGCGTGGTGGTGGTGGCGGGCGCGGTGGTGGGCGTGCTCGTGCTGCTGGGGGTGGGCGCGACCTCGACCGTGCGCTCGGTGGTCGCCGACGACGGCGACCGCATCTCTCCGGTCGGGTCGACGGCATGGACGGCGGCGCGGACGTCGGACGACGGCAGGTCCCTGCACCTCGTGCTCGTCGCCGGCCCGCCGTACCGTGCCGGCGACCCCTGCACCTCCGACTACGCGGCCGAGGTGGTCGAGGAGACCGACCAGCAGGTCACCGTCGCCGTCACGGAGCGCTCGCCGAAGGTCGACCGGGAGTACGGCTGCAACTCGAAGGGGTACTTCCGCACCGTCGACGTCGCCCTCGACCGGCCCCTCGCCGGCCGCACGGTCGTCGATGCCGACGGCACGGTTCACGAGGTCTTCGACGGCACCACGCTCCTCGACCCGGCGGTGCCCGACGGGTGGACCCTCACCTCAGAGAGCGCCGGGGGCGGCTGGCCCGATGCCCGCCCGAGCTGGCCCGCATCTGGTCGCCTCCGGCCGCCGTCGTGGGAGATCTGCCCAACTCGCCCTGCGTCGGGGTCCCCAGCAGCCTGGTGGTCACCCAGGGCGCCTCCGACGTGTTCGACTGGGTCTCCACCCATGGTGAGCGGGTCGGGACGGCCGAGGTCCAGGGCCACGAGGCCGTGGTGATGAAGGGCCCGTTCTCCGACGACCTCACCGTGACCTGGGCCGACGGCGACTCCGGGTTCGCCGTCTCGGCCCAGCTGCGCTGCGGCGACGATGTGCCCATGCCCCTCGACGACCTGCTGGCCCACGCCCGGTCGCTCGCCTGAGCAGGTCGAGTCCCCGCAGCAGGTGGGTCGTTGTGGAAGCGTGGACCCATGGCGTACCCACAGACGGCAGGTGCGGCGAGCCCGCAGAAACCATCCAAGACCGGCATCATCTGGGCGATCGCGATCTTCGTGGTCACCTCGATCATCGGCATCGTGATGATCGTCGTGTCCATCGGCACGATCGCCAACACGATCAACGACCTCCAGAAGGTGAGCACGGGCCAGACCCGGGACATCACCCTCTCGCCGGGCGATCAGTACGTGTTCGTCGTGGCCCCGTCCGAGGCGGGCATCAGCCAGGTGGACGTCACCATCATCGATCCCGACGGTGACCGTCTGGTCCCGTCCGACAGCGGCAGCAGCTACTCCGGCAACAGCAGCGGCGGCGACGGAGACTCGTTCCGTTCGCTCGGCTACATCAAGGTCACGACGACGGGCACCTACACGGTCTCGGTCGACGGGCCGCCCGGCTCGAGCGTGCGGATCGGCGAGATCCCGCTCGCCCGGACCCTCGCACTGCTCTTCGGCGGCATCGCCGTCGGCACCCTCGGCTTCATCATCGCCCTGGTCATCCTCATCGTCGCCCTGGTGCGCCGCAGCAAGGTGAAGAAGGCCAACCGGGCCCTCGCCTCCGGCGGTGCCCCCGGAGCGCCCCCGGCCTACGGCCAGCAGCCGCCGCCCTACGGCCAGGCCCCGCCGCCGGCGCCTCCCGCCGGCGTCACGCCCCCGCCGCCCGCGCCCACCCCGCCTCCGCCCGCTCCGGCCCCGCCCGCTCCGGCCCCGCCCGCTCCGGCCCCGCCCGCTCCGCCCGCGCCCGACCCCGCCTCCGCCGGCTCCGCGCCGGCGCCGACGCCCCCGCCTCCGGCACCTCCGGCCTCGACACCGCCACCGCCCCCGGCCCCGCCCGGTCCGACCCCGCCGCCTCCGGGGCCGACGCCGCCGGTCTGAGCGACCGAACCCGACCGGTGCCGCCCTGAACCCTGCCGGGGCGAGGGGCGGCGCACGGTAGCCTGCGGCGCCATGGCCGACCTTGCCGCAACCATCGAAGAGATCTGGAACAACCGCGAGTCCCTCGCGGCCGACGACGCCGACGCCAACGCCGCCATCGGCGAGGCGATCGCCCTGCTCGACCGGGGCGAGGCCCGCGTGGCCGAGCTCGGCGCCGACGGCGAGCCGATCGTCCACCAGTGGCTGAAGCAGGCGATCCTCCTCTACTTCCGCCAGTCCCAGATGTCGACGACCGAGCTCGGCCCGTTCGAGTACGCCGACAAGATCCCGCTCAAGAGCGACTATGCCGCCGCCGGCGTGCGGGTCGTCCCCGGGGCCTCGGCCCGCTACGGCTCGTTCCTCGACCGTGGCGTCGTGTTGATGCCGAGCTACGTGAACATCGGCGCCCGGGTGGGGGCCAACTCCATGGTCGACACCTGGGCCACCGTCGGCTCGTGCGCCCAGATCGGTGCCAACGTCCACCTGTCGGGCGGCGTCGGCATCGGTGGCGTGCTCGAGCCGCCGCAGGCCGCGCCCGTGCTGATCGGCGACGACTGCCTGATCGGCAGCCGCTGCATCGTGGCCGAGGGCGCCCGGGTGGGCGACGGCGCCGTGCTCGGTGCCGGCGTGATCCTCACCGGCTCGATCCCCGTCATCGACGCCGAGACCGGCGAGGAGCTCAGCCGCGGTGTCGTGCCGTCGTGGTGCGTGGCCGTGTCGGCCACCCGACCCCGCACCTTCGCCGGGGGCGAGTTCGGCCTGCCCTGTGTGCTGGTGATCAAGCGCCTCAACGAGGGCGAGCGCCACGACAAGTCGGCCCTCAACGACGTGCTGCGCCTCCACGGCGCCGCCACCTGAGTCCAGGCCCACCGATGCCCGGCACCGACGCGCCCCTCGACCTGCTGGCCCGCACGGCCGCGCTCGTCGACGTGGCGTCGCCCAGCCGGGCCGAGGGGCCCCTCGTCGAGCTGCTCGAGGCCGAGCTGCGCGCGCTCGACCACCTGGAGGTCACCCGGGTCGGCGACAACCTCGTCGCCCGCACCACCCTCGGGCGGCCGCTGCGCCTGGTGCTCGGCGGCCACACCGACACCGTGCCCGCCGACGGCAACGCCTCGGCCCGCATCGACGGCGACCGCCTGCTCGGCGTGGGCTCGGCCGACATGAAGGGCGGCCTGGCGGTGATGCTCGAGCTCGCCCGCACCGTGGTCGACCCCGCGGTCGACCTCAGCTTCGTGTTCTACGCCCGTGAGGAGGTCGCCAGCGTCGAGAGCGGCCTCGGTGAGCTCTTCGCCGAGCGACCCGACCTGCTCGTCGGTGACGCGGCCGTGCTGGGCGAGCCCACCGACGCCGCCATCGAGGCCGGCTGCCAGGGCACCCTGCGCCTGAAGGTCGTGCTGCGTGGCGCCCGGGCCCACACCGCCCGGCCGTGGATGGGCCGCAACGCCGTGCACCGCCTGGCCGGGGTGCTGGCCGTGCTCGACGGCTACGTCGAGCGGCGGCCGGTGATCGACGGCTGCCAGTTCCGCGAAGCCCTGCAGGCGGTGTCGGTGCAGGCGGGGGTGGCGGGCAACGTCGTGCCCGACGAGGCCGTCGTCACCATCAACCACCGCTTCGCCCCCGATCGCACCCTCGCCGAGGCGGAGGCCCACGTGCGGGAGCTGCTGGCCCCGCACCTGGAGGACGGCGACGAGGTCGAGCTGGTCGACGCCGCGCCGGCTGCTGCCCCCGGGCTCGGCCATCCGCTGCTGGCCACGCTCACGGCCCTCAGCGGCGGGGAGGTCTCGGCCAAGCTGGGCTGGACCGACGTGGCCCGCTTCGCCGAGCACGGCGTGCCGGCGGTGAACTTCGGCCCCGGCGACTCCACCGTGGCCCACACGGCGGGGGAGTACCTCGACCGGGCCCCGCTCGAGCGGGTGTGGTCCGTGCTCGACCGCCTGGTGCGAGAAGGCCCCGCCACCTAGAGGCCGGTGGGCGCCCGCCGCGTCGGCGCGCGCCCGGACGCGCCGGAGGGCGGCCACCCGACCCGCAGGTCGAGGGGCCGCCCTCCGCAGGCAACACCGGGCCGTGGGCCTCAGAGCTTGCGCATCACCGTGACGACCTTGCCGTAGATGGAGACCTCGGACGGGTCGAACTCCATCGGCGAGAGGGCGGGGTTGGCGGGCAGCAGGACGACCTTGTTGCCCTTGCGGGTGTAGGTCTTGACCGTGGCCTCGTCGCCGGGGATGCCGGCGATGATGATGTCGCCCTTGTCGGCGACCTGCTGGGCCCTGGCGACGATGAAGTCGCCGTCGAGGATGCCGGCCTCGATCATCGACTCCCCACGGACGCGGAGCATGAACAGGTCGCCGTCGCCGCAGAAGTCGGACGGGACCGGGAGGATCTCCTCCACGTTCTCCTGGGCCAGCACGTCGGTGCCGGCGGCGACGTCGCCCACGAGGGGGACGTGCCGGAACGGCCGCCGGTCGCCGGAGGCGCCGGAGTTGGGGTCGTAGCGGACCTCGAGGGCCCGGGGCTTGACCGGGTCGCGGCGCAGGTAGCCGAGCTCGTTGAGCCGGTTGAGGTGGTTCTGCACGCTCGACGGGGAGGTGAGGCCGATGGCCTTGCCGATCTCACGGACCGACGGCGGGTAGCCGTGCTCGGAGATGTGCTGGTCGATGATCTCGAGGATCTGCTGCTGGCGAGCGGTCAGCTTGGTGGTGCTCATGGAGCCCTCCTGGGTGGCGGCCGGATGCCGTGCCGTCGGTGGAGCGACGGTCGTGCGGTCGGCGGTGCAGCGGTGGGTGTGTGGCCGTGCAGTGGTGCTGGTGAGGCCGGCCGCAACCGGCGAACGCCTGTATGGAGAACCATAAACGACGCCCTGGGGCCGATGCAAACACCCGTTCGTATTTTCTCTTGACCGTGTACGGGTGTTCGTGGTTCGATGCCTCTCCGACGAACGGGCGTTCGCACTCCGGCGACGCACTGTCACACCCCCTGCGGAGACTGATCCACATGGCTGCTGTCCTCTCTCCCCGCTTCGATCTCTTCGACCCCGACGCCCACGCCGCGTCCGCCGGCGAGTTCTCGCCCGCCTACGCCCCGTGGAACGACCCCTCGGCCCGCCCGGCCCGCCCCCAGCTGCGCCTGGTCGAGGGTGGGCGCTCCGCCCGCCCCGCCTCCCGGGACGCCGTGGCCCGCCCGGGCCGCCACGCCCTGCGCACCGTCCTCGGTGGTCTCGCCCTCGCGGCGCTGGTCGCCCTGGCGGCGCTCGGGGCCGTCAACCTCCTCGGTGCCGACGCTGCCGCCTCCGGGCCGGCGTCGACCGCCGAGTCCCTCCACCCGGCCGGCGCCGACGCCTCCACCCCGTCGGCGTCGGCCGTGGTGGTCGTCCAGCCGGGCGACACGCTGTGGGCCATCGCCCGCCGCCTCCAGCCCACCGGCGACATCCGCCCGCTGGTCGACGAGCTCGCCCACCGCGCCGGCGGCGCGGCGGTCGTGTCCGGTCAGCGCCTCGACATCCGCGGCCTCGCCGACTGACCTGCGGCGCTCCGACCGGGCGTTGTGCGCATGCGCGACCCCCGGCGGTAGCGTCGCCGGCGTGCGATGTCCGGCGTGTTCCCACCTCGACGACAAGGTCGTCGACTCGCGCCAGGCCGACGACGGCATCACCATCCGTCGGCGTCGCGAGTGCCTGGCCTGTGGCCAGCGGTTCACGACCTTCGAGCGCCTCGAGGAGGTCCCGCTCGTGGTGGTGAAGCGCTCCGGCGACCGGGTGCCGTTCGACCGGGCCAAGATCGTCGAGGGCATCGGCTCGGCCACCAAGGGCCGCCCGGTCTCCGACGAGGCGATCGCCGAGGCCGCCGCCGACCTGGAGGACCAGTTCCGCCTGGCCGGCCCGGAGATCACCAGCGAGCAGATCGGCCTGGCCGTGCTCGACCGGCTCCGCGACCTCGACCAGGTGGCCTACGTGCGCTTCGCCAGCGTCTACAAGGGCTTCGACGACCCCGCCGACTTCCAGCGCGAGGTCCGGCTGCTCAAGGCCACCGAGCCCAAGCGGCACTGAGGCCGGGCTCAGCCCGGCCGGCGCCAGGTGCCGAAGAGGTAGCCGTCCTGCTCGAGCAGGCGGTGCAGGGCCAGCCGCTCCGGCTCGGGCCCCTCGGGGCCGTGGGCCACCCGGGCACTGTCGCCGGCCACCAGCAACGGCGCCATCGACTGGCACCACTCGTCCACCAGCCCCGCCGCCACGAGCTGCCCGTTGAGGCTGGGCCCGCCCTCCACCAACACGGTCTGCACGCCGCGGGCCCCCAGGTCGGCCATGGCCCGGCCCAGGTCCACCGTGTCGGTGCCGGCCACCACGATCTCGGCGCGGCCCTCGAAGCGAGGTGCGTGCTCGGCGCCGGCCGCCTCGGTCGTGAAAACCAGGGGGGCGGCGTCGGCCTCGGTGAACATCGGGGCCTCGTGGTCGAGGTCCATGCGGCCCGTCACGAGCGCCAGTCGCGGCACCGCGGCCTGGCCCCGAGCCAGGCGGCGGGCCCGCACCTCGTCGTCGAGGCGGACGGGCCCGTAGTTCTCGATCCGGGCGGTGGCCGCTCCCACCAGCACCACGTCGGGCACGGCCCTCAGGGCCCGGAACACCGCCTTGTCGGCGGGCCCGCCGAGGCCCCCGGAGCGCCCGGCCAGGGCGGTGGCCCCGTCGATGCTGGCGATCATGTCGACGATCACCCACGGTCGGCCGTCGTGGGCGGCGCGGGGCTCGTCGTAGGCGTCGAGCGGCTCGATCTCGGCCCCCACCTCGGCGGCTCCGGAGGCACCGTCGGAAGGGTCGGCGGGGGAGCGGAAGAGGAGGCGCACGGCCGTACGCTAGAGGGTCCTCCGGAGCCCCCGCTCCCGAGCGACCTGTGGACGACTGTGGAGAACCACCCCCGTCGTCCACCGGCAATCCACCGGCAATTCACAAGGTTGTTCCCCTATCGCTCCACAGGGCGCAGTCCGTAGGTTGCTCCCCGGGTACACCGCTGCGGCGTGAACGACGGAACGGTGGCTGACGTTCTGACGTTCTCGGCTGGCAGGACGGCTCCTTGAGCGGGAGCCCTTCGAGGCACGCTCTACCTGACGTTCGCGCCGCAGCACCGCCCTCCCCGGAGGGCACCCACCATCCGCACCACCCGCAGCACCCACCCGATCGGCCCCCGGGCCGGCCGGGAGGCCGGTTCGTCCGAAAAGCCGGAAACAAGTCGTTGACAGCGGTGGAATTACTCTGGTGTAATTCTCCGACATCTTGTGGCCCGGAAGGCGTGGGGGGCACTCCAACCACAACATCTTGTGTCGGCAACGTCGCCGACCCTTGTGGCAGGAACCTCCCGCAGGACCACCTGGACCATCCGAGACCTCACCTTCAGGGGCCTCACCTTCCGAGTCGAGCGGCTGCCCCCGGAGCCGCAGCACCCATCTGGCACCACCAAGTGCAGGTCTCGACAGCACACTCCGACCAGCACTGCAGTTCCGGACCGAGCAGCACCCCGACATCCACACCACCACCCCACGCGCAGCGGAGGACATTCATGGCCCTGGCACCCGAGCAGGCCGGCATCGGCATCCGGCGACACTTCACCACCGCTGGTACCCACCCCTACGACATGGTCGAGTGGGAGCGGCGTGACGCCCGGATCTCCAACTGGAAGACCGGTGAGGTCGCCTTCGAGCAGCTCGGTGTCGAGTTCCCCGTCGGGTGGTCGCTGAACGCCACCAACATCGTCGCCCAGAAGTACTTCCGTGGCACCGTCGGCACCCCCGAGCGCGAGTGGTCGCTCAAGCAGGTCGCCGACCGCGTGGTCGACACCGTCACCGCCTGGGGCATCGCCGACGGCTACTTCGTCGACGACGAGGAGGCCCAGGCCTTCTCCGACGAGCTCAAGTACCTGATCATCAACCAGCGGGCCGCCTTCAACTCGCCGGTGTGGTTCAACATCGGGGTCAAGGGTGTGCCCCAGCAGGCCTCGGCCTGCTTCATCCTGTCGGTCGACGACAAGATGGACTCCATCCTCAACTGGTACGTCGAGGAGGGCACGATCTTCAAGGGCGGCTCCGGCGCCGGCATCAACCTCAGCCGCATCCGCTCCTCCAAGGAGCTGCTCAAGGGCGGCGGCACCGCCTCGGGCCCGGTCAGCTTCATGCGAGGCGCCGACGCCTCGGCCGGCACCATCAAGTAGCGGTGGCAAGACCCGCCGCGCCGCCAAGATGGTCATCCTCGACGTCGACCACCCCGACATCGAGGAGTTCATCTGGTGCAAGTCCCGTGAGGAGAAGAAGGCCCGGGCCCTCGAGGCCGCCGGCTTCGACATGGCCCTCGACGGCGCCGACATCACCTCGATCCAGTACCAGAACGCCAACAACTCGGTCCGCGTCACCGACGAGTTCATGCAGGCCGTCGTCGACGACGCCGACTGGAACCTGCGGGGCGTCATCGACGGCGAGATCATCAAGACGATCAAGGCCCGCGACCTCATGCGCCAGATCTCCCAGGCCGCCTGGGAGTGCGCCGATCCCGGCATGCAGTTCGACACCACGATCAACCACTGGCACACCGCGGCCAACACCGGTCGGATCAACGGCTCGAACCCCTGCTCGGAGTACATGCACCTCGACAACTCGGCGTGCAACCTGGCCAGCCTCAACCTGCTGAACTTCCTCGACGAGGAGGGCACCTTCGACGTCGACGGCTTCAAGGCCGCCGTCGAGGTGCATCTTCACCGCCCAGGAGATCCTGGTCGGCAACGCCGACTACCCGACCGAGTCCATCGGCGAGACCTCCCGCCGGTTCCGCCAGCTCGGCATCGGCTACGCCAACATCGGCGCCATGCTGATGGCCCTCGGCCTGCCCTACGACTCCGACGAGGGTCGTTCGCTGGCCGCCGCCGTCACGTCGCTCATGACCGGCCACGCCTACGCCACCTCGGCCCGCACCGCCGCCCGCATGGGCCCGTTCGCCGGCTACGCCGAGAACGAAGAGCACATGCTCCGCGTGCTCGGCCAGCACCGCGCCGCCGCCGCCGACATCGACGAGGAGCTCGTGCCCGCACGACCTGCTCTCCGCCGCCCAGCAGTCGTGGGACGAGGCGTGCGAGCTGGCCGCCGAGGTCGGCGTGCGCAACTCGCAGGCCTCGGTGCTGGCCCCGACCGGCACCATCGGCCTGATGATGGACTGCGACACCACCGGCATCGAGCCCGACCTCGGCCTGGTCAAGATGAAGAAGCTGGTCGGCGGCGGCACCATGTCGATCGTCAACCAGACCGTGCCCCGTGCGCTGCGGCGCCTCGGCTACACGCCCGAGCAGATCGCCGAGATCGTCGCCTACATCGACGAGAACAAGTCGATCATCGGTGCGCCGCACTTCCTGGCCGAGCACCTGCCGGTGTTCGCCTGCTCGATGGGCGACAACACCATCCACTACTCCGGCCACGTCCGGATGATGGGTGCGGTGCAGCCGTTCATCTCCGGTGCCATCTCCAAGACCGTGAACCTCCCCGAGGAGGCCACGCTCGAAGAGGTCGAGCAGCTCCACATCGACGCCTGGAAGCTGGGCATCAAGGCCGTCGCCATCTACCGCGACAACTGCAAGGTGGCCCAGCCCCTGTCGGCGTCCAAGAAGGACGACGAGCGGGTCGACGCCGGTGCGGCCGTCGAGGCGGTCGAGACCGTCGTCGAGCGCATCGTCGAGAAGGTCGTCTACGAGCCGGTCCGCCAGAAGCTGCCCCGCACCCGCAGTCTCGAAGACCTTCGAGTTCCGGGTGGCCGACTGCAAGGGCTTCGTCACCGTCGGCGAGTACGAGGACGGCCGTCCCGGCGAGATCTTCGTCCGGGTCTCCAAGCAGGGCTCCACCCTCGCCGGCATCATGGACGCCTTCGCCATCTCGGTGAGCCACGGCCTCCAGTACGGCGTGCCGCTGCGCAGCTTCATCGACGCCTTCACCGGCATGCGCTTCGAGCCCGCCGGCATGACCGACGACCCGGACATCCGGATCGCCAACTCGCCTCATGGACTACCTCTTCCGCCGCATGGCGATCGAGTACCTGTCCCCCGAGGAGCGGGCCGAGCTGAGCATCCTCACCACCGCCGAGCGCATGCAGCCCACGCTCCCCGGTGTCGAGGACGCCATCGTCGAGACCCGTCAGGGCAGCGAGCTCGTCGCCGACCCGCCCTCCATCGAGTCGGCCTCGACCCTCGTCGCCGAGACCACCACGACCACCACCCGGGTCGTCGCCGAGACCCACTCGGTCAGCCACGATGCTCCGCTGTGCATGCAGTGCGGCGTCGTCATGCAGCGGGCCGGCAGCTGCCACGCCTGCCCCAGCTGCGGCACCACCAGCGGCTGCTCGTAGCAGGTCCAGCGCCCCCGGGGCCCGTGCAACGCTGCACGACCATCGGGAAGTGAACGACGAGGCCCGGGCCGTACAGGCCCGGGCCTCGCCGCGTCACCGGGCTGCGGTGGCCGGATGACCGTCGCTACCATCGCGAGGCGGACGGTTCCGACGGGGGGTCGGTGCCGGGTCGCGGGAGGTCCTGTGGACGCACTGCTGGAGGAACTCGCATCGCTGCCGGGCGCGGGGGAGGCGGCCCGCTCCATGGGTCCCGGCCATCGTCTCGGGCTGGTCGTCGGTGACGGTCCCGGGGTGACGATCCGGACCACCGCCGACGCGGTGGCGGTCGACGCCGGCACCGTCGAGGCGCGGATCGTGGTGGCGCTCGACGACGAGGCCTTCGCCGCCCTCCGCTCCGAACGCCTCTCCGTGTTCGGCCTGCTCTACGCCGGGCTCCTGACGATCGAGCGCGGGGAGTTCGGCCAGTTCGCGGCCTGGGAGCCGGCGCTGCAGGCGCTGATGTACGACCGACCGGTGTACGACCACGAGGCCGCCGACCCCTTCGTGGGCGACGATCTGGCCCGGTCGTTCGCCACTGACGCCGACCCGGCGGAGATGGGTGCGTTCCTCGATCGCTCGGGCTTCCTGCACGTGCGCGGCGTGTTCGGTCCCGACGAGGTGGCCCGCCTGTCCGACGAGGTGGAGCGGCTGCGGGCCGAGGCCACCCTCGACGACCGCCGCTCCTGGTGGGCCACCGGCTCCGACGGCGGAGACGTCTGCTGCCGGCTCACGTACATGGGGGAGCGGTCGTCCACCATCGCCGACCTCGCCGATGACTGGCGTCTGCAGCGGCTGGCCGACCTCACCGGCCTCCGCCTGCTTCCGGCACCGACCCGCAACGACGGCATCAGCGTGGTCATCAAGAACCCGGGGGTCACCGCGGGGCTGTCGGACCTCCCCTGGCACCGCGACTGCGGTCTCGGTGGGCACGGCCTGCTGTGCCCGGGCCTGAACGTGGGGATCCAGCTCGACCGCGCCGACGCAGCCAACGGCCAGCTCTGGTTCCTCCCCGGGTCGCACCGCCACGGCGGCCCGCTCGGCGACCCGTGGGCCGACGGCTACCCCACGGTGGCGATCGACGCCGACCCGGGGGACGTCACGGTCCACTTCGGCCACGTCCTCCACGCCGCCCCGCCTCCGTCGGCCCCCGATGCCGGGCGTCGGGCGATCTACCTCGGCTTCTCGAAGCCCGAGCTGTTCACCGTGATCCCGGAGGGCAGGGCCTACAACGACGTCATCTACGCCGACGGCGACGGACGGATCCGCAACGTGGCGGAGCAGGCACAGGCCTGATCGGCCGGCGTCGGTGGCTCAGCCGGTGACGATGGGAGCGAGCACGTCGGCCAGGGCCGCGGGTCGGGCGAGGAACGGCGAATGGTCGCCCGGGAGGGTGTGCACCGTCGCGCCGATGCGGGCGGCGATCGCCCGTTGGGAGTCGGCGAGCAGGATCGGGTCGTCGGCGCAGACCACGTAGTGGGTGGCCTTGTCGTGCCAGGCCGCCCGTTCGACGAGGTCGGCGCCACCGGTGTTGCCCGGCCGCAGCTTGGCGGCGAACGCGGCGGCGGTCTCGGGGTCGACGTCGGGGAAGAAGATCTCCGGGGCCCGGGCCGGGTCGACCTCGGGCAGGCCGTTGTCGGCGAGGCGGAACGCGCTCATGAAGTCGTCGCCGATCTGCACGTCGGTGCCGGTGGCGTTCTGGCCGTCATCGGGGGCCATGGCCGTGAGGTACACGAGGCGGTCGACGGCCGGGTGGTTGCCGGCGACCGTGATGGGCGCCCCGCCGTAGGAGTGCCCGAGCAGGGTGACGGGCCCGTCGAGCCGGTCGAGGACCGCGACGACTGCGGCGGCATCCTCGTTCAGCGTGGTCAGGGGCAGGTCGACGGTGACGGCGTCGACACCGCGGGCGGCGAGCTCGGGGAGCAGCGGCTCCCAGCACCAGCTGCCGTGGAAGGCGCCGTGGACGAGGACGATGGTGGCCATGGGTCGGGACCCTAGGACAGCGGGCTGGGCGTTGCCGTGGGGAGGTTGACCACGAAGCGGGCGCCGCCGAGGTCGGGGTCGGCGTCGACCTCGACCGTGCCGTGGTGGCGGGCCACCACGCCGGCGACGATCGAGAGGCCGAGACCCGCGCCGGCCCGGTCGCGGTCGCGGGCCTCGTCGAGGCGGGCGAAGCGCTCGAACACCCGCTGCCGGTCGGCCTCGGGGATGCCGGGCCCGTCGTCGGACACGACCAGCTGCACCCAGCCCGGTTCTTCGCCCACCCGGAACCGCACGGTGCCGCGGGCGTGGCGGCCGGCGTTGGCGGCGAGGTTGTCGACCAGGCGCCGCAGGTCCTCCTCGCTCCCCAGGACCTGTCCGCCGCTCACGAGCGTGGTGTCGACGGTGAGCGCCGTGGTGGCCCGCAGTGCCGAGGCCCGCTCCATGACGAGGTCGTCGAGGTCGACCGCTCGGGTCGGCGGGGGCACGGCCGCGTCCTGGGAGGCCAGCACCAGCAGCTGCTCGACGAGTGCCTGGAGGCGGATCACCGCGGCCATGGCCTCGGCGTCGTGGGCGGCGGGGTCGGCGGCGGTGGCCCGGGTCTCGAGCAGGGCCCGCACCGAGGCGAGGGGGCTGCGCAGCTCGTGGCTGGCGTCGGCGACGAGCTGCCGCTCCCGGCCGGCGGCGGCGTCGAGGCGGTCGAGCATCTCGTTCATGGTCACGGCCAGGCGGGCGACCTCGTCGCCCGTGGCCGGCACGGGCACCCGGGTGGAGAGGTGGTGCTCGGTGATGTCGCCGACCGAGCTGCGGATCGACTCGACCGGACGGAGGGCCCGGCCCACGCCGAACCAGACGAGCAGCCCGACCCCGAGGGTGAGCGCCGGCACCAGCACGAACACGGCCCGCAGCACAGCCCGGCCGGCGGTGTTGCCGAGTTCTTCGGACCGGGCGATCAGCAGCCAGTACTGATCCTCGGCCCCGCGGGGCACGGCGAGCACGCGCAGCTCACCGAGGTCGGGGTCGTCGACCGACAGCAGGTGCGTGCCCGACCCGGCCTCGAACGGGAGGGGAGGGGTGAGGATCGGGTTGGCGCCCTCGCCGCCGGCGGCGGGGCTCGACCACAGCACCGAGCCCTCGGTGTCGACGACCTGGAGGATGCGACTGCCTCCGGCGGACACCGGGATCTCGGCCGGGTCGGCCTCGATGTCGCGCAGCGTGACCGCCTCGGAGTCGGCCTGCAGCTGACGGTCGATGCGGTTCGTCAGCCCTGTCCGGAGGGCGTGCACCAACACGATGCCGGTGAGCACCAGCACCAGGGCGACGGCCAGGGTGGCCACGGCCGTGACCCGGGCCCGGATCGACCAGCGGGTCACGCGGGTGCGCCGTCGTCGGCCCGGAGTCGGTAGCCGACGCCCCGGACGGTCTCGATGCTGTGGCGGCCGAAGGCGTCGTCGACCTTGCGGCGCAGCCGGCCCACGTACACCTCGACGATGTTGGGGTCGCCCTCGAACTCCTCGCCCCAGACGTTGTCGAGCAGTTGCACCTTCGAGACCACGTCGCCCTGGCGGGACATGAGGTGGGCGAGCACATCCATCTCCCGGGCGGTGAGCTCGACCTCGGCGTCGCCTCGCCAGCAGCGGTGGGCGTAGGGGTCGAGCCGGAGGTCGCCGGCGGTGTGGGCCGGGGCGCCGCCCGCCACCCGCGGCCGGCGCACCAGGGCCTTGACCCGGGCGACCAGCACGACGGTGGAGAACGGCTTCGTGAGGTAGTCGTCGGCGCCGGTCTCGAGCCCTTCGGCGATGTCGTACTCCCCGGTCTTGGCCGTGAGCATGAGGATGGGGGTCCAGTCGCCGGCCTCGCGGATGGCGGCGCAGACCTTGTAGCCGTTCATGGTCGGGAGCATGAGGTCGAGGACGATGGCGTCGTAGCTGCCGGACTGCGCAGCGACCCACCCGTCGTGGCCGTCGGGGGCGACGTCGACGGCGAAGCCCTCGGCCTCGAGGGCACTGCGCACACCGAGGGCGACCCCGGCCTCGTCCTCCACCACCAGCACTCGCACCGGGGAAGTATCCCCGCTGATCCGGGCGCCGCGGTGTGACCGCGGCGCCCGGCGTTCAGCGGGGAGTCAGGATCGCCGGCGCCGAACGGGCAGGTGGGTGGCTCAGCCCCCGAAGAGGCGCTGGCGCAGCGAGGGCTTGGTGGCGGTCGCCACGCCCGAGCTCTTCGCCGCCTTGGCGGCAGCCTTGGCCGACGCCTTCTCTTCGGCGCAGTGGCAGCGGTCCCTCTTGGGCACGTCGCCCAGCACCGCGTCCACGTGGGCGCCACACCCGGCCCAGCCGGGCTTGCCGCAGGTCTTGCACGTCACTCGTCTACACATACCCCCCAGGGTATCAGGATCGGCCGTCGTGCACGAGCGCGCCCCCGCTCGGCGCCGGTACCCTCGCCCTCGTGGCAGAGGCGGCGTCGACGGTGGAGCTGGCCCCCGGGGTCGAGGTCGAGCGCACGTGGCTCGACGACCGCTCGTGGGTCGACCTCTGGCCCGGCTGGCTCGCCGGCGCCGATCAGCTCTACGACCACCTCGCGGCCACCGTCCCGTTCCGGCAAGGCCGGGTGTACCGCTACGACCACTGGGTCGACGAGCCTCGCCTGGGGTCGTCGTTCACCCCGGCCACCGCGCCCCATCCGGTGCTGGTCGACGCCCACCGCACCCTCCAGCACCGTTACGACGTCCGCCTCGGCGGTGCGGCGCTCGCGCTCTACCGCGACGGGCGCGACATGGTGGCGTTCCACCGCGACCGTGACATGCGCTGGCTCGACGACACGATCATCGCCCTTCTGGTGCTCGGTGACCGGCGCCCGTTCCTGATCCGACCCCGCTCGAACCGCTACGCCCACGAGGCGGCCGACAAGGGGGCGACGCACCGCCTGCTGCCGGGCCACGGTGACCTGCTGGTGATGGGCGGCGCCTGTCAGGCCGGGTGGGAGCACAGCGTCCCCCAGGTGCCCGGCGGCGTGGGTGGCCGCATCTCGGTGCAGTGGCGCTGGACCTCGAAGCTGGGTCGGATGGAGCGCGGCGGGAGCTACCGCTCGCCCCGCCACTACGGCCAGGGCTGAGGTGGTCCCCGGCAGCCCGGCCGAGCGCGACGCGGCCGTCCTCCACGAGCGGCTCGAGGCGCTGGCCGACCCCGTGCGGGCGGAGGGGGAGCGGGCCTACCTGAAGAACCACTACGAGCACCTCGGGGTGGCGACCGGGCCCGGACGGGCCCTGGCGAAGGAGTGGTTGCGCACCTCGGGCGCCGACCTCGACCACGCCCTCGCGGTGGCCGCCGCCCTGTGGTCGTCGGAGGTCTTCGAGGACCGGCGCTCGGCGGTCGAGCTGTGGGTCGCCGTGGCCCGCCGGCTCTCGCCCGACCACCTCACCTCGCTCGAGGCCATGGTGCGCGACGCCCGCACGTGGGCGCTGGTCGACCCGCTCGCCCACATCGTTGCGGGCACCGTGCTCACCGGCCACCCCGAGGTCGCCGAGGCGGACGTGGAGCGGTGGTCGCTCGACGAGGGCTCGTTCTGGGTGCGGCGCCTCGCCGTGCTCTCGCTGTCGCGTCCGGTGCGGGCGCGCGTCGTGCCGTTCGAGGCCTTCGCCGTCGTCGCCGACCGGCTCCTCGACGAGCGGGAGTTCTTCATCCGCAAGGCCATCGGGTGGGTGCTCCGCGACCTCGGCCGCGACGACCCCGCCTCGGTGGAGGCGTTCTGCCGTCCCCGCATGACCCGGATGAGCACGGTCACCTGGGCCGAGGCCCGCAAGCGGCTGGCGCCCGACGTGGTCGCCGAGCTCACCGCCCTCCGCTGAGGCGGGTCAGGCCGGGTTCACCGCCTGGCCGAAGGTCATGTACACCCACGGCTTCGGGCCCTTGGTGTAGTCGCGGTGGACGAACTCGAGCTCGAAGCCGGCGGCCTCGACCAGCTCCGACGGGTCGCGGGTGAGGTGGCAGCCGTCGGCCAGGGCGAGCTGCATCGGCTCGAGGCGCCGTTGCCACTTCTGCACCCCCTGGTCGGGGGCGAGGCCGTGCTCGAGGAAGTGGAAGCGCCCACCCGGCTTCAGCACCCGGCGCAGCTCTGCGAGGGCCTGCTCGACGCCGGGAACCGTGCACAGGGTGAATGTGCACAGGGCGCTGTCGCACGAGTCGTCGGGCAGGTCGATCTGCTCACCGTGCAGGCCGGCGTAGTCGACCGGGAACGGAGCCGCGACGATCCGCGGGGCGCTGAGCTTGCGCCCCACCTCGGCCGGCTCGACGGCGTGCACGCGGGTGACCTCGGGCGGGTAGCTCGCCAGGTTCAGGCCCGAACCGAACCCGATCTCGACCACCACGCCGGAGAGGCCGGCCGCGGCCGCGTCGCGGCCCTGCTTCATGGCCGCCGACCCGCACGCCTTGTCGATGAAGCGCGGCACCACCTCACGCCGGTAGGCGTCGCCGACCTTCCCCACGAGCTCCTTCGGACCGGCCACGTCATCCTCCTGGGTCGAATGCCCGGGCGAGCGTAGGTCGGTAGGGTGCCCGGGCACACGCGGCCGCACCGTCGGGGGACGGGTGGTGGCGGCGCCGGGCACGACACCGGACGAAGCGAACGGGGGAGCAGATGAAGCTGTGGAGTGACGAGATCGAGCAGATGCGCCCGGAGGCCCGAGCGGTCGTGGCCGGGGCGATGAGCATGATCGCCGAGATGTTCGCCGGGCAGGGTGAGCCGCCCACCGACATCCACGAGCGGGCCCTCTTCAGTCGGGCCGCCTTCGAGCGCACCTATCCGGCCCCCGAGCCGACCGCCGTGGCCGTCGACCTGGCCGGCGTGCCGTGCCGGGTCTTCCGCCCGGAGGGCGAGGCCCGGGCGATCTTCGTGCACTTCCACGGCGGCGGCATGGTGCTCGGCTCGCCGCTCATGAACGACCCGGGCAACCGCGCCCTCGCCGACCGCCACCACGTCGTGGTGGTCTCGGTCGACTACCGCCTGGCTCCCGAGCACCCCTACCCGGCCGGTCCCGACGACGGCGTCGCGGTGGTGGAGTGGCTGCTCGAGAACGGCGTGGCCGAGTTCGGCACCGATCGCCTGGTGCTCGGCGGCGAGTCCGCCGGCGGCTACATGACCGCCGCCGTGCTGCTGCGCCTTCGCGACGTCCCGGGCGCGCTCGACAAGGTGCTCGGCTCCAACGTGGTGTTCGGGGTGCTCGACTGGGGGCGCTCGCCGAGCCAGCGGGGCATCCGGGTCATCGACGGACCCGACATGCTCACGCCCGAGGGGATCGAGCACTTCTGCGACTGCTACCTGCCGGGCCTCACCGACGACGAGCGCCGGGCGCCGGAGATCTCGCCCGCCTTCGCCGACCTCCGCGACCTGCCGCCGGCCTTCGTGAGCGTGGGCACGGCCGACCACCTCCTCGACGACTCCCTCTTCTTCGCCGGCCGCTACGCCGCCGCCGGCAACGAGGTCGAGCTCTTCGTGGCCCCCGACATGCCCCACGGCTTCCAGGCCTTCCCGTGCGGCATCACCACGGCGTGGGCGAAGGCCTTCGACGCCTGGCTCACCGCCCGCCTCGGCTGAAGGGGGTCCCGGTCACCGGGATCACCCGCGGGGGGTGACGACCGCGCCGCGGTCCCGGGCATAGGGTCGCCTCGCACCCGTCCCACCCGGAGGATTCCCCATGGCCCGCTCGCGCACCCTCGTCGCCGGCATCACCGTCGTCACCGTTCTCGGCCTCGGGGCGGTGTCCACCGCCTGTTCGAGCTCGTCGGACTCCAGCGCGGCGACGACCACCACGGCCAAGTCCTCCAACGGCACCGTGCCCAAGAGCTTCTCGGTCAGCGTCCCGGAGGGCGAGGTCTCCCTCTCCCTCGACGGTCAGCTGCCGCCGAACTGGCCCTCGTCGTTCCCGGTCCCCGACGGCGCCGAGCCCGCCGGCTCCGGCTCGCTCGCCAAGTCCGAGTCCGGCGTGCAGGTCGGGGTGTTCTCGACCAGCCAGTCCGGCAAGGACGCCTTCGCCTTCTACAGCGGCGACTCCGCCCTGTCGCCGTCGAACGTGAAGAGCACCGGCATCGGCAGCGCCTTCGTCGGCACGCTCACCCTCGGCGGCTCCTACGAGGGCACCGTCTGGGTCGGCGGCTACGACGGCACCACCTACATCGTCGTCGTGCTCACCGGCTCCTCCGGCGCCGGCGGCACCAGCAACACCTCTGCGTCGACCACCTCCACCACCTCCGCCTCGACCACGACGACGGCCGCGGGCACCGCGGCCTGATCCGGCCGGCGGCCGCCATCGCCCGGAGCCGTGCGCGGCGACGGCTCCGGGGATGACAGGCTCTAGGTCCCTGCCCCTGGACGAGGGGCGGTGACCTCGAGGGGGAGCTGTGCCGGGACCGTTGGATGGTGTGAAGGTCGTCGAGCTGGGCATGTGGGTGGCCGGCCCGGCGTGCGCCGGGATCCTCGCCGACTGGGGTGCCGACGTCGTCAAGCTGGAGCCGCCGGGCATCGGCGACCCGGCCCGCACCTACCAGGCACTGTTCGGCGAGGTCATGCCGGACAACCCGGTCTTCGAGACCGACAACCGGTCGAAGCGCAGCGTCGCCGTCGACCTGCGGGTGCCGGAGGGCCAGGCCCTCGCCCTCGAGCTGCTCGCCGACGCCGACGTGTTCGTCACCAACCTTCGCCGCGCCGCCCTCGAGCGGTGGGGCCTCGGCCCCGACGAGGTGCTGGCCCGCAACCCGCGGATCGTCTACCAGCTCATCACCGGCTACGGCATGGAGGGCCCCGACGCAGCCCGTCCGGCCTACGACATCGGTGGCTTCTGGGCCCGCTCGGGCGTGGCCGCCCTCCTCCGGGCCCCCGACGGCCCGCTGCCGTTCCAGCGCGGCGGCATGGGCGATCACCCCACCGGCAGCTCCGCCGCCGGCGCCGTGTGTGCCGCCCTCTTCAGCCGGGAGCGCACCGGCGAGGGCCAGCTCATCTCCACCTCCCTCGTGCGTCAGGGCGTCTACACGATCGGCTTCGACCTCTCGATCACGCTCGGGTGGGGCGCCCACATCGGCATCGGCTCCCGTGAGCAGATGGGCAACCCGGCGATGAACAACTACGTCGCCGGCGACGGCAAGGCGTTCTGGCTCATCGGCCAGGAGGGCGAGCGGCACTGGCCGCCGCTGGCCCGGGTGGTCGGCCACCCCGAGTGGCTCACCGACGAGCGCTTCTCCACCGCGATGGGCCGCCGCCAGAACGCGGCCGAGCTCATCGGCCTGCTCGACGAGGTCTTCGCCACGAAGACGCTCGAGGAGTGGGCCGAGGTCTTCGACACCGAGCCCGACATGTTCTGGGCCCCGGTGAACGAGATCGACGACGTCATCATCGACCCGCAGGTCCACGCCGCCGGCGCCTTCGTGTCGGTTCCGGGCGACGACGGCGGCATGCGCGTCGCCAGCCCGTCCGACTTCTACGGCACCCCGTGGGAGGCCCGGTCGGCCGCGCCGAAGCTGGGCCAGCACACCCGTGAGGTCCTGGCGTCGCTCGGTCGCACCGAGGCCGAGATCGACGGCCTGCTCGACTCGGGTGTCGTGGCGGGCGAGACCGAGTTCGGCGGGAAGGCCTTCTGATGGGCGTCACCGGCTACGAGAACCGCCTGCGCCCGGCCCAGCCGCCCACGCCGGCGGCCGACGCCTTCGAGATCCACCGTGCCGAGGTCGCCGACGGGCTGTCGCTCGCCTACGTCCGCGAGGGCGTCGGGGGCTACCCGCTGCTGCTCGTCCACGGCTACCCGGAGACCAAGCGGGTGTGGTGGCGCAACATCGAGCCGCTGGTCGCCGCCGGCTACGAGGTCATCGTCCCCGACCTGCGGGGCCACGGCGACTCCGACCTGTCGGCCGACGACACCTACGACCTCGTCACCTACAGCCGCGACCTCCACACTCTCGTGCACGACGTCCTCGGTCACGAGCGTTGCGGCGTGGTGGGCGGCGACGTCGGGGGAGTGGTCGCCGTCGACCTGGCGAACCGGTTCGAAGGCTTCGTCGAGGGCCTCTGCTTCTTCGACACCGTGCCCCCGCTGCTGTTCGACGACTTCGCCGCGGCCGGCATCGACGTCGCCAACCTCACCGCCATCAGCGACGGCCCCACCGGCGACTACCGCCGGCGCCAGGGGGCCGAGCCCGACGTGCTCGCCGCCGAGCTGTCCACGCCGGCGCACCGCCGCGCCTACATCGCCACGATGTACGGGCCCCGCCTGTGGGCCTCGCCCGGCACGTTCAGCCAGGACGACATCGATTTCATGACCGAGCCGTGGTCGGAGGAGGCACGCCTGCGCGCCGGCTGGGCCGTCTACCAGCTGGCCTTCGGCCGCGAGGCCGCCGAGTGGCCGATCCTCGACCGCAAGGTGGACATCCCGACGCTGCTCTTCTACGGCGCCGACGACAACGTGGTCGGCCCCGACTTCATGCACTGCTGCGAGGTCGTGTTCACCAACCGGGTGGGGCCCCTCGTGCTCGCCGGTGCCGGCCACTTCCTCCAGTGGGAGCGGGCCGACGTCTTCAACCCCACCGTCGCCGTGTTCTTCGCCGGGCTGAAGGCCCTGCCGGGCGTCGATGCCGGGGCCGGCCGATGAGCCGCTTCGACCACCTCGACGGGCGCACGCCGGTCGTCGTCGGCGCGGCCGAGGTCGTGCACCGGGCGGGGGAGGGCTTCGTGCCCACCTCGGCCACCGAGCTGCTGCTCGAGGCGGCCCTCGACGCGTTGGCGTCCTCGGGCGTGTCGGCCGGGCTGGGTCCGCTCGTGGGTGAGGTCCTCGTCCCCCACGGCACGTGGGCCGAGCCCGATCCGGGTCGGGCGGTGGCCGTCGCCATCGGCGCTCCCGACGCCCGTTCGGTGCGCTCCGAGCTGGGCGTGCTCCAGCTGTCGCTGCTCGGCCGGGCGGCGTCGGCTGTCGCGGCCGGCGAGCTCGAGGCCGCGCTGATCGTCGGCGGCGAGAACCGCTGGTCGGGCGTGGTGTCGGGCAAGGAGGGGCGGCCGGTCCCGGAGCCTGCGCTCGAAGCCGTCGCCCAGGCGCCCGACGAGCTCATCGAGCCGACCGACATGATCATCTCGCCTGTCGAGATCGAGCGGAACCTCACCACCGCGGCGCACCAGTACGCCATCGTCGAGAGCGCTCTGCGCCACCAGCTCGGCCGCTCCATCGACGAGCACCAGCGATGGCTCGGCGAGCTGTGGGCCGACTTCGCCCGCATCGCCGCGGAGGCCCCCGCCGGCTGGGACCAGCGGGGGCTCGGCCCCGACGACATCGCCGTGGTCTCCGACACCAACCGGCTGATCGCGGCGCCCTACCCGAAGTGGCTGGTCTCCCAGTGGAACGTCGACCAGGCCGCGGCGCTGGTCGTCACGTCCGTGGAGGTCGCCCGTCGGCTCGGCATCGCCGAGGACCGCTGGGTCTTCCCGGCCGCCGTCGCCCTGTCGAACCTGGTGGTGCCCCTCCCCGAGCGTGACCAGCTCCACCGCTGGCCGGCGATGGGCGAGGTCGGGGCCGCCCTGCGGGCCCACGCCTCGTTGCACCAGGAGGACCTGTCCGGTGCGCCGGTCGACCTCTACAGCTGCTTCCCTGTGGCGGTCGAGGTGCAGGCCCAGGAGCTCGGCATCTCCCCGCACCGGGCGCTCACCCTCACCGGCGGCATGACCTTCGGCGGTGGGCCCTTCAACAACTACGCCCTCCAGGGCGCGGCGGCCATGGTGCGCGAGCTGCGCTCCGGGGGCGACGCCACCGTCGGGCTCACCACCGCGGTCAGCGGCCTGCTCACCAAGCCGGCGGCCGTGCTCTGGACCACCGACGCCCCCACCGCGCCGTTCGCCCTGCTCGACGTCACCGAGGCGGCCCGCGCCGCCACCGCCACCCGCACGGTCGACCCGGACCTCGTCGGCCCCGCCACCATCGCCGGCTACACGGTCGTGGCCGAGCGCGACGGTGCGCTCACCGCCGTCGCCGTGGTGGAGTCGGCCGACGGCGTGCGCAGCGTGGCCCAGTCCCACGACCAGGCGCTTCGCCGCTCGGCTGCTCGCCGAGGAGTCCGTCGGGCTCGCCGTCGACCTGCCGGCCGCGGGGGAGTTCGCCCCGACGTGACACGGCCGGGTGCGGTCGTGGCAAACTGACGGTCCGTCAGATTCTCGGGAAGCCCCGGGGGGCGACGCCCACTCGTTGGGCAAGGAGGCCGGACACGCCATGGAGATTCCTCGCATCATCTCGGTCGACGACCACGTCGTCGAGCCGCCCGACCTCTGGACCGCCCGCCTGCCCCAGAAGTGGGCCGACCGGGCCCCGCGGGTGGTGCGCCAGAAGGTCAAGATGAACCTCCTCGGCGGCTACAACTTCGAGGTCGACGTGCCCGACGGCGTCGACTGCGACGTCTGGTACTACGACGACCTCGTCTACCCCTTCACCCGGCTGTCGGCCGCTGTCGGCGCCGAGGTCATCAAGAACGAGCCGTGCACGTTCGACGACATCCTCCCCGGCTGTTACGACCAGGGCGCCCGTCTGCTCGACATGGACGCCAACCACGTCGAGGCCTCGATCTGCTTCCCGAACATCCTTCCCCGCTTCTGCGGCCAGGCGTTCTACGAGCGTGAGGACAAGGAGCTCGCGCTCGCGTGCATCCAGGTCTACAACGACTGGATGATCGACGAGTGGTGCGCCGGCGCCGGCAAGGGCCGCCTCATCCCGCTCACGATGATCCCGCTGTGGGACGCCGAGCTCGCCGCCGCCGAGGTGCGCCGCTGCGCCGACAAGGGCAGCCACGCCGTGACCTTCTCCGAGAGCCCCGTGCCGCTCGGCCTGCCGTCGGTGCACTCCGGCTTCTGGGAGCCCTTCTTCCGGGCGTGCGAAGAGACCGACACCGTGCTGAACATGCACATCGGCTCGTCGTCGAAGATGCCCTCGACCGCACCCGATGCGCCGTTCATCATCAGCTCGACCCTCACCTTCCAGAACGCCATGGGCTCGCTGCTCGACTACGTCTTCGGTGGCGTCTTCGACCGCTATCCGAACCTGCGGGTCGCCTACAGCGAGGGCCAGGCCGGCTGGCTGCCCTACATCCTCGAGCGCTCCGACAAGCTGTGGGAGGAGCGCCTGCTCGACGACACCGGCTTCGGCTCCAAGCTGCCCCAGCCCCCGTCGACCTACATGAAGAGCAACGTCTGGTACTGCATCTTCGACGACGAGACGGCGATGAAGAACCGCGACGTCATCGGCATCGACCGCCTCACCTTCGAGGTCGACTACCCGCACGCCGACTCGACGTTCCCGCACACCAAGGACGTCGCCGAGCGCATGGCGGCGAAGGCGGGCCTGAACGACCACGAGGTCTACCGCTTCTTCCGCGGCAACGCGATCGACCTCTACAAGCTCGGCGAGTACTTCGGCATCTCGGAGTAGCGCCACCCGGCCAGGGGGGACCTGAGCGACCCGGCCCTCGGGGCCGGGTCGCTTCGCGCCCGAGGCCGTTTCGAACGATCCAGAGCGCGTCTTCGACCCGGCGGTAGGTGACACCCCCCCGCCCGCTCGTTCTTGTCGCGGTTTCCTGTCGCTGGCGACAGGAAACCGCGACAAGAACGAGGATGGTGGTCGACGACGGCACGCCGTCCTCGCTGGTTTCACGTGGTTGCCCGCTCGCCGCGGGCCTGCGACGATCGCCCGATGCCCGGGAAGCCCGCCAAGCCGGTCCTGCTCGCCGGGGGGAACCCCCAGATCCCGAAGGGTGACGGCGACGGCCCGGTGCAGGCGTACCTCGACGCGATGCCGGGCTGGAAGGGCGACGTCGGCCGCGCCCTCGACGCGCTGATCGTCCGCACGGTCCCCGAGGTCACCAAGGCCGTCCGCTGGAACTCGCCGTTCTACGGCGTCGAGGGCCTGGGCTGGTTCCTCTCCTTCCACTGCTTCACGAAGTACGTGAAGGTGACGTTCTTCGCCGGTGCGTCGCTCGAGCCGGTCCCGCCCGAGTCGTCGAAGGACGCCAACGCCCGGTACGTCCACCTCCACGAGGGGGAGGAGTTCGACGAAGAGCTGCTCGTCTCCTGGGTGGAGCAGGCGAGCCGCATCCCCGGGTGGATCACCGGCTGATCCGGCCCCCTCGATTCGGGCGACGCTCGGCGACCCTCGTAACATCGACCGGTCGGCGATGGGCGCCGCACGGCCGAAGGGGGACAGATGGAACTCGGACTGGTGTGGGGGTACTGGACGGCGCAGCCGCCGCAGGGGTTCGTCGAACTGACGCAGGCCGCGGAGAACGCGGGCTTCGACTCCGTGTGGACCGCCGAGTCCTGGGGCTCCGACGCCTTCACCCCGCTGACCTGGCTGGCCGCCCACACGTCGAAGATCCGCCTCGGCACCTCGGTCGTGCAGCTCTCGGCCCGCACGCCCACGGCCACCGCCATGATGGCGATGACCCTCGACCACCTGTCGAACGGCCGCGTCGTGCTCGGCCTCGGCGTCTCGGGCCCGCAGGTCGTGGAGGGCTGGTACGGCCGCCCGGCCAACAAGCCGCTGGCCCGCACCCGTGAGTACGTCGAGATCATCCGCCAGGCGCTCCGCCGCGAGGGGCCGCTGTCGTTCGACGGCGAGTTCTACCCGCTTCCCTACAACGGTCCCGACGCCACCGGGCTCGGCAAGCCGCTGAAGATCATGACCCACCCGCTGCGCTCGGAGATCCCGATCCTGCTCGGCGCCGAGGGCCCGAAGAACGTGGCCCAGACCGCGGAGATCGCCGACGGCTGGTTCCCGCTCTACTACTCCCCGTTCCGGCAGGAGGTGTACGCGGACCAGATCGCCCACCGCAAGGAGGGCTTCGAGATCAACCCGATCGTCACCTTCAACGTCACCGACGACATCGAGCAGGCGCTGTGGCCGGTGAAGGCCTCGCTCGGCTTCTACATCGGTGGCATGGGCGCCAAGGGCCAGAACTACCACACCAAGCTCATGGCCCGCATGGGCTACGAGGAAGAGGCGTACCGCATCCAGGACCTCTTCTTCGAGGGCAAGCGCGAGGAGGCCATCGCGGCCGTCCCCGACGCCTTCGCCGACGAGATCTCCCTGGTGGGCCCGGCCGGGCGCATCAAGGAGCGGCTCGAGGAGTGGCGCAAGAGCCCGGTCACCACCATGTTGATCTCGGCCCGCACCCCCGAGGCGCTCAAGCAGGCCGCCGACCTCGTCCTCGACTGACGGGCGCGACCCGCAGGAACAACCACCCCTCTTCACCTGGAGCAGTGATGTCCGACGCCACTCCCACGCGCACGTACAACCTCGGTGACCTCATCGAGCTCGTCGCCGAGGCCGTGCCCGACCGCCTGGCCATCGTGGCGGGCGGCACCCGCTACACGTTCCGGCAGTTCGACGAGCGCACCAACCAGGTCGCACGCGCGCTGCTCGAGCTGGGCGTCGAGCCGGGCGCCAAGGTGGCGATGTACTCGTGGAACCGGGCCGAGTGGGCCGACGTGTTCTTCGGGGCGTTCAAGGCGCGGGTCGTGCCGATCAACATCAACTACCGCTACGTCGCCCACGAGCTCGAGTACATCCTCGAGAACTCCGACAGCGAGGTACTGATCTTCGAGCGCAGCTTCGCTCCGGTGGTGGCGGAGATCCTGCCGAAGCTCCCGAAGATCAAGGCCACCGTCGTCATCGAGGACGGCTCCGACGAGGATGCCGGCGCCGCCCTCGACTACCACGAGCTCGTCGATCGCCAGGACACCGGTGCCCTCGGGAACCAGCGCTCCTCCGACGACCTCTACTTCCTCTACACCGGCGGCACCACGGGCATGCCCAAGGGCGTGATGTGGCGCCACGAGGACATCTTCTCCGCCGCGCTGTCGTCGGCCTGCGGCCCGCTCTCCTCCCCCGAGGAGATCAAGGAGAAGGGCCTTCCCGAGGACTTCGCCCGGCCGAGCATGATCGTGGCCCCGCTGATGCACGGTGCCGCCCAGTGGGGCATGTGCAACATGCTCTTCGCCGGCGCCGGCGTGGCGCTCTACACCCAGCGGGGCCTCGACCCCGACGAGATCTGGGACATCGTCGAGCGCGAGAAGTGCATGGGCCTCACCATCGTCGGCGACGCCATGGGCCGCCCGCTGGCCGACGCCCTCGCCCACAAGACCCGCGAGCGCGACTTCTCGGGCTTCTACCGCGTGGGGTCCGGCGGTGGCGTGTTCTCACCGGCCGTGCAGGAGGCCATCAAGGCCGAGATCCCGCACGTGGCGGTGATGGACAGCTACGGCGCCTCCGAGATGGGCGCCGGCGGCATGAGTGCCGAGGGCGGCGCCCGCCGCTTCACGGTCAGCCCCGAGTTGAACGTGCTCGACGACGACCTCCGCCCGGTGGCGTCCGGGGAGATCGGCCGCCTCGCCCGCACCGGGCACATCCCGCTCGGCTACTACAAGGACGAGGCCAAGACCGCGGCCACGTTCCCGACCGACCCCGACGGGCGCCGGTGGTCCGTGCCGGGCGACTTCGCCACGGTCGACGACGACGGCGTGGTCACGCTGCTCGGCCGCGGCTCGCAGTGCATCAACACCGGCGGCGAGAAGGTCTACCCGGAGGAGGTCGAGGAGGCCCTCAAGAGCCACCCCGACGTCTACGACGCCCTCGTGGTCGGCGTGCCCGACGAGCGTTGGGGTGAGCGCGTGGTCGCCGTCGTGCAGGCCCGCGGTGACGCCCGGCCCACGGTCGAGGAGATCGCCCAGCACTGCCGCCAGACCATCGCGGGCTACAAGGTGCCCCGTGCGCTGACCTTCGTCGCCGGCATCCAGCGCTCGCCGGCCGGCAAGGCCGACTACCGGTGGGCCAAGGAGCAGGCCTCCGCCTCCTGAGGCCCGGTAGGTTCTGGCCCGGTCCACGACCCGGGAGACATTCGATGGCCGAGCAGGGCGACGTCAGCGTCGACGACCGTTCCTCCGATCGCCCTGCGGTCGTCGAGCGGTATCGCTCGAAGTACGCCTACGGCCGGTCGCTCAGGGCACCGGTGAGCCCCACTGCGTGCTGGATCGGCCTTCTCTTCTTCGTGCTGTCGCTCTCGCCGACGCTCCTGCCCCGTGCCGGCTGGGCCCAGGGCGCGATCAGCGCGATCAGCACCATGCTCGGCGTGGCCATCGGTGAGCTCCTCGCATGCATCGGCCGCGGCCTCTGGCGCGCCGCCGGGCGCGACGTGCCCCGTCCCCTCGGGGCCTGGGGTCGTCGGGTGTTCGCCGCGGTGGCGGTGGTCGTCGTGATCGGCGGCCTGTTCTGGTGGATCGGCAGCCAGAACGACCAGCGCGACCTCGTGCTCATGGAGCACATCGGGGCCGGCTCGCTCCCGATGCTGGTGATCGCCGCCGTCGTGGTCGGGGCGATCCTGTTCTTCATCGGGCGCACCGTCGCCCACTTCGTGCGCCGCCTCGACGAGGCCGCCGTCACGGCTGTCCCGCGCTGGGCCGCGGTCGGCATCACCCTCGTCGCCGTCGTCTCCTTCGGCGTCGTGGTCAGCCGCGACGTCGTCTGGAAGCAGTTCGTCGACTGGGCCAACTCCACCTACAGCACGTTCGACGACGAGACCCCGCCCGACATCGTCCAGCCCACCTCGCCCCTGCGCAGCGGGAGCCCCGAGTCGCTCGTGCCGTGGGACACGCTCGGCTACGAGGGCCGCAACTTCGCCGGTGGCGGGCCCACCGTCGACCAGCTCCAGGAGTTCGCCGGCGCCGGGACGCCGGTGAAGGAGCCGATCCGCGTCTACGCCGGGCTGAAGTCCGCCGACGGCCAGGAGGCCCAGGCCAAGCTCGCGGTCGACGAGCTCGAGCGCACCGGTGCGTTCGACCGATCGGTGCTCGCGGTGGTCACCGTCACCGGCACCGGCTGGGTCGACCCCGTCGCCGCCGCGTCGCTCGAGTACATGCACCACGGCGACACCGCCATCGTCGGCACCCAGTACTCCTACCTGCCCAGCTGGATCTCGTTCCTCGTCGACCTCGACAAGGCCGAGGAGAACGGCCGGGTGCTGGTCGACGCCATCACCGAGCGCTGGAGCCAGCTGCCCGAGGCCACCCGGCCCGAGCTGCTGATCTACGGGATCAGCCTCGGCTCCTACGGCTCGGAGCACGCCTACAACGCCCCGACCGTGCAGGGGTCGGTCGACGCCGCCACGGCAACCCCGGATGGTGTGCTGTGGGCCGGGCCAACCTTCTTCAACCCGATCTGGAACCAGGTGATCGATGGGCGCGACGACGGCTCCCCGGCATGGCACCCCGAGTACATGGGCGGCGGGCAGCTCACGGTCATGGGGGCGCCCGACGAGCCACCGGTGACCCAGCGCATCAGCGCCGACGGCCACGTCGTCTACCTCACCCACCCGTCCGACCCGGTCACCTGGGCGAGCTTCGACTCGCTCTGGAAGCCGCCGACCTGGATGGGCAAGCCCCGTGGCTACGACGTCCCGCAGAGCAGCGTGTGGGCCCCGGGGGTCACGTTCACCCAGGAGCTGTTCGACCTGATGGCCGGGTTCAGCGCGACCCCCGGCCACGGCCACAACTACGACCCCAACGTCACCGACGGCTGGGCGGCGATCTCCGCGCCCCCCGGCTGGACGGCCGCCGACACCGAGCGGCTCGACGCCCTCCTCAACGGGCCGACCGACGGGAAGTGACCCCCCGGGTCACCTTCTGGGCCACCGCCGCGGCGCTCGCCGTGTTCAACGTGGCCCGCGCCCTCGGAGCGTTCGGCCGCTTCGGCGACGCGGTCGGCCTGGTCGTCGCCCTCGCCATCGTGGCCGTGGCGCTGCGCACCGGGCTCGACCGACGGGCGATGGGCCTCACCGGCGACCGGGTGCGAAGCGGCCTGGCCTGGGGCGGGGCTGCCTTCGGCCTCGTCCTGGCGGTCGTCGTGGTGGCCGCCGTCGTTCCGGCGACCTCGGGGTTCCTCGAGGACGACCGGGCCCGCCTCGGTGTCGGCTCGCTGGTCTTCGAGGTGGTGGTGTCGATCCTGCTGCTCACCGTGATCCCGGAGGAGCTCACCTTCCGGGGCGTCCTCCTCGGTGCCGGCTCCGAGTCGTGGGGTCCGCGGAGGGGGGCGCTGGCCAGCTCGGCCGTGTTCGGCCTCTGGCACATCGCCCCGACCCTCAACACCGCCGGCGGGAACGCCCAGCTCTCCGATGCAGGCTCGACCGCGGGCGGCACCGCCGCGGTCGTCGTGGCGGCCGTGGTCGTCACGTTCGTGGCCGGGATGATCTTCTCCTGGCTCCGCCTCCGGTCGGGGAGCGTCCTGGCGCCGATGCTCGCCCACCTGGGCACCAACGGCGTCACCCTGGTCGTCGCCTGGTTCGCCCTCCGCTGAGCCCAACGGCGACAATGGCCGACCCCGGCCCGTGGCGCCGGAGCGACCGGAGGACGAGACGATGAGGGCGCACCGATGACCGTCGACCTGGGACTGACCGCCGACCAGGAGGCCATCGCCGAGCTGTTCGACGGCTTCTTCACCAAGGAGAGCCCCACCACGGTCGCCCGCGCCGCCGAGCCCCTCGGGTTCGACCGGGAGCTGTGGGACAAGCTGGTCGAGCTGGGCGCGCCGGGCATGGGCTCCGAGGAGTCCGTCGGTGGCGGCGGCGCGGCACTGTCCGACCTCGTCGTCGTGGCCGAGTCGCTCGGCCGGGCCATCGCCCCGGTCCCGCTCGTCGACCACCTCGCCGCCCTCACCGTGCTCGACGACGCCGACCTCGTG
This sequence comes from uncultured Actinomycetes bacterium, assembly GCA_963702555.1. Taxonomy (GTDB): domain Bacteria; phylum Actinomycetota; class Acidimicrobiia; order Acidimicrobiales; family Acidimicrobilacustridaceae; genus CAMFLJ01. The sequence continues at coordinate 262,354 of CAVPCW010000010.1, forward strand.
GCCGGTGAGGCGGTCGCCGCCGTGTCCGTGCGGCCGGCCGACGCCGACGGCAACTGGTGGCTCGTGCCCGCCGGCGCCGTCGCCGACGTGGTCGTCGGCGTCGACGGCGACGAGCTCGTCGCCGTGCGCTCCGCCCCGCCGATGACCGGCCCGCTCAACCACGCCTCGGCGCCCTTCGCCGACCGCTCGGCCCGCGACGGCGAGCGCCGCGTCCTCGGCCCGGCGTCGGAGTTCCAGGCCGTGCTGGATCGCTGGAAGGTGCTCACCGCCGCGGCGCTGGTCGGCATCTCCGACGCCGCCCTGCGCCTCGGGGTCGAGTACGTCATGGCCCGTGAGCAGTTCGGCGTGCCCATCGGCTCGTTCCAGGCCGTGCAGCACGGCCTCGCCGACCTGCCCGTCCTCGTCGACGGTGGTCGGCTGCTCACCCACAAGGCGGCCTGGGCGATCGACGAGGGGACGGGCTCGCTCGACTGGTCCGAGCTCGACATCACCGACGGCAGCTCGTTGGCGTCGATGGCGTTCGTGTTCGCCAGCGAGGGCGCTGCTCACGCCACCGACCGGAGCCTCCACTATCACGGCGGCTACGGCTTCTCCGAGGAGTACGACATCCAGCTCTACTACCGCCGGGCGAGGGGCTGGTCGCTCGTCCTCGGTGACACGACCACCGAGTGCCTCGGCCTCGCCGACCGCCTCTTCGGCGCGGTGGAGGGCTGATCGATGGACTTCTCGCTCTCACCCGAGAACCTCGAGTACCGCGACGCCGTGCGCCGCATCATCGCCGAGACGGTGACCCCCGAGGTCATCGACCGCATGCACACCAGCGGCACCTTCGCCTCGCCCGAGCTGAACCGTGCCCTCGGCGGCGCCGGCTTCCTGGAGCGTGCCGTCCCCGGCATGGGGAAGGGCGATCCCATCGAGCTGTGGATCCTCTTCCACGAGCTCGAGAAGGCGGGCGCCCCCTACGACGGCCTGGCCGTGGCGATCATGATCGCCGGGGTCGTCTGGGCGGTCGGCACCGACGAGCAGAAGGCCCGCATCATCCCTTCCATCACCTCCGGGCGAGTCGATGGTCGTGATGGGCTACAGCGAGGCCGACTACGGCTCCGACGTGGCGTCGATCAAGACCAAGGCCGTGCTCGACGGCGACGAGTGGGTGATCAACGGAGCGAAGATGTGGACCACGATGGCCCACGAGGCCGACTGGATCATCCTGCTCACCCGCACCGATCCCGAGCTGCCCAAGCACAAGGGCCTCACCATGTTCATCATGCCCAGGGACACCCCGGGCATCTCGGTCGACGCGGTGCACACCATGGGCACCGAGCGCACCAACGCGACCTACTACGACGACGTGCGGGTCGGCGACGACGCGGTGCTGGGCGGGGTGAACGAAGGCTGGCGCACGATGACCGTCGCCCTCGCCTTCGAGCGGGGTGTGATGGGTGGCTCCAACGCGGCGGTGCCGTTGCTGCGCCACTTCCACGAGTGGGCCGGAACCAACGGTCTGATCGATCAGCCCGACCGCGCGCGAGCAGATGGCCCGGGCCGTCATCGACCAGCAGGTCGCACAGCTGCTGACCCAGCGCTCCGCATGGATCGCGGCGACAGGTGGCCTGCCCGGGCTGGAGGGCTCGATGACCAAGGTGTTCGCCACCGAGGCCTACCAACGCATCTCCAACGCCTTCAGCCAGCTGGCCGGGCCCGCAGGGCTGCTCCAGTTCAAGCAACCCGGCGCGGCCGCCGACGGCTGGATCGAGTACGACGCCCGCCACACCCCGGTGGTCACGATCTACGGCGGCACCGCCGAGATCAACCGCAACAACATCGCCGAGCGCCACCTCGGCCTGCCGAAGGCCCGTCGCTAGCCGACAGGTCGTGGCGGTAGGGCACGCGTTGCCCGGCGACCGGCCCCGGCGGTACCGTCGGCCTCTCACCTGTCCGGGCGAACCGGGCGGGGGAAGGGGGAACCGATGGGCCACGACGGCACCACGTCCGGGGGCAGCACCGCGCCCGACGACCGCTACGTCGTCATCTCCGCCGACGGCCACGCCGGCGGCAACGTGCCGGACTACCGGCCGTACCTCGAGTCGCGCTGGCACGAGCAGTTCGACGAGTGGGCGGCCTCCTACGAGATGCCCTTCGAGGACCTCCGGGGCGACCTCGGTGCCCGCAACTGGGACTCCGCCCGCCGCCTCCGCGACCTCGAGGCCGACGGCCAGGTGGCCGAGGTCCTCTACCCCAACACCGTGCCCCCCTTCTTCCCGAAGTCGTCGCTCACGGCGCAGCCGCCGGCGGTCACCGCCGCCGACGCCGAGCGGCGCTGGGCCGGGCTCCAGGCCCACAACCGCTGGCTGGTCGACTTCTGCGCCGACGCCCCCGGCCGCCGCGCCGGGATCATCCAGGTCAACCTGCACGACATCGAGGCGTCGGTCGCCGAGATCCGCTGGGCGAAGGACGCCGGGATCACCGGCGGCGTGCTCCTCCCCGGCACCCCGCCCGGGCTGGGGCTGCCCCAGCTCTACGAGCGCTACTACGAGCCGATCTGGTCGGTGTGCGAGGAGCTCGGGATGCCCGTGAACCACCACACCGGCTCCTCCGCGCCGCCCATGGGCCCCGAGCCCGAGGACGCGGTCGTGTTCCTCCTCGAGACCTCCTGGTGGTCGCACCGGGCGCTCACCCACCTCATGGTGGGCGGCGTGTTCGAGCGCCACCCGGACCTCCAGGTCGTGTTCACCGAGCAGGGCACCGCCTGGGTGCCCGACGAGCTGTTCAAGCTCGACTACTTCTGGGACCGCATGGGCAACGCCGTCGGCTCCCAGGAGTACGTGTGGGGCTCGCCGGTCGTGTCGAAGATGTCGCTCAAGCCGAGCGAGTACTGGGCCCGGCAGTGCCACGTCGGCGCCAGCTTCATCCGCCCGCCCGAGGTCGGCCTGCGTCACGCCGTCGGCGTCGACCGGGTCATGTGGGGGAGCGACTACCCCCACAAGGAGGCCAGCACGCCGTACTCGGCCGAGGCCATCCGCCTCGCCTTCCACGGCGTGCCCCGCCACGAGGTCGAGGCCATGGTCGGCGGCAACGCCGCCCGCCTCTACGGCTTCGACCTCGAGGCCCTGCGTCCCCTCGCCCAGCAGATCGGCCCGCTCGTGGCCGACGTGGCCGAGCCCCTCGGGCCGGGCCTCGTGCCCCGCGACGCCGACACGTGTCCCGCCTTCATGGGCTACGAGTTCGCCACCGACTGAGCCGTACCGACCGAGCCACACCGACCGAGCACGACCGAGCACGACCGAGCACGACCGATCCGGAGGCGACGACCCATGTCCACCAGCCCCACCACACCCGCGCCGAGCAGCACCCAGCACTTCGACGACGACGACCCCTACCTGATCATCGCGGCCGACTCCCACGCCGGGCTCCCCACCGAGCAGTACCGCGACTACCTCGAGAGCCGCTACCACGAGGCCTTCGACCAGTTCCTCTCGGAGCGGTACATCCAGATCGAGGCCGCCACCCGCATGGGCGTGCGCGACGAGAACTACGCCAAGCAGTGGTTCGAGCTCCACGACGAGGAGCTCGAGAGCGGCTGGGACGCCATCAAGCGCGACCAGGCCCTCGACGCCGACGGCGTGGTGGCCGAGGTCGTCTACCCCGACGCCGACGCGGTCGAGAGCCGCACCTGCGTGCCCTTCGGCGCCGGCCTCGGCCTGTCGGGCGACCTCGACCCCGAACTGGGCATGGCCGGGGCGAAGGCCCACAACCGGTGGCTGGCCGAGCTGTGCTCGCACAGCCCCGAGCGCCGCAAGGGCGTCGCCCTGGTGCCCATCACCGTCGAGATCGAGAAGGTGCTCGCCGAGATCCGCTGGGCCAAGGACCACGGCCTCGGCGCCGTGATGATCCCGGCCATGTGGGTGAACCAGCTGCCGTACCACGACACCAGCTACGACCCGGTGTGGGCGCTCTGCGAGGAGCTCCAGATGCCGGTCGTCACCCACTCCGGCTCCGCCTCGCGCGACGAGTACGGCGACCACCTCGGCATCTACGTCACCGAGGTCACGTGGTGGCCGGCCCGCCCGATGTGGTTCCTGCTGTGGTCGGGCGTCTTCAACCGCTTCCCGGGCCTGCGCTTCGGCGTCACCGAGGGCGGCTGCTGGTGGCTGCCGGGGCTGCTGTGGTCGTGGGACCGGCTGGTGCTCGGCTCGCGCGGCGCCTCCAAGCTCAGCCAGGGCCCGTTCAAGGCCGCCCTCGGCGACATGCTCCCGAGCGAGATGGTCGACCGGAACTGCTTCACCGGCCTCGCCAACGTGAAGCGCCGCGAGCTCGGCCAGCGCTACGAGATCGGCATCGACAACATGCTGTGGGGCACCGACTTCCCCCACCCCGAGGGCACGTGGCCGAACACCAACGAGTGGTTGAAGAAGACCTTCTTCGACATCCCGATCGACGAGTCGCGCCGCATGCTCGGCCTCGCCGCGGCCGACACCTTCGGCTTCGACCTCGCCGCGCTGCGGCCCCACGCCGACAAGGTCGGGCCCACGCCCACCGAGCTCGGTCAGCTCGGCGAGGGGCGCACCGCCGCCGACCTCACCGCCCGTTGGGCACCGGTGAAGGAGGTCGGTCGCCACTGGCTCACCGGCCACGACTTCCCGCTCATCACCCCCTGATCCACCCCTGACACCCCCCGATCCACCGACCGAGGAAGCGACTACCTTCACGCCATGGCTGACGACACCCCCGAAGGATTCGAGCTCGACACCCCGTGGCGCCGTGACCCCGCCGAGCTGGCCGCCCAGCTCGGCGTCTGGGCCACCGCGGCGATCTCGCCCGATGCCAAGGTCGTCGACGTGGTCGCCCCCGAGAACGGCATGTCCTCGGAGAGCGTCCTGTTCGACGTCGACGTGAACGGCGCGGTCGAGCACTACGTGGCCCGCCTGGCCCCGCTCCCGTCGCTCGTCCCCGTGTTCCAGAACTACGACATCGAGATGCAGGCCAAGGTCATGCGCCTGGTGGGGGAGCGCACCGACGTCCCCGTGCCCGAGGTGCCCCTTCGTGATCCTCGACGGACTCCTACCTCCAGACCCCCTTCCTCGTGATGAAGCGCTCGTCGGGCAAGGCCCCCACCGACGTGCCGCCGTACGTGTTCGGCGGCTGGGTCGCCGACCTCTCCGAGGACGACCGGCTGCTCATGCAGCGCAACGCGGTCGAGACCCTCGTGAAGCTCCACGAGATCCGGCCCGACAACGCCGACCTGTCCTTCCTCGAGCGCGCGCAGCACGGCACCGACTACCTCGACCAGCACCTCGGCCACGAGCGCGGCTACTACGAGTGGGCCCGCGACGGGAGGACCTTCCCGCTCATCGAGCGCACCTTCGAGTGGCTCGAGGCCAACCGGCCCAACGCTGCAGAACCCGGCCGTCCTGAACTGGGGCGACGCCCGCATCGGCAACATGCTGTGGGAGGGCCCGACCCCGTCTGCGGTGCTCGACTGGGAGATGGCGGCCGTCGGCCCCGCCGAGGTCGACCTGGCGTGGATGATCTTCCTGCACAAGTTCTTCCAGGACATGGCGGAGAAGTACGGCATGCCGGGCCTGCCCGACTTCATGCGGCGCGAGGACATGGCCGCCACCTACACCGAGATGAGCGGCCGCCCCGTCGAGGCGCTCGAGTGGTTCGAGGTCTTCGCCGCTCTGCGCTTCGCCATCGTGTCGGTGCGCACCTCCCTGCGGGGCGTCACCTACGGCCAGATGGAGATGCCCGAGGACCTCGACGACTTCGTGATGTTCCGGCACCTGGTCGAGCAGATGCTCGACGGGAGCTACTGGGCCTGAGCCCCGGCCTCGGGGCTACCGACCGGTAGCCCCGAGGTGTCATCCGTCACACGCGGGCGCCGGACGCGCTACGTTGCCCGGCGTGAGTCGTCTCGATGACCTGCGGGGGGTGGAGCTGGCCATCAACCGCATCGCCCGCATCAGCAACGGCAGGGTCGCCGCCCGGCACCGCTCGGAGCGGTCCGGCGTGATGCTCTCGCGCCCCGCCATCACCATCCTCTCGACCCTCCGCGGCTCGGGCCCCGTGCGGCTGTCGCTCCTCGCCCGGCTCACCGACCTCGAGGCCCCGCTCATCAGCCGGGAGATCCGCGAGCTCGCCGAGGGCGGGTACGTCCGGCGCACCGCCGATCCCACCGACGGGCGGGCCGGCATCGTCGACCTCACGGCCAAGGGCCGCCGGGCCTACCAGGCCTACCGCGACGCCACCGACGAGATCATCGCCGAGACGTTCGAGGGCTGGTCGGCCGCCGACCTCCACGAGCTCCACATGCTGCTCGACCGGGTGTCGGAGGACTTCGCCCGGGGTCCCGAGCGGACGCTGCGCAACACCCGCGCCAGCTGACACCCACCGGCCTCACCCGGCGGTCGGCGTCGGCGGCTCCTCGCGCCCTCCGCCGCGGCTACCTTCGGCGCCCATGACCGACGTCACAGCCGACCTGTCGCAGCTCTACCGCCCCGTCCTCACCGCCGACCTGCTGGTCACCGCGCTGAGCAAGAACCCCGACGCGCCCGCGGTGAACATCGGCGAGCGCACGATGACCGCCCGCGAGATGCGCGACCAGGTCAGCCGATACGCCCAGGCGCTGGCGTCGAAGGGGCTCGGCATGGGGAGCCAGGCGTCGGTGCTGGCCCTCAACCGGCCCGAGGTGCTCTTCACCATGGCGGCCAACCAGATCAACGCGACCCGGTCGACCCCACTGCACCCGATGGGCTCGCTCGAGGACCAGGCCTACGTGCTCACCGACTGCGGCGCCGAGACCCTGATCTACGACCCGGACAACTTCACCGACCGGGCCCGGGAGCTCGCCGCCATGGTGCCCGGACTCGACGTGCTGGCCCTCGGCCCCACCGAGTTCGGCGAGGACCTGCACGCCCTCGCCGCCGGGTTCGAGCCGGCGCCCCTCGTGGCCCCGATCGTCGACCCCGAGGACCTCGCCGGCATCTCCTACTCGGGCGGCACCACCGGCAAGCCCAAGGGGATCATGAGCTCGTTCCGCGGTGGCGCGGCGATGACCGCCATCCAGCTGGGGGAGTGGCAGTGGCCCGACGAGGTGCGCTTCCTCATCTGCACGCCGCTCTCCCACGCCGGCGCCGCCTTCTTCACGCCGACCCTGCTCAAGGGCGGGTCGCTCACCGTGCTGCCCGGCTTCGACCCCGAGAAGTTCATGCAGACCATCGAGACCCACCGCATCACCGCCACGATGCTCGTGCCCACGATGATCTACGTCCTGCTCGACCACCCGAAGTTCGACCAGTACGACCTGTCGAGCCTCCAGACCGTCTTCTACGGCGCGTCGGCCGCGTCGCCCACCCGCCTGGCCGAGGCCGTGCGCCGCATGGGCCCGATCTTCTTCCAGTTCTACGGCCAGGCCGAGTGCCCCATGGCGATCACCTCGCTGCGCAAGGAGGACCACGACCCCGAGAACCTCGACCGGCTGGCGAGCTGCGGGCGGCCCACCCCGTGGGTGCACGTGGCCCTGCTCGACGACGACGGCAACGAGGTCCCGCAGGGCGAGCCCGGCGAGATCTGCGTGCGCGGCCCGCTGGTGATGAAGGGCTACCTCGGCAAGCCGGAGCAGACCGCCGAGGCGTTCGCGCACGGCTGGCTCCACACCGGCGACGTCGCCCGGGCCGACGACGAGGGCTTCCTCTACATCGTCGACCGCAAGAAGGACATGATCATCACCGGCGGCTTCAACGTGTACCCGCGCGAGGTCGAGGACGTCATCTCCACCCACCCGGGCGTGTCGGCGGTGGCGGTGATCGGGGTGCCCGACGAGCGGTGGGGTGAGTCGGTCAAGGCCGTGGTCGTGCCCCGCCCGGGCCACGAGGTCGACGCCGACGAGCTCATTGCCCTGGTGAAGGATCACAAGGGCTCCGTGCAGGCCCCGAAGTCGGTCGACTTCGTCGACGCCATCCCGCTGTCACCCCTCGGCAAGCCCGACAAGAAGGCGCTGCGGGCCAGGTACTGGGGCGACTCCGGGCGCCAGGTGAACTGACCCGACGAGCCGGTGTCGGACGTCGGTCGCGCCGCCGCGATCCTGTACCGAGGCAACTTGTTGCCGTCTCCGGGGCCTGGCTAGAGTCGACCGCTTGTGACGGGCGTCTCGCGCCTCTGTCACGGCATCTAGAGTGCCCGACGAGCGCTCCGCACCCGGAGTGAGGGCTTCGCACTTTCCCAGGGGGAACCGATCGAGTGCAGCAGTTCCTGCAGTACACAATCCTGGGTCTGGTCGTCGGTGGCGTGTACTTCATCGCCGCCTCCGGCCTGGTGGTGACCTACACGACGTCGGGCATCTTCAACTTCGCCCAGGGCGCCATCGCCATGCTGTCGGCGTTCCTCTACTGGCAGATCCGCTGGGGTTGGGGCTGGCCCGCGCCGGTCGCTCTCGTGCTGGTGCTGTTGGTGTTCGCGCCGCTGTTCGGGGCGGCTCTCTACCAGGTGATCATGAAGAACCTCCGGGGCACCTCGGAGGTCACCAAGATCATCGTGCCCATCGGCGTGATGCTCGGCTGCCTCGCGCTGGCCACCTGGATCTGGAACCCCACGCCCCGCACGCCTCGGCTCTTCCTCAAGTTCTTCGGCGCCAACGCCTCGGTGCGCATCGCCGGCATCAACATCACCTGGCACGAGATCATCGCCTTCGTGCTGGCCATCGCCATCGCCGGTGGCATCGCCCTGCTGTTCCGCCGCACCCGCTCCGGTGTCGCCATGCGCGCCGTGGTCGACGACCCCGACCTGCTCCAGCTCAACGGCGGCCGCCCCGAGCGCCTGGCCACCATCTCGTGGGCCGGCGGTGCCTTCCTCGCCGCTCTCGCCGGCATCCTGATCACCCCGATCCAGGGCTCGGCCATGAGCGCCAACGCCCTCACCCTGCTGGTGATCGACGCCTTCGCCGCCGCCATGTTCGGCCGGCTCAAGAGCCTGCCGCGCACCTTCGTGGGCGCCATCGTGCTCGGCCTCTCCACCAACTACGTGATCGCCTACTTCCCGGCGAACAAGTGGACCTGGACCGGCGCCTTCCGCTCCTCGATCCCGATGATCCTGCTGTTCGTCATCCTGCTGGTCCTCCCGCAGGACCGCCTCCGGGGCACCACCGTGCTGCGCACCCGTGAGCGCTTCCGGATGCCGTCGCTGCGCAACGCCTGGATCGCCGGCCTGGTGCTCCTCGTGGTCGTCTGGGCCGTTCGCACGATCATGGCCACCACGGCGATCAACACGCTCGCCTACGGCATCACCATCGCCATCATCGGCCTGTCGCTCGTGCTGCTCACCGGTTACGCCGGCGAGATCAACCTGGCGGCGCTGTCGTTCGGCGCCATCGGCACCATCACGGTGTTCCACTTCGGCATCACCGGCACCGGCAACGCCGCTCGCATGACCCTCTGGGGCATCCTGCTGGCCGCCATCGCCAGCGCGTTGGTCGGGGCGCTGGTCGCCTTGCCAGCGCTACGGCTCAGAGGGCTCTACCTGGCCCTGGCCACCATGGCCTTCGGCGTGTTCGTCTCGCGCATGGTGCTCACCGAGATCGGTCAGCGCGAGATCTTCGGCTGGAAGTTCTCCATCTTCGAGGGTGGTTCGCTCACCATCCCCCGACCCGAGATCGGCCCACTCGACTTCAAGTCGAACGAGTCGTTCCTGATGTTGGTCACCGTGGTGTTCGGCCTCATGGCGATCGGCCTCGTGTACCTGCGCCACAGCTCCTACGGCCGGCGCCTCGCCGCCATGAAGGACAGCCCGGCGGCCTGCGCCACCCTCGGCATGAGCGTCGTGCGCCTCAAGCTGTCGGTGTTCATGCTCTCGGCCGCCATCGCCGGTGTCGGCGGTGTGCTCATGTCGGCCCAGCTCGGCTCGGTCAACCTCGACCGCTTCGACATCTTCATCAGCCTCGGCGTGCTGCTGATCACCGTCGTCGGCGGCATCGGCTACACCTCCGGTGCCCTCTTCGCCGGCCTGCTCTTCGGCTGCTCGTTCCTGGCGATGCAGAACACGCTCACCAAGCTCGGCACCGACTACAAGAGCATCGAGGCGGTCTTCGCCTTCCTGGTCAGCGCCGTCTCGGTCATGCCCGCCACCATCGGCGTCACCATGGGCAAGAACCCGTCCGGTGCGGTCACCGACATCGTCGAGGGCCTCGAGGGCATGAAGCAGTCGAAGCCGCTGATGTTCACCGTGATCGGCCTCGAGATCGGCATCTGGGCCCTCACCGTCGGCGACATCATCAACAACTGGCACTTCGTGATCTTCACCGCCGCCAACCTGCTCATCGTCCCGGTGGTGGGCGGAGCCATCGTCAAGGCGAGAGCGATGAAGAAGTACGGCATCGAGCCACCGATGGCCCCCGAGCTCATCGGCATCGACCGGCCCTTCACCGAGGACGACCGCCTCGCCATGGAGCACGCTCTCGGCCTCGACGGTGTCCCGATTCCCGTGGCGACGCCGCTGCACCACGAGGAGAACCTCCATGTCTCTGCTTGAGACCATCGACGTCAAGGTCCGCTTCGGCGGCAACATCGCCCTCGACGACGTCTCGCTCACCGTCGAGCCCGCAACCGTCACCGGCCTGATCGGCCCCAACGGCGCCGGCAAGACCACGCTGTTCAACGCCATCACCGGCCTCCAGTCGGTGTCGGGCGGCCGGGTGCTGCTGAACGGCAAGGACGTCACCAAGCTGCCGCCGCACAAGCGGGCTCGTCAGGGCCTCGCCCGCACCTTCCAGCGCCTCGAGCTGTTCACCTCGCTCTCGGTGCGTGACAACGTGCGCGTCGCGGGCGAGATCCGCAACCGTTGGAGCCTGGGCGGCGGGCGCTTCGACGCCAACGCCGAGGCCGACCGCATCATCACCCTGGTGGGCCTCGACGAGGTCGCCGACCGAGAGGTCGGCGAGATCCCCACCGGCCAGGCCCGCGTCGTCGAGCTGGCCCGGGCCCTCATGATCAAGCCCACCCTGCTGCTGCTCGACGAGCCCGCCTCCGGCCAGACCGAGGAGGAGACCGAGGCCTTCGGTGTCCTGCTGCGCAAGCTCGCCACCGAGGACGGACTCGGCATCTGCCTGGTCGAGCACGACATGGCCCTGGTCATGAACGTGTGCGAGACCATCCACGTGCTCGAGTTCGGCCGCATGATCGCCAGTGGCACCGCCGAGCAGGTCCGCAACGACCCTGCCGTCATCGACGCCTACCTGGGCGCCCCGGAGAGTGTGGGATGAGCGCCGTCGAGCCCGGCAACGCCGAGCAGCCCCAGGAGCCCGTCGAGCACCACGACCTGCCGGTCACCGAGGCGCCGCTGCTCGAGCTCAAGAACGTCAAGGCCGCCTACGGGCCCATCGAGGTGCTCCACGGGGTCAACCTCGAGGTGCCCCAGGGCTCGGTCGTCGCCCTTCTCGGCCCCAACGGCGCCGGCAAGTCCACCATCTTGAAGGTGTGCTCGGGCCTGCTGCAGCCGTCGTCCGGTGAGGTCCACCTCGCCGGCCGGGTCGTCAACGGCGCCTCCGCCGACCAGCTGGCCCGCCTCGGGGTGTGCACCATCCCCGAGGGCCGGGGCGTCTTCCCGAACCTCACCGTCCGGGAGAACCTCTGGATGGCCACGATGGCGGGCGTCTCGCTCGACCACGTCGAAGAGGTCGCCTACGCCCGCTTCCCCCGTCTCGGCGAGCGCCGCAAGCAGCTCGCCGGCACCATGTCCGGTGGCGAGCAGCAGATGCTCGCCATGTCCCGGGCGCTCGCCGTCAACCCGGCGTTGCTGTTGCTCGACGAGCTCTCGATGGGGCTCGCCCCGCTCGTCGTCGCCAACCTCTACGAGATCGTGGCTCAGGTCTCGCAGGAGGGCGTGTCGATCCTGGTGTCCGAGCAGTTCGCTCGGACCGTCCTGGGCATCGCCCAGTACGCCGCGATCGTCCTGCACGGGAGCGTGACCCGCGTGGGCACCCCCGAAGAGCTCGAAGATGAACTGTCCGCCGCCTACCTGGGCTCGTGAGGTCATGGAAACAACTACCACCACCGACAATGCCGGCAACGGCAACCGCATCGACCAGTTCAAGACCGAGGTGACCGACCTGAACCTGAAGACCGGCAACGTCGGCCGCGAGAAGCTGCTCGCCGTCCTCGGCGTGCTGCTCATGATCGTCGGCATCGGCGGCGCGTTCCTGGCGTACGTCTCCTCGCTGAACATGGACAGCGCGCTCGACGTCCAGTCCCAGATCGCGTACGGCATCGCCTGCGCTGACCCTCGTGGTTGCCGGTGCGGCGCTGTTCCTGCGCTACTCGATCGCGGCGTTCCTGCGCATGTGGTTGCTGCGCAACCTCTACGAGGGCCAGGCCAACACCGACCGCATCGTCGAAGCCGTCACGGACAAGAGCTGATCTGATGCGCACTGTCGCCATCACCGGTTCCGGCTCGGGGATCGGTGCCGCCACCGCGGCCCGGCTCACGGCAGAGGGCTGGAAGGTCATCGGGGTCGATCTCCGCGGGGCCGAGATCGAGGCCGACCTCGGCAACCCCGCCGGCCGCCAGGCCGCGGTCGCCGCCGTCACCGACGCCTGCGGGGGCACGCTCGACGCGCTGATCACCTGCGCCGGCATCGCCGGGCTGCCCGGTCGGCCCACCTCGCTGCTCGCCGCGGTGAACTACTTCGGCACCGTCGAGGTCATGGAGGGCCTGCGCCCCGCGCTGGCCAAGGGCGACCGTCCCTCGGCTGTGGCCATCAGCTCCAACTCCACGACCACCGCCCCGAACTACTCGGTGGAGCTGGTCGAGGCGCTGCTGGCCGGCGACGAGGCCGAGGCCCTGCGGGTGGCCGACGAGGTCGCCGGCGAGTCCATGCTCGAGTACGCCGCCACCAAGCTGGCCGTGGCCTACTGGGTGCGGCAGAACGCGGTGAGCGAGGAGTGGGGCCGCGCCGGCATCCGCCTCAACGCCATCGCGCCCGGCATGATCGCCACGGCGATGATCGAGGAAGGCCGCAGCGACGCCACCGTGGCGCCGCAGCTCGACATGTTCGAGCAGACCATCGCCCTCGGTCGGCCCGGCCAGCCCGAGGAGATGGCCGCCCTGCTGGGGTTCCTGGCCGGCACCGAGAGCACGTTCTTCTGCGGCTCGATCGTCTTCTCCGACGGTGGCACCGACGCCCTGTTCCGCACCCGGGACTTCCCGACGCGCTGGGTCGTCGGCTGAGCCGTCACGTTCGCAGCATCTGAGGCCCCGGTCCTGTGACCGGGGCCTCGTCGCGTCCGGAGTCAGGTCGGAAGCCCCGTGACGGCCGGCCCGTGGAGGAGGAGGATGTCGGTGGAGGCCCGGGCCGGTCGTCGGGAACGACATCGAGCCCGGAGACCCCGCCGAGGAGGTGTCACCGATGACCGACACCCGTCACACGCACCGTCGCCCCCCCATCCCAGCGGGTGGACCCGGTCGATCGTCCGGCATGCTGGCCACGGCCTGGATCTCGCTGGGGGCGCTGGTTCTGGCCCTTCCCGTCGGACGGTGGGCGTCGATCGCCTTCCTCGACGCCTTCGGCTACGACGCCGTCGAGGAGACCGAACCGCCCGGTCTCGGGTTGCTGGCGTTCCTCGTCGGCGTGGCCGTCGTGCTCCCGCCGGCGTCGGTGGCGCTGTGGTCCGGGCTGCGGGCGTGGCACGCCGGTCGTGGCAGCGCGGTCGTGGTGGTCGTCGGTGCCGGCCTGGCCATCGCGCTGGTGCTCCTCGGGCTGCCCCTTTACCTCAGCCGTCTCCTCGGCTGGCCACTGGTGCTGGCGCTCGGCGCGGGCCTCGCCGCCGTCGGCTGGTTCGCCCGATCGCGAGGCTGGGGTCGCTCGACCCACCTGCAGTCGCCGTGACGCCTGCTGGTCGGGCCTCGCTCAGGAGCCGCCGAAGATCTTGCGCATGTCGGCGAGGAAGGCGTTCGGGTCCGAGGCCTTCTTCTCCGACGTGGCCTCGTCGCGGGCCGTGGCGTAGGTGATCAGCCGCTCCTCACCGAGGGCCTCGATCAGCGCGGCGCCGACCTCCTCGGCCGTGGCCGCGGTCTTCGGGTCGGTCGGGAAGGGCGGGTCGTTGCCGTCCTTCGGCGTGGAGAACTCCGTGAGCGTCGTGCCAGGGACGAAGAGGTGCGCCCGCACCCCGGTGCCGGCCAGCTCGACGTGGAGCGACTCGGTGAACATCTCGAGCGCAGCCTTCGACGCCGAGTAGGCCCCGACCTTGTAGGCCACCATGTGCACGCCCATCGACGACACGTTCACGATGTCGCCGTGGTCGCGCTCGAGCATGCCGGGCAGCAGGGCGAGGGTGAGGCGCACCGGCGAGAAGTAGTTCATCGCCATGACGCCCTCGACGTCGGCGGCGGTCATGTCGCGGACGCTGCGCCGCTTGGGCACACCGGCGTTGTTGATCAGCACGTCGACGCCGCCACCGAGGGCCTCGGTGACCTCGGCGGCCACGTCGTCGATCAGCGCGAGCTGGGAGAGGTCGGCCACGACCTTCTGGCACCACGGCACGTGCTCACGGCACACGGCCAGCACCTCGTCGAGGCGGTCGGCGCGGCGGGCCACGAGGCATACGGTGGCGCCGGCCTTCGCCGCCTCGACCGCGGCGGCGGCACCGATGCCCGACGAGGCACCGGTGACGACGACCCGCTCACCGGTGCCGTTCCAGGCTCCGGCGGCCATCTCAGCCGGCCTTGCGGGACTCGATGACGTCGCGAATGCCGTCGCGCCACGAGACGGTGCAGGGGCCGGTGAACGAGGCCCGGGCGGTGTTGGAGGCGATCGAGCCCTTGAGGGTGCCCGGGGGGTGCACGACGTTGACCACGGGGTCGATGCCAGCGACCTCGCCGACGTAGGCACACCACTCCTGCACGCTGACGGGCTCGTCGCCCGCCCAGTTCACGATGGTGGCGGGCACCGACGCGGCGTCGAGCAGCGCCTCGGTCTGGGCGTTGATGTCGTCCTGGTGGATGGGCGAGTACATGCACGGGTCCCAGCGGGTGGTGACCTCGCCGCCGCCGAGCAGGGCGTCGACGTGCTGGGTGGGCAGGCCACCGTTGCGGCCGTAGCTCGCGTTCATCCGGGCGATGGTGACGGGAAGGTCGAAGAGCCGGGCACAGGTGCGGGCCACGGCTTCCTGGGAGATCTTCGAGATCGAGTACGGCGGCGCGTGGGCGGCGTTGACCTCACCCAGCGGGTCGGTCTCGAGGTAGACGTGCATCGGGTCGTCGTGGGGGCGGTACGTCGAGTGCGTCGACATCACCAGCGCGGCCTTGGCCTTGCGGGTGTGGGCCAGCAGCAGGCCCGTGCCCTCGGCGTTGGCCCGGATGGCGGCGTCGAAGTCCCAGCCCGGCGCCATCAGCGCGGCGAAGTGGATGACGTAGGTGAAGTCGTCGGGGAGCTCGCTGAAGTCGCCGTCGCCCAGGTCGCCCTTCACCGCCTTCACGCCGATCGCCTCGACCTTGGCCTTGGTCTCCGGGTCACCGAAGCGGGCCATGCCCCAGACCTCGTTGTCCTTCGCCAGGTACTCGGCGAGGGGGTAGGCGATCTGGCCGGCCGGACCGGTCAGCAGGATCTTCTCGTCGCTCAGCGCCATCTCGATCAGCCCTTGTAGAGGTCGGGGTAGGAGGTCTCGGCCAGCTGCCGGAAGCCCTCCTGCCAGGTGACGGAGGGGGTCCAGCCGAGAGCGAGCAGCTTCGACGGGTCGATGGGGTTCGGCGGCACGCAGGCGGTGGTGGTCTCGAGCGGGATCTCCACGCCGGTGAGGCGGGTGAGCTCGGCGGTCCACTCCTCGATGCTGACCTGCTCGGGGCTGCACCAGTTGAAGACGGTGGGCGGCACCGCGGCCTGCTCGAGCAGGTACGGCAGGCTCGACACGATGTCGTCGTCGTGCAGGAAGTTGTGCAGGTTCGGCCCGTCCGGGTGCACCGGGGTGGCCATGCCGTGCTGGGCCATCATCAGCATGATCGACGGCCAGCCGTGGGTCGGGCCGTAGGGCACGTCGAGGCGGGCGATCACGGTGGGCACGCCGAAGCGGCGCGAGGCGTAGCGGGCGGCGGCCTCGCCGGCGATCTTGGAGATCGAGTACGTCGGCATGAAGCCCATCGGGCGGTGGTTGTCGCCCAGCGGGTCGGTCTCGACGTGGGCCTGCAGGCCGTTGGGCTCGTAGACCGCGCACGACGAGCAGTGGAAGAAGGCCTTGAGGCTGGGGCCGGCGACCTTCTCCATGAGGAAGGCGACGCCCTCGGCGTTGGCGGCCAGCGCCCGCTCGAAGTCGGTCTCCTTCGACACGGCCATGTGGATCACGTAGTCGAGGTCGGCGGGGATCTCGTCGAGGTCGGCGTGCTCGAGGTCTATGGCGACCGGGATGACGCCGTCGGCCTCGACCTTGGCCCGGGCCTCGGCGGTGGCGAAGCGCGACGTGCCGTAGACGGTGTTGCCGGCGGCCACGAGGTTGCGGGCGAGGGGACCGGCGACCTGGCCGGTGACGCCGGTGATCAGGATGCGCTGGCCGGTCAGGGGGGCGGGGCTCATCGCAGGTCTCCCGTGAAGTCGTCGGTGCCGAAGTTGGTCTGCTGCCACGGGCCGGTCCAGACGTGGTGGGCCAGGCCGCTCGCCTCGATCTGCTCGCCGATGCGGGCGTAGCCCTCCTCCCACCCCTCGGCGGAGTCGTGGTCGAGGAAGTGGAGCTGGAGGAAGCGGTTGGGGCCGGCGGCGGCGCGCACGACGTCGGCCGGGGCGTCGTCGGCCAGCGGGATCACGGTGCCGCTCGCCACGAGCTCCGGGCCCCACGGCTGGGCCATCGCCTCGGGGATCCAGGTGTTCTGGAACCAGGCGTCGACCTCGTCGTGGGTGTGGCCCTCGGCGACGTCGCCGGCCACCACGACCAGGCCCTTGTAGCCGTGGTCGAGGGCGAGGTCGATGGTGCACCCCGCCGGGTCGGACTGGACGTTCCAGCGCATGGAGTAGAGGAGCGTGTGGATGTGGTCGCGCTCGGCGTACATCCGGCCCTGCTGGTGGAGCTCCTTGACGTTGTCGACGTTCCAGCGGTTGGTCTCGTCGTCGGTGTCCTTGAGCCACCAGTACACGGCCAGGTACGACCCGGTGAGCGGGTCGGGGGTCATGTCGTTCGGGGCGGTCGAACGGAGGTCCTTCAGCCGCCGGGTGGCGACGAAGCGGTCGCCGGCGAACACGTTCGGGCCGACGAGGCAGCCCGAGTAGAAGTGGTCGTGCTCGTACCAGCGGTTGTACGGCACCTCGTGCCCCGGATGGGGCTCCACCATGGTGAACAGGAACGTCCCGACCTTGACCGGGTAGTCCTTCGCCTGCGTCGTCACAAGATCCCCCTCGTGCAGTGAGGAGGGTCACGTTACCGCCCGTCTGACGGTCCGTCAGACGCGTCGGCGCAGGGCGCGGGTGCGAGGGCCGGGCCCGGGTGCGGTGCGGGCGTCAGGGCTGGAGGAGCGGGCCGACCTGGGTGCCGAAGGCCTCGACCTGCTCGGCGTAGGCGGCGGCCGACGGTGCGTCGAAACGCACCTGCACCTGGTTCACGCCCGCGGGGATCTGGGCCCGGATCGACTCGGCGAGCTGCTCGGGGGAGCCGACGCACGAGGTCGGGCGCACCTCGTGGGTGGCCGGGCCGACGTGCAGCCACGAGCCGACCACGTGCCCGATCGCGAAGGGGTCGTTCGGCGGTGCCGGCGTCGTCGCGGAGGCGGCGGATCGTGTCGATGGCCTCGGGGGTGGCGGGGCCCTGGGGGAGCCAGCCGTCCCACCGGGCGGCGCGGCGCACGGCCGGCGCACCGGAGCCGCCGATCCAGATGGGCGGGCGGGGCGACTGCACCGGCCGGGGGAGCGCCCCCATGTCACCGACGTAGGTGTGCTCGAGCGCCTCGGCCAGCTCGGGCAGCCGCTCGTCGGTGATGCGGCCCCGGTCGGCGAACGAGACGCCGAGGGCGTCGAACTCGGCCTCGACGTGGCCGACCCCGATGCCGATGATCGCCCGGCCGCCGGAGAGGTGGTCGAGCGTGGCGAAGGCCTTGGCCGCCACCAGCGCGTGCCGGTAGGCGAGCACGTAGACGTGGGTCATGAGGGCGACCCGTTCGGTGCCGGCGGCCAGCCAGCCGAGGGTGGTGAAGGTGTCCTGCCACCACAGGCTCATGGCGTCGGCCTTGTCGCGGGGGATGGCGACGTGGTCGCACACGGCGATGTTGTGGAAGCCGCTGCGATCGGCGGCCCGGGCGATCGCCATGAGGTCGGCCGGGGTGGCCTCGGCCTCCCACGGACCGGCGAGCAGGGTGGTCTGGGTCTGGATGGGGAGCTGGGTGCCGAAGGCGAGCGTCCCGGGGGGGATCTCCAACATGGCCCCCAAACCTAACGACCCGTCAGGTTCTCCTTGTAGGGCCGATCGTCCCCCTCCCCACGTTGCCCACCCCCACCCACCGTGGCTCACCCCTTCCCACCGTGGCTCACGTGATCAGGTCATACCTGACAACGTGAGCCACGGTGAGCCCTCTTTTGAACGTGGCTCATGTGGTCAGGTCATGCCTGACGAGGTGAGCCACGGTGGCCGGTGCGACTGCCGCGCGCTCCGAACCTTCGCCAGCACGAGATCCTTGCGGTGCCAGATCTCGTGCTCGGAGATCTCGATGACGAGCCAACCTGCCCGTCGGAGCCTGGCGATCCGCCGTTCATCCCGCGCCCGGTCGAGGAGGCCCGAGTGGAACAGGTCGCTCTGGATCTCGACCACCACCTTGGCGTTGCGGTCGACGAAGTCGACCCGACCGATCCATCCGTCGTCGTCGCCGAGGTCGACCTGTCGTTCGAAGGGTGCGTCGCCGGCGTCCTGCGAGGATCGTCTCGAACCTCCGCTCGAGGTTGCTCTGAGCCGGTCGATGACCGGGCGGACGCACGGCGATCAGTCGCCGGAGCTCCGCGACGCCACCGGCCCGGCTGCGTTCCGGCAGCGTCGCTCCGAGCGCCTGGAGGTGTTCGAGCCGGAGTAGCCCGGTGTCGAGCATTCGGTCGCACATCTGGGAGAGGCGTTCCGGGTGGATCCTCGGAGCCAGGTCGACGAGCGTCCGTAGCGGGGTCGTGACCGGGATGCCGTGCGTCGTCGTCACGTCTTCCGGTCCCCATCGGATGGTGCTGTGGGCGATCCCGAGGCGGGTGCCACCTCGATGCGGCCGGCGAGAGGCGAGGACATGCCACGGCTCTTGCGCGTAGCCGGGGATCCGCCAGAGTGCGGCCGCGGACTGGAGCGCGATCGCGCCGGACGGGACGTCGAGCGCGGCGGCCATGGCTCGTTGGTGGAGGGTGGGTGCGCTGCCACGGACGCGGAGGACGCGCTCGCTGAGACGGTCGAGGCGACCGGTCTCGACGGCATGGGCGAGGGACTGGGGTGTGAACCCGATCTCGGCTGAGCTGCCGGCGTGAGATCACACCATGTTGTTGCTCGGCGAGGTTCCGGAGTGCCTCGTGGTCGGACATGCACCCATCCAACCCAGGGCCTGTGACAGTCGAGTCCCGACAGACCGTGGCTCACGTGATCAGGTCATGCCTGATGGGGTGAGCCACGGTGGGCTGTTCCTCTGACCGTGGCTCATGTGGTCAGGTCATGCCTGACCACGTGAGCCACGGTGGGGCGGGGTCAGAGGCCGAGGAAGGAGCCGCCGTCGCAGACGATGGTCTGGCCGCTGACGTAGCCGGCGTCGGGGCCGGCGAGGAACGCCACCACGCCGCCGATGTCGGCCACGGGGTCGCCGATGCGCCCGAGTGGGGTTCGGGCCTCGATGGCGCCCCGCAGCTCGGGCACCTGCTCGAAGGCGCCGGCCAGGGCGGGGGTCTCGGCCACCGGGGCGATGCAGTTGGCGGTGATGCCGTCGGGCCCCCACTCCCGGGCGAGGCTCTTGGCCATGGCCCGCTGGGCCGCCTTGGCGGGGGAGTAGAGCGGGATGTTGGCGCTGCCCTCCACCCCCGACGGCGAGGTCACGAGCACCAGCCGGCCCTGGTCGCTGGCCCGCAGGTGCGGGTACGCGGCCTGGGCGCACCAGAAGCTGGCCCACGCCGACGTGCGCGACATCTGGAACCACACCTCGGGCGGGGTCTCCTCCAGCCGGCTGGCCACCCCACCGGCGAAGGCGTTGTGGACCATCACGTCGAGACCGCCGAAGCGCTCGACGGTCTCGGCCACGCACGCCTCGATCGGCGCCCGTTCGGTGACGTCGGTGACGATGCACTCGGCGGCGCCGCCGGCGGCGCGGATGGCCTCGGCGACCGGCTCCCCGGTGGCCGCTCGCCTCGCGGCGATGACGACGCGGGCGCCCTCGGCCGCCAGCTTGCGGGCGATGCCCTCGCCCACGCCCTGCCCGGCGCCGGTGACGATGGCGACACGTCCTTCGAGAGAGCGGCTCACATCCACAGCCCACCGTCCACGGTCAGGGTCTGCCCGGCGAGGCCCGCGGCCGCAGGGCTGCACAGGAAGGCGACCACGTCGCCGGGCTCGGCGCCCGGCACGGCCGGCGCGGCGATCGACACCGGGCCGGCCACGACCGCGTCGGCGAGCACCCGGCCGGGGGCGACGGCGAGCGAGTTCACCGAGATGCCCTCGGGCCCCCACTGCCGGGCGGTGGACTTGGCGAGGAGGTGCACGCCCTCGGCGGCCGCGGCCCAGTGGCCGTACTCGGCGCCACCGGCGAACGCGGTGGTGGGGGTGGTGAGCACGATGCGCCCGCCCCGGCCGGCGAAGTCGCGCCGCGCCGCCACGCAGGCCTCGATGGCCGCGTCCATCGTCTGCTGCCAGGCCAGGTCGAAGTCGGCGTCGGTCAGCTCGTCGAACCGCACCGGCCGCACGACCGCGGGGTCCCATGGCGCGAACACCATGGCGTCGAGGTGGTCGACCGCCTCCTCGGCGGCCACGACCTCGGCCCCCCGCCGGCGCAGCGCGTCGGACAGTTCGTCGGCCAACGGTCCGGTGCCGACGACCCGCACCCGTCCTGGCGCGGTCGTGGCGATGTCACTGCTCGATGGCTCGGCCACCTGGTCCCCCTTGCTCGGTGCGGGGCAGTTGTACCCCATCGTCGCCGTCCGGTCGGTGGTGGCCCCCGGGCGGCGCCCGGGGGCGGGCCGGGAAATACCCGAACCTCCGCTTGTGTGACGCCGATCACCCGTTGCTACTGTCCCCGCCATGGAGATCGGGTACACGACCGAACAAGAGGCCTTCCGCGACGAGCTGCGGGCCTACTACGACCAGCTCCTCGACGAGCAGACCGTCGAAGAGCTGGGCCAGTCCCACGGGGTCGGTGAGGCCACCAAGCGGGTCTGGAAGCAGATGTGCTCCGACGGCTGGGCCGGCGTCGGCTGGCCCAAGGAGTGGGGCGGTCAGGGCCGCAAGGCCATCGACCAGTTCGTGTTCTTCGACGAGTCGATGCGGGCCGGTGCGCCGGTGCCGATGCTCACGCTCAACACCGTGGGCCCGACGATCATGAACTACGGCACCGACTGGCAGAAGGAGTTCTTCGTCCCGAAGATCCTCGCCGGCGACATCCACTTCTGCATCGGCTACTCGGAGCCGCAGGCCGGCACCGACCTCGCCGCGCTGCAGTGCCGGGCCGTGCGCGACGGTGACGAGTACGTCATCAACGGCCAGAAGATGTGGACCTCCCTCGCCGGTGGCGCCGACTACTGCTGGCTCGCGGTGCGCACCGATCCCGACGCCAAGAAGCACAAGGGCATCTCGGTGATCATCGTCCCGATGGACACGCCCGGCATCACCATCCAGCCCCTCCACCTCATGGGCGAGCACGACATCAACGCCACGTTCTTCGACGACGTGCGGGTGCCGGCCAAGTTCCTGATCGGTGAGGAGAACGGCGGCTGGGGCCTCATCACCAACCAGCTCAACCACGAGCGCGTCACCCTCTGTGCCAGCGGCTCGACCGAGCGCCACCTCACCGACGTTCGCAAGTGGGCGCAGGACACCCTCCTGCCCGACGGCAGCCGCGTGATCGACCAGGAGTGGGTGCAGCAGAACCTCGCCCGGGTGCACGCCCGCCTCGAGTTCCTGAAGCTCGCCAACTGGAAGGTGGCGTGGTCGGCGGAGCAGGGCAGCCTGCACCCGGCCGACGCCTCCACCGTGAAGGTCTTCGGCACCGAGTTCTACATGGAGTCCTACCGGCTCCTCATGGAGGTCCTCGGGCCGCGTGCGTACCTCAAGGGCGACTCGCCCGAGGCCATCATGCGCAGCCGCCTCGAGATGGGCATCCGCAGCTCGATCATCCTCACCTTCGGTGGCGGCACGAACGAGCTGCAGCGTGACCTCATCGCCATGTTCGGCCTCGGGTTCCCCCGATCGGCCCGCTGACCCGCCCGCGAGAACGACGAAGAACGACGAGAGAGAAGAACTGACGAATGGATTTCTCCTTCACCTCCGACCAGGAGGAGCTGCGGGGCCTGGCCAACCGCGTCCTCACCGACCGCTGCACCCAGGACCACCTCAAGGAGGTCGCCTTCGGCGACGGCTCCACCGGTGTCGACCTGGAGCTGTGGCGTGAGCTCGCCGGCCTCGGCCTGGTGGGCATCGGCCTGCCCGAGTCCGCCGGCGGCGGTGGCATGGGCTTCTTCGAGGTCGCCATCGTGCTCGAGGAGGTCGGCCGGGCCGTCGCCCCGATCCCGGCGCTTCCGGTGATGGCCATGGCCGGCCCGTTCCTCGCCCAGCACGCCCCCGACCAGCTCGAGGGGTTGGCCTCCGGTGACCGCATCGTCACCGTGGCCCTCCACGACCTCGTCGGCTCGGTGTCGTCGCCGTCGCTCGTCGCCTCCGGCGGTGCGCTCACCGGCGTCAAGACCAACGTCCCGTTCGGCACCGTCGCCGACGCCTTCCTGGTGTCGGCCGTCGACGGCGTCTACCTCGTCGAGGCCGACGCCCCGGGCGTCACCGTCGAGCGCCAGGACACGGTCGACGACATCCCGGACGCGCTCGTCACCTTCGACGGTGCCGCCGCCACCTGCATCGCCGGCCCCGACGCCCTCGAGTCGCTCATCGACCACGGCCGCACCGGCCAGGCGATGCTCATGGCCGGCGTCACCGCCCGCGCCGTCGAGATCACCGCGGAGTACGTCAAGGAGCGTGAGCAGTTCGATCGCAAGATCGCCACGTTCCAGGCCGTCGCCCAGCGCGCCGCCGACGCCCGCATCGACAGCGAGGCCATCAAGCTCACCGGTTGGCAGGCCGCCATGCGAATCAACGACGGCCTCCCCGCCGGCGAGCACGCGGCGTCGGCCAAGTACTGGGCCGCCGAGGGCGGGCAGCGCGTCGTGCACGCCGCCACCCACCTCCACGGTGGTGTCGGCGTCGACCGCGACTACCCGCTGCACCGCTACTACCTCTGGACCAAGAAGCAGGAGCTGTTCCTCGGTGGCGCCACCGAGAGCCTGCTGGCGCTGGGCAAGCGCCTCGCCGACGAGCCCGTCGGTTCCTGACGGTCCGAGAAGGCCGATCGACCGTTCCGGGGGGACCGGTCGTGGGAGGGGGAGCGCGGGGCCGGGTGCACTGCACCCGGCCCCTGCCGCGTCCGGGCCGGAGTGGCGCCCCTCGGGGCGCGCCGTCCACCCAAACGTTCGTTGGAGTAGGTTGCCCGTCATGACGACGCCGACGGCCCCCGACTTCGACATCCTCGACCCCCACTTCTACGACGACCCGTGGGACGCCTACCGCTGGTTGCGCACCAACGACCCCGTGCACTGGGACGAGCGCAACGGCCTGTGGGTGGTGTCGAAGCACGAGGACGTCGTGCACATCTCGCGCCACACCGAGCTCTACTCGTCGGCCCAGGGCGTGCGCCCGGTGCTCGACGTGCCGCTGTCGATCATCGCGATGGACGACCCCGAGCACACGCGGGTGCGCCGCCTCATCAACCGCGGCTTCACGCCGGCCCGGGTGCGCGAGCTCACCGGGCACATGAAGGAGCTGACGGCCGAGCTCATCGACGACATCGCCGATCGCGGCGAGATCGACTTCGTCGAGGACTTCGCCATCCACCTTCCGCTCATCATCATCGCCGAGCTCATCGGTCTCGACCCCGAGCAGCGCCAGCAGCTCTACCGGTGGTCCGACGCCATGATGAACGGCGAGGGCCACACCGAGGCCGACGACCCCGCCCTCATCGCCGCGGCGACGGCCTTCGGTGAGTACTCGGCGCTGTGCACCGAGCTCATCGCCGAGCGCCGCGGCAAGCCGGTCACCGAGGACCTCATCTCCATCCTCACCAACGCCCACGACGAGGGGGTGCTCGTCACCGGCGTGAGCGCCCACGCAGCCACCGGCACCGATGGCGAGGCCGACGTCGAGGGCACGATGACCGACGACGAGCTGTTCATGTTCCTGTGCCTGCTCGTCGTCGCCGGCAACGAGACCACCCGCAACGCGCTCACCGGCGGGCTGCTCGCCTTCTCCCGGTTCCCGGCCGAGCGTGACCGCCTCATCGCCGAGCCGGTCCTCATCGACACCGCGGTGGAGGAGATCGTGCGCTACGTCTCGCCGGTGATCAGCTTCACCCGCACGATCACCGAGACCCACGAGTACAAGGGCCGCACCTTCGTCGAGGGCCAGAAGGTCCTGATGCTCTACCAGTCGGCCAACCGCGACGAGGACGTCTTCGACGCCCCCGACGAGTTCCGCATCGACCGCGACCCCAACCCCCACGTGGGCTTCGGCATCGGCACCCACTACTGCCTCGGGGCCAACCTCGCCCGGGCCGAGATCAACGTGGTGTTCGAGCAGCTCTTCCAGCGCCTCCACGACCTGCGGGTGCCCGACGGCGTCACCCCGCCCCGCGGCGAGAACACCCTGGTCATCGCGCTCCAGCACCTGCCCGCGGTCTTCACCCCCGAGAAGACCCTGGCGTGACGGGGGCCGGGCGTTGACCTCCGTCGGCCGCTCGACGCGCGAGCGCATCCTCGACACCGCCTTCGCCCTCAGCACGGCGGAGAACTCGTCGGGCATCTCGATGCGCCAGCTCGCCGACGGCTGCGGGCTCAACGTCGCCACGATCTACCACCACTTCCCGTCGAAGGCCGATCTGCTGCGGGCCGTGCTCGAGGAGCGCGGTTACCCGCGCCGCATCGGGGAGGACGGGCCCCCGCCCGAGGTGGCGGCGGCGGCCACGCCGGCGGAGGCGGTGCGCCGCCTGTTGACCTGGCTCTGGGAGGGCACGCTGGCCGAGGAGGCGTCGTGGCGCCTCCTCATCGGCGAGGGCCTGCGGGGGGAGCCGGCGGCGCGCGAGGAGGCCGCCCAGCTCGTGGCCCTGCTCGAGCCGGCGCTGCAGGGATGGCTGCGGACAGTGGCCCCCGCCTTCGACGACCGGGCCCCCGCCCTCGCCGGGCTCATGCGCTCGGTGCTGCTCTCGCTCGCCCTCGAGCACCTCGCGCTCGGTCCCGACGACCGGCGGGCGGCGGCCCGGATCGACGAGCTGGTGGTGGCGCTCGGCCTCGAGTGAGCCCATCGGGCGATCCCACCCTCCGTGGCGAAACGCCCACCCAGGCTCGACGCGCGAAGAAATTCCACCACGTGGCGCGACCGAGACCGGTGCCCTAGCTATTCTCGGCGGCGTGAAGGTTCTGGTGGTCGACGACCAGCGCATGGTTGCCGACGGCCTCGTCCACGTGCTCTCCGCACAGCCGGGCATCGAGGCCGTCCGCTCGGCGCACAGCGTCGCCGAGACGCGAACCACCGTGACTGCCTTCGCGCCCAACGTGGTCGTCGTCGACTGGGCCCTGCCCGACGGCGATGGCGTGTCGGTGGTCGAGGCCGTGCGCGCCACCTGCCCCGACGCCCGGGTGCTGGTGCTCGCCGATCTCTCCGATGCCGGGGCCGTCACCGCCGCCCTCTCGTCGGGCTGCGACGGGTTCGTCACCCGCGACCGTGGCCTGGACGAACTGGTCGAGGCCGTCGCCGCCGTCGGGCGGGGCGAGGCCGTGCTGTCGCCGGCGGCCGCCTCGGTGCTGGCCCGAGACCACCGCGATCGCGACCGTGACCGCGCCACCGTGCCGGTCCTCTCGGCCCGGGAGCTCCAGATCGTGGCCGGCCTGGCCCGGGGCCTCACCAACCGGGCCATCGCCGAGGAGCTCTACCTCAGCGTGCACACCGTGCGGAACCACATCCAGCGGATCTGTCGGCGCCTCGGGGCCAGCACCCGCCTTGAGGTCGTGGTCATCGCCGCCCGTGAGGGCCTCGTCGACCTCGCTGCCGGCGCCTGAGCCGGACGCGGGTCGGCGGCCCCGTGGGGCCGCCGACGCTCGTGAACCGGTGGGCGGTGGCTACTTCGCCGTGGCGGCGCGCTGGGTGCCGGTGAAGGTGTAGTTGATCACCGAGGTCTGGCCCTGGAGCGTGTTGCCGGCGGCGCCGGGGAGGGTGACCGTCACGCGCAGGTTGTTGGCGGCCGAGGCGGTGAGGGTGAGGTTCGTCAGCGCCAGGTTGGTGCCGATCACCGGGGTGCTGGCGAGCACCGACGAGGTGGTGCCGCTGCAGGTGTAGGTGTACGGGATCGCCGACTCGGTCCAGGCCACCGAGCACTTGTCGATGGTCATCTGGAGACCGGTGACGGTGTCGGTGTTGAGCAGCGAGCTCGTGGTGGCGTTGGTCGTGAGGGTGACGCTGGCCAGGTCGATGGTGCCGGTGTTGGTGAGGGTCACGGCGCGCTGGATGGTGTCACCGGGGGCGATGTTGGTGGCCCCGACCGTGAGGCGGTTGCCGGCGGCGTTGGTACCGATGCCGGCGAGGCTCACGGTGCCGGACGCGACCGACTGGCTGGCGTTGCTCGTGCCGGTGAAGGCCGCGAAGGCGGCGCCGCCGACGCCGGCTGCGGTGAGGGCGACGAGGCCGCCGGTGATGATGGCCTTCGTGCGTGTCGAGGTTCGTCGGGTGGGGGGGAGTGCGTGCTTCATCGGGGATTCGCCGTCCTTGGGTGGGTGGGCCCGGGGCGGGTGCACGTCCCGGGGTAGAGAAATCTTCGGCACTGCTACAAGTGGGGTGGAGCGGTTCGGTACGGCTGTACCACCGGGTGGACCCGTTCGGACATCACGTCCTCACCCTTCGTGGGACGAGGTCGGGCCAGGGTCACTGTGGGCAGTTTCGGGTGCGGGTGTCAGCTCAACTCGATGCGCCGGATGTCGGTGGAGCCGGCGTTGGTGGCCCGGTCCGAGACGAGGAGGTCCCCGTCGGAGAGGACGCTGAGCATCGAGGGGGTGCGGATGGTCGCCCCCAACGCCGGGCCGTTGTCGCCCACCGCGCTGTTGGCGCCGGTGAAGCCGACCTGGGTGACGGTCGTGCCGACGACCTGGCGGACGCAGCGCCGGCCGGTGTCGGCGACGTAGACGGTGCCGGCTCCGTCGACGGCGACGCCCTGGGGGGCCGACAGCGACACGGCGGTCGAGGTCGTGGTCGCGGTGCAGGCCGTGGTGGCTCCCCCTCCGGCGGCGACGCTGACCGTCGTGCCCGCGACCTTCCGGACGCAGTTGCGGCCGGTGTCGGCGATGTACACGTTGTTCGAGGCGTCGACGGCGACGCTGAGCGGACCGGACAGCGAGACGGCGGTGGCCGTCGTGGCGCCGCAGGCGGTCGTGCCTCCGCCGCCTGCGACGTGTGCGGTCGTGGTCGCCGTGAGGCGACGGACGCAGTTGCGGCCGGTGTCGGCCACGATGAGGGCACCGGAGGTGTCGATGGCGAGGCCGGACGGGCTCGAGAGCGAGAGCGCCGTGGGGGCGACGGCGGTGTTGCAGGTGGTGGTCGCCCCGCCACCGGCGAACCGGGTGACGTTGCCGGCCGGGTCGACCATCCGGATGCAGGCCGCCCCGGAGTCGGCGATGTAGACGTTGCCGGCCGCGTCGACGGCGACACCCCTGGGCGCGTTCATGCGCAGGGAGGCCACCGGGCCGGCGAACGTGCAGGCGCTCGCGGCGCCGGTGCCGCCGGCGAAGGTCGAGATCGTGCCGTTGGTCGCGATCACCCGGATGCGGTTGTTGGTGGAGTCGGCGACGAAGACCCGGCCGTCGGGGGCCTCGAAGGACTGGAGGGGCACGTTGAGCGAGGCGGCGGTGGCGTTGCCTCCGTCGCCGGCGAAGGCCGCGGTGCCGTTGCCGGCGTAGGCGTTCACGGCCCGGCGACACGTGTTGGTGGGCATCTCGGGGGAGGCGGTCGAGGTCCAGGTGCCGTCGACGGCCTTCGTCGACAGGTACCGCACGGTGGTGAGGGGGGCCACCGGCGCGTACGCGACGGTCGTGGCGCCGGCCAGGGCGGTGGCTCCGACGCTGGTCGCGCCGCCCGAGGTGTTGGCCACCAGGACCTGGGCGCTGTCGGTGGCGTTGGGGTTGGTCCAGGACACGGTCACGTTGGTGGCGCTGTCCCACGAGCAGCCGACCGAGGTCTTGGCCGGCACGGTGAGGGTCGAGAGGCTGTTGCCGGCGGCCGTGGTGGCCGTGAGCGCGGCGTTGGCGGTCCGGGCCGGGAGCCAGGCGACCGCACCGGCGAGCAGGACGACGATCAGGAGGCTCGCCGTGCCCGCGGTGCTGACCCGCCGGACGCGCGGGTGAGGCCCGGCGGGGTTCGCCGGGCCGGTGTCGGAGTCGTTGTCGTCGTCGCCGGCCTGGGCCAGCAGTTCGACCAGGGGATCGAGCGACCGACGTCGGGCGGCCTCGACCGCTTCGGCCACCGTCGCGACCTCGTCCTCCGGCGTGGGGGCCGGGGCGGCGGCGCTCGGGTGGTGGAGGTGGGGGTGGTGGAGGTGGGGGTGGGGCAGGTGCGGGTGGGGGAGCGCGTGGACCATCCGGTCGAGGGCGGCGTCCCAGGTCCCGGTGGCCTCGCCGCGGCGGTTGGGGCGGCGCCACAGGTACGACAGGCCGAAGCCCAGGACCAACAGCGCGCCCAGGCCGGCCAGCACGATGCGGGTGGTCGGCGCGGAGAGGGCGAGGAGGATCTTGCCGAGCAGGGGCACGGCCATGCGCACCCGGTGGAGGTGGGCGCCGTCGACCGACAGCCGCCACGGGTCGGGGCCGGCGTTGGCATCGCCCTTGGTGGTGAAGACCGGGCCGGTCTCGGTCTGCTCGATCTCGGCGACGCGGTGCACGGTCATCGTGCCGGTCGTCGGGGCGGCGAAGACGATGACGTCACCGACGGCGACGTCATCCACGGCGACGGGGTCGACGACGATGGCCGAGCCCTTGGGGATCGCCGGCTCCATGGAGCCGGTGGGGACGGTCTGGACGGAGAGCCAGCCCGTGAACGTGCCCACCGAGAGCACGAGCACCCCGATGGCCGCGACCGCGAGAGCGAGGCCCGTCACCCACCGCACCGCCGTGGCGGTGGGTGAGCGACGGGTGCCCTCGTGGGGCTCCTCGGCTCGTCGGGTCGTGGTCATCGGGGTCAACTCAGGAGTGCGTCAGGAGACGCTGGATCACTGGTTGGTGCCGGCGCGCTGGGTGCCGGTGAACGTGTAGTCGATCACCGAGGTCTGGGCCTGGAGCGTGTTGCCGGCAGCGCCCGGCAGGGTCAGGGTCACGCGCAGGTTGTTGGTGGCGGAGGCCGTCAGGGCGAGGTTCGTCAGCGCCAGGTTGGTGCCGATCACCGGGGTGCTGGCGAGCACCGACGAGGTGGTGCCGCTGCAGGTGTAGGTGTACGGGATCGCCGACTCGGTCCAGGCCACCGAGCACTTGTCGATGGTCATCTGGAGACCGGTGACGGTGTCGGTGTTGAGCAGCGAGCTCGTGGTGGCGCTGGTCGTGAGGGTGATGTCGGCCAGGTCGATGGTGCCGGTGTTGCTGACCGTGACGGCGCGCTGGATGGTGTCGCCGGCAGCGATGTTCGAGGCGCCCACGGTGAGGCGGTTGCCGGCGGCGTTGGCGCCGATGCCGGCGAGGCTGACGGTGCCGGAGTCGACCGACTGGGCGGCGTTGGTGGTGCCGGTGAACGCAGCGAAGGCCGCGCCGCCGACGCCGGCCGCGGTGAGGGCGACGAGGCCGCCGGTGACGAGGGCCTTGGTGCGCGTGGAGGTGCGCTTGGCCTTGGGGAGGGAGTGCTTCATGAGGTGGGGGTCCTTTCGGGTGGGGCAGGGACGGGTGCACGCCCCCGGCGGCGGAGAGGGGTGCACATCTCCGGCTCCACCCGATCGGAAGGTTTCTAGGGTCAGCCTGAGCAGGTAGGTACGGATGTACCAATAGAAAGACTCAAGGACGTCAACATGGGGTCAAGATCGGGTCCCGCCGCCGGCGAATCCCCTGGCCACAGGCGAAAACGGCCAGAGCCGCCCGCTGGTACGGGCGGCTCTGTGTGGGAGGCGACGAGCGTCGCCCCGTGTCGGTGTCCCGGCGGCGCCGGGGGTGGCTCAGGGCTCGACGGTGTAGGTGTCGACGCCCGACTTGAGCAGGGTGCCCGGGGTGGCGCCGGTGGCCTGGCCGTCGACGATGACGGCGGTGCCGTTGACCAGCACCCGCTCGACGCCGTACGAGCCGGCGGTGAGGCGTTCGCAGCCGCCGGGCAGGTCGGCGACCATCCGGGCGTTCTCGGACCCGATGGTCTCGGGGTCGATGACCACGATGTCGGCGAGGCGGCCCTCGGCGAGGACACCGCGGTCGCGCAGGCCGAAGTACTCGGCCGGCACCTGCGTCATGAGGTGCACCGCCTTCTCGACCGGGATGAGCTTGCGGCCCCGGATCATGTCGCCGAGGAAGCGGGTGGGGTAGGTGGCCCCGCACATGCGGTCGAGGTGGGCGCCGGCGTCGGAGCCGCCGATCATCGCCCGGGGGTCGTTCCAGACCTCGGTGCGCATGGCCCAGTCGGCGTCGGTCTTGTCCTTCGGGGCCGGCCACAGCACCGTGCGCAGCTCGTCGGCGACGACGATGTCGAGCAGGGTGTCGAACGGCTCGGTGCCGCGCTCGGCGGCGATGTCCTTCACGACCCGGTTCGAGAGGCCCTCGTTGGCGGGGGAGAAGGTGTCGCCGATGACGTACTCGTCCCAGTCGGCCAGGCGGCGGTAGACCCCGGCCTCCTGCGACTGCGAGGCGGCCAGCAGCTGCGCGCGGACCTCGGGGTCCTTCAGCCTGGCGACGCGCTCGGCCACCGGCACCGACAGCGCCTCCTGCCAACCGGGGAGCAGCCAGATGCCGCAGAACGTGAGGAAGTTCATGTTCATGGGCACCAGCACCGGCATGGTGAGCGCCACCACGCGGCCGCCCTTGGCCCGGGCGCTGTCGTAGGCCGACAGCTGGCGGGGGGCCCGGTCGGCCTCGCGGCTGTCGACGGTGAGCACGTTCCAGTTGAGGGGTCGGTTGGCGGCGGCGCTGAGGTCGCCGAGCAGCTCGATCTCGTCGTCGGCGAAGCGGTCGAGGCATCCGGCCACGATGCCCTCGAGGGTGGTGCCCTCGTGGCGGCCGGTCTCGGTGGCGAGGGCCATGAGCTCCTCGTCGGTGGCCCAGCGGGAGGGGACGGGCTGGCCGTCGCCGTCGCTGTGGCTGCCCGACTTGGTGAACGACCAACCCAGGGCGCCGACCTCGATGGCCTTGCGCAGCTCGTCGACCATGGCGTCGATCTGCTCGGGCGTGGCCTCGTTGCCGACGGACTCCTGGCCCATGACGTAGCGGCGGATGGCGCAGTGGCCCACGAGGAAGCCGGCGTTGACGGCGATCTTGCCCTCGAGCAGGTTCAGGTACTCCTCGAAGGTCTCCCAGCTCCAGTCGACCTGCTGCAGGGCGGGGAGGGGCATGCCCTCGACCCGCGACATCATGCGCTGGAGGTAGTCGGCCTCGGCCGGGTCGGGCCGCAGCGGAGCGAGGGTGAAGCCGCAGTTGCCGGCGATGACGGTGGTGACGCCGTGGTTGGCCGACGGGGTGGCGCCCGGGTCCCAGAGCAGCTGCGCGTCGTAGTGGGTGTGGGGGTCGACGATGCCCGGCATGACGATGCGGCCGGTGGCGTCGGTGACGATGGCGGCCTCTTCGTCGACCTGGCCCACCGCGACGATGCGGCCGTCGCGGATCCCGACATCGGCCACGCGGCCCGGTGCCCCGGTGCCGTCGATCACGGTCCCACCCTTGATGACCTCGTCGAGCATGAGCCCTCCCATCGAGCCGGCGTGGCCGGCGACGTTTCTGACGGTTCGTCAGATTACACGTCCTGGGCTGCCGCGCCAGCCGGTAGGGTCCGGCCGTTCCTGCGCCCGCGGGACGAAGGGGGCCACCATGACGATCCGGTTCTGGCACACCACCGCGTGGATGCCGCCCGAGGTGTTCGCACCGCTGGCGATGGCCTGTGAGGACGCCGGCTTCGAGGGCGTGCTCGTCTCCGACCACCTCCTGTTCCCCGACGAGCTCGACTCGGCCTACCCGTACCACGACGACGGCGAGCCCGGCTGGGTCGCCGCCACGCCGTGGATCGATCCCTGGGTCGCCATCGGTGCCATGGCCTCGGTCACGACGCGCCTGCGGTTCTCGCACAACGTGTACGTGTTCCCGCTGCGGCGCCCGGTGGAGGTCGCCAAGCTGGCGTCGTCGGCGGCCGCCGTCTCCGGCGGTCGGGTCGCACTGGGCGCGGGTGTCGGGTGGATGAAGGAGGAGTTCGACATCCTCGGCGAGGACCACCACACCCGTGGGGCCCGCACCGACGAGGGCCTCGAGGTCTGTCGCAAGCTCTGGACCGGCGAGCCGGTGAGCCACGACGGCCGCTTCTACTCGTTCCCCACCGTCACCATGTCGCCCGCCGCGCCCGGCGGCACCGTGCCCGTGTGGATCGGGGGCCACTCCGAGCCGGCGCTGCGGCGCGTCGGCGCGCAACGACGGCTGGATCGGCACGGCCTACCCCGTCGAGGACGCCGATGCCGTGCTCGACCGCCTCGACGCCGCCCTCGAGGCCGAGGGCCGGCGCCTCGGTGACGACGGCTTCGAGGTCATCCTCGGCCTCTACACCACCAACCCCTCCGACTTCCGGCGCTTCGCCGAGCGCGGCGTCACCGGCTTCCTGGCCGCCCCGGCGATGCTCAAGGGCGACCGCAGCGGTGCCCCCACGGCCACCGTCGACGACCGGCGGCGGGCCATCGCCGCCTTCGGCGAGACCGTCATCGCGCCGCTGAACGCCTGAGTCGTCCTCCCGCGCTCGCTCACCCCTCACCTCGCCGAGGTCGGCTCAGGGGGTGCCTGACCAGTTGAGCTCCTCGTAGCGCCCAGCGATCCGCCACCCCTCGCCGGTGCGGCGGAGGGTGTCGTTGTAGAAGATGCCCGTCGAGATGAGCGACCGGGTGCCGTCGAACTCCATCGTCACGAAGCAGGCGACCGGCACCCGGGTCGTGGCGGTGTCGCCGTCGAGGTCCAGGCGCAGTCCGCCCGTGAGCCGCTGCGCGTCGACCATGATCGTGCGCAGCGACGCCAGCCAGGCCCGGTAGTCCGGGTAGCGCAGCGCTCCCTGCCCGAAGTCGCGCATGTCGATCTCCGCGTCAGGGGTGAAGGTCGTGTCGTAGGTCTCGAGGTCCCACGCCTCGGCGGCGGCGAGCTGGCGGTCGTACAGGTCGGCGATGGCGGCGCGGTCCTGCAGTTCCTCGAGGCTGTAGCGGCGGTCGGTCACGTTCCCCCTCCGATCGGACCCCGGGTGGCCCGACGTGTCCGGTCGGAGGGTACCGTTCGGCCCGTCGTCGAGCCGGGGGGTCGGGATGATCGTGTCGTTCACGCTGGTGAAGAAGCGGGAGGGCTTCACCGACGAGGAGTTCTTCGAGCGCTGGACCCGCCACACCCAGGAGTTCGACCTGAAGGACCATCCCTACATCACCAAGAACCGGTTGATGATGGTGGTCGGGGGGACCGACTACGTCGGCATCGCCGAGAACCACTGGCCGGACGTCGAGAGCATGACGGCCACCTCCGCCTTCTACGAGGGCACCGACGCCGGGCGGGCCCACTGGGCCGACCTCCAGACGTTCATGGACATCGACAACAGCCCCACCCTCGTGGTCACCAGGGAGGCCGACGTGGCGGCGGCGAAGACGACCCTCACCTCGTTCTTCTGATGGCCGACGGAGGGCTGCCGGTCGAGCTCGAGGAGTGGGTCGCCGACGTCACCGGGGGGCGGGTGGTCGGCGCGACGCGTCACCTCGCCGGCGCGAGCCGCACGGCGTGGTCGGTCGACGTCGACCGCGACGGCGACCGCCAGGAGCTGTTCCTCCTCCGTGACACGGGTCGGGGTGGCGGGTCGTCGCGCGACGCCGCGGTGCTGGCCGCGCTCGCCGCCACCGATGTCCCCGTGCCGCAGGTGCACGGCGCCGACGCCGGCCTGCGGGTGGTGCTGCTCGAGCGGGTTCCCGGCCGTAGCGACTTCCCCGCGGTCGACGACGAGCGCGAGCGCGAGCCGACCGCAGGCCACCTGATGGAGGTCACCGCGGCCCTTCACCGGCTCGACCCGGCCGACCTCGACATCGCCCACCTCCCGGCACCGGCCCCCGGCACCGACCACGCCGCGGCCCAGCTGGCGGCGCTCGAAGGGGTGGCGGCGATCATCGGCGACGACCTCCACCCGCTCTTCTGCTCGGGGCTGGCGTGGCTGCGCCGCCACGTCCCTCCCGACACCGGGCGCACCGCGCTCGTGCACAGCGACATGGGCCCGGGGAACTTCCTGGCGGCCGGCGGGAGGGTCACGGCGGTCCTCGACTGGGAGGTGGCCCACTGGGGCGACCCGATGGAGGACCTCGCGGCCATCGCGGTGCGCGACATGGCCACGCCGGTCGGCGACCTCCCGACCCGTTACGCCGAGTACGAGGCAGCCGGCGGGCCGGCGGTCGACCTCGCCGCGGTCGGGTGGTACCGGGTGCTCGTGCTGGTGCGGAACTCGATGCTGATCGGGCTCGGGCTCGGGTTCGACGACCCGGCCACCGACCGGGCCGAGCTCACCATGTACCGGACGATGCTGATGCGGGCCGCCGCCCTGGCGTTGTGCGACGCCGTCGGCGTCGAGCGTCCCGACGAGGCGCCGTTCGAGGCCGGGGCGCTGACCGACGAGCTGCGGTCCGTGGCCCATGCCTGGCGCGACCAGCGCGAGACCGTCGAGCCCGCGCTCACCGACGTGGTCGCCCGTCGCCGGGCCCACGGCGTGGCCGGTGTCCTCGGTGTGGTCGATCACCGGCTGCGCTTCGGCGCCGACCGCGACCGCCGCGAGCTCGACCAGCTGACCCACCTGCTGGGCCGGCGCCCGGGCTCCGTCGAGGAGGGGTTGGCGGAGGTCGCGCTGATCGCCGCTGAGGCCGACCGGGAGGTCGACGTCGTCACCTACGTCGCGCGCCACCTCATCCGAGAGTCGATGCTGCTCGAGCCCCTCCTGGGTGAGCTCGCCGACCGCCACCCGCAACGACTGGAGGTCCGGTGACCATCGTCGGCAACCCGCCCGAGCCGTCGGTCGTCCCGGAGGACGACGGCTACCACCCGCCGACCTCCGACGACCCGACGTGGATCGAGACGGCCTGGTTCCCGTTCTGGCTGCCGGACCTCGACGCGTCGGTCCACGTCCGCGTGTGGTTCCGGCCCAACGAGGGCGTCCAGGGCGGGGCCGTCAGCGCCTGGCGGGGCGAGAACCGCTACCTCGCCTACGACGCCTGGACCGCCGAGCTCACCGCGCCGCCGGATCTGCGTGACCTGCGGACCGCCGACGGGTTCCACCTCGAGTGCCTCGAGCCGTTGGAGGCGTACCGGATCCGTCACCGCACCGACGCCCTCGAGCTCGACCTCACCTTCCGGGCCCTGATGGAGCCGAACCCCGTCGCCCCCGAGGAGTCGCCGGGGATGTTCGACGGCCACCTCGAGCAGCCCGGGCGGGTGCAGGGGAGGGTGCGCCTCCGCGACCACTGGCATGACGTCGACTGCGCGTCGGTCCGCGACCGCTCGTGGGGCCCACGCACGATGCGGCCCGGCCTGCGGCTCGGGAACGCCCACGGCACCGCGGTCGACGGGAACGCCTTCTTCGTCTACGTGAACCCCGATCCCGACGGCCGCGACGCGATCACCGGCGGGTACTGGCAGGTCGACGGGCAGGCCGCGCGGCTGGTGGCGGGGGAGCGTCGCACCGAGCTCGACGGTGACTTCCCGACGGCGGTGGTGGTCGACGCCACCGACGCCCTCGGCCGCCGCCTCGTCGTGCGCGGTGAGTGCCGCAACCGGCAGTCGGTCGACGCCGGCAACGACCTGTACGCGGTGCTGAACCTGGTGCGATGGGACCTCGGTGGCGGGGCGGTGGCCTGGGGCGAGAACCACGACATCTGGTCCAGGACGGACTGGATCGCGGCGGGCCGGGCCCCGCTCCCGTCCCGCTGATCGCGGGGATCCGGAAAGGAATCCGACAGACCGGGAATAGTCCTCCGGATTTAGTGTTAATTAGCTCCGACCGGGACGGACCGGTCCACGTTCTCTACACAACCGGAGCAGATCCTGTGAACACCACCAAGAAGAAGACCGCCGTACTGGTCGGCGCCATCGCCGCCGTGAGCCTGCTGTTCGCAGCCTGCGGGAGCAGCAGCTCCGACTCGAAGTCGGAGACCACGACCACCATGGCCGCGGCCGAGGCGTCCACCATCGTGTCCGCCGCCGCAGGCGACGCGCAGTTCTCCACCCTCGTGAAGGCCGTCACCACCGCCGGCCTCGTCGAAACGCTCTCGGGCCCCGGCCCCTTCACTGTCTTCGCTCCCACCGACGACGCCTTCGCCAAGCTGCCCGCCGGCACCCTCGAAGGCCTCACCCCGGCCGAGCTGAAGTCGATCCTCACCTACCACGTGGTGCAGGGTGAGGTCATGGCCGCCGACGTGACGACGGGTCCGGTGAAGACGGTGAACGGTGAGGACATCACCATCACGGTCAGCGGCGACAAGGTCACCATCACCGACGCCAAGGGCAACACGGTGAACGTGGTGAAGACCGACATCGTCACCGACAACGGCGTCATCCACGTGATCGACGGCGTCCTGCTGCCCTGATCCGAGCGCTGAACGCGGCGTCCGCCGCACCGATCGTCACGAGGACCCCGGGCCCCTGCCCGGGGTCCTCGTCGTTGTGACGTCCGCGATTCTCTGACGTATCGTCAGAACTCATGGGGACGACGACGACGACATCGGGATATCGCCAGCTCATCGGCGGTGAGTGGCGCGACGGCAGCGACGGCACCTACGAGATCATCAACCCGGCCACCGAAGAGGTCGTGGCCGAGGCGCCCGAGGCCTCCGCCGACGACGTGCGGGCCGCCACGCAGGCCGCCGCCGACGCCTTCCCGGCCTGGAGCCGCACCGATCCCCGTGAGCGC
The DNA here is from genome assembly GCA_963702555.1 of uncultured Actinomycetes bacterium. GTDB lineage: Bacteria > Actinomycetota > Acidimicrobiia > Acidimicrobiales > Acidimicrobilacustridaceae > CAMFLJ01. The sequence goes on from CAVPCW010000010.1 coordinate 299,673, forward strand.
GCCGCCCTGCTCGAGGCCGCCGGCAAGCGCCTCGCCGAGCGGACGCCCGAGCTGATCCCGCTCGTGATCGCCGAGGCCGGCGCCACCTCCTCGGTGGGCTCGCTCATGCAGATCCCCGTGGCCATCAGCCGCTTCGACCGCTACGCCCGCGGGGCCATGACCGACCTCACCCGGGGCCTTCCGCCGCAGCCGATCGGTGCCACCCCGTTGGCCGCCGGCGCCCTCATGGGTGGTGTCGTCAACCGGCTGCCGGTCGGCGTCGTCGCCTGCATCTCCCCCTACAACTTCCCGACCGTCAACATGGTCGGCAAGATCGCCCCGGCCCTCGCCGTGGGCTGCACCGTGGTGATGAAGCCGGCCCCGCAGGACCCGCTCTGCGTCATCGAGCTGGCCAAGATCCTCGACGAGGTCGGCTTCCCGCCGGGCGTCGTCAACATCGTCACCGGGGCCAAGGCCGAGGTCGGCGCCGTGCTCGTCGACGACGACAACGTCGACATGGTGAGCTTCACCGGTTCCACCCAGGTCGGGATCAAGATCGTGGAGGCCGGCGCCCGCACGATGAAGCGCCAGCTCCAGGAGCTCGGTGGCAAGGGCGCCTGCGTCGTCACCGCCGACGCCGACATCGACAAGGCCGTCACCGGCATCACCTCGGTGTGGGCCTTCCACTCGGGTCAGATCTGCACCGCTCCCACCCGGGTGATCGTCCACCGCAGCCGCTACGACGAGCTGGTCGGCAGGCTGGCCGAGGCCGCCAAGGCCCTCAAGGTCGGAGACCCCCTCCAGGCCGACACCGTCGTGGGCCCGGTCATCTCGGGCATCCAGCGCGACCGCATCCTCGGCCACATCCAGAACGGCATCGACGAGGGCGCCGAGCTCGTCGTCGACGGACGCGACCCGGGCATGGACAAGGGCTTCTACGTCGGCCCGACCCTGCTCGCCGGCTGCAACAACGGCATGAGCCCGGTGCGCGAGGAGATCTTCGGCCCGGTCGTCGTGGTCGTCCCCTTCGACGACGAGGACGAGGCGATCCGCATCGCCAACGACAGCGACTTCGGCCTGTTGTCCTACGTCTTCTGCGAGGATGGCGCCCGCGCCTACGGGCTGGCCAGGCAGATCCGCTCGGGCAGCGTGGGCATCAACACCGTGCAGCGCCACCACGAGGTGCCGTTCGGTGGCTTCAAGCTCTCGGGCGTCGGCCGTGACGGCGGCGACTGGGGCCTCGAGGCCTACACCGAGCTCCAGTCGGTCGTCTGGCCGGCCTGATCTCCACCACGTCGCACCCGCAGCACCGCACCATCCCGATCACCGCACACACCGGAACCGGGCCCGCCGCACCGTCGGCGGGCCGATGATCTCCCTGGGGGGAACACCATGAAGGGCATCGTCTACACGGGCGACAAGGGCGCCGAGGTCCTCGACGGGCTCGAGGTCCGCGACCCGGGACCCGGCGAGGTCATCGTCAAGATCATGGCGGCGGGCGTCTGCCACTCCGACATCACCGCCGCCGCCGGCATGTTCAACTGGCCGGCCCCGGCCGTGCTGGGCCACGAGGGTGCCGGCATCGTCGAGCAGGTCGGCACCGGCGTCACCAACGTCGTCGTCGGCGACCACGTCATCATCTCCACCCTCGCCGCCTGCGGCATGTGCAAGGCCTGCGGCGCCGGCAAGCCCACCCGCTGCCGCCAGACCCTCGGCAACATGACCCAGCCGTTCACGCTCAACGGCGACGCCTGCTGGAACTTCGCCGGCGCGTCGGTGTTCACCGAGCGCACCGTGGTCAAGGCCATCCAGGCCGTCGCCATCCCGAAGGACGTGCCGTTCACCTCGGCCTGCCTCGTCGGCTGTGGCGTCATGACCGGCGCCGGCGCGGTGATGTACCGCTCCAACGTCGAGGTCGGCCAGACCGCCGTCGTCTACGGCTGTGGCGGCGTGGGCCTCAACGCCCTCCAGGCCCTGCGGGTGAAGCGGGCCAGCCGCATCATCGCCATCGACGTCGACCCGCAGAAGGAGGCGCTGGCCCGTCAGTTCGGCGCCACCGACTTCCTCGACGGCCGCGCCGACGACATCGTCGACCAGGTCCGCACCCTCGTCCCGTTCAAGGAGGGCGAGCTCTACGGCCCGTTCGGCGCCGGCGGTGTCGACTGGGTCTACGACGTGGTCGCCCGCCCGGAGATCACGCTCAACGCCCTGAAGATGCTCGACTGGGGCGGCAACGTGGTCATCATCGGCACGCCCGGTGGCGACGCCAAGTTCGAGCTGCCGTACCAGGACTTCACCCAGAACGAGCGCGGCGTCATCGGCGTGCGGGCGGGCTCCTACAGCCCCCACGTGCACATGCCCCAGATCGTCGACCTCTACCGCCGTGGTGAGTTCCTGCTCGACGAGCTGGTCACGAACACCTACCCGCTCGAGGGCTTCCACGACGCGGTGCACGACATGGAGAGCGGCGGCGTCGCCCGCGGCGTCCTGACCTTCGACTGAGCCCCACCGGAGCCGGGCCTCGGCCCGGCTCCGTCGCGCCCGGACGGGCGCATCCCACCCATCACCCCCCGAGGAGCACCAGTGGACCAGCGCTACGCCGGCAAGACCGTCATCGTCACCGGAGCCGGCTCCGGCATCGGCCGCGCCGTGGCCGAACGGGTCGCGGCCGAGGGTGGCCGTGTGGCCTGCCTCGACCTCGTCGCCGCCAACGTGGAGGCCACCGCGGCCGGCATCGGCGGTGCCGCCCGCGCCTTCGCCTGCGACGTCACCGACTTCGCCGCGGTGGAGGCCGTCGTGGCCGCCGCCACCGACGACCTCGGCCCGATCGACGTGCTCTTCAACGTGGCCGGCATCGGCGCCTTCGACGAGAGCCACACCGTCGACCCGGCGAAGTTCGAGCGCATCGTCGCCGTGAACCTGACGGGCACGTTCAACGTCTGCCGAGCGGTGCTCCCGCAGCTGGTCGAGCGGGGGAAGGGCGCCATCGTGAACACGGCGTCCACCGCCGGCGTGATGGGGCAGCCGTGGAGTGCCGCGTACTGCGCGTCCAAGGGCGGCGTGGTCATGCTGACCAAGGCCCTCGCCACGGAGTACGACCCGCCGCTGTGCATCAACGCCGTGGCGCCGGGCGGTGTCGAGACGCCGCTGTACGGCCAGTTCATCCCGCCCGACGGCGGCGACTGGAACCGCTTGAAGAAGATGTCGCGCGACAACATCGCGCCCGCCGCGCCCGCGGTGCTGGCCAACACCTATGCCTTCCTCGGCTCCGACGAGGCCAGCTACATGACCGGCTCGATCGTCGTCGCCGACGGCGGCATCAGCTGCTGACCGACGGCCCGTCGCCGGCGATGGTTCGTCGGCAAAGCGTTCTCGCACCCACCCCCTTCTCCCCCCGGAGGCACCATGCCGCTCACCCCTGAGTTCCACGAGCTCGCCGCCAAGGTCCGCAACTGGGGGAGGTGGGGCGACGACGACCGCATCGGCACGCTCAACCTCATCGACGCCGAGGCCCGCCGCCGCGCCGCCGCGTCGGTGGTCACCGGCCGGGCGTTCTCGCTCGCCATCCCGCTGTCGATCAACGGCCCGCAGATGGGCTTCATCGGCAAGCGCCAGAACCCGCTGCACACGATGCTCGAGATCAACAACCCGAGCATCCTCGACCCCGAGGGCCCGCAGTTCAGCGACGACATGATCGTGCTGACGCTCCAGGCCGCCACCCACTGGGACGGCCTCGCCCACGCCAGCTACGGCGGGCGGCTCTACAACGGCTACCCGGCCGACAGCATCACCGCCGAGGGCTCCACCATCCTCGGCATCGACCACGTGAAGACCCTCGTCGGACGCGGCATCCTCCTCGACGTGGCCCGCGCCAAGGGTGTCGATCAGCTCGACGGCGGCTACCCGCTCACCCCCGACGACCTCGACGCCGCGGTCGAACTGGCCAAGGCCGAGGTGCTGCCCGGCGACGTCGTGCTCATCCGCACCGGCGTGATGCAGCTGCTGAAGGCCGGCGACAAGCTCAACTACAACATGACCGCCCCCGGCCCCTCGCTGCAGACGGTCGAGTGGTTCCGTGACCACGACGTCGCCGCGGTGGCCGTCGACCACGGCACCTTCGAGGTCTTCCCGAGCGAGGTCGACACCATGCCGTTGCCGGTGCACCTGCTGCACCTCGTCGACATGGGCATGACCCAGGGCCAGCACTGGGACCTCGAGGAGCTGGCCGCCGACTGTGCCGACGACGGCCAGTACACCTTCCTGCTCTCGGCCTCGCCGGAGCCGGTCGAGATGGGCGTCGGCTCGCCGGTGAACCCCGTCGCCGTGAAGTAGCGGCGGGGACACCCCCTTGGTCCATGTGTGCCATTCGTCACACATCCGACGACCGTTTCGGTTAGCGTCCGCGCTGCAGTCGAAACCGACCAGGGGGGTGCGCGTGAAGCGACATCGTTTGCTGTGCCTGCTCGTGGCGCTGGGGCTCGTTGCCGCAGCCTGCGGGCGGAGTGATTCGGACAAGGCGGCTGAACCGGCAGGCAACACGCCGACCACCGCGGCGGCCAACGCCAAGTGCGACGGCGTGACATTGGAGGCGACCGACACGGGGGTCTCCGCCGACACCATCACCATCCAGGTGATGGCCGACACGGGTTCGCCGCTGGCGCCCGGCCTGTTCCAGGGCAACGTCGATGCGCTGAAGGGCTACGAGAAGTACATCAACGCCAACGGTGGTGTGGGCTGCCGCAAGCTGAAGGTCGAGACCTGGGACTCCAAGCTCGACCCGTCGGAGACCAAGAACGGCCAGATCAACGCCTGCAAGACGGCGCTGGCTCTCGTCGGTGGCAACTCGCTGTTCAACCCGGATGTCTCGGAGATGAACACGTGTGCCGACTCCAAGGGTGCGGCCACCGGCCTGGCCAACGTCTCGGCACTGGCCAACGACGTCAACGAGCAGTGCTCGCTGAACTCGTTCATCATCCAGGGCACCGCCGAGCCCTGCAACGCCGACGGCACACCGCTCACGGGTTCCCGTGAGTTCACCGCCTTCATCGGCCAGCTCGACTACTACAAGACCCTCGAGCCGAACCTGGTCGGCCTGTTCATGGTGCCGGGCGATCTGCCCACCACCGTGCAGTCGGCCACCTACCAGATCAAGGCCCAGGCCGAGCAGGGCGTCGAGTGGATCGGTGCGGTGAAGGTGTCCGGCCGTGACGAGCAGTCGGCCTACACGCCTCGCGTGCAGATCGCCAAGAACAGCAACGCCAACTACATCTACGACGGCTCCAACGACACGGCCATGATCAACATGCGCCGGGAGGCGGCGGCCCAGGGCCTCACCGACGTCAAGATCTGGGCGTGTTCGCTGGCCTGCTACACCGACAAGTTCAAGGCCGCGGGTGCCGACGTCGAGGGCACCTACGCCTGGGCGCAGTTCATCCCGTTCGAGGAGAAGGGCTCCAACCAGGAGCTCGACAACTACCTCGCCTCGGTGGCCACGCCCGACAGCTTCGGTGCCCAGGCCTGGATGGCTGCGGTGCTGTTCCAGCAGGCGGTCGACTCGATCGTCGAGGCCGACGGTCCCAATGCCATCACCCGGGCGAGCTTGCTCGCCGCCCTCAACGGCATCGACTCGTTCGACGCCAACGGCTGGATGGGTGCCAAGGACCCGAAGCAGGGCTTCTCCGACTGCATGGTCATCATGCAGATGAAGTCGGGGTCCTACGAGCGGATCCTCCCGGCCGAGACCGGCACGCTGGACTGCAACCCGGCGTACATCACCAAGGTCACCCTCGACCCGGTGGTCGAAGCACAGAAGATCCAGTAAACGACAGGGTTTCGGGGCCGGCGGCGCGACCGCCGGCCCCACTCTGTGCCGGTCGTCACACAGGGTTGCTTGTTTCGGTTAAGGTCCTGCCGCAATCGAAACACCAACAGGGGGAAACGAGTGAAGCGATATCGATGGCTTGGTCTGCTCTTGGCAGCCGGCCTTCTCGCCGGAGCCTGCGGTCGCAGTGATTCGGACAAGGCTGCGGAGCCGGCCGGCGACACGCCGACCACCGCGGCGGCCAACGCCAAGTGTGACGGCGTGACGCTGGAGGCGACCGAAACCGGCGTCACCGCTGAGACGATCACCGTCCAGGTGATGGCCGACACCGGGTCGCCTCTGGCGCCCGGTCTGTTCCAGGGCAACGTCGACGCCCTCAAGGGCTTCGAGAAGTACATCAACGCCAACGGCGGCATCGGCTGCCGCAAGCTGAGCGTCGAGACCTGGGACTCCAAGCTCACGCCGGAAGAGTCCAAGAACGGCCAGATCAACGCCTGCAAGACCGCACTGGCTGCGGTGGGCGGCAACTCGCTGTTCAACCCGGACGTCACCGAGCTCAACACCTGCGCCGATGCGGCCGGGCAGCCCACGGGCCTCCCGAACATCTCGGCGCTGGCCAACGACGTCAATGAGCAGTGCGCCAAGAACTCGTACATCATCCAGGGCATCGCCGAGACGTGCCCGCCGGATGGGACCCCGCCGACCGGCAGCCGTCCGCTGAAGGCGTTCGTCGGGTCCACCAAGTACTACGAGACCCTGGCCTCGCCGCTGAAGGGCATCTTCCTGGTTCCCGGCGATCTGCCCACCACGGTGCAGTCGGCGACCTACCAGATCGAGGGCCAGAAGCAGGCCGGTGTCGAGTGGGTCGGTGCCTACAAGGTGTCGGGCCGCAGCGAGCAGTCGGCGTACACGCCGCTCGTGCAGACCGCCAGCAGCTCGGGCGTCAACTACGTCTACAACGGCTCGAACGACGCCGTGATGATCAACATCCGACGTGAGGCTGCTGCCCAGGGCCTCACCGACGTCAAGGTGTGGGCGTGCTCGCTCGCCTGCTACACCAATAAGTTCAAGGCCGCCGGCGCCGACGTCGAGGGCACCTACACCTGGATGCAGTTCCTCCCGTTCGAGGACAAGGGCTCCAACACGGAGCTCGACAACTACCTCGCCTCCGTGTCGACGCCCGACTCCTTCGGTGCCCAGGCCTGGATGGCGGCGGTGCTGTTCCAGGAGGCCGTCGACAAGATCGTCGAGACCGACGGCCCCAACGCCATCACCCGTGCGAACCTCCTGAAGGCGCTGAGCGGGATCACCTCGTTCGACGCCAACGGTTGGATGGGTGCGAAGAACCCCAAGGGCGGGTTCTCCGACTGCATGGTGATCGTCAAGGTGGAGAACGGTGAGTTCGTCCGAGCCACGCCCACGGAGAAGGGCAAGCTCGACTGCAACCCGGACTACCTCACGACCGTCACCCTCGACCCCACCGTCGAGGCCCAGAAGGTCCAGTAGCACCGCATTCCGGTGCCACTGCAGTGAAGCAAGAGCAGTAACGGATGTGGGTGGGGCCCGACGGTCACGCCGGGCCCCACCCGATCCGATCCACACCCATTCGAGCGCTTCCCGGGGGGAACATGTCGCTCAAGGTCTCACCGAAGGCGATCTCGGCGATCGTCGTGGCCGCACTCGTGCTGTACGTGATCGTCGCCAACTGGGGCGGCAACCCGATCAGCGCGAAGAACATCACGACGTTCCTCGTCGTGGGCATCGCGCTTGGTGGCATCTACGCCATCCTCGCCGGTGGCCTCGTCGTCACCTACGCCACAACCGGCATCTTCAACTTCGCCCACGCGGCCATCGGCTGCTTCCTGGCCTTCGCCTATTGGCAGTGCTCGGTCGAGTGGGGGTGGCCCACGCTGGTCTCGCTGGTGGTGGTGCTGGGCATCCTGGCCCCGCTCATCGGCATCGGTCTCGACCGTCTCATCATGAGGCGGCTCCAGAACGCATCGCTGGTCGTGCAGCTCATGGTGACGGTGGGCCTCATGCTCTCGTTCATGGGCATCACGCTCACCGTCTGGAAGCCCACGACGGCCCGTACCCTCCCGCAGTTCTTCCGCGACACCAGCGGCGTCAAGATCGGCGACGTCACCGCCACCTGGCACCGCATCATCACCGTCCTGGTCGCCATCGGCATCGCCGTGCTGCTGCGCTGGCTGCTCTACCGCACCCGCCTCGGCATCTCGATGCGCGCCGTGGTCGACAGCCGCAGCCTGGCCGGCCTCACCGGCGCCAAGCCCTCGGTGGTCAGTGGTGCGTCCTGGGCCCTCGGCTGCATGACCGCCGGCCTGGCCGGCATCCTCATCGCCCCGGAGACCGGCCTCGTCGTCGACAACCTCGCGCTGCTGATCGTCGTGGCCGCCGCGGCGGCCGCCATCGCCCAGCTCAAGAGCATCCCGTGGGCGATCGCCGGCGGCCTCATCATCGGTCTCTCGAAGTCCTTCGCCGGCGTGTTCCTCAGCTTCGACCAGAACTGGAGCTACGCCCCGGAGGCCATCCCCGCGGTGATCCTGTTCATCGCCCTGCTCTTCCTGCCCCAGGCCCGCCTCGAGACCGGCAAGATCAAGATCACCAAGCGCACCGAGCGGCTCACCAAGCCGTGGGAGGCGCTCGTCGGCTCGCTCGTGGTCTTCCTCATCGTGACCTTCTGGGCCAAGGGCTGGATCCCTTGGTTCGGCACCAACTTCGGTGAGCGCTCCGACGTGTGGCTGGGCCGCGGCGCCGGCTTCATGGTGCTGGGCGTGGTCACGCTGTCGCTCGTGCCGCTCATCGGCTGGGCGGGCCAGGTGAGCTTCGCCAACTTCGCCATCGCCGGCATCGGCGCCGTGTTGTTCAGCCACTTCGGCGGCCAGAACGGCGACCCGAAGGGCATCCTGCTCGTCATGGCGGTGTGCGCCGTGGTCGGTGTGGCGGTGGCCCTTCCGGCGCTGCGGCTCAAGGGCCTCTACCTGGCGCTCGCCACCCTGGCCTTCGCCGAGTTCGCCGACAAGGTGATCGTCCGGCATCCGGAGATGATCGATCCGTCGGCGAGCGGCACCCTGTTCAAGCCGCTCAAGCTGTTCGGGTTCAGCATCAGCACCAACTCCGGCGATCGTCAGGCCTTCGTCATCTTCCTGGCGCTGATCTTCTGCATCTTCATGCTCGGCTTCATGCTGATGCGCCGGGGCCGCTTCGCCCGGCGCTGGATCGCCCTCTCCGACAGCCCGGCCGCGTCGGCCACCATCGGCGTGAACCTCACCGTGCAGAAGGTCCTGGTGTTCGCTCTGTCGGGCGCCGTCGCCGGCTTCGCCGGCTGCATGCTCGGCATCTCGTCCGGCGCCCTGCGGGTCGACTCCTTCCCGCTGTTCGCCGGCCTGCCGCTGGTCCTGCTGCTCGCCGTGCAGGGCGTGCGCTACCCGATCGCCGCCTTCATGGCCGTCATCGGGCTGGCCTCGTTCCCTGCGCTGAAGGAGCTCCTGGGCGACCCCAGCTGGATGAGCGCCATCGAGCTCATCGGCCCCGGCATCGCCGCCATCACCATGGCGTTCCGGCCCGAGGGGGCGGTGTTCTACGCCGGCCGAGACCTCGCCTCCATGCTCCCCTGGCGACAGGACGCCAAGGAGGAGAAGGAGCTCGCGGTGGCGAAGCTCCGGGAGCAGAACATCGGCCGCGACGAGATCGGCGAGCTGGGCCTCAGCCGGCCCTTCACGCCCGACAAGATCTCCCAGCTCGACCGGGTGCTCCACGTGGCCGACGAGCTCGACGAGCACCCGCTGGTGCCCGAGGCGAGCGCCGTCGGTGCCCTCCACCCCGAGGGTCAGGGCAACGGCAACGGCTCGGACCGCGCACCCGTCGGTGCCGGGAACACGGAGGTCGGCCAGTGAGCGTGATCCTCACCACTGACGACATCGTCGTGCGCTTCGGCGTGCTCCAGGCGGTGTCGAACGCCAGCGTCGAGGTCCAGTCGGGCTTCATCACCGGCCTGATCGGCCCCAACGGTGCCGGGAAGACCACGTTGTTCAACGTGATCACCGGGCTCCAGGAGCCGACCCAGGGCCATGTGGTGCTCGAAGGCACCGACATCACCAACAAGAGCCCGTACCGCCGGGCCCGCATGGGCATCGCCCGCACCTTCCAGAAGCTGGAGGCCTTCAGCAGCCTCTCGGCCCGGGAGAACGTGCTGGTGGCCGCCGAGCAGCGGCGGGCCTGGGACAAGTCGAAGTTCGACGCCGGTGCGGTGGCCGACGAGATGCTCGAGCGGGTCGGCATCGCCGACGTCGCCGACTTCATGGTGGGCACGCTGCCCACCGGTACGGCTCGGCTCGTCGAGCTGGCCCGGGCCCTCGCCCTCGACCCCAAGGTGCTCCTGCTCGACGAGGCCTCCTCGGGCCTCACCGAGGACGAGACCGAGGAGATGGCCGTGCTGCTGCGGCGCCTCGCCGCCGACGGACTGGGCATCCTGCTCGTCGAGCACGACATGTCCTTCGTCATGGGCACCTGTCAGTACATCTACGTGCTCGACTTCGGTCGGATCATCGCCCAGGGCACGCCCGCCGAGGTCCAGGCCGATCCGAAGGTCCAGGCCGCCTATCTCGGCGCTCTCGCCGAGCCCACCGCGGAGGTGCCCGCATGAACGCCATCCTCGAGCTCCGGAACCTTCGGGGCGGCTACGGCACCATCGACGTGCTCCACGGTGTGAACCTCACCGTCGAGCCCGGCCAGGTGCACGCCCTGCTCGGCCCCAACGGCGCCGGCAAGACCACCACCCTCGGGGTCTGCAGCGGGCAGATCGTGCCCTCCGGCGGCCAGCTGCTCATCAGCGGCCGCGAGGTCCAGGGTGCGTCGTCCGACGCGCTGGCGCGGTCGGGGGTGTGCCTGGTGCCCGAGGGCCGGGGCATCTTCCCGAACCTCACCGTCACCGAGAACCTCCGGATGTTCACCCATGCCGGCACCCCCTTCGCCGAGGTGCAGGACAAGGCGTTCACCCAGTTCCCGAGGTTGAAGGAACGCCGCAAGCAGGTGGCCGGCACGCTGTCGGGCGGCGAGCAGCAGATGCTCGCCATGTCGCGTGCCCTGGCCACCAACCCAGCGTTGCTGCTGCTCGACGAGCTGTCGATGGGCCTCGCGCCCCTCATCGTCGAGGAGCTGTACGAACGGGTCGCCGAGCTGGCGTCCCAGGGGATCTCGATCCTCGTCGTCGAGCAGTTCGCCCAGGCCGTGCTGGGCGTCGCGGACATCGCCTCGATCATGTTGCACGGCCGCATCACCCGTACCGGACCACCCGCCGAGATCGCCGAGGAACTGGCTGACGCCTACCTCGGCGCCACCGCAGAGACCACCAGAGTCTGACCATGGAGGACACGCAGGACATGACCGCCACCGAGATGGATGCCAGCAGCACCCCGTCGTCGCCTCGCCTCCAGGAGTTCCAGAGCGAGGTCGACAAGCTCAAGGTCACGGGCGGGCGGGCGAACCCCGAACGCGCCTGGCTGATCCTGTCGATCCTCGGCATGATCGCCGGCATCGTGCTCTCGCTCATGGGCTGGCTGCAGACCCACGGCACGACCAGCGTGCTGGAGCAGAACGACTTCAGCGCCATGGGGGTGTTCGGCCTCACGCTCACCGTCGCCGCCACCGGCCTGTTCATCGTGATGTCGCTGCGCCGGTACTTCCGCTACTGGCTCGTGCGCCTCATCTTCGAGCAGCGCGAGCAGACCGACCGGGTGCTCGCCAAGTAGCACCCGGCACCCGCCGACACCGGGCCGGCCGGGGCGTCACGCCCCGCCGCCCGTCAGCGCAGTGCGACGAAAGGCCCGAGGGGTACGCCCTCTCGGGCCTTTCGTCACTTCTTCCCCAACGATCGTTTGCTTAGCGTCGTCGTCAACGCCTCGCGACGCGCGGGCGCGGCACCCGAGGGGGAGCGAATGACCACCATCGACCGGTCGGACGTGGACGGCTCGAGCATCGACGTGCTCGACCCGCAGCTCTACCAGGGGGATCCGCACCCCACCTACACCTGGCTGCGCGACAACGACCCGGTGCACTGGGACGAGAAGAACCAGCTGTGGGTGCTGTCGCGCTTCGACGACGTGGTGAAGGTGTCGGTGAACGACGCCACCTTCTGCTCGGGCAAGGGCATCCGCCCCGACCCGTCGGTCGACCTCTCCCTCATCGGCTACGACGGCGAGAAGCACCAGGCCCAGCGCCGGCTGATCAACAAGGGCTTCACCCCCAAGGCGGTGCGGGCCCTCGAGGACCACATCCGCGCCCTGGCCGACGCCGCCATCGACGAGGTGGCGGCCCGGGGGGAGTGCGACTTCGTCACCGACATCGCGGTGGCCGTGCCGATCACCGTGATCGCCGAGCTGATGGGCCTCCCGGTCGAGGACCGTGAGAACTTCTGGCGCTGGTCCGACGACATGATGGCGGGCGGCTCGGCGGGCGAGGGCCCCGAGTTCGACGACGTGCGCGAGAAGGCCACGGCCGCGTGGATCGCCTACACGACCTATGTGTCGGCGATGATCGACGAGCGCTCCGCCCTCTACCGGCGCCACAAGCGCGACGAGTCTCAGGGCCTGCGCACCGAGCCGCTGCCCGACGACCTGGTGATGAAGCTGGTGGCGGCGGCCGAGGAGGGCGCCCTCGTCGAGGGCGGGCTCGAGAGCCAGCGCGACGAGCTGCTCAACTTCCTCGTGCTCGTGGTGGTGGCGGGCAACGAGACCACCCGCAACGCCATGTCGGGCGGGATGGTCGCCTTCGCGGAGCACCCCGACCAGTGGGCCCGGGTCGTGGCCGACCCGTCGCTGTGGGACACCGCCACCGAGGAGATCATCCGGTGGGTCTCGCCGGTGATGAACTTCGTGCGCACCGCCACCCGTGACAACGACCTGCTCGGCATCGACATCAAGGAGGGGGAGCGGGTGCTGATGCTGTACCAGTCGGCCAACCGCGACCCTCGCCACTTCGACCGGGCCGGGGAGTTCCTGGTCGACCGCGACCCCAACGACCACGTGGCGTTCGGGATCGGTGCCCATTTCTGCCTGGGCGCCAACCTGGCCCGGCTCGAGGTGAAGGTGGTGTTCGAGCAGCTCGCCAAGCGCCTGCCCGACCTGCGGATGGCGCCGGGTGCCGAGGTCCGGTACGCCAACACCAACTTCGTGCGGGGCGTCGAGTCCCTGCCGGTGGTGTTCACCCCCGAGGGCTGAGGCGGGCGCCGGTCGCCTCGGCCGGCGGCCGGTCGTCGTCCCCTCGAAATGGAACTAGGTTGCAGTTGATTCGACGACTGCCACCAGGGGGACGCAGCTGATGGGGATGCCCACCGACATCCCGGTCATCGACACGATGATCGGGTTCCCGGCCAAGGACATGAAGGCGCAGTACGCCTTCATCACGCAGCAGACCAAGGACTCGGAGTCGAAGGACGACTTCGAGTTCCCGGTCGAGTACATGTTCAAGGCGCCGCCCGACAAGGACAAGGCGCTGCGCGAGACCGAGGACCCCGTGGGCTTCACGGTGTCGCAGATGGACGAGTGGGGCGTGGCGCTCGGCATGGTCGGCGTCGGTGGCCGCGAAGAGGGCGAGAGCCAGGGTGAGGAGGCGCTGACGCGCTTCCCCGACCGCTTCGTGGGCGCCGTGAACGGCGACCCCAACGAGGGCATGGCCGGCATCGAGAAGATCGTGAAGGCCTACGAGACCTTCGGGGTCAAGGCCGTCACCATGTTCCCGGCCGGGTGCTTCCCGCAGGTCGCCATCAACGACAAGAAGATGTACCCGATCTACGCCAAGTGCTGTGAGCTCGACATCCCGGTGTTCGTCTGCACCGGCATCCCGGGCCCGCGCGTGAAGTTCGCCGTCCAGCACGTCGAGCTCATCGACGAGGTCATGTACGACTTCCCGGAGCTGACCTACGTGAGCCGCCACGGCTGCGAGCCGTGGACCGAGCTCATGGTGAAGCTCATGCTCAAGTGGCCGGGGCTGCACTACTCGACCTCGGCCTTCGCGCCGAAGCACTACAACCAGCGCATCATCGACTACGCCAACACCCGGGGCGCCGACAAGGTCATCTACGCCGGCTACTTCCCGATGGGCCTGTCGCTCGAGCGGATCATGACCGAGATGAAGAACGTCCCGTTCAAGGACGAGGTCTGGCCCAAGTTCCTGCGTGGCAACGCCGCCCGGGTCCTCAAGCTCGACGCCTGACTCTGGGACCCGAGCCCCTCCCTTTCCGTTCTGGTGGTGGTTTCGTGTCGTCATCCGACACGAAACCACCACCAGAACCGCGTCTGGGGGTCGTCCGGCGGTGCGATCGGGCGGTGACGGGGGACCGCTCCTACGATTGGCGCCCTCGGGGGGCATCTGATGGCATGTCAGAAACGGTTGCCCCCGTCCCCGAACCCCGGTAGGTGAGCACACGATGGGCCTTCCCGACGACGTCTCGAGCGTGTCCGACGAGGAGTTCCGCGCCGCCGCGCAGGCGTGGCTCGCCGAGAACATGGTGGGCGAGTTCGCCTCGCTGAAGGGCCGTGGTGGTCCCGGCGACGAGGAGATCGGCTTCGAGATCCGGGAGCGCTGGGAGAAGGTCCTCGGCGAGGCCGGTTGGATCGGCCTCGGCTGGCCCACCGAGCACGGTGGCCGCAACGCCACGGTCGCCCAGCAGATCATCTGGGCCGAGGAGTACGCCCGAGCCCAGGCGCCCGGCCGGGTCAACCACATGGGCGAGAACCTGCTCGGCCCCACCCTCATCGCCCACGGCACGCCCGAGCTGTGCGAGCGCTTCCTGCCCGGCATCCTCGACGGCACCGAGCGCTGGTGCCAGGGCTACAGCGAGCCCAACGCCGGCTCCGACCTGGCCAACGTGCAGACCAAGGCCGTGCTCGACGGCGACCAGTGGGTCATCAACGGCCAGAAGGTCTGGACCTCGCTCGCCCACGTCTCGCACTGGTGCTTCGTCGTGGCCCGCACCGATGCCGGCTCCGCCCGCCACAAGGGCCTGTCGTTCCTGCTCGTCCCCATGGACCAGCCCGGTGTCGAGGTGCGACCCATCAACCAGATCACCGGTGGCGGTGAGTTCAACGAGGTCTTCTTCTCCGACGCCGTCACGGAGGCCGGGCTGATCATCGGCGAGCCGGGCAAGGGCTGGGGCGTCGCCATGGACCTCCTCGCCTTCGAGCGCGGCATCTCCACCCTGGCCCAGCAGGTCGGGTTCGAGCGCGAGCTCGACAACCTGATCGCCCTGGCCCAGGAGCGAGGCGTCGCCGCCGACCCGGTCATGCGTCAGCGCCTCGTGCAGGCCTGGATCGGCCTCCAGCTCATGAAGTGGAACGGCCTGCGCTCGATGGGCTCGGGCGTGCCCGGCCCCGAGGCGTCCATCTCCAAGCTGTTCTGGGGGACCTGGCACAGCGACCTCGGCGAGCTGTTCATGGACGTGCTCGGCATGGAGGGCCTGATCGCCGAGGGCTTCCCCTACGAGCTCACCCTCGACCAGAAGCTCTTCCTCTTCACCCGTTCCGAGACCATCTACGGCGGCAGCAACGAGATCCAGCGCAACGTGCTCGGTGAGCGCGTGCTGGGCCTGCCCAAGGAGCCGAACCCCTCATGACGAGCGTTCCCGACTACGTCGCCCCCCACGGCCTGCTGGCCGGCAAGAAGGTGCTCGTCACCGCCGCCGCCGGCACCGGCATCGGGTTCGCCGCGGCCAAGAAGGCGGTGGAGGAGGGCGCGACGGTCGTGATCTCCGACAAGCACGAGCGGCGCTGCGCCGAGTCGGCCGCCGAGCTGGGCGTGGTCGGCATCCCATGCGACGTCACCGTCGAGTCCGACGTCCAGGCCCTCATCGCCGGCGCGGCCGCCGAGCTGGGCGGCCTCGACGTGGTCATCAACAACGCCGGCCTCGGCGGCGAGGTGCCCATCGTCGACATGACCGACGACCAGTGGAACCTCGTGCTCGACGTCACGCTCAACGGCACGTTCCGCTGCATGCGCGCCGAGCTGCAGTACTTCTACGAGAACGGTGGCGGCGTGATCGTGAACAACGCCTCCGTGCTCGGCTGGCGGGCCCAGGAGGGCCAGGCCCACTACGCCGCGGCCAAGGCCGGCGTCATGGCGCTCACCCGCTGCGCCGCCATCGAGGCCGCGCCCAAGGGCGTGCGCATCAACGCCGTGGCCCCGTCGCTCGCCATGCACGCCTTCCTCGCCAAGGTCACCACCGACGAGCTTCTCGCCGAGCTCACCGAGCGCGAGGCCTTCGGCCGTGCCGCGGAACCGTGGGAGATCGCCAACGTGATGATCTTCCTCGCCTCCGACTACAGCTCGTACATGACCGGCGAGGTCGTGTCGGTCTCCAGCCAGCGCGCCTGACCCGACTGCGCGAAGGTTCCCCCCATGGGGGAACCACTGCAGGCTGATGCCTGGGTCGCGAGCGCGCTCGGCGACCCGACGAAGGTGCTGGAACGACAGACGGTCGAGGTCCGCCCGCCCGGGCCGAACGAGGTGCGGGTGAAGGTCTCGACCTTCTGCGTGAACTTCAACGACACCGACATCGTGCGGGGCCGCTGGACCACGCTGCCGCTCCAGCCGCCGTTCGTCCCGGGCATGGACACGATGGGTGTGGTCGAGAGCGCCGGCCCCGGTGCCGAGCACTTCGTCGGCCGCCGCATCGTCGGCATCCCGGCCGGCGCCCACGGTGGCTTCGCCGAGTACGCCGTCGTCGACGCCACCAGCGCCATGCTCATCCCCGACTGGATGAGCGACGCCGACGCCACGGCGCTGCACTACCCGTTCCACCTCAGCTGGTTCGCCCTCGTCGAGCGGGCCCGCCTCGAGCCGGGGGAGACCCTGCTCGTGCACGCCGGGGCAGGTGGGGTGGGCTCGGCCGCCATCCAGCTGGGCAAGGCGCTCGGTGCCCGGGTGATCGCCACCGCGGGCGGGCCGGAGAAGGTGGCGTTCTGCAAGGAGCTCGGGGCCGACGAGGCCATCGACTACCGCGACGGCGGATTCGCCGAGGCCGTGGTCGACGCCACCTTCGGCGCCGGGGTCGATGTCGCCCTCGACACCGTCGGTGGATCGGTCACCCAGGAGACCTTCCGCTGCATGGGCATGAACGGCCGCATCCTGCTGGTCGGCTACGCCGAGGACATCACCAACGACGGCGCCCCGCTCAACCCGGCGCCGGCGATCTACGGCAACTTCTCGCTGCTCGGTGTGTGCCTCGCCTATGCCGCCGACCCGCTGGCCCACCGCATGATGACGGGCCTCAACTGGCCGTCACGGGTGTCGGGGGTCGAGGCCCACCAGCGGCTGCTCGAGCTGGTGCGCGACGGCGAGCATCCGCACGGTCGTCACCTCGACGGTGCCCTTCGACGGCCTGCCCGAGGCCATGGAGCGCCAGGAGCGCCGCGAGACCATGGGCCGCACCGTCATCACCCTCACCTGACCGTCGGCCGTCCCGGCTAGTGGCCAGCCCTCTCCGGTTCTTGTCGCGCTTTCACGTCGCCGGTGACGTGAAGCGCGAACGGAAGGTGGGGCGATCAGCGGAAGGTCTGGATCGGGAGGTGGGTGGCCATGGCCGAGCCGGGCGGGCCGAGCAGGGCGTGTGCCCTCAGGTTGCGGCGGTGGAAGAGCACGAGCAGCTCCTCGTCGTGGGCGCCGGTGGCGGCGTCGGCCATGCACGAAGCGCTCCAGCTCCTCCTCGCCGGTGAACCAGTCGGCGGGCCGGTGCCCGAGCAGCCGGTGCAGGTCGTCGAGGTCGGCGTCCGACGAGCTGGCGCCGACCGCCAGCGCCCGGCCGGCGTGGCGGGCCTCACGGAACAGCGCCCGCAGCCGGTAGCGGAGGAACTCGTCGTCGACGGCGTCGGGCCCGATCGACAGGCTGCGCAGCACGTCGGCCAGGTGGTCGACCGGGGTGGTGGCCCGGGTACGGACCGACTCCGGCTCGTCGACCGTGGGCAGCTCGACCTCGAGGATCTCACCCAGCGCCTCGGTGGCGAACAGGTTCGTCTCGTAGCACCACTGCATGTTGGTCATGAGGTCGGTGTCGGTGTTCGGCACCCGCAGGGCCTGGCCGACCGCCAGCTGGTTGGTGAGGGTGAAGGCGAAGTGGTGCCGCATCAGCGCGTCGAGGTCGACGGCGGTGCCGGAGAGCTCCTCGTAGCGGGCGTAGAGCTCGGGGAACGGGCCGTAGCCGACGATCGTGTCGCGCATGCGCCAGGCGGCGAGATCCATCATCGGGTCGCCGATGTGGCCGATCTCGACGTCGAGCACCGCGGTGATGCGGCCGTCGGCGTTGTGGAACTGGCCGGAGTCCCAGACGATGACGGCTTCGCGGCCCTGCGACCGGGGCGGGTTGCGGTGCAGCCAGCCGAGGCAGAACTCCATGAAGGGGTCGGGCCCGGTCTTGGTGGAGCGGTAGACGTGCTCGTAGCGGCTCATGCCGTACCAGCCGGACTCGGCGGGTGACGCGGCCCGGTACACCCCGGCTTCGGCGAAGGGCTCGACGTCGAGGGCGTGCATGCGGGCGAGGATCTGGAGGTAGTCGTCGACGGCCGCGGCCCGGTCGGCGTCGCTGGTGCCCTGGAAGTCCTGCTGACCGCCGACCCGGTCCATCACGTAGGCCATGGGGTCGTCGATCCAACCGTGCACCTCCGGGGTGGGGATGCCGTGGCGGTGGAGCTGGTCCTGCAGGGTCATCTCGTGGGCCAGCGGGAAGATCAGCGGCATGTCGGTGCGGTCGCCGCGCACCACGTACTCGAACCGCTCGCCGTCGCGCTCCACGTCGGCGAACCACACCGGCCGCCAACGGGGCTGGCGCCGGATGTCGACGACCGTGCCGCCGAGGTTGGCCTCCAGCCACTGCCGGACCCGCTCGTTCTGCTCAGCTCTGGTGTCCCCCATGGCCTCAGTCTGTCCGACTACGCCGGGCCGGTCGCTCAGGCGCCGCCCTCGTCGACGACCTGGGGGCGGTCACCGCCGCCGTGGGCGGCCACGTCGGCCCCGGTGACGTAGGCCGCGAGGTCGGAGGCCAGCCACACGGCGACGTCGCCGATGTCGGTGGGCATGGCCAGCCGGCCGAGGGGGATGAGGGCCTCGACCTGGGCGCGGGTGTCGCCGTCGCCGTAGAAGAGCTCGGCCTGCTCGGTGAGGATGTAGCCGCAGGTGATGGAGTTCACCCGCACCACAGGGGCCCACTCCATGGCCAGGGTCTGGGTGAGCTGCTTGAGCCCGGCCTTGGCCGCGCCGTAGGCGGCGGTGGTGGGGGAGGGCCGCTGGGCCACGATCGAGCCCACGTTCACGATGGAGCCGCCGCCGGGCTGGTCCTTCATGTGGTGGTACGCCCGCTGGGCCACGAACATCGGGGCCAGCAGGTTGAGGGCGATGATGCGCTCGGAGAACCGGGGCGAGGCCTCGGCGGAGTCGGCGGGGGGCGAGCCGCCGGCGTTGTTGACCACGCAGTCGAGGCGGCCGTGCACCCCGTGGGCGGCGTCGACGGCGGCGAAGGCGGCCTCGCCGTCGCGCAGGTCGGCGGGCACGAAGGTCCATCCGTCGGGCAGCGGGCTCTCGGGCTCGCGGCGGGCGCACACCACGACCGACGCGCCCGCGTCGGCGAAGCGCTGGGCGATGCCCCGGCCGACCCCCTTGGTGCCCCCGGTGACGAGGACGGCCTTGCCCGTCATGTCGATCTCGAGTGCCACGCGGGCCTCCTGCAGCGGTCGTTCGTGGACTGGTCCGGAGGCACCCTACGCGGCACTTCTGCATCTGACGAGCCGTCAGACGGCCTAGTAGCGTCGCCCGCCATGGGTATCGAAGTCAGCGTCGGTGACGACGGGATCGCGGAGGTCGTGCAGAACTGCCCGCCCGTCAACGCGCTCACCGTCGCGGAGTGGTTCGAACTGGCCACCGAGGTGCGCCGCCTGGGCGAGGACCGCCAGGTCAGGGTCGTCATCCTGCGGGCCGAGGGCAAGGGCTTCAACGCCGGCGTCGACATCAAGGAGATGCAGAACACCGAGGGCTTCGACGCCCTGATCGGCGCCAACAAGGGCTGCTACGCGGCCTTCGCCGCGGTGTACGAGTGCGAGGTGCCTGTGATCAGCGCGGTGCACGGCCACTGCGTCGGCGGCGGCATCGGCCTGGTCGGCAACTCCGACGTCATCATCGCCGCCGAGGGCACCAAGTTCGGGCTCCCCGAGGTCGACCGTGGGGCGCTCGGCGCCGCCACCCACCTCAGCCGCCTGGTGCCGCAGCACAAGATGCGGGAGATGGTCTACACGTCGCAGAACGTGCTGGCCGAGCAGCTCCAGGCATGGGGCTCGGTGAGCCAGGTCGTGCCCGCCGACGAGCTGCTGGGTGCGGCCCGCGAGCTGGCGGGCAAGATCGCCGCCAAGTCGCCGACCGTGATCCGCGCCGCCAAGGAGAGCCTCAACGGCATCGACCTGTGGGACGTGAAGAAGAGCTACCGCTTCGAGCAGGGCTTCACGTTCGAGCTGAACCTGTCGGGCGTCTCCGACGACCTGCGTGACGACTTCGTCGTCGAGGGCAAGACCGCCGGCAACAGCGGCGAGACCAAGACCGAGAAGGGGAAGTAGTTGAGCAAGCTCATCACCGAGGACGAGGCCGTCGCCACGCTCGAGGACGGCATGACCATCGGCATCGGGGGCTGGGGCAGCCGCCGCAAGCCGATGTCGCTCGTCCGGGCGCTGCTGCGCACCGACCTGAAGGACCTCACCGTCGTCTCCTACGGCGGCCCCGACGTCGGCCTGCTGGCCGCGGCCGGGAAGCTGCGCCGGGTCGTGTACGGCTTCGTGTCGCTCGACTCGATCGCCCTCGAGCCCCACTTCCGCCTCGCCCGCCAGAGTGGCTCCATCCCGGAGGTCGTGGAGTGGGACGAGGGCATGCTCCAGTGGGGGCTCTACGCCGCCGCCCTGCGGCTGCCGTTCCTGCCCACCCGCTCGGGTCTCGGCTCCGACGTGGTCAAGAACGACCCGACGCTGAAGACGGTCACGAGCCCCTACGCCGACGGCGAGGAGATGCTGGCCGTGCCGGCGCTCACCCTCGACGCCGCCTTCGTGCACCTCAACCGGGCCGACGAGCGGGGCAACGCCCAGTTCCTCGGGCCCGACCTCTACTTCGACGACCTCTTCCTCGGTGCCGCCGCCGAGTCCGGCCGTCGCTTCCTCTCGTGCGAGAAGGTCGTGCCCACCGCCGACCTGCTCGCCAACGGCTCGTTCCACACCATGAAGATCAACCGCTCGATGGTCGACGGCGTGATCGAGGCCCCCAACGGCGCCCACTTCACGAACTGCCAGCCCGACTACGAGCGCGACGAGGCCTTCCAGAAGGAGTACGCCAAGGCCGCGGGTGACCCCGAGACCTGGCAGGCGTTCGTCGACACCTACCTCTCCGGCAGCGAAGCCGACTACCAGAAGGCGGTGGCCTCCCGATGAGCACCTCTGCTGAGACCTCGAACGACGTCACCCTCGGCGAGATCTGCGTGGCGGCCGTGGCCGACACCTTCCGTGGCGACGGCGAGATCTTCGCCTCCGGCATGGGCAACATCCCCTCCCTCGGCGCCCGCCTGGCCCGCGCCACCTTCGAGCCCGACCTGCTCGTCTCCGACGGCGAGGCCTTCTTCGTCGCCAACGACCTGCCCCTCGGCGGCACCGACAAGGAGATCGAGGGCTGGGTCCCGTTCCGCACGGTGTTCGACACCCTGTGGGGCGGCCGCCGCCACGTCGTGATGGGCGCCAGCCAGATCGACGCCTACGGCAACCAGAACATCGCCAACATCGGTCCGTGGGACAAGCCCAAGGCCCAGCTGCTCGGCGTGCGCGGCGCTCCGGGCAACACGATCAACCACACGACGAGCTACTTCATCGGCAACCACACCAGCCGGTGCTTCGTCGAGAAGGTCGACACCGTCTCGGGCATCGGGTACGACCGGGCCGCCGAGCTGGGCGACTGGGTCAAGGCCCACCACGAGATCCGCCGGGTCGTCACCAACCTGGCCGTGCTCGACTTCGACACCCCCGACCACCGCATGCGCCTCGCCTCGGTGCACCCGGGTGTCTCGGTCGACGACGTCGTGGCCGCCACCGGCTTCGAGCTGGTGATCCCCGCCGACGTGCCCACCACGCGGCTGCCCACCGACGAGGAGCTCACCGTGCTGCGCGAGGTCCTCGACCCCAAGTCGTTCCGCGACCGCGAGCTCCCGGCTCCCGCCTGATGCACCCCGCGCTGCAGACCCCGCTGCTCGACCTGCTCGGCTGCCGTTACCCGATCGTCCAGACGGGCATGGGGTGGGTGGCCGGCCCGAAGCTGGTGTCGGCCACGTGCAACGCCGGCGCCTTCGGCATCATCGCCTCGGCGACGATGACCTACGACGAGCTCGTCCGCGCCGTCGCCGACGTGAAGCGCCGCACCCAGGCGCCGTTCGGCGTCAACATCCGCGCCGACGCCGACGACATCCGTCAGCGCCTCGACCTGCTCATCCGTGAGGGTGTGCCGGTCGCCTCGTTCGCGCAGGCGCCGAAGAAGGACCTCATCGAGTACCTGCACGACCACGGCGTGAAGGTCATGCCCTCGATCGGGGCCAAGCGCCACGCCGAGAAGGTCATGGAGTGGGGCGTCGACGCCATCCTCGTGCAGGGTGGCGAGGGTGGTGGCCACACCGGCTCGGTTCCCACCTCCCTGCTGCTCCCCGAGGTCGTCGACGTGGTCGACGGCCGGGTGCCGGTCGTGGCGGCCGGCGGCTACTTCGACGGCCGCGGCCTGGTGGCCGCGCTGGCCTACGGCGCCTCGGGCATCGCCATGGGCACCCGCTTCCTGCTCACCTCCGACTCGGCCGTGCCGATGGAGGTCAAGAAGGCGTACCTCGGCACGCCGGTCACCGGCACGCTCGTCACCACCAAGATCGACGGTGCCCCGCACCGCGTGATCAAGACCGAGCTGGTCGAGCAGATGGACTCCGCCTCGCCGATCACGGCGGTGCCCAAGGCCATCGCCAACGCCGGGAAGTTCCGCAAGTACACCGGCCTCTCGTGGTTCCAGATGGCCCGTGAGGGCCTGGCCATGAAGAAGCGCATGGAGATGCCGTGGGCCGAGGTCATCATGGCCGGCAACACGCCGATCCTCACCAAGGCCACCCTGGTCGACGGTGAGCTCGAGGCCGGCATCCTGCCCACCGGCCAGGTGGTCGGTGTCATCGACGACCTCCCCAGCGCCGAGGACGTCGTCTCCCGCATCGTCGCCGAGGCCGAGGCCACCCTCGACCGCCTCGCCGGCCGAGTCCCCGGAGGAGCATCGTGAGCGACACCCCGCAGGCCAGGACCGTGCTCGACGGCGTCGACGCCGTGCGGGCCGCCGTGGGCACCCACCTCGGCTACAGCGACTGGCTCGAGATCGACCAGGACCGGGTGAACACCTTCGCCGACGCCACCGGCGACCACCAGTGGATCCACGTCGACCCGGAGCGGGCGAAGGACGGGCCCTTCGGTGCCGCCATCGCCCACGGGTATCTCACGATGTCGCTGTCGAACTACTTCCTGCCCCAGATCGTCGAGACCCGCGGCTTCTCGGCCGGCATCAACTACGGCGTCGACAAGGTGCGGTTCCCGTCGCCGGTGAAGGTCGGCCAGTCGATCCGGGCCGGGGCCGAGATGATCGAGGTCTCCGAGGTCAAGGGCGGCATCCAGACCCTCGTGCGCATCACCATCGAGATCCAGGGCGGCGAGCGCCCGGCCTGCGTCATCGACTCCATCAGTCGCTGGCTGTACTGAGCCGGCCCCGAGGCGATCCTGAGCCGGCGAACGGTCTCGTTCCGGCGGTGGCTCAGCCCCGGGCGTGGCCCAGGGCCCAGGTGAACAGCGGTACCTGGAACGGCAGCCGCAGCCAGGTGATCGCGGCCGTGGGGTTCACCGGGGGGCCGGCGTCGACGGCAGCCTTGATGTTGGCCGGGTAGACCGCCACGATCGTCGCCGTCGTGACGACGCCCCCCACCCGGGCCGTGCGCCGGTCGAGCAGCAGGCCGCCGGCGACGAGCTCGACGACGCCGCTGGCGTAGACCCAGAAGCGCGGGTGCCCGAGGCGGCGGGGGATGATCTGGTCGAAGGGCTTCGGCGCGACGAAGTGCAGGACACCAGCGACGATCATCAGCGCGGCGAGGCGCAGGCGCGACCGCCGGCGGGCCGGGTCCTCGACCGCCCCGCTGGGGCCGGGTTCGTCGAGGAGCGCGGTGCTGGTGAGAGCGGTCATGGGCCGGAACCGTACCGGCCGGGGGGCGGGGTGCGACCGCCCACCCCGGCCCCCGAGGTGTGCTGAACTCGGCGGCGCACCGCCCGTGGGCACGGGACGGATCGAGCAACAGGGGGACATCGTGACCAACCCGATCGGGCAGCTCACCGCGGCCGACGAGGGCTTCACCCACCAGGTGGTGGAGACCTTCGCCAGCGTCGGCACCAGCGACCTGGCCTGGACCGAGAAGGTCTGCGCCATGGCCGCGGCCAAGGACGGCAGCCTCCAGCTCGGCTTCGGCCTCGGCAAGTACACCAACCGCAACGTCATGGACTGCTACGCCGGGATCTCCCGGGGCACCGAGCAGATCACCGTGCGGGGCAGCCGCCGCCTCTCCGACGACCAGGAGCTGCTCGGCGCCGGGCCGATCCGCTACGAGGTGCTCGAGCCGCTGAAGACCGTGCGGTTCAGCCTCGAGGCCAACGAGACCCAGCCCGTCGCCTTCGAGTGGATCTACGAGACGGTGCTGCCGCCGCTCGTCGAGGACCGCACCCACAACCGCACGGCCGGCCGCATCGCCGCCGAGCTGGTGCGCTACCACCAGATCGGCGTGTGCTCGGGCTGGGTCGAGATCGACGGCGAGCGCACCGAGATCAGCCCCGACACCTGGGTCTCGACCCGCGACCACTCCTGGGGCGTCCGGTACGACGTGGGTGCGCCCCCGACCGACATGGAGCCCGCCGGCGGCCTCGACGGCCGCCAGTTCCAGTTCGTGTGGAGCCCGGTGCTGATGGAGCGCCCCGACGGCAGCCGCTACGGCCTCTTCCTCAACGTCGCCCACGTGTCGGCCCAGGGGTTCCAGCAGCGCACGACCACCGGCCTCGTCGAGCACGTCGACGGCTCGGTCGAGTACATCGACGACGTCGAGTTCGACCTCGCCTACGACCCGGTGAACCGGCGGCTGAAGGGCGGCCGCCTCGAGGCCACCATCGCGCGACGGCAGCGCCCGGCCACTGCAGATCGAGGTGCTCTCCGACACCGGCTTCCACCTCGGCGCCGGCCTCTACTTCGGCTTCAACGGCCACCACCACGGCGAATGGCGGGGCCCGCTGGTCGTCGAGGGCGAGCGCATCGACGACTGCACCACCGCCGAGAACGCCCGGCGCCTGCACCAGATCCGCGACACCGTCGTGCGGGTCACCGACCCCGTCGGTGGCGGCGTGGGCATCGGCAACATGCAGCCGATCGTCTTCGGCGAGTTCCCTCACCTCGGCCTCGACGCCGACTCCTCCTTCATGTAGCCCCACCCCCCAAAGGTGGCTCACCGGCTTCGACGGGCTGTATCTGGTGAGCCAGCTTTCGGGACCGCTGCCAAAGGTGGCTCACCGGCTTCGACGGGCTGTATCTGGTGAGCCAGCTTTCGGGGTGGAGGGTCAGTCGGGCTGGAAGAAGGGGTCGAGCTCGATCTCGGTGGGCTGCTCGAAGAAGGCCCGCACGTGCACGACGAGCCCGGCGTCGTCGACCTTCCAGACCTCGATGCCCTCGACCACGGCCGCCACGCCCTCGACGACGCCCTCGTTGCGCATCTCGACCACGGCCTCGTTGCCGCCGGTGATGATCCGCTTCGGGACGAGGGTCCACTCGCGGCCGGGGCGCAGGGAGTTGTCCCACGAGCCCTCGGCGGCGGCGCGCCCGTGCTTGGGGGCCTTGCCCACCGGGTCCTCGAAGATCACGTCGTCGCTGTAGAGGGCCAGCCAGCCCTCGCGGTCGCGTGCGTTCCAGCGGGCGGCGTGCTGCTCGACCGCGTAGCGCGCCGGATGGATGGTTGCGTCCCCCTGTGCCATCCCCCGAGTCTGGCCGAACACGGGGTGGCCGCGCCGGGCCAGACTGGGCCGATGGATCCGGCACCGTTCATCGCATCGATCGAGGCCGAGGGGGCCGCCACCCTGCGGGCCGGTGAGGCGGGCCTCGACGCCCCCGTCCCGACGTGCGAGGGCTGGACCGTCCACGACGTGGTCGGCCACCTCGGGCGGGTGCACCGCTCGGTGTCGGAGATCCTCGAGCGGCGCTCGCTCGTGATCCCGCCCGTCGAGATCCCCCGGGCGCCGGAGGGCGACGAGGTGCTCCCCTTCTTCGCCGTCGGCCTCGACCGCCTCGTGGCCGCCCTCGCGCGACGTCGACCTCGACCAGCCGCTCTACACCTGGGCGGGTGAGGGGACGGGCCGCTTCTACTTCCGGCGCATGGCCCACGAGTTGGCGGTGCACCGCTACGACGCCGAGCTCGCCCACGGGGTGCCGGGGCCGTTCGACCCGGACATGGCCGTCGACGGCATCGACGAGTTCTACGAGGTGCTCGTGCCCTTCTCGGCCCGCCGGTGGGAGCGTGCCCTGCCTGCGGGCAGCCTCCACATCCACCGCACCGACGGCCCGGGGGAGTGGCTGGTGCGGGCGGTCGACGGCGCCGTTGTCGCCACTCACGAGCACGCCAAGGGCGACGTGGCCGTGCGGGGCAGCGCCTCGGATCTGTTCCGCTTCGTGTGGAACCGGGGCCGCGCCGACGGGCTCGAGGTCCTCGGCGACGGCGCGGTGGCCGACGAGTGGGCCGCCCTCGCCCCTTGAGCAGGGTGCGCGCCTATCGTCTCGGCCATGACGTCAACGGGGGAACTGCTCGACCGGCCGAGCGCGGTGCGCCTGCAGCCGGCCTACGACGACACGACCGAGGTGCTCCGGGTCATCCGGGCCGTCGATCCCTTCTGGGCGATCGTCCGTTACGCCGCCTCGGACACGGAGACCAAGGCCCTCTCCAACGACGGCCGCAGCTCGATGTTCGTCCCGCCGTGGTTCCGACGTGACTTCGCCCTCCACGGTGAGGCCCTGGTCCCCGACGCTGAGCTCATCCTCGACAACCCTCGCTTCGTGGCGGCCGCCCACGACGTTTTCGGTCCCGACGTGCTCGTCGTTCCGACCACCGTCTACGTGAACGTGATGGTGCCGGGCCCGGTGCCGTTCGTGCCCCACACCGACGTGCCGGCGTTCCGGGGGTTCACCCGCGACGACCACCCGCTCTGGCTGCTCATCCAGATGCACCACTCCGGCCTGTTCGAGGATCACCGCATCAAGCTGGCCACCGCCGTGTCGTGGTTCTACGAGGGCCCCGGCGGCGAGTTCCACTACTGGCCCGAGGGCCCCGACCGCCCCAACGGCGTCATCTCCACGCCCTACGACAACATCGCCGTGGTCGCCGACAACGAGCGGACGTACCACGGCGTCGCTCCCGTCGGCGTCGAGGCTCCCGTCATCAAGGGCCTCACCCCCGACGCCACGCTGCACCGGGTCGACGGCGGCTGGGAGGTGCGGGAGGGCGACGAGCCCCGGCACCGCGCCGACGACGCCGACGTGCGCATCACCGTGTCGTGGAAGGCCGAGATCTACGCGGACGAGGCCGATCGCCAGCGGGTCCTCGACCACAGCGACGACATCGATCTCGACCACGTCGTCGACACGCTGCTCGCCGACATGCGGGCGCGCGGCGTCGAGGTCGAGCGGCCCACCGACCCGCACCACGACGAGGCGTGGGTCGCCGCGATCAGCAGCACCTACGGCAAGCGCCCCCCGCAGGTCGCCTAGAGCGACGCTCGCCGTCCCTCCCGAACTGGTTGTGGATCTGCACGTCGGAGCGTGCAGATCCACAACCAGTTCGGGCTGGTGGACGCCCTGCTAGGCGACGACGCCCTTGTCTCGCAGGGCGGCCAGCGCGGCGTCGTCGAGGCCGAGCTCGGCGGCGAGGACCTCGTCGGTGTGCTCGCCCACCCACGGCATGCGGGTCTCGGGGCCGTCGGCCATCTTCGACATCTTGATGGGGTTGCCCGGGGTGAGCACGGGGTCGCCGCCGTCGGTGCGGGGGATCTCGACGACCATGTTGCGCGCCGCCAGGTGCGGGTCGTCGATGACCTGCTCCGGGGTGAGGCACGGCCCGGCGGCGATGCCGGCCTGGGCGAGGGCGAAGCAGGCCTCGACGTTGGTCTTGTCGGCCGCCCACGCCTTCACGCCCGGGCGCAGCACGTCGTCCATGTGGTCGCGCCAGCCCTGGCGGGTGGAGAGGCGCTCGTCGTCGAGCCACTCGGGGTGGCCGACGGCGTTGGCCAGGCGCTCGAACTCGTGCTCGCGCCCGACCTGGATGATGAACCAGCCGTTGGACGCCTCGAAGCCGTCGAGGATCATGGCCATGCCGGCGCCCGGCTTGGGCCACGCCCCCATCGACCAGAAGTTCACGACGATGTCGGTCATGGCGACCATGGAGTCGAACATGGCCACGTCGACGTACTGCCCGATGCCGGTCTGATCACGGTGGCGAAGGGCGGCGAGCAGGCCGATGGTGGCGAACAGGGCGGTGCCGATGTCGCCGAGGGCACCGACCGGGGAGGCCTTCGGCGGCTCACCGGCGGGGCGGCGGTAGTCGTAGATGCCCGACATGGCCTCGGCGATGGCGGCGTAGGCGGGCCAGCCGTCGTAGGGCGTGGGCACCAGGTTGCCGAAGCCGGACACCGACACGTAGACGACCGCGGGGTGCACGGCGGCGATGTCGTCGTAGCCGAGGCCCATGCGGGCCAGGGCGCCGCCCTTGAAGTTCTCGGCGACGATGTCGAACTTGGGGGCCAGGTCGAGGATGAGCTGGCGGCCCTCGGGGGCCTTGAGGTCGACGCAGATCGACTTCTTCCCGAGGTTGTTGCGCAGGAAGGTGGCCCCGAGGTTGCGGCCCTCGGGGTCGGGCATGGCCGGGAGCGAGCCGCGCCCGAGGTCGCCGCCCTTGGTGCTCTCCACCTTCACCACGTCGGCGCCGAGGCGCGTCAGCAGCTGGGTGGCGTACGGCAGCGCCTGCATCTGCTCGAGGGCGAGCACGCGCACGCCGTCGAGGGGCTTGCCGAACGGGAGGGCGTCGGCGTTTCCGGTGTCTCCGAGCTTCATGGCGGCGACCCTACCGGGTCGCCCCGACGGGCTCGACGTCGACCGGGATGCCGGTGAGCTGCGACATCGTGCTCACCGGGTCGAAGGTGCCGGGCCCGACGGGGGAGAGGGCGTTGACGTTCACGCCGGGGTGAGCCTGGGCCACGGGCTGCCCGTTCGTCTTGGCGTTGCCGAAGCCGTGGGTCATGGCCACCACGCCGATGCGCAGTGTGTCGTCGATGCGGGCGGGGGCCTCGATCGAGCCGAAGCGGTTGGAGATCCGGACCCGTCCGCCGTCGGCCACGCCCAGCCGTTCGGCGTCGGCGGGCGAGAGGAACAGCGGGTTGTCGGCGCCCGCGCCCTTCTTCAGCCGCTCCACGTTCTGCATCGCCGAGTTGATGGTGTGCGAGGTGCGGCGGGTGATCAGCTTGAGCTGGTCGGCGGGCTCGGAGAGCAGCTCGTCGAAGATCGCCACGGCGCGCTCGCGTGCCGGTTCGAGCATCGCCGGCGCTCCCTCGAGCGTGCCCTCGGGCGTCATCTGGTCGAGGAAGCCACCGGGCTCGGTGGGTGTCAGGACGGCGACGCCGTCGTCGCTCTCGCGCAGGGCGGCCATCGACAGGCCGTGCTCGGCGAGCGTGCCGTCGTAGAGCATCGAGAGCACGTCGCCCTCGGGGCCGAAGACGGGCGGATGGCCCATGCGCTCGGCGAGCTCGGCGAAGATCCGCTGCTCGCTGCGGCGCTCGCCGGCGGGCTCGACCACCGGGGCGGACCACTGCACGTAGGGGGTCACCTGGGTGCCCTGCACGAACGTGTTGAGGTCCTGGCGCTCGTACCAGTCGAGGGCGGGCAGCACGTGGTCGGCCAGCTCGCCGGTGGCGTTGCGGTAGAAGTCGACGGTGACGACGAGGTCGAGGCCGGCGATGGCCTCGGCGAGGTCGTCGCCGCCGCCGATGCTGAGCACCGGGTTGCCGGCCACCGAGATCAGCGCCCGGATGGGTGGCTCGCCCTCGCGGATCATCGAGGCGAGCAGCGCGCCCGGCTGTCCGCCCGTGTTGACGCGGTAGGGACCCCAGGGGCTGTCGACGAAGCCCTCGGGCCCGGTGGGGGTCGAGGCCGGGTTCGGGGCGGTGGCCCGCGTGGCGGCGATGTTGCCGCCCGGCCGGTCGAGGTTGCCGGTGAGCAGCGACAGCATGGTCGTGAGCCAGTAGGCGAGGGCTCCGTGGCGGCCCATGTTCACGCCGGTGGAGACGTGCACCGAGGCGGTGGGGGCACCGGCGAACTCGCAGGCCATGGCCACGATCTTCTCGGCGGGGAGGCCCACGACGGGGGCGACCCGCTCGGCGGGGAACTGCGCCACGAACGACCGCAGGGCGTCGAGGTCGGTGACACGAGCGGCGCCGTCGGGGTCGAAGCCGACGGTGCGGTCGACCTCGTGGAGCATGGCGGCGAGCAGGTAGGCGTCGGTGTCGGGCTTGATCTGCACCGTCTCGCCGACCTTGGGCTCGCAGTGGCGGGGGTCGACGAACCGCACCGTTCCGCCGCGCGCCTCGATCTCGGCCAGCTTGGCCACCGGGTCGGGCGTCACGAGGAACGAGCCCTTGCTGACACGCGGGTTGGTGCCGAGCAGCAGCACGTGGTCGGTGCGGTCGAGGTCGGCGACGAGGTGGGTCTGGGCCGAGCCCCACAACAGCTCGCCGATGGCGAACTTGTTGCTGCAGTCCTGCGAGCCGGCGGTGAAGATCCGGTCGGAGCCGATCTGGAGGAGGAACAGTCCGGCGCTGGGCCCGGCGATGGCGTTGAACGCCGTCGGGTTGCCCAGGTAGAGCGCCACGCTGGAGGGGCCGTGCTCGTCGATGATGGCGGCCAGCCGGGTGGCGATGTCGTCGAGCGCGTCGTCCCACCTCTCGTCGACGAAGGTGCCCTGTGCGGTGCGCCGCTGGGGCACCGACAAGCGGGCCGGGTCGTGGTGGACGTCGAGGCTGAGCAGGCCCTTGTTGCAGGCGAACCCGGCACTGACGGGGTGGTCCTTGTCGGGGCGGAGGCGGGTGATGCGGCCGTCCTCGACCTCGGCCACCAGACCGCAGCCGACCTCGCACAGCCGGCAGTAGGTGGTGCGGGTCTCGGTCATCCCCGGACCTCGCGGTAGGCGGCGACGATCGGGGTCAGCTCGTTGGGGGTGGCGCCGTGCATGATCACGCCGTCGCAGCCGAGGTCGAACTGGCCCTGGATGGCGGCGAGGCACTGCTCGGTGGAGCCGGTGGCGCTGGCCTCCAGCCACTCCTCGGGGATGAGGGTGGCGGCGTGCTGGAGCTGCTCGGGTGTGCCCACCACGTCGAGACCGCGCACCCCGGCGATGACCGGGTCGGCGAGGAAGCGGTCGAGCACGTCGTGGTCCCAGCCGTTCGTGCGCACCAGCAGGTCGCCGTAGCCCTGGAGGTAGGTGCCGAGGCGGCCGACGGTCTTCATGAGGCGCTTGTCCTCGGGCACCCAGTCGCCGACGGTGGCGAAGCACGACCAGACCTTCACGGCGTCGGGGTCGCGGCCGGCCTGCTCGGCGGCGTCCTTGACCGTCTTCACGCACCGGGCGGTGGTCTCGTCGGTGAAGTAGGTGTGGAGCACGACCTCGTCGAAGCAGCGGCCGCCGAGCTTCAGCGTCTCGGGCCCGAAGGCCACGATGCCGAGCGGGACGTACTCGTCGAGGGTGGCGTCGAGGTGCAGCACCGGCCACGACCCGGCGGGGCCGTCGTGGCCCATGATCACCTCGCCGCGGAAGAGCCGGCGCAGGATGCCGACGAAGTCCTCCATCTGCGCGGTGGTGATGCGGGGGATGCCGTAGGCGTCCTGCATGGGGGCGATGCCCCGGCCGAGGCCCAGGGTGAAGCGACCGCCGGTGAGGCTCTGCATGGTGCGGACCATGCCGGCGGTGACGATGGGGTGGCGGGTGTTGTGGTTGGTGGCCGCGGTGGAGATGGCGATGGACTCGCTCACCGCGCCGGCGGCGCCGCAGAGCACCGCCGCCTCCTTCTTGTTGTACCGCTCGCTGATGAAGGCCCGACCGAGGCCCAGGGCCTCGGCCTCGACGACCTCGGCGACGAGCTCGCGGGACGTCCCCGGCTGGCCCGCCAACGTGTAGAAGCCCAGTTCGTCCAGCACGCGCCCGTTGCTCATCACGGTTCCCCTCCGGCCCGGACCCCTTCCGGACGCCGTTGCATATCGTATGCGGCGACGTCGGCGCGGGCCGAGGCCGGAGGAGGGCGCCTGGGCTCAGCTCTTGAAGCTGTAGGTCACCGGCATCCGCTTGGGTCCGTTCACCAGCACCGACGCGGTGAGCTCGGTGGGGCCGGCCAGGTCGATGCTGTCGAGCCGGGCCACCAGTTCCTTGAAGATCGCCCGGATCTCGAGGCGGGCCAGGTGGGCACCCAGGCAGTAGTGGCGGCCGAAGCCGAAGCCCAGGTGCTTGTCGGCATCCGCGCGGGTGACGTCGAACGTGAACGGGTCGGTGAACACCCGCTCGTCGCGGTTGGCCGACTGGTACGAGAGCAGCACCCAGTCGCCCTTGTTGATCGTGGCCCCGGACGCCAGCGTGTAGTCCTGCTGGGCGGTGCGCATGAAGTGCTTCACCGGGCTGACCCAGCGCACGATCTCGTCGGCGGCGCCGTCGATGAGCGACGGGTCGGCGGCGATCTTGTCCCACTCGGCCTTGTTCTCGAGCAGGGCCTGCATGCCGCCGGCGACCGCGTTCGAGGTGGTGTCGTGGCCGGCCGTGGCGACGATCAGGTAGTAGCCGTAGGTGTCCATGTCCTCGAGCGGCTTGCCGTCGATCTGGCCGTTGGCGATGACGGTGGCGAGGTCGGTGGTGGGGTTCTCGCGGCGCTCGGCGTTGAGCCCGGTGAACATGGCGATGACGTCCATGATCACGGCCATGGCCTGGTCGTCGGGGGCGGCGCCCTCGCGCTGGAAGTCGGGGTCGTCGTCCGCGAAGAGCTCCTGGGTGAGGCGGAGCATCTTCGGGAAGTGCTCCTCGGGCAGGCCGAGGATGTCGAGGATCACGCGCAGCGGGTAGTTCATGGCGATGTCGGCGGCGAAGTCGCACGAGGTGCCGGCGTTCTCCATCTCGTCGACCGAGCGCCGGGCCTGCTCGCCCACCTGGTCGGCCAGCTTCTTCACCTCACCGGGCTTGAACCACTCGTTCACCAGCTGGCGGTGGGCCTTGTGCTCCTCACCGTCCATCTGGATCAGGGTGTTGATCGGCGGGGCCTCCACCTCGGCGTCCGGGGCCGGGGGGTCGGCGTGGACGGTGGGCGTCGGGGCGTTGGTGAAGATGTCGGAGTTCTTCTCGATCTCCATGATCTCGGGCAGGCCGAGGATCGCCCAGAAGGGCGCCCGACCCAGGCCTTCGACGCGGAACACCGGGCCCTCGGAGCGCAGCTCGGTGGCGACGGCGTGCCAGGCGTCGAAGTCGGCGTACGCCGCACCGTCGATGAAGATCCGGCCTCGTTCGTCGGCCATGTCCGTTGCTCCCCCTGGTGCGGTCCCCGGTCACACCGGGGTGGGTGCTCGTCACCCGTTCGCCGCCCAGGATGGTGGAACCCGGTTGCAGTCGTCCAGACGCGAAGGTCCTCATCGGGGCCCGCCCGGGCCTTCGAATATCTGACGGTTCCTCAGTTAGGCTCGCCTCCATGCGCGGCATCGTCTCCTGGGGGGCCTACCTCCCGTACCGACGGCTCGATCGGAGCCAGATCACGGCCTTCCTCGGACAGGGCGGAGGGCGGGGCACCCGCACCGTCGCCTCGTACGACGAGGACGCCACCACCATGGGCGTCGAGGCGTCCCGGCTGGCCCTGAAGGCCACCGACGCCACCCCCGACTCGGTGATGTTCGCCACCGTCGCCACCCCCTACGTCGACAAGACCAACGCCACCACGGTGCACGCCGCCCTGCGGCTGCCCGACTCCGTTCCGGCGTTCGACCTCGGCGCCTCGGTGCGGTCCGTGGCCGGCGGGCTGCGGTTCGCCCTCGCCGCCGGCGGCACCACGCTGCTGGTCACCGGCGACATGCGCACCGGCCTGGCCGGCTCGGCCGACGAGGCCGCCGGTGGCGACGCCGCCGCCGCCCTGCTCGTCGGTGAGGGCGACGGCGTGGTGGCCGAGTACCTCGGCGGGGCCTCGGTCACCGAGGAGTTCCTCGACCGCTGGCGCGTGCCCGGTGAGGTCCGCTCCAAGTCCTGGGACGACAAGTTCTCCGAGCTCACCTACGTCGGCCTCGGCCGCCAGGCCTTCAAGGAGGCCCTCGCCTCCGCCGGGCTGGCCCCCGCCGACATCGACGTGCTCGCCGTGGCCGCCCCCACCGCCCGCATCGGCAAGGCGATGGCCGGCAAGCTCGGCGTCGAGCGCGTCGCCCCCGACCTCACCGACGCGGTCGGCGCCACCGGCGCCGCCCAGCCCGGCGTGCTGCTCGCCGGCATGCTCGAGTCCGCCGAGCCCGGCCAGGTGCTCGCCCTCGTCGTGCTCGCCGACGGCGCCGAGGTCTTCTTCTTCCGCACCACCCCGGCGCTCGCCTCGTTCACGGCCACCCGCCCGCTGACCGGCCAGCTCGAGGGCGGCGCCCCGCTCACCTACAACCGCTTCCTGTCGTGGCGGGGCATGATCGACATCGAGCCGCCCCGTCGGCCCGAGCCGGCCCGCCCCTCCGGCAGCGCCGCCGCCCGGTCGATCGACTGGAAGTTCGGCTTCGTCGGCAGCCGCGACACCACCGACGGCACGGTGTTCATGCCGCCGTCGCGGGTGTCGTTCGACGGCACCCGCACCGACGAGATGGAACCGGCCCCGATGGCCGACGTGCAGGGCACCATCGCCACCTTCACCGTCGACCGCATGGCCTACTCCCCGAGCCCGCCCATCGTGTTCGCCGTGGTCGACTTCGACGGCGGCGGACGCCTGCCGATCGAGCTCACCGACACCGACGTCGAGGAGGTGGAGATCGGCGGTCGGGTCGAGATGACCTTCCGCAAGCTCTTCACCGCTGATGGCATCCACAACTACTTCTGGAAGGGGAAGCTGATCCGTGGCTAGTCATGGGATTCGCGACCGCGTGGCCATCGTCGGGATGGGCTGCACCAACTTCATCGAGAACTGGGGCGCCGGCCTCGACGACCTCCTGATCGACGCCGCCAACGCCACCTACGAGTCGGCCGGCGTCACCAAGGACGACATCGACGCGTACTGGTTCGGCACCGCGCAGTCGGGCATGAGCGGCATCACGCTCGCCCGCCCGCTGCAGCTGCAGAACAAGCCGGTCACCCGCGTCGAGAACTACTGCGCCACCGGCTCCGAAGCGCTGCGCCAGGCCGCCTACGCCGTGGCCTCGGGCGCCTACGACACCGTCATGGTGGTCGGCGGCGAGAAGGTCAAGGACACCGGCTTCCAGGGCCTCAACGCCTTCCCGGTGCCCAACGACGGCACCGCCCGCAGCCTCACCGCGGCAGCCATGTTCTCGATGCTCGTGCCGGCCTACGGCCACAAGTACGGCGTCGACGACGACACGATGCGGGCCGTCCTGTCGCACATCGCGGTGAAGAACCACTACAACGGCGCCCGCAACTCCCGGGCCCAGTTCCGCAAGGAGATCTCGGTCGAGCAGGTCGAGAAGTCGCCGAAGATGGCGGGCACGCTCGGCGTGTTCGACTGCGCCGGCGTGGCCGACGGTGCCGCCGGCGCCATCGTGTGCCGGGCCGAGGACGCCCACCGCTACACCGACAAGCCGATCTACGTGAAGGCGCTGTCGTTCGTGGCCGGCAACGGTTCGGGCCTCATCGACCCGTCCTACGACTACACGACCTTCCCCGAGATCGCCGCCTGCGCCGTCGACGCCTACCAGCAGGCCGGCGTGAAGGACCCCCGGGCCGAGGTCGCCATGGCCGAGGTCCACGACTGCTTCACGCCCACCGAGCTGGTGCTCATGGAGGACCTCCAGTTCTCCGAGCGGGGCACCGCCTGGCGCGACGTCCTCGACGGCGTCTTCGACCTCGACGGCGAGCTGCCGGTGAACCCCGACGGCGGCCTCAAGAGCTTCGGCCACCCGGTCGGCGCCAGCGGGCTCCGCATGATGTTCGAGGCGTTCCTGCAGCTCCGGGGCGAGGCCCCGCCCGAGCGCACGATCCACAGCCTGTCGGCGGGCCGCAAGCTGGCCCTCACCCACAACCTGGGTGGCTACCCGGGCGAGATGGTCAGCTTCATCTCCCTGCTCGGTGCCGAGCTCGACTGAGCCCGTCCGCGGCTCGGAAGCGAACACGGTGACCACCCTGGTCCTGGTCCACGGTGGGTCGGTGACCTCCCGCGCCTGGGACCCCCTCCTGCCGTTGCTCCAGACGCCGGTCGTGGCGGTCGACCTCCCCGGTCGGCGCCATCATCCGGCCGACCTCTCGACCCTGCGCCGCGCCGACTGGGAGCGCTCGGCCGCGGCCGACATCGAGGCCCTGGGGCTCGACGACGTCGTGCTGGTCGGCCACTCGTCCGGTGGCTACGTCATCCCGGGCATCGCCGCGCGGCTCGCGCCGGGTGTGGTGCGCCACCTCGTGTTCGTCACCGCCAACTGCCCGGCCGAGGGCGTCACCCCGGTCGCCTCGATGGCCGAGAAGCTGCGGGCCATCACCGACGCCAACCGCGAGCACCTGGCCGCCCAGGCGGTCGGGAAGACCCTCGGTGACCTGCGGCCGGGCGAGCCGCCGATCGAGACCGATCTCGAGGTCGTCGAGGTCGACCTGCGCATGGGCGTCGAGGCGCCGCGGCAGCTCTACGAGCCCATGACCTGGGTCGGGGTGCCCGCCGTGCCCCGCACCTACGTCCGGGCGCTGCGCGACCGCATCATCCCGCCCGAGCACGCGCTGGAGATGGCTGCCAACGCCGGGGCCCGCGACGTCGTCGACCTCGACGCCGGCCACGACGTGGTGGCCGACGCCCCCGAGGCACTGGCCGCCGTGCTCGACCGCATCGCCCGCGACCCCGACTGACCCCGTGGCTCGTTTGGCGGTGCTCCAGCGCGCCCGAACGAGCCACGGGCGATCACTCTGGGGGCACCCTGGCTCGTTTGGCGGTGCTCCAGCGCGCCCGAACGAGCCACGGGGGGTGGGTCAGCGGGCGACGGGGCCGGACCAGTCGGCGAGCAGCTGGTCGAGGGCCGGAGCCGGCACCGGGCTGCTCCAGTAGTAGCCCTGGCCCCGGTCGCAGCCGAGGGCGACGAGGTGGTCGAGCTGCTCGGCGGTCTCGATGCCCTCGGCCACCACGGTGAGGCCGATGCCGTGGCCCATCTCGACGATGCCGTGCACGATGGCCCAGTCGGCCCGGTGGGTGGTGAGGCCCCGGATGAACGACTGGTCGATCTTCAGCACCGACACCGGCAGCCGGCGCAGGTAGCCGAGCGACGAGTAGCCGGTGCCGAAGTCGTCCATGGCCAGCTCGACGCCGACGTCGCGCAGCTCGTTGAGCCGGCGGATGGCGTCGTCGGGCCCGGCGGTGAGGGCCGACTCGGTGATCTCGAACGACACCGCGCCGGGCTCCACCCCGCTCTCGGCGACGATGGCCGCCACGCTCGCCGCGAGGTCGGCGTGGGCGATCTGGCGGGGGGAGAGGTTCACCGAGATGCGGGTCGGGCTGTTGCCGCCCTGGGCCTGCCAGTCGGCGAGCTGCTGGCAGGCCTTGCGCAGGACGGCGTCGCCGACGGGGACGATGAGGCCGGTCTCCTCGGCCAGGCTGATGAAGTTGCCCGGGCTCACCAGCCCCCGCTCCGGGTTCTGCCAGCGCACGAGGGCCTCGGCCCAGACCTCCTCGGTCTGGCCGTCCTCGGACGGTTGCAGCGGCAGCGCCGCCTGCCAGACCACGACCAGCTCGTCGTCGTCGATCGCCCGGCGCAGGGCGGTGGCCTGGTCGATGCGCTTGCGGGCCTGGCGGCGCAGGTCGTGGTCGTAGAGCTCGGTGCGGTTGGCCCCGGCCCGGGTGGCCCGGTCGATGGCCGCGTCGGCCTCGCGGAGCATCCGCTCGGCGTCGGCGTCGTTGGCGGGATGAACCGACACGCCGATGCTGGCGGTGGGGGAGAGGGCGACGTCTCCGGAGACGAAGGGCCGGGCGACGGCCACGCGCACCCGGTCGGTGAGGTCGGTGATGTCGTCGATGGTGCCCTCGGTGACGTGGAGCACGGCGAACTCGTCGGCCCGCATGCGGGCGACCACGTCGTCGTCGCCCATCGCCTGGCGCAGCCGGCCGGCGACCGAGACGATCAACGCGTCGGCGACACCGCTGCCGTAGCCGTCGACCAGCTCCTCGAAGCCGTCGAGGTGGACGATCAGGACGGCGACCAGCGGGTCGGTGTCGGTGAGGCGGTTGAGGGTCTGCTCGAGTCGGTCACGCAGCAGCGCCCGGTTCGGGAGCCGGGTGAGCGGGTCCTGGAGGCGGAGGTGGTCGGGCTCGAGGTCGGCCCGGGCCCGCTCGAACGACGACGCCACGATGTCGGCGAGGCGCACCACGAAGGCGACCTCGTCGGCGTCGAAGCTGCGCAGGGTGGCCGACAGGACCGAGAGTGAGCCGTGGAAGCCCGGCGCCCCGCCGACCACGACCGCCAGCCCACTCGACGGCGGGCTGTCCTCGGGGACGATGCCGCCGAGGCGGTGGTCGGTGCGGAGGTCGTCGACCACGAGGGGCGAGCCCTGGGTGACGACCACGGCGTGGAGGTCGGCGTGGGGATCGGGGTGGGTCTCGTCGAGGGCGGCCTCGGTGCCGAACCAGGCGGCCCTGATGGTGGAGCGCTGGGGGGCGGTGGTCTCGACCAGGACGGCGGAGTCGACCCCGAGGGTGTGGCCGGCGGCCTCCACGACGGCGTCGGCCACGTCGGCCGGGTTCAGCGTGGCCACGGCCAGGAGGGCGAGCCCGATGACGACCTCGTCGCGGCGCAGCTGGGCCTCGAGGCGGTCGGGCACCACCACCAGGGCGGGCTCCGGCACCGAGGCCGCCGCCGGTGCGGCGGGCACCTCCACCACGGCGGGCGCGGGGGCCTCGGCCATGACGGCCTCGCCCGGCTCCGCCGCCGGCTCGGGCTCGCGGCTCCGGGCTCGGGCTCGGGCTCCGGCTCCGGCTCCGGCTCCGGCTCCGGCTCCGGCTCCGGCTCCGGCTCCGGCTCCGGCTCCGGCTCCGATTCGACCACCACGACCACGACCGGCTCGTCGTCGTCGGCGACGGGCTCCTCGACCACCATGAGGTCCAGTTCGGGGTCCGGCCCGATCGCCATCAGCACCGACGGCGCCGGTGGCCTGCCTCGGCCACCTCGGCCACCTCGTCGGACGGCACCGCGTCCTCGTCGTCGAGCGGCGCGACGGCCGGTTCCGGTTCCGGTTCCGGCTCCGGCTCCGGTCGGTCGAGCTCGTCGAGGGCGAACGACATCTCGGCCGCCAGCCACTCGAGCACCGTGACGGCCTCGTCGGTGAAGCCCGAGATCTCCGGGCTCACCAGTGCCAGCACGCCGATGGTGGTGCCGCCGCGGCGCAGCGGGAGGGCGCACAGCGAGCCGGCCTGGTCCGGGGCCGCGAACGGGGCGATGCGGAACGCGGGCTCGAGCGTGAGGTCGGGGACGACCACCGACGAGCCCATGGTGACGGCCATCGCGACCGGCTCGTCGGCACCCAGGTTGGCGGCCAGGTCGTCGACCGCCTCGGCCAACGGGCCGCTCACCGCCACCGGCCACACGGCGCCGTCGTCGACCTCTCCGACCCACGCCAGGGTGACCCCGCCGTGGTCGATGGCGACGTCGCAGACCGAGGCGAACAGGTCGGCCTCGGAGTCGGCGTGCAGCACCGCCGCGAGGGCCCGGGCCATCACCGCGTACAGGTCGGCGAGCTGGGTGATCTGCTTGCCGGCGGTCGAGGGGTCGTCGAGGCCACGGATGAGGGCCAGCGACAACGGCCCGTCCTCGGCGCGGAGGTTGGCGATGGCGACGTCGACCGGCACCAGGTGGCCGTCGCGGTGGCGGGCCTTGAACAGGCGCCCGGCCCGGTGGGCGCCTGGGCCCTGCTGC
This sequence comes from uncultured Actinomycetes bacterium, assembly GCA_963702555.1. Classification (GTDB taxonomy): domain Bacteria; phylum Actinomycetota; class Acidimicrobiia; order Acidimicrobiales; family Acidimicrobilacustridaceae; genus CAMFLJ01. The sequence goes on from CAVPCW010000010.1 coordinate 339,724, forward strand.
TCGACGAACGCCTCGCGGTGGGTGCGGTGCAGGTCGCGCAGGTCCTCGGGCACCAGCTTCTCGAGCCGGCGGCCCACGAGCTTGCCGTCGGGGTAGCCGAGCAGCTCGTGCACGGCCTCGTTGGCGGCCACGATGCGGCCCTCGCGGTCGCACACCACCACGGCCTCGGGCATGGCCCGCAGCGCCTCGGCCGCGACCGAGTCGGACCACCGCGGTGGTCGCTCGCTCCCTGCGGCCTTCCGTGAGCGCGCCCGCGCCATGGATCCTCCCGATCCTTCCCGGCGCCGGTTCGGCCCCGGCGTGTCGGGCGACCGAATGCTACGAGGCGCCCGCGCTCGGGCTGTGGACCCTCACGCGCAGGAGCGGCCCACGAGGGGCCGCTCCCGGTGTCGCACGACGGGCCGCGCTCGGCGGCCGCCGCGCTAGAGGCGCTCGATGATGGTGACGTTGGCCTGCCCGCCGCCCTCGCACATGGTCTGCAGGCCGTAGCGGCCGCCCGTGCGCTCGAGCTCGTTGAGCAGGGTGGTCATCAGGCGGGCGCCGGTGGCGCCGAGGGGGTGGCCGAGGGCGATGGCCCCGCCGTTGACGTTGACCTTGGCCAGGTCGGCGCCGGTCTCCTTGGCCCAGGCCAGCACCACCGAGGCGAAGGCCTCGTTGATCTCGACGAGGTCGATGTCGTCGAGGGTGAGGCCGGCCTTCTTCAGGGCGTGGGCGGTGGCCGGGATCGGAGCGGTGAGCATCCACACCGGGTCGTCGGCGAGCACCGAGATGTGGTGGATGCGGGCCCGCGGCGTGAGGCCGTGGTCCTTCAGGGCCTGCTCGCTGGCGATCAGCAGCGACGCCGAGGCGTCGGAGATCTGGGAGGCGCAGGCAGCGGTGAGGCGACCACCCTCGACCAGCGTGGGGAGGGAGCGGATCTTCTCCCAGTTGGGCTCCCGGGGGCCCTCGTCGGCGGTGATGCCGTTGACCTCGACGATCTGGCCCTCGAAGCGGCCCTCGGCCCGGGCGCGGATGGCGCGCTCGTGGCTCTCGACGGCGAAGGCCTCCATCTCCTCGCGGGTGCAGTCCCACTTCTCGGCGATCATCTCGGCCGCCGCGAACTGCGAGACCTCCTGGTCGCCGTAGCGGGCCACCCAGCCGGGGGAGGTGCTGAACGGGTCGGGGAAGCCGAACTCCTGGCCCACGACCATCGCCGACGAGATCGGGATCTGCGACATGTTCTGCACGCCACCGGCGACGACGAGGTCCTGGGTGCCGCTCATGACGCCCTGGGCCGCGAAGTGCACGGCCTGCTGCGACGAGCCGCACTGGCGGTCGATGGTGGTGCCGGGCACGTGCTGGGGGAGCCCGGCCACGAGCCACGCGGTGCGGGCGATGTCGCCCGACTGGCCGCCGATGGTGTCGACGCAGCCGTACACGACGTCCTCGACGGCGCCCGGGTCGACGCCCGTGCGGTCGATCAGCGCCTTGATGCTGGCGGCGCCGAGGTCGGCCGGGTGCAGCTGGGACAGTCCGCCGCCGCGACGGCCCACGGGCGTGCGGACGGCGTCGACGATGTAGGCCTCGGGCATCTCAGTTCCCCTTCGTGATCACTTGGCGACGATCGTGCACGACCCGTGCCCGAACAGTCCCTGGTTGATGGCGAGGCCGACGGTGGCCCCTTCGACCTGGTGGCCCTCGCAGCGGCCCTGGAGCTGGCGGGTGAGCTCGCACACCTGGGCGATGGCCTGGGCCGGGATGGCCTCGCCGAACGACGACAGGCCGCCCGACGCGTTGACCGGGATGCGGCCGCCGATGGCGGTGACACCGTCGCGTACGAGCTTGGCGCCCTCGCCCTCGGCGCAGAGGCCGAGGTTCTCGTACCAGTCGAGCTCGAGCGCGGTGGAGAGGTCGTAGACCTCGGCGCAGCTGAGGTCGTCGGGCCCGATGCCGGCCTGCTCGTAGGCGTTGTGGGCGACGGAGTCCTTGAAGCCGAGCGCCGGCGGGGCGATCACGGCGTGGGAGTCGGTGGCGATGTCGGGCAGCTCGAGGCGCACCTGCGGGTAGGTGGGCGTCGTGTTGGAGACGGCCTTGATGCGCACGGTGCCCTCGAGGGTGCCGAGCTTGCGCAGGGCGTACTCGGGGGTGCACACGATGAGGGCGGCGGCGCCGTCGGAGGTGGCGCACACGTCGAGCAGGCGCAGCGGGTCGCTGACGATCGGCGACGAGGCGAAGTCCTCCAGCGAGAACTCCTTCTTGAACCGGGCGTTGGGGTTGTGCACGCCGGCCTTGGAGTTCTTCACCTTCACCAGGGCGAAGTCCTCGGGGGTGTCGCCGAAGACGTCGATGCGGCGCCGGGCGTTCAGGGCGAAGAACGCGGGGTTGGTGGCGCCGAGCAGGTGGAAGCGCTGCCAGTCCGGGTCCTCCTTGCGCTCGCCGCCCACCGGGGCGAAGAAGCCCTTCGGGGTGGTGTCGGCGCCGATGACCATGGCCACGTCGGCGAAGCCGGCGAGCAGCTGGGCCCGGGCCGACTGGAGGGCCTGGGCGCCCGACGCGCACGCGGCGTAGGACGAGGAGATCTGGGCGCCGGTCCAGCCCAGGGCCTGGCTGAAGGTGGAGCCGGACACGAAGCCCGGATAGCCGTTGCGGATCGTGTCGGCGCCGGCGACGAACTCGATGTCGCGCCAGGCGACGTCGGCGTCGGCCAGGGCCTCGCGGGCGGCCACCAGGCCGTACTCCACGAAGTTGCGGCCCCACTTGCCCCACGGGTGCATGCCCGTGCCGAGCACCACCAGGTCGCGGTCGTCGCTCACTTGTCGTCCCCCTTCGGGGCGGCGGGCGCCCACGTCCACACCCACTTGTCGACACCCTCTTCGTCGGTGAAGAGGACCTGGAGGTCGACCTCGACCTCCATGCCGATCTCGAGGTCGGCGGCCATGACGCCCTTGGCGACCTGGCCGAGGATCACGAGGCCCTCGGCCTCGAGCTCCACCGCGGCGAGGGCGTAGGGCTCGAACGGCTCGGCGGCCACGTAGGGGGCCGGCGGGGCGTAGTGGTTCTCGGTGTAGGACCACACCTTGCCGCGGCGGGAGAGGGGCGTCGGCTCCAGCTCGGTTCCGTCGCACTCGGGGTTGGGGCAGGCACCGGAGCGGGGCGGGAACACGTAGGTCCCGCACGCACCGCACTTGGCGCCGATGAGTGTGTAGGGCTCTTCGGTGGTGAACCAGCCGTCCACCGCGGGAACCCGTTCCTTGGTCGTCACGCCCACAATCTAACGGGGCGTCAGATTTCCGGCGAAGTGCCTCGGGTCGTCGAGGCTCCACGGGGGACGGTCCGGGGTCGTCGGGCCCTCGGCCGGTAGCGTCGACGCCGTGATCGTCGACTGCGCGGCCTACCGGGACGGGAAGCGGATCACGGGCACGCTCGACATCGAGGCAGGGGCGAGGGCCCGTCAGGAGCCCGGCACCTTCGTGTGGCTCGGACTGCGCATGCCGTCGGCGGAGGAGCTCGGCCACACGTTCCACTGCTTCGGCATCGAGGAGCCCGAGGTCGACGAGGTGCTCCGGCCCCACGAGCGCCCGGTGCTCGCGGTCGAGGACGACGCCACCACGCTCGTGTTGCGCACCGCCCGCTACGACGCCTCGGCCGAGGAGGCGAAGCTCGGCGAGATGTCGGTGTTGATCGGGCAGGACTTCGTCATCAGCGTGCGCCACGGTCAGGCCAGCCCGCTCAGCAGCCTCCGCCATGACCTCATCCGTGACCCCGAGTACCTGGCCCTCGGTCCGCCGGCCGTGCTCGCCGCCATCGTCGAACAGGTCGTCGACGACTACCAGCCCGTGCTCGACGGCTTCGAGCACACCGCCGTGGCCGTGGAGTCCGAGGTCTTCGGAGGCGACACCGGCATCCGGGCCGGTCGCCACATCTACCGCCTGCGCCGGGCGCTGCGCGAGCTGGTCGTGGCCGTCGAGGCCCTGGAGGACCCCCTCGCTCGGCTCCTGCGCCGGCAACGGGGTCGGTGGCACCCCGACGTGATCGGCACCCTCGAGGAGTCCTACGACCAGTTGACCCGCACCATCGGTCGGGCCCGCTCGCTCTCGGACCTGCTCGCCAGCGCCCTCGACGCCAACGTGGCCCAGATCTCGGTCCAGCAGAACGAGGACATGCGCAAGATCTCGGCGTGGGTGGCCATCGCCGCCGTGCCCACGATGGTCGCCGGCATCTACGGCATGAACTTCCAGCACATGCCCGAGCTCGAGGCCGTGATCGGCTATCCGATGGTGCTGGCCGGCATGGGGCTCGTCTGCTTCCTGTTGTACCGGAGCTTCCGCAAGGCAGGCTGGCTCTGACGACGGCCCCCGCGGGCCCGACCGGGAGGAACGCTGTGGAAGAGACCGAGCACCTGCGCAAGGCCTATGCCGTGCGGCGGGCCGTGCTGGGCGACGCCTACGTCGACTCGGTGACCGGCGACCCCGATCCCACCGCCGTGGACTTCCAGGACCACCTCACCGCTCAGGCCTGGGGGGCGTGGGCCCGCGGTGGGCCGCTCTCGTTGCGCGACCGAAGCCTGCTGGTGCTGGCGATGACCGCGGCGCTCGGGCGGATGGAGGAGTTCGGCATCCACGTGCGGGCGTGCGCCAGGGCCGGGGTCACCGACGCCGAGCTCGACGAGCTGCTGTTCCAGATCGCCGGCTACTGCGGCGGCCCGGCGGCGCTGGCCGCCCGGCGGGAGATCCTCGGCATGCGGGCGGAGCGGGACGCCACCCCCTGAGCAGGGGTCATCCCCGTTTCTGACGCTCCGTCAGACCTGAGGGCGCCGGGCTAGTGTCTCCGGCGATCTGTGCCGCCGAGGCCCCCGGGGTCCCCCTCGGCCGGCCCGAGGACCTGCCGGAGCCAGAGACGTGCCACTGCCAGACCGACCGCTGACGGGCGACCACGCCACGCTCACCGAGCTGTTCGACGACGTCGTCGAGCAGGCCGGCGAGGTCGAGGCCTTCGTCGACGGTGACCGCCGCATCACCTTCGCGGAGTGGGCCCGTGCCGCCGACGGCGTGGCCACCCGGTTGGCCGCGATGGGCGTGGGCCCCGGCGACATCGTGGGCATCCGCCTCCCGTCGTCGATCGACTACGCCATCGCCTACCAGGCGGTGATACGGCTCGGTGCCGTCACGAGCGGCATGAACCCCCGCCTCGGCGTGGCCGAGACCGCCCACATCCTGGCCAAGAGCACCCCGAAGGTCGTCGTCACCGGCGACACCGCGATCCTCGACCGCGCCGAGGGCGTCACTCCGCTCACGCTCGCCGAGCTGGCCGAGGCCACCGGCGACACCCCCTTCACCGCCCGCCCGTCCGCCGTCGACACCGACCCGGTGGCCATCGTCTGGACGAGCGGCACCACCGGCAAGCCCAAGGGCGCCGTGTTCGACCACGCCTGCATGCGCGCCATGGCCGCCGCCGCCGGGCCGCTCTCACAGGTCGGCGACCGTCGCATCTCGCCGCTGCCCTTCGCCCACGTCGGCTACATGACCCGGGTGTGGGACGAGCTCATGCACGTGATCACCACGATCATCACGCCGAGCCCCTGGACCCCCGCCGCCGCCATCCGCCTCATGGCCGACGAGCGCGTCACCGTCGGCCAGGGCGTGCCCGCCCAGTGGCAGATGATCCTGGCCCACCCCGACCTCCCCGCCGCCGACCTGTCGGCGCTGCGCATCGTCAGCAGCGGCGCCGCCCGGGTGCCGCCGGAGATGGTCGCCGCCATGCACGAGACCTTCGGCTGCCCGATGGTCGTGCGCTACACGAGCACCGAGGCGTGCGTCTCCACCGGCACCTCCCTCGACGACCCCGACGACGTCGTGTGCACCACCGTCGGCACGCCGGGCGCAGGCGTCGAGATGGAGCTCCGGGCCGACGAGGGCCGGGGCCCGATCGTGCCCCGGGGCGAGGTCGGCACGGTGTGCCTGCGCAGCCGGGCGATGATGCGCGGCTACTGGCTCGAGCCCGAGCTCACCGCGGCGGCCATCGACCCCGACGGCTGGCTGCTCACCGGCGACCTCGGGTACCTCGACGAGCGGGGCGACCTGCACCTGGCCGGCCGCAGCACCGAGATGTACATCCGCGGTGGCTACAACATCTACCCGGTCGAGATCGAGAACTGCATGGGCGGCCACGCCAAGGTCGACCGGGTCGCGGTGTGCGGCACCGCCGCCCCCGTGCTCGGCGAGATCGGCGTCGCCTTCGTGGTGCCCACCGATGCCGCCGACCCCCCGACGCTCGACGAGCTGCGGGCGTGGTGCAAGGCCGACCTGGCCGACTACAAGGCGCCCGACTGCCTCGTGCTGGTCGACGAGCTGCCGCTCACCGCCATGTCCAAGATCGACAAGCGGGCCCTCGCGCCCGCTGCCGCCGAGGCCGAGAAGGCCTGGGAACGCTGACCGGCCCCCCGGTCCACAACGAGGAGAAACGACACCGATGGGAATCTGCGACGGACGAGTGGTCGTCATCACCGGCGCCGGGCGCGGCCTCGGCCGGGCCCACGCCCTGGCCTTCGCCGCCGAGGGCGCCAAGGTCGTGGTGAACGACCTGGGGGCCTCGCTCCAGGGTGAGGGCGTCGACCTGAGCCCGGCCCAGGAGGTCGTGAACGAGATCGTGGCCAACGGTGGCGAGGCCATCGTCAACGGCGACGACATCAGCGACTGGGACGGCGCCGGCTCGCTGATCGACGCCGCGGTCGACACCTTCGGCGGCCTCGACACCGTCGTCACCAACGCCGGCATCGTCCGCGACCGCATGTTCGTGAACATGACCGTCGACGACTGGGACGCCGTGATCCGCGTGCACCTGCGCGGCACCTTCTGCCCGGTGAAGCGCGCCGTCGAGTACTGGCGGGCCGAGTCCAAGGCCGACCGCCAGCGCGCCGGCCGCATCATCACCACCTCGTCGGGCGCCGGGCTGATGGGCTCGATCGCCCAGACCAACTACTCGTCGGCCAAGGCCGGCATCGCCACGTTCACCATCAACATCGCCGCCGAGCTCGGCCGCATCGGCGTCACCGCCAACTCCATCGCCCCCTCCGCCCGCAGCCGCATGACCGAGGAGGCCTTCGCCGACATGATGGCGCCGGTCGAGTCGGGCTTCGACGCCATGGACCCCGCCAACATCAGCCCGATCGTGGTGTGGCTCGGCAGCGAGCAGAGCGGTCACGTCACCGGCCGCGTCTTCGAGTGCGCCGGCGGCGAGCTGAGCGTGGCCGACGGCTGGCAGCACGGCACGCCCGTCGACAAGGGCGACCGGTGGGACCCCGCCGAGCTCGGCCCGGTGGTCGACCAGCTCATCGCCGACGCCCCCCGCCCCGCCCCCGTCTACGGCACGGAGTAGGCGACCCGAGACCGTGGTGGTCGATCGAGGGAGCCCCGCCGACGGGGTCGACGACGTCGTCGCGACCGATGGTCGCGTCATCGGTCGTCGCGCCATCCTGACCCGGCGGCGCATCCTCGACGCCACCGCCGCGCTGCTGCGCGAGCAGGGCGCCCTCGACCTCAAGGTGATCGACGTCGCCCGCGAGGTCGGCACCTCGCCGGCGACCTTCTACCAGTACTTCGCCGACGTGGAGGACGCCATCCTCTGCCTCGCCGGCGAGCTGGTCGAGCGGGTGCCGGAGTTCGCCGGCCGCATCGACGCCAGCTGGACCGAGCCGGGCGGCCTCGACCGGGCCCGGGCCCTCGTCGACGACTACATCCGCTTCTGGGACGAGAACGGCGCCGTGCTGCGGATCATGCACCTGCGCGCCGACGAGCGCGAGAAGCGCTTCCAGCGGATCCGCGTGGCCTACAACGACCAGTTCATGAAGGCGATGGTGGCGCTGGTGCGCCGGGCCCAGGCCGACCGCCGGCTGCCGGCGGTCATGGACCCGGAGGCCGCAGCGGGCGCGATGCTCGCCGTGCTCGACCGGGTGCCGAGCTACCGCGAGTCGTTCGAACGCCGCGGCACCTCCCGCGAGGCCATGGTCGAGACCATCGCCCGCATCCTCTACGGCACCCTCACCGGCCCCAACTTCTGATCCACCCGGCCGAACCGCGAGCTAGCCCCACGACGCGAAGCTGGCTCACTCCGTGTCGGAATCCGACACGGAGTGAGCCACCTTGGGCCGGTCAGGGGCTACCAGCCGCGGTAGCGGACGTCGCGGCGCTCCTTGAACGCGGCCACGCCTTCCTGGAAGTCGGCGGTGTAGGAGGCCATCTCCTGGGCCCAGGCCTCGTCCTCGAAGGCGGCGCCGCGGGACGACTCCATGCTCCGGTTGAGCAGCCACTTCGAGAGCATGAGGGCCTTGGTGGGCGACTCGGCCAGCAGGCCGGCCCACTCGGCGGCCGCCGCGTGCAGCTCGGCGTTGGGCACGACCTTGTTGACCAGCCCGATGCGCTCGGCCTCCTCGGCCTTCACGTCGCGGCCGAACAGGATCAGCTCCTTGGCCTTCTGCAGCCCGACCAGGCGGGGGAGCATGTACGCGCCACCGCCGTCGGGGGTGATGCCCCGGCGCACGAACACCTCGATGAACTTGGCGTTGTCGGCGGCGATCACCAGGTCGGCGGCGAAGGCGATGTGGGCGCCGATGCCGGCGGCGGTGCCGTTGACGGCGGCGATGACCGGCTTCTCGCAGTCCATGATCGAGGCCACGAGGCGCTGGGCGCCCCGCTTGATGTTGCGGCCCACGTCGCCGAGCGCCTTCTCGGGGGCGTCGTCGGGACCAGGGTTGACCGGGATGCGGGAGACCCGCAGGTCGGCGCCGGTGCAGAAGTGCTTCTCGCCGGCGGCGGTGATGACCACGGCCCGCACGTTGAGGTCGCCGCTGGCGGCCTCCATGAGCTCGATGGTGCGGTTGCGCTGGTCGGGGGTGATGGCGTTGGCGGCGTCGGGCCGGTTGAGCGTGAGCCACGCCACGCCGTCGTCACCGACCTCCCACAGCAGGTCCTGGTTCTCGGTGTCGCTCATCGTCGGTTCCCCTGTCGAAGGTCGGTCGCCGCGGGCACGGCACGGCCAGCGTTTCTACCAGAAGGGCCTCAGCGCCCGGCCCGCTCCATCCGCATCCAGAGGTGGCGCACGCCGGTGTGGCGGTTGCTCCGGGTCCACTCCACCGGCCGGGTCATCTCGATGGTCGGGAAGGTGGGCAGCAGCTCCTCGAACATCACGGTCATCTCCAGCCGGGCCAGGTTGGCGCCGAGGCAGTGGTGGATGCCGTGGCCGAACGTGAGGTGCGGGTTCGGGTTGCGGGTGATGTCGAGCTCGTCGGCGCGGGCGAACGCGGCCTCGTCGCGGTTGGCCGAGCCCTCCCACACCACGACCTTGTCGCCCGGGGCGACGGCGGCGCCGAGGAGCTCGGTGGTGCAGGTGGCGGTGCGCCGCTTCGACGGCGACGGGGTGGTCCAGCGCAGCAGCTCGTCGACCGCGGTGGGCATGAGCGACGGGTCGGCCCGCAGCAGGGCCAGCTGGTCGGGTCGCTCGACGAGCGCCGCCAGCCCGCCGGCGATGGCGTTGCGGGTGGTCTCCGAGCCGGCCGCGAACAGCAGCGAGAAGAAGGCGTAGAGCTCGGCGTCGGTGAGGCGGGGCGGGTCGACGTCGTCGAGGGTGGCCTGCACCACGAGCGAGAGCATGTCGTCGCCGGGGTCGACCCGCTTGGCCGCCACCAGCTCGGCGCCGTAGGCCTGCATCCGCGCCCGGGCGCCGTCGTGGGCGGTGTCGGGCTCGAAGGCCTTGCGTGAGCCCCGGTGGTCGAACCCCGGCTCGACGGCCTCGAACAGCCAGTGCCGCTCGGTCTCCGGCACCCCGAGCAGGATGCAGATCATCTGCATCGGCAGCTCGGCGGCGACCTCCACGAGGACGTCGACCTCCTCGCCGTCGGGCACCTCGGCCAGCAGCAGGCGGGTCCGGCGCCGCAGCTCATCCTCGAGCTGGCGGACCATCTTCGGCGTGAGCCCCGAGCTCACCAGCCGCCGGATCCGGGCGTGGCGGGGGTCGTCCATCATGTTCAGGACCTGACCCGCCACCGGCAGGTCCTGGATGAGGGTGCCGCCGTAGGGGCGGTCGCCACCCGTCTCCGACGAGTACGTGTCGGGGTCGTGCAGGACCCGCAGCACCTCGTCGTAGGTGGCCACCGACCAGAAGCCCTCACCGTCGGGCGTGTGCTCGGTGGGCTCGTGCCACCACACCGGGGCCTCCCGGCGGTGGATCTCGAACAGCTCATGCGGGAACCCGTCCGCGAAGTTGTCGAGGTCGGTCAGGTCGATCGAGTCCAGTTCGCCCACACGCCCACGTTAGGTTGTCGACCCGGCCGGGGTGCCGGGGCCCGGCACACGCCGGGAGGGGAGAGAGGGGAGCGGCATGGACCGCGAGAAGCTGCAGAGCCTGTTCGACCTGACCGGTCGCACCGCCATCGTCACCGGTGGCACGAGGGGCATCGGCCGGGCCATCGCCGAGGGCTTCGTCGCCGCCGGCGCCAACGTCGTCGTGGCCAGCCGGAAGGCCGACGCCTGCGCCGAGACCGAGGCCCACCTCACCGCCATGGGTGGTCAGGCCCTCGGCGTGCCGACCCACCTCGGGGAGATCGAGGGCGTGAACGCGTTGGTCGAGCGCACCGTCGAGCGCTTCGGCGGCATCGACATCGTCGTGAACAACGCGGCCAACGCCCTCGCCCTGCCCCTCGGGGAGCTCACCCCCGAGGCGTGGGACAAGTCGTTCGGCGTGAACCTCCGGGGGCCGGTGTTCCTGGTCCAGGCCGCCCTCCCGCACCTGGAGCGCAGCGAGCACGCGTCGGTCGTCAACGTGATCTCCGCCGGTGCGTTCCTGGCGTCGGCCGACGGCTCGATGTACGCCGCGGCCAAGGCGGCGCTCATGTCCTTCACCCGGGCGATGGGCTCGGGCTTCGCCGCCCGTGGCATCCGGGTGAACGCCCTGGCCCCCGGCACGGTGAACACCGACATGGTGCGCAACAACCCGCCCGAGGCCCAGCAGCGGATGGCGGACGCGTCGCCGATGAAGCGCATGGCCGACCCCGACGAGATGGTCGGCCCGGTGCTGCTGCTCGCCTCCGACGCCGGCAGCTTCATCACCGGGCAGTGCATCCTCGCCGACGGCGGGATGGTGCCCCACTAGGAGCCAGGGCCCCGGTCCCGGGGCGCCGACGGGCTCGGACGAGCGCCGGCCTCGGGCCCGGGTCTACCGTTCCGCCGTGGCCGGAGAGGACGAGGACTTCGACGTCGAGGCATGGAACGAGCGGTTCCACGCCTCGCCGTCCGGGCCGACGGGTGTCCCGCGGGTCGGCACCCGCCGGCTGCACCCGTCCGAGCCACCCGACGCCCCGTTGGGCGAGGGCTTCGACGACGACCTCTTCGGCGATCCGCTGGAGGGCACCGAGGCGGTGGTCGAGGAGGGCTTCCCCTCCTTCGAGCACAACCAGTGGACCGTCGAGGGCGAGATCGAGCGCTTCGGCGCCTTCGGTCGCGGGGTGTCCACCTCCCGGGGCTGGAAGCGCGGCGTCGCCATGGGCCTGCTCACCCTGCTGCTGTTGCCGTTCCTGATCCAGGCGGTGCAGATCGTGGCCCGCCTCCTCGCGTAGGTAGGCTCGTTCCGTGCCGCTCTACGAGTACCGCTGCCCCACCTGCGACGAGACCTTCGAGGCCCGCCGGCCCATGGCCGAGGCCTCCGACCCCATCGAGTGCCCGCAGGGCCACGTGGGCTCGCGTCGGCTGCTGTCGATGTTCGCGTCGGTGGGTGGTGCCTCCCAGGCGCCCGCCCCGTCGTCGGCGCCGCGCCCCTCGGGTGGCGGCTGCTGCGGCGGGATGTGCGGCTGCTGATGCCGCCGAGCGTCGCTCAGCTCCAGAACTGGTCGACGATCCTCGTCACGTAGTCGTCGTCGGGGGCCACCCCGTCGAACAGCATGCGGTGGTACAGCAGGGCCGGGCCGATGCCCGTGAGCAGCTCGACGTCGCTGTCGGCCGGCAGCTGCCCGGCCTCCACCGCCCGGCGCACCCGCGCCTCGAGCTCCTCGCGGCGGGGCTCCACCAGCCGGGCCCGGAACGCCTCGGCCAGCTCCGGGTGACGGGTGATGTCGGAGGCCAACGCGGTGGCCAGGCGCCCGTCGATGCCGCGCAGCGCCTCGGCCATGGCCCGCAGCATCGTGGCCATGTCGGCGCGGATGTCACCGGTGTCGACGCGGTGGTCCTCGTCCGGGGCCAGGTGCTCCAGGGTGTCGAGCACCATCGAGACCTTGTCCGGCCACCGTCGGTAGATGGCGTTCTTGCTGACCCCTGCGGCATGGGCGACGGCCTCGATCGTGATGCCCTCGTAGCCGACCTCGGCGAGCATGGCACCGGTGGCCTCGAGCACGGCCCGGTCGACGTGGGGGTCGCGTGGCCGACCGACGGGTCGCGGGGCGGTGGAAGGCTCGGTCACGTCCGGAGCTTGTCAGCCCGGGGGCGGATGCGCCCGTCCCGGGGTGGGGCGGGCGGAGCCGGGCTCAGGCGTCGGGCCCGGTGCGCTCGTAACGCCAGCCGGACTCCACCATCCAGAGCCGGTGGCGGGGCCCGGGGACGTCGACGTCGTCGGTGCCGTAGGCGGCGTCACCCTCGTACATGGCGACCATGCCGCCCTCGACGCCGGCGAACGACGTGGCGAAGTGCTCGGCGCGGCGGGCGGCGTAGAACGCCAGCGCCTCGGCGGCGGTGACGAAGGGGCGGAGGTGCTCGAGGGTGATGAACTGCGGCGGGGCCAGCTCGATCTCCCCGGCGTTGCGGGCGTCGAGGGCGGCCGCGGGCCGGAGCCAGCCGAGCTCGTGGATCTCGCCGCCGTCGGCCTGGAGGTCGGCGATCTCGGCGGGGGCGGGCCCGAGGAAGAAGTAGGTGGCGAAGCGCTTGGGGGCCTGGATCGGAGGGGTCCAGTGCGAGATCAACACGAGCTGGTCGGCCTCGATCACCGCGCCGGTCTCCTCGGCGGCCTCGCGGACCGCAGCCCGGCGGGCGGCGTCGAGCATGCGGCGGTCGCGCAGGTCGGTGACGGGCTCGCCGTCCCAGTCGCCGGGGTCGACCCGGCCGCCGGGGAAGACCCAGGCCCCGCCGGCGAAGGCGAGGCGGGAGTTGCGGCGGGCCATGAGCACCTCGACGCCATGGAGGCCGTCGCGCACCAGCACCGCGGTGGCGGCCGGGACGGCCTCCGGGACGGCCTCGCCGTCGGGCCGCTCACGTCGCCACGATGTGTCACCGGTTGCCATGGTCCCCCTCTTCGCCGGCCATCAGGCCAGGCCCAACCGGCGCAGCATCGCGACCGGCACGCCCCGATCATCCCCCGAGATGCGGGCGGCCCGCTCGACGTTGACCTCGTCGAGGTCGCGGTCGGCCCAGTCGTCCCACGGCCCGGCGGGGATGCGGCGGGGGTCGCCCTCGGCGTCGGCGACCGCGTAGAGGTAGGCCTGCAGGGCCGTGAGGTGGTCGGGCCCGCCCACTCGACCGGTGCCCGGCACCACCACCGGAGCCTGGTCGCGCAGCTCTCCGAGAGTGTCAGCCCACGCTTCCGGGTCGCCGTCGTAGGCGTTGGGCGTGGTCCCGAAGGAGGCCATGGCCCCGGCGAAGAGCACTCCGGCGGAGGGGACGAGCACGACGAGGTTCTGCTCCTGGTGGCCCTGCACCGGAACCGCGCAGACCACGGGCGTGAGCCACGCGGCGGCGTCGACCACGTGGGAGACCGGCCGGGTGGCGAACTCCTCGTCGTAGTCGTGGGCGTAGCCGGGCACGAGGCGGCGGTAGGCGTCGACCGGCACCGGCTGCTCGAGCAGGGCGCTGGTCTGGGGCCGCCCGTACCGGGCCGCCATCCAGAACACCGCCGAGCCGCCGACGGAGTCGACGTGGCTCGACGTGTAGACCACCCGGCGCACGGGCACGCCGAAGCGTTGCACGGCCTGGTTGAGCGCCCGTGCCGCCGACGGGGCCGACAGGGTGTCGATCAGGGTGATGCCGTCGTCCTCGACCACCACGCCGGCGTTCGGGCCGGGCCGTCCCTGGCCGTCGGTGCCGATCCAGACCCACACCCCGGGGGCGATCGGCTCGAGGGTGCCGGCGTCCGGGGCGACGGGTCCGACGTCGGGGGTGGGGGGCATGGGGCCGAGCTCGGTCATCGCCGGTCGAGCGTAGGTCCGTGGGACTCAAGCCCGTGGGCGTTACGGTCGACACTTGCTGGGCCCCTGCGCCGACCGGGGAGGAGGATCGCCATGTCGGACGTCCCCATGGACGATCACGAAACCCACGCCGTGCCTGCCCCGCTGGTGAAGCTGCGCGAGGCGATGCACCCGGCCGACGCCGTGCTGTGGAGCATCGAGCACGATCCCGTGCTCCGCTCGACGATCACCGCCATCGGCCTGTTCGACAAGGCCCCCGACTGGGAGCGACTCGTGGCGCGCCTCGAGCAGGCCGTCATCGACGTGCCCCGCCTGGGTCAGCGGGTCGTCACGACCCCCTTCGGCCTCGGTCCGCCCCGGTGGGTCACCGACACCCAGTTCGACCTCTCGTACCACCTGCGCCGGGTCGAGGCGCCCGAGCCGCGCGACCTCTCGGCCGTGCTGGCGATCGCCCAGCCCATCGCCATGGCGGCCTTCGACCGCGAGCGCCCGCTGTGGGAGTTCACCGTGGTCGAGGGCCTCGCCGACGGCCGGGCCGCACTCATCCAGAAGATCCACCACTCGCTCACCGACGGCGTCGGTGGCGTCGAGCTCGCACTGGCGCTGCTCGACGACCGCCCCGACGTCCCGCTCGACCGCCCGCCCGCTGTTCACCACGCGCGCCCCGGCGAGCTCCCCGGTGCCGTCGAACTGCTGGTGCGGGCCTTCACCGAGCAGGTGGGTGGAGCCGTTCGGTTGGTCGGCTCCCTTCCGGGCACCGCCCTGCGGGTCGTGCCCCAGCTCGGCGAGCTCGTCCCGTCGACCTGGCGCCTGCTCAAGCCCATCGCCGCCCCCGCCTCCTCGGTGCTGCACGGCCGCAGCCTCACCCGCCGCCTCGGCGTGCTCGAGGTGCCGATCGAGGACCTGCGGCGAGCCGGCAAGGTCGCCGGCGGCAGCATCAACGACGCCTTCCTCGCCGCCGTCGTGGGCGGGGTCAGCCGCTACCACACCCACCACGCGGTCAACCTCGAGCAGATCCGAATCACCATGCCGATCAACCTGCGCGCCGACTCCGACGACTTCGTCGGCAACCGGTTCACGCCGGCCCGCTTCTCGGCCCCCGGCGACATCGAGGACCCCGTCGAGCGCATGAAGGTGATCGGTGCGCTGGCCCGCGCGTGGCAGCACGAGCCGGCCATCGAGTTCAGTGACGGCCTCGCCGCCGCCCTCGACCTGCTGCCGGTGCCGCTCACCGCCGCGGTGTTCCGGGCCATGCTCGCCAACGTCGACATGGTCTGCAGCAACGTGCCGGGCATCCCGATGCGGTCCTGGATCGCCGGCGCCGAGATGATCCGCGAGTACCCGTTCGCCCCGGCCTCGGGCGCGGCGCTGTCGGTGACGATGATGTCCCACGGCGAGACCGCCTGCATCGGCGTGGCGTGCGACGTCGCCGCTGTCGACGATCCGGCCCTGTTGTGCGAGTGCCTCCACGAGGCGCTCGGCGAGATCGTCGCGGTGGGCTACCGGGCGTAGAGCGCCTCGACAACGTCGGCGTACTTGTCGGCGACCACCCCGCGCTTCACCTTCAGGGTGGGCGTGAGCTCGCCGCCGGCGACGGTGAGGTCGTGGGGGAGCACGTGCCACCGCTTGATGCCCTCGACGCGTGCGTGCTCGAGGTTCACCCGATCGACGCTCTCGCCGACCTCGCGGAGCACGTCGGGGTCGGCGGTGAGCGCCTCGATCGAACCGCTGCGGCCGTGGTGGGCGGCCCACTCGAGCACCGCCTCGGAGTCGAGGGTGAGCAGGGCGGTGAGGTACGGCCGACCGTCGCCGATCACCACGGCCTGGGAGATGAGCGGCTCGAAGCGCAGGCGGGTCTCGATCTCCTGGGGCGAGATGTTCTTGCCCGAGGCGTTGATGATGAGGTCCTTCTTGCGGCCGGTGATGGTGAGGTAGCCGTCGGCGTCGAGGGCACCGAGGTCGCCGGTGTGCATCCAGCCGTCGGCGCCGAGCAGCTCGGCGGTGCCGGCCTCGTCGCGGTAGTAGCCGGTCGTGACGTTGGCGCCGCGGGTGAGGATCTCGCCGTCGTCGGCGATGCGGACCTCGACCCCGGGCATGGGGCGCCCGACCGTGCCGAAGCGCAGGGCGCCCGGAGGGCCCATCGAGGTGGCACCGCAGTTCTCGGTCTGGCCGTAGACCTCGGCGATGGGGAGGCCGAGGCCCTCGAACCAGCGCAGCAGGTCGGGGTGCACCGGGGCGGCGCCCGACACGAGGTAGCGGGCCTTGTCGAGCCCGAGCTCCTTGCGGATCGTGCGCCCGATGAGGGCGTCGAGCGCCTTGTACTGGGCGTTCTCGCTCAGCGAGAGGACCGGGCCGGAGCCGGTGACGCGCCCCTTGCGGGCGGCGAGGTGGAGGTAGCGCTCGGCCAGCACCCGCTCGGGCTTGGGGAGGTGCTCGACCTTGTCCCGCACGCCTTCGCGGAACTTCTCCCAGACGCGGGGCACGGCGAAGAAGATGGTGGGGCGGCACGCCTGCAGGTCCTCCTGCACCGACGCCAGGCTCTCGGCGAACCAGGTCTCGCCCCCTGCGAGCACCTCGCCGAAGTCGCTGACGGTGCGCTCGGCGATGTGGCTGAGCGGCAGGAACGAGAGGAAGCGGTCGTCGGGGCCGATGGGCACGACCCGCGTGATGTTGTCGATGTTGGCGGCGATGTTGCCGTGGGTGAGCACCACGCCCTTGGGCCGCCCGGTGGTGCCCGAGGTGTAGACGATCGTGGCGAGGTCGTCGAGATGGATGGCGTGGTTGCGGTCGTCGAGGACGCTGGGGTGCTCGGCCAGCTCGTCGGCGGCCATGGCCTGGAGGTCGTCGAGGTCGCCGACGAACTCGTGGTCGAGTCCGTCGCCCCGGTCGAAGACGAAGACCCGCTCGAGGAGGGGGAGCTCGTCGCGTCGCAGCAGCACCTTGGAGAGCTGGTCGAGGTTCTCGACGAACAGGAACCGGCAGCCCGAGTGACCCAGGACGTAGGCGACCTGGCTGGAGGAGTTGGTGGGGTAGACGGGCACGGTGACGCCGCCGGAGGCGAGGATGCCGAGGTCGGCGAGGTGCCACTCACGACGGTTGCCGGAGAGCACGCCCACGCGGTCGCCGGCCTCGAGGCCGAGGTGGATCAGCCCGGCGGCCACCTGGCGCACGGCCATGGCGTAGTCGTCCCAGGTCATGGTCTCCCAGCCGTCGGCGCCATGGCGCCGCAGCGCAGGGCGGGGGCCGTAGCGGCCCGCGTTGCGCCAGAAGATCTCGACGATGGTGCTCCCCACAGGATGATCGGCCACGACCTCACGCTACCTATCAACGCTCGGGTTGACCCGGGGCCTTGGTCCTCGGTGGAGAGGGACCGACGGGTACTCCCGGGCGCTAGCGTCGGCTCCCGTGGCCAATCACAAGAAGACGGCGAAGCCCCGCAAGCCCCAGCACCACCTGCCGAAGGTGGGCACGCCGGCCGACAACGCCTACCGGCAGAAGCGCAGCCGGCAGGACGTCGTCGACTTCGGCGTGAACCGCGGCCGCGGAGGCTCCCCGTGGGCGCTCATCATCGGCATCGTGGTCGTCGCCGCCCTGGTCCTCGGCGTCATCGGCCTGATCATCCTCACCTGAGGGTCACGGTCGGGTGAGCACGATGGACGGGGGAGACGCCGACGCCGTCTGGGTGCCGGTGACGTTCGATCGCCACGACCACGTGAGCGGCCCGTTCTTCCACGGCACGAAGACCGTGCTCGAGGTCGGCGACGAGCTGGTCCCCGGTCAGGCCTCGAACTACCAGGAGGGCCGGGTCTCCAACAACATCTACTTCGCCGGTCTGGTGGAGACGGCGGTGTGGGGCGCGGAGCTGGCCACCGTGCTCGCCGGCAGCGACGAGCGCGGCCGCGTCTACGTGGTCGAGCCCCTGGGCCCGTTCGAGGACGATCCCAACGTCACCAACAAGCGGTTCCCCGGCAACATCACCCAGTCGTACCGCTCCCGCCACGCCCTGCGGGTCGTCGGCGAGGTGGCGGACTGGGAGGGCCATCCACCCGAGGTGCTCCAGGGGATGCTCGACAACCTCCAGCGCCTCCGTGAGCAGGGCCTCGACGTCATCGAGGACTGAGCGGCCGCGCCTCGGGCGACGGCCGGCGGCTCAGATGGTGCCGACGATGCCGCCGTCGACGGGGATGACCGTGCCCGTGAGGTACGACCCGGCGCGGGAGCACAGGAAGATCGCGGTGCCGGCCATGTCGTCGGGCTCGCCGATGCGCTTCAGCGGGATCTGCTCGCGGATCGAGTCGCCGAACGCCTCGAGGGTGGCGGCCATCATCTTCGACTCGAACGGGCCGGGGGCGATGGCGTTCACCGTGATGTTGTCGGGGGCGAGCCGGGCGGCGAGCACCTTGGTCATGTGGTGCACCGCGGCCTTGGAGGCCGAGTACGAGTAGGTCTCCAGCTGGGGCACGCGGATGCCGTCGACCGACCCGATGTTGATCACCCGCGCCGGGCGCTCGTGGGTGCCGGCGGCGGCCAGGGCCGGGCGCAGGAAGCGGGTGAGGTGGAACACGCCCTTCACGTTGAGGTCGAGGACGCGGTCCCAGGCCGCGTCGTCGAAGTCGTCGAAGGGTGCGCCCCACGTGGCACCGGCGTTGTTCACCAGGATGTCGAGGCGGCCGCCCTCGCGGGCGATGACCTCGTCGGCCAGGCGACGGCACTCGTCCTCCCGGGAGAGGTCGGCCGGCAGGGCGTGGCACTCACCGAGCTGACCCAGCTCGGTGGCCACCTGCTCGCAGACCTCGGCCTTGCGGGACGAGACGTAGACCTTCGCCCCGGCCTCGACGAAGCCGCGGGCGATCATCAGCCCGATGCCGCGGCTCCCGCCGGTGACGAGCGCGGTGCGACCCGAGATGTCGAAGAGATCGTTCACGGTGGTGCCTTCCGGGTGGGGGGCGCTCAGGTGCCCGGGATCTCGATCAGCAGGTGCTGGGAGAGATCGCCGAACAGGCGCATGACCATCCGCTTCTCGGTGTAGCGCCACGCGCCGTCGACCTGCTCGAAGCTGTCGACGTAGGCGCCCGAGATGATCGGCTGGAGCGGCAGCAGGTCGGTCTGCTGGAGCACGGTGAAGCGGGCCCGGCACGTGGCGGTGGCGCCGTCGGGACCGAACTCGATGATCGGGTTGGTCAAGATGTGCTGGGTCTTCGGCGTGCCGTCGTCGTACTTGCGGGTGGTCGTGGTGTACAGCTTCGCGATCGCCTCGGCGCCCACCGCCATCGGGTTGCCGGCGTCGTCGGCGATCTGGCCGTGGGCGAAGAGCTCGCCGATTCCGTCGTAGTCCCCTGCGTCGATCAGCTCCGCGTAGCGGTAGAGCAGGTTCTCGATGTCCCCCCGGGCGTCGTTCATGCGGGGAGGCTAGCCCTGCGCCCGCCTCCGGGCCGGACCTGCGCGGGTGCGGTGGGGGTGACATGGCGGGTGCGGCGTCGTGGGGCCGGGAGGAGGCCACCCCGGCGGACCGTGTGGGTCCGAAGGCCCGCTTTCGCGTCTGTGATGGTCACGGAGCGTGGTCAAGGCCTAGCCTGAGCGCCGTCGGTGGACAGGCTGCCCGTCCGCCGCGGCGGCCCGTCGGTCCAGGTGGAGCACTCATGAGCGAACGAGATCGAGGGGATCGGGGGCCCGATCGGGCCCAGTCGCGCCTCGACCTCGACCCCGGGCGCTCCGGCGGTGGGCCACCGGCAGTGCCGCCGCTGGCCGCCGACGTGTTCGACGCCATGCCCGTCGGCGTCGGCCTGCTCGGGCCCGATGGCCGGTTGCGCCATGCCAACCCGGTGCTCACCGACCTGCTCGGCTCCGGCCTCGACGCCCTCCGGGGCCGTGGGCTGGCCGACCTGGTCGAGGAGGCCGAGCAGGAGAGGGTCGCGGAACGCCTCGACGAGCTCGCCGCCGGCCGCATCAACGCCTTCGAGTGCCTCCTCGTGGCCTCGCCCCTCGCCGTGCCCGGCCTGAGCTGGCCGATCCGGGCCCACGTCGCCCCTGCCTTCGGCCCCGACGGCGGCATCGACGGGCTGGTGGTCCAGGTCTTCGAGTTCAGCCCCGCCGGCGCCCCGCCCCCGCTGCCCGCCGGGCTGGCCGAGGTGCTCGAGGAGGGCTCCGACTTCCTGCTCACCGCCGGCCCCGACGGCCAACTCAGCTACGGCAACAAGTCGGCGCGGGAGGTCCTCGGCGTGCGGGTCCTCGACGGCGCCGCCCACCTCGAGGACGTCCTCGAGACCGGCAGCCTCGAGTACTACCGCGAGATCGTCGAGCCCCAGGTCTTCGCCGAGGGCAGCTGGCAGGGCGAGCTCACGTTCCGGTCCCGCCAGGGCCGTGCGGTGCCGGTGTCGGCCCGCATCGTCGCCCATCGCCCGACCGGCTCGGTCGACGTGGGCAGCACCGCCCCCCGTTCGGTGTCGATGTTCGCCCGCGACATCACAGAGCTGAAGACCGCCGAGCGCAAGCTCCGGCAGCTCGCCACCCACGACTACCTCACCGGTCTGCCCAACCGACTGCTCCTCTACGATCGCCTCGAGCACGCGCTCAACCGGTACGTCCGCTACGGCACGACCGTCGCGCTGATGTTCTGCGACCTCGACGGCTTCAAGCCGGTGAACGACCGCTTCGGGCACCACGTCGGCGACGTCGTGCTCACGGAGGTCGCCGACCGCGTCCACTCCGCGGTCCGCGACACCGACACCGCGGCGCGCCTCGGTGGCGATGAGTTCGGCGTGCTGGTCGAGGGCATCGAGAGCCTCGAGATGCTCGCCGTCGTGGCCGATCGCATGATCGCCGCCATCTCCCAGCCGATCCGCGTCGACGGCACCACCGTGCAGATCGGCGTGTCCATCGGCATCGCCATGGCCACCAGCGAGTTCCACGAAGCCGACGCCCTGGTCGCCGCGGCCGACTCCGCGATGTACCGGTCGAAGGCCAATGGCGGGAACCAGTTCGTCATGTGGGAGCCCGACCGGGAGGGGCCCGACGACGGGCGCGAACCGGTGCCCACCGCGCCCTGAGCCTCGGGGAGGTCGCCGTTGCACGGCGGCCGGCATACGGCCGACCGGGCTCTCAGGCGGCGCCGCTCAGCAGCAGGTCGATGGTGGCGCCGTGCAGGATGCGCTTGTGGATGGCGATGACCTCGCGGCTCTTGGAGGCCAGAGGCTCCGCCCAGGCCACGGCCCGGTCGAGCACCTCGCCCTCGGGGGCGATCTCGGCGGCGATGCCGGCGGCCATCGCCTCGGGCCCGGTGAAGCGGTGCCCGGTCACCAGCGCCCGGTGCACGGCAGGGGCGGGGAGGGTGGCCGACAGCAGGGCCGCCATGCTGCTCCCCACGGGCAGGGCGAGGTCGACCTCGGGCATGCACCAGTAGCCGCGGTCCTCGCGCATCACGATGCGGTCGTGGGCCGCGCTCAGCAGCGCACCGGCACCGAAGGCGTGGCCGTTGACGGCCGCCACCGTGGCGGCGCCGAGGCCGAGGAAGCGCCCCCACATGCGGTGCAGCTCGTGGATCATCGGGCCCGCCTCGGCCTGGTTGGCGCCCATCCAGGCCAGGTCGAGGCCGTTGCTGTAGAAGCGCTCGGTGCCGGTGGTGACGACGGCGAGCGGGCCCTCGCGGGCCTCGAGCTCGTCGACGATCTCGTGCCAGCGGGCGACCGCCTCGGCGTCGAAGCGGTTCTCGCCGTCGGCCATCGTGACGACGGCGACGTCTCCCTGCCAGCTGAGCTCGACCATCCCCGGAGCTTGGCACGCGCGCCCTGCCCGCGGGCCGGCCCCGCCCGCCGAGTCGTCCTCCGGAGAGCGGGTCTAGCCTCCACGCCGTGGCTGACTACCGACCTCCGCTCCGTGACATCCACTTCGTGCTCGACCACCTGACGGACCTGGGTGCGTTGTGCGAGCTCCCGGCGTTCTCCGGGCTCGACCCCGAGACGATCAAGGGCGTCCTCGACGAGAACGCCCGCTTCATCGCCGAGGTCATCGCCCCGCTCAACCGCGTCGGCGACGTGGAGGGCAGCCAGCACGACCCCGCCACAAACTCGGTGCGCACTCCCACCGGCTTCATCGAGGCCTACCACCAGTACGTCGCCGCCGGCTGGGGCGGGGTGCCGTTCCCCGAGGCCTACGACGGCGGTGGCTTCCCGTGGCTCGTCGGCATCGCCATGCAGGAGCTCATCTCCTCGGCGAACATGGCCTTCTCGATGGCCCCGCTGCTCACCCAGGGCGCCATCGACCTGCTGATGCACCACGGCAGCGAGGAGCAGAAGGAGCGCTACCTCAAGAAGATGGTGACGGGGGAGTGGACCGGCACCATGAACCTCACCGAGCCGCAGGCCGGCTCCGACGTGGGCGCCGTGCGCACCAAGGCCGTGCCCGCCGCCGACGGTAGCTACCGCATCACCGGCACGAAGATCTACATCTCCTTCGGCGACCACGACATGGCCGACAACATCGTCCACCTGGTGCTCGCCCGGGTGCCCGACGCGCCTCCCGGCACCAAGGGCATCTCGTGCTTCATCGTGCCCAAGTTCCTGCTGAACGAGGACGGCTCCATCGGTGAGCGCAACGACGCCGTGTGCGTGTCGATCGAGCACAAGATGGGCATCAAGGCCAGCCCCACCTGCGTCATGAGCTACGGCGAGAACGGCGACGGCGCCGTCGGCTACCTGATCGGCGAGGCCAACCAGGGCATGCGCTACATGTTCACGATGATGAACAACGCCCGGCTCTCGGTCGGGCTCGAGGGCCTCGCGCTCGCCGAGCGGGCCTACCAGGACGCCCTCCAGTACGCCCAGGAGCGCCAGCAGGGCCGGGCGCCCGGCGCCCCCGCGGGGGAGACCTCCTTCATCGTCGAGCTCCCCGACGTGCGTCGCATGCTGCTCACCATGAAGGCGATCATCGACGCCACCCGGGCGATCATCTACACCAACGCCCAGGCCATCGACATCGCCAACCACCACCCCGACCCCGAGGTCGCGGCCCGCAGCCAGGAGCTGGTCGAGCTGCTCACGCCGGTCTCGAAGGGCTTCGGCACCGACATGGGCATCGAGGCCACCTCGATCGCCATCCAGGTCTACGGCGGCATGGGCTACATCGAGGAGTCCGGGGTGCCCCAGCACTTCCGCGACGCCCGCATCACCTCGATCTACGAGGGCACCAACGGCATCCAGGCCATGGACCTCGTCGGCCGCAAGCTGCCGATGCGGGGCGGCGGTGTGGTCGCCGACTTCCTCGCCGGGGTCGCCGCCCTCGACGCCGAGCTGGCGGCCGCGGGCGAGAGCCTCGCCGTCGTGCGCGAGCAGCTGGCCTCCGCCCTGGCCGTGGTGAACGACACCGTCGCCTGGCTCACCGAGCACGGGATCGCCGACGTGCGCAACGCCCTCGCCGGGGCGACGCCGTTCCTGCGGATGTTCAGCCTGCTCGTCGGCGCCCGCTACCTCGCCGAGGCCGCGCTGGCCGCCCAGGCGGACCTCGCCGCGGGCGGGGGCGACACCGAGCACCTCGAGGCCCGCGTCGTCATCGCCCGCTTCTACGCCGAGAACCTGTTGCCCGCGGTGCACGGGCTGGCCCCGTCGGTCACCGCCGGCTTCGACGACCTCTACGCCGTGGGCCCCTCGGCCCTGGCCGGCTGACCCCGGTGCTGTTCGCCGCACTCACGGCCGCGTCGGCGGCCGCCGACCCCCATGCGCTCGTGCTCGGCTCGATCCCGAGCCCCAGCTCCAATCGGCTCGGGCCGCTGCACATGTACGGCCTGATGATCGCCCTCGGGGTCATCGCCGCGGTCGAGATGGGCCGGCTCCGGTGGCGTGACCGTGGCGGCAACCCCGACGACGTCTACGCCATCGCCTTCTGGGCGGTGCCGGCGGGGCTCATCGGCGCCCGGCTCTATCACGTCATCACCGACTGGAGCCGTCTGTACTCCGACGGCCGCTGGTGGCCCGAGGCGTTCAAGGTCTGGAACGGCGGCCTCGGCATCCCCGGTGGTGCGGCGCTCGGCATCGCCGTCGGCGTGTGGGTCGCCCGTCGCCGCAAGTGGCGCATCGGCGTCGGCCTCGACGCGCTGATCCCCGGCATCCCGCTCGCCCAGGCCATCGGCCGGTTGGGCAACTGGTGGAACCAGGAGCTCTTCGGTGGCCCCACCTCGCTCCCATGGGGCGTCGAGATCGACGTGAAGAACCGGCCGGTCGAGTACGCGAGCTCGCCGACGTTCCACCCCACGTTCCTCTACGAGATGCTCTGGAACCTGGCGCTGTGCTACCTGCTGGTGCGCCTCGACCGCACCCGTCGCCTGCGCCCCGGCACCACCCTCCCGCTGTACGTCGGCGGCTACTTCCTCGGTCGGCTCTGGATCGAGGCCATGCGCGTCGACACCGCCACCGAGATCCTGGGCATCCGGGTGAACATCTGGCTGTCGATCATCGGGATCGGCGGCGCGGTCATCGCCGTGGTGGCCCGGGGCCTGTGGCGCCGGCCCGACGACAGCGACGAGCCCTACACCGACGGCCACCGCTGGTCCGATCCCCGGGACGAGGCTCCCAACGACGCCGTCGACACCCCCGCCGTCACGACGTCGGACGCGGATCACGCCGGTGACGTGGACGAACGGGCAGACGCGGGCGACGAGGAGGGCGACGGCACCGGGTCGCCGTCCGACGACGAGGAGGCCGTCAGTGACGGGCCAGCGGAGGGCCCACCACCGGGCTGAAGTCCCACGGCAGCTCAGGGTCCATGCCGTCGGCCAGCCGGTCGAGGTGGCTGATGCCCTTCGCCGTGCGCTCCAGCCGGTTCACCGGATGGTGCGGTGACAGATGGAACCCGTCGTGCGGCGGCGGGAAGGTGAGCAGCTCGCGCACGTCGTAGGCGATGCAGTAGAGCCGCATGCGCTCGAGCAGGTTCGGGTGGGCGAACAGCTCGGGGTAGTCCTCCGCCAGCCAGTACGGCACCGGGGCGTAGTCCTTCGAGAGGGTGATCGCCTCGTAGTCCTCGGCGACGTGGAGGTACGGGAAGGCACAGAACCGCAGCAGCACGTCGAGGTCGAGGTCGGCGGGACCGCCCCGGGCCCACTCGAAGTCGAGCAGGGCGGTGATGGCCCGACCGTCCCAGAGCACGTTCTCGAAGTGGAGGTCGCCGTGGACGATGTGGCTGGTGTCGAACGGCTCCAGCACGCCGTGGGTGTCCTCGACGATCTCCCGCAGGCTCACCACGAGCCGCGGGTCGACGTGGGGCATGGTCTCGAGGCCGTCGAGCGCGGTCAGCAGCGGCGCCACGGCCCCGTACTCGTGGCTGGCGAGCAGCTGCGGCGCGGCGTCGATCTCGGGCAGGTCCTCCGGGCAGCGGACCCCGTGGAGGTTCCGGAGCAGCAGGGCGAACTGGCGGATCGCGCTGCGGCGCTCGCCGGTGGACATCGACGGCCACTGGCGGCTGAGCACCTGGCCGGGCCGGCGGCGTACGATGAGCCAGTCGGCGCCCAGCTCACCCCCGTAGGCCACGATCTCGGGGTAGTGCACCTCGGGCGGGAGCAGCGGCCCGAGAAAGGCCTCGCGGCGCAGGCGCTGGTTGGGCCGGCGGTTCACGCGGATCACGTAGGCGTCGGAGATCCAGACCTCGTTGGTGACGCTGCTGGCCCGCTCGAGCGGCATCGAGTAGTCGAGGCCGGCCTCGGCGAGGGCCCGCCGGGCGCGCGCCTCGGCCCACTGGTTGCTCATCGGAGTGCTCCGGGCACGGCGCGAGGCGCGAAACGGGGGGTGGGCGCGTTCATGTGTCGTACCGGTGGTCGGCACGCTGGGGGGCAGGCTTGATCGTTCCGCAGCGACGTTTCGGCATACCCGGCTCTCCGGCGGTGTTGAGGTCGAGGACCCCACCGTGCTCACGGTACGACCTCCGCTACCCCTCCGGGAGACATCATGCCCCTCTACGACGCTCCGATCGCCTACCTCGACGGCACGCCCGCCGACCTGCACGAACTCCAGGACAAGGCCGTCCTCGTCGTGAACGTGGCGTCGAAGTGCGGGCTCACCCCTCAGTACGAGGGCCTCGAGCGGCTGCAGGCCCGCTACGGCGACCAGGGCTTCACCGTGCTGGGCGTCCCCTGCAACCAGTTCCTGGGCCAGGAGCCGGGCTCGGCCGAGGAGATCCAGACCTTCTGCTCGACCACCTACGGCGTGACCTTCCCTCTCACCGAGAAGGTCGAGGTCAACGGCGACGACCGCCATCCCCTCTACGCCGAGCTGACCGCCACCGCCGACGCCGCCGGCGAGGCGGGCGACATCCAGTGGAACTTCGAGAAGTTCCTCGTGGCGCCCGGTGGCGAGGTCGTGGGCCGCTTCCGCCCCACCGTCGAGCCCGAGGCCGACGAGCTCGTCGCCGCCATCGAGGCCACCCTCCCCGCCTGACCCCGGGCTTCCTGCGCGCCGGGACCCCCGGATCCCAGACGCGTCTCTGGTGGTGGGGCGGGGTCGTCGACGGGAGGCGTTCCGGGGGGCGTGGCACCCGGTCCGTGGGGTGAACCGGTAGGCTGCCCACAGCTCGTGGCGGCCGATCGGCCGTCCTGCGGCGCCGAATGTGGGCGTCGTGCCACTGGAGCGGGCACCCCGGCCGTCGGTCGGCGGACCACTCCCCGAAAACCCTGAGGCCCGCAATGCAGACGTTCTCCGACCTGGGCGTTTCGCCCGACTTCGTCACCGCGCTCGAGGCGATGGGGCGAACCTCGCCCTTCCCCGTGCAGGCGCTGACCATCCCCGACGCCCTCGCCGGCCGCGACGTGTGCGGCAAGGCCAAGACCGGCTCGGGCAAGACCCTCGCCTTCGGGCTCCCGGTGCTCGAGCGGGTCAAGACCGCCGAGCCCCGCCGCCCCCGTGCCCTCATCCTCGTTCCCACCCGTGAGCTCTGCGTCCAGGTGAAGGACGAGCTGGCGCCCCTCGGCAAGGCCCGCGGCACCACCGTCTCCGCCATCTACGGCGGCGCCAAGATGGAGACCCAGGTCAAGGAGCTCCAGCAGGGCGTCGAGATCGTCGTGGCCACGCCCGGCCGCATGATCGACATGATCGAGCGCAAGGAGATCTTCCTCGACGACGTCGACCAGGTCGTGCTCGACGAGGCCGACCGCATGGCCGACATGGGGTTCCTGCCCCAGGTCGAGTGGATCCTGCGCCACATCCCGGGCAGCCACCAGACCCTGCTCTTCTCGGCCACCCTCGACGGTGTGGTCGACACGCTGATCAAGCGGTACCAGGCCGATCCGGTGATGCACGAGGTGGTCTCCGAGGAGGTCTCGGTCGACCAGATGCAGCACCGGTTCCTGTCGGTGCACGACATGGACAAGGCCAAGGTCGCCGCCGCCATCATCCGCGGCACCAACCGCACCATCGTCTTCGTGCGCACCAAGCGGGCCGCCGACCGCGTCGCCTCCGACCTGCGCCGTGAGGGCGTCGAGGCCGAGTCGATCCACGGCGACCTGCGCCAGAGCCAGCGGGAGAAGGCGCTCAAGGACTTCGGCGACGGCAAGCTGCACGCCCTCGTCGCCACCGACGTGGCCGCCCGTGGCATCCACGTCGACGACGTCGACGTCGTGATCCACTACGACCCGCCGGAGGACCACAAGGACTACGTCCACCGCTCGGGCCGCACCGCCCGCGCCGGTGAGTCCGGCGTGGTGGTCACCCTCGTGCTCTGGAACGAGGAGCTCCCGGTCAAGCGGCTGCTCAAGCGGCTGAAGATCGACCAGCCGATCGTCGAGGTCTTCTCCAACGACAAGCGCCTCGCCGACCTCGCCGGGTGGGACCCCCGGAACGACCCCGCCGTCGCCTGAGCCGGGTCCACCGGCCGGGTCCGTGACCGATCCCGACGACGGTCGCCCGCTCGAGCCCGCCGACGTCCGGGCGGCCCTCGCCGGCGCGGCTGCGGCCGTGGCCGACGCCCTCGGTGTCGCCGATGCCGATCGCCTGCGGCTGGCGCGTCACGTGCCCCTGTTCGAGCCGTCCGGTTTCGACGGCGGGTCGAGCGCAGACCGGCCGCAGCTCGACGACCCTCGCGACCCAGGTGCCCTCGGCCGGCTCCACCAGGCCCTGCTCGACGCCGGCCACCGCCACCGTCACGGCGTCCACTACACCCCCGCGCCCGTGGCGGCGCTGGTGGTGGGACGCGTCCTCGGTGCCTCGGCTGACCCTCGGGCCGGTGTCGAGGGCCCGCCGCTCGTGTGTGACCCGAGCTGCGGCGGGGGCGCATTCCTCCTGGCCGCCGCCGACCACCTGCTCGCCGCCGGGGCAGGGGTGCCGGACGCCGTCGCCTCGCTGCGGGGCATCGACCTCGACCCCCTCGCCGTCGAGGTGACGATGGCGTCGCTCGTGCTCTGGGCCGCCCGCGCCGGCCTGGCGGGCGACGAGCTGGAGGCAGTCGCCGCGGTCCTCGGCGAGCACGTGGTCGAGGGCGACGCCCTGCACGGCACCTGGCCGGGGGAGGGGAGCCTCGCCGCTGTGGTCGGGAACCCGCCCTTCGGGGGCCAGCTCGCCCGCACCACGGCCCGGGGCCGCGACGATGCCGCCGCGGCACGTGCCCTGCTCGGCGGCTCGGCCGCCGGCTACGCCGACACCGCCGGGCTGTTCCTCGTGCGGGCCGTGGCCGCCTGTGCCCCCGGCGGCCGGGTGGCGATGCTCCAGCCGCTGTCGTTCCTCGGTGCCCGCGATGCCGGGGCGGTGCGCCGCCGGCTCGAGGAGCAGGCCGTGCTCGACGAGGTGTGGCTGGCCGACGAGCGGCTCTTCGGCGCGGCCGTCGACGTCTGTGCCCCGGTGCTGCGCGTGGCGGGGCCGCTGTCCCGACCGGCCCCGGGCGGCCCGGTCCGGGTCACCCGGGGCGCCGACGCCGAGGTGGTGGCGGTGCCCCGCGACCGCCTCGCCCGGGCCGGCACCTGGGCGCCGATCGTCGCCGCCTCCACGGGGGTGCCCGCCCTCGACCTCGGCGGCCGCGAGCTGCTCGGGTCGCTCGCCCGGGCCACGGCCGGCTTCCGTGACGAGTTCTACGCGTTGGCCCCCTTCGTCACCGACCTCTCCGACCCCGATGCGCCGCTCGATCCCGGCGTGTTGCTGCCCGCCCTGCCACCCGGCACGGCCCGGCTCGTCACCTCCGGCCTGGTGGAGCCCGCCCGCACGGTGTGGGGCCGGCGCACCACCCGCCTGGCCGGCACCCGCCTGCGGGCCCCGGTGGTCGACGTCACGACGCTGCGGGCCTGGGCCGAGGGCCCCGACGGCGATCGGCGCCTGGCCGCCTGGGCCGACGCCCGCCTGCGCCCGAAGGTCGTGGTGGCCACCCAGACCCGGGTGGTGGAGGCCGCGGTCGACGACGACGGCTCGTGGTGGCCGTCGGTGCCGGTCGTCTCGGTCGTGCTCGACCCCGACCACGACGACGACGAGACCCGCTGGCTGGTGGCCGCGGCGCTCTCGGCCCCGCCCGTCAGTGCCTGGGCCGCGGAGCGGTCGGGGGGCACAGCGCTCGCGCCGCAGGCGCTGAAGCTGTCGGCCCGACAGGTCGCCGACGTGCCCCTCCCGGTCGACCGCGAGGCCTGGGCCGAGGGCGCCCGCCTGCTCCGGCTCGTCGGCCCGCACTTCGACGAGGACGCCCGGTCCCGGGCCCTCCTCGAGGCCGGTCGGGTGCTGACCGCCGCCCACGACCTGCCCTCCGCCGACGCCGCCGAGGTGCTGCGCTGGTGGGCCGGGCGTGCGGGTTGTGGGGCCGACATTTAGCGCTAACCTCTCGCCCATGTTGGCGGGCAAAGAGGTCAAGAGGGCGAAGCTGCGCTTCGGTCTGCTCTCCGGAGCGGTCGGCCTCCTCGTCTTCCTGATCCTCTTCCAGCAGGCCCTGCTCGGCTCGCTCCTGCTCAGCTTCACCGGGGCCCTCGAGAACCAGTCCGGCACGGTGCTGGTGTTCTCCGAGGAGGCCCGCAAGAACGTCTCCGGCAGCGTGATCCTCCCGCCCCAGCAGACGCAGATCGCCGCCGTCGAGGGTGTCGGCGCCAGCGCCCCGCTCGCCGAGGGCACCTTCACCATCGAGGCCGACGGCAAGGACGTCGACGCCTCGGTGTTCGGCTTCCAGCCCGGCGGGCCCGGCGAGCCCACCCGGATGGTCGAGGGCCGCCTGCCCACCTCGCCGAGCGAGGCGGTCGCCTCCAAGGAGGACACGTCGGCCGGGTTCGGCATCGGTGACACCGTCACCAGCGTCGACGGCGACATCCCGCTCACCATCGTCGGGCTCACCGAGCGCAGCCGCTTCTCCGTGGCGCCCACGTTGTGGGTCACGTTCGACGGCTACACCGCACTGCGGAAGGCCTCGAACCCCGATGCCACCGCGGTGCTGCCGTCGGTCATCGCCGTCACCCCCGCCACCGGCGTGAGCGCCTCGGAGCTCGCCGCCTCCATCACCGACCAGGTCGACGGTGTGCAGGCGCTCACCCGCAGCCAGGCCGTCAACGAGGCCCCGGGTGTGTCGTCGGTGAACACCTCGTTCCAGCTGATCCTCGCCCTCGCCTTCCTGGTGGTGGCGGTCGTCATCGGCTTCTTCTTCCTCATCCTCACCGTGCAGAAGCAGTCGACCCTCACCGTGCTGCGGGCCATCGGCGCCCCGACGAGCTACCTGGTCAAGGCGCTGCTCAAGCAGATCGGGCTCGTCGTCGGCATCGGCCTCGTGCTCGGCGTGCTGCTCACCTACGGGGCGGTGAAGGGCGCGTCCGCGGGCCTCCCGATCTCGCTCGAACCGGGCACGATGATCGTCACCGCCGTCGGGGTCGTGCTGCTCTCGCTCGTCGGCTCGCTGTTCACCCTCCTGCGGGTCGGTCGCATCGACCCCGCCGACGTGATGAACCGCCAGAACGCGGGAGGCCTGGCATGAGGCTCGGTCTCGTCGAGCTCCTCCGCAAGCCGCTGCGGTTCGCCATCGCCGGCTCGTCGCTGGTGCTGCTGTCGGTCCTGCTGCTGTTCCTCGGTGGCCTGCTCGACGGCCTCTTCATCGGCTCCACCGGCCTGCTGCGCTCGCAGCCCGGCGAGCTCATCGTCTACTCGTCCGACGCCAAGGACTCGCTGCTGCGCTCGCGAATCGACCCCGACGTGCGGGCGAAGGTCGAGGCCGTGCCCGGGCGTGGCTGCCACCGGTGGCATCGGCGTCGCGCTCGTCGGTGGCGAGGTGCCGGGCGAGAACGACCTGGTGAACCTGTCGGTCACCGCCTTCGAGCTCCCTGTCGACTCCATGCCGTCCGATGTGAACCTGGCCGCCGACGAAGCCCTCGCCGACCGCAGCCTCGAGGCCTTCGGTGTGCACGTCGGCGACACCGTGCTGGTGGGCTCGGGCCAGACCCCCATCACCGTCACCGGGTGGGTCTCCGACACCGACTACCTCCAGCAGGGCGGCTTCTTCGTGCAGCCCGACACGTGGCGCGCGGTCCTCGCCGAGTCCCGGCCGGACTCGAACCTGCCGCCCGACACGTTCCAGGCGTTGGTGGTGAAGCTCGACAGCGGGGCCGATGCGGCGTCGGTGGCCGCCGCCATCGACACCGCCACCGGCGGGGCCACCTCCACGCTCACGAAGTCCGCGGCGGTGCAGGCGCTGCCCGGCATCAAGGAGCAGAACTCCACCTTCTCGGCGATCATCTACGTCACGTTGTTCGTCGCCGGCCTGGTGGTCGCCCTCTTCTTCGCCCTTCTCACCCTCGAGCGCATCGGCCTCTACTCGGTGCTCAAGGCCATCGGTGCCTCGAGCCGCCAGATCTTCGGCGGCGTCGTGCTCCAGGCCGTGTTGGTGGCCCTCATCTCGTTCCTGCTCGGGGGTGTGCTCATGTTGCTGCTCACCCTCGTGCTTCCCGCCGAGATCCCCGTCGCCCTCCTTCCCGCCCGCGCGATCGAGATCGCCGTCGGGCTCATCGTCATGTCCGCCCTGGGCGCAGCCGTGTCGCTGCGCCGTGTCGTCCGCGTCGACCCTGCGTCGGCGATCGGTTAGCCGACCAACCTCATCGGAGGAACCGCATCGTGGCCGCTCTGGAGCTCACCGCCGTCCGCAAGACCTACGCCTCGGGCGATGACGAGATCGTCGCGCTCGACCACGCCACCCTCGAGGTCGGCGACGACGAGATCCTCGCCATGGTCGGGCCCTCGGGCTCGGGCAAGACCACGCTGCTCTCGATCTCCGGCGGGCTGCTCACGCCCAGCGAGGGCAAGGTCGTGGTCGGCGGTCAGGACATCTCGACCTACTCGGCCAAGCAGCTCACCGCCTTCCGGCGCGACTCCGTCGGGTTCGTGTTCCAGGCCGTGAACCTGGTGCCGTTCCTCACCGCTCGAGAGAACCTGATGATCGTGAACGACTTCGGGTCGAGCCGGTCGCACAAGGACGCCAAGATCCGCGCCGACAAGCTGCTCGACGAGCTCGGCCTCTCGCACCGGGTCGACAACCTCCCGGGGCAGATGTCCGGCGGCGAGCGCCAGCGGGTGGCCATCGGCCGGGCCCTGATGAACGAGCCGGCGCTGGTGCTCATCGACGAGCCGACCTCGGCGCTCGACACCAAGCTCGGCGAGCAGGTGATGGAGCTGATCGTCTCGGAGGTCAAGAGCCGCAACACCGCGGCCGTGATCGTCACCCACGATCAGCGCATGACCCGCTACGCCGACCGCACCGTCACCATCACCGACGGCGTCCTCGCCGCCTGACGTCTCGGCCGGAGACCCCTATCCGGCTTGGTCTCAGGGGATCAAGGGCGTTATCGAGACAGGCGCTGGGGCTTCGGTGGTGCGGTCCGGTACGTGCCAGCAATAGGAGTGACAGGGTCATGAACCCGGCGGCGTAGATCGAACGCGGCCGTGGGGCTGACGGCAGTCCAGAGGATGCCAGCGATGCTGCTGGCGGCGAGGTTGCCGAAGCTCTGGACGGCGGCGAGGAGCCCGAAGGCGGAGCCTCGGATGTCGTCGGGTGCGTGGGTGGTCGACGGCGGCGTGTTCGGCGGTCTCGACGCAGCCGATGCCGACTCCGGCGAGGAGGAACCACGGGGCGAGCGCCCACCAGTTGTGCGTGTCAGAGGTGAAGCCCGCATAGGCGACGGCGAAGGCGGCGACGCCTCCGAGGAGGACGTGGCGGGCGGTGAGCCGGTCGGTGATCTTGCCGGCGGGGACGCTGACGAGGGTGGCGGCGACGTTGTAGAGCACGTACAAGGTGAGCGCCGCGGTGGTGGCTGCTTCTGTGCTGCGGTTGGTGCCGAGCAGTTCGGTGGCTCGCAGGATGAGCAGGGTCGCTGCGACGTTGCCGAGCTCGAAGGCGGTGACGCCGGCGAACAGGCGACGTAGCGGGCCCTGTAGGACGGGTCGAACCTTGATCTTGACCGGACGGCGGTCTTGTTCGGTGGGCTTGGGGGTGTGGCGGATGGCGTAGACGATGGCGAGGATCGCCAGCAGGCCGGGGATCACCGAGAGCCAGATGGCTCCCCGGATGCCGACAGCGGCAACCAGGACGACGGCGAGAAGCGGGCCACCGAGGGCACCGAGGTTGTCCATCATCCGCTCGAAGCCGTAGGCGGCTCCGTAGCGGGCGGGGCTGACGACGTCGGCGAGCAGGGCGTTGCGGGACGGGACCCGCAGGCCTCGGGCGACCCAGCCGCCAGCGCGAAGCAATCCGACCTGCCAGACAGCGGTGGCGCCGCCGGTCGCTGCGGTCAGGACCGCCGTCGCGGCGTATCCGCCGACCGCGGTGTTGCGACGCCGGTGAGGGTCATCGGCCAGAGCCCCGCCGAAGAATCGGGCCAGCCCAGCGCCACCGTCACTGATCCCTTCGATGACACCCAACGCCGAGGCGGGAGCGCCGAGGGTCGACGTGAGCAGGCTCGGCAGCAACGAGGTCGGGATCTCGTGCCCAAGGTCGGAGAGCAGGCTTGCCGTCCCGATCCCCGCCACCCCGGGTGTGAGCCACTTCGGTTCAGTCGTCCCGTCCGCAGCCGCCACGGCAGCGAGCATAAGTCAACTGTTGACTACCCCCGGGAGGTGCCGCTCGTCCTGAAAGAGACCGTCCCCGATGTGCCTGCTTGAGAGTTCGGGCAGGCGTTGCGGCTGGTTCGTAGCGTTCAGAGGTCCTGTCGGGGTTGCTCTCGAAGTGCCTGCCGGCTCGGCTCGAGGTCGGGTTTGGCTTCCGATCGAACAGCGCTCTCGGCGGGGCTTCGCCGCGGTGTGGCTCGAAAGAGGAACGAGCACGAACGACTGCAAGTAGGAGTGCCCGCCGCGGTTCCCCATCCGTTGAGACCGGAGGAACCATGAGCGTGATGATCGGGGTCGACCCCCACAAGGCGACCCACACCGCTGTCGCGATCGACAGCAGCGAGACCGAGCTCGACCGCAAGAAGGTCCGAGCCACGATCGCCCAGGTCGACCAGTTGTTGGCGTGGGCCGAGCCACTCGAGCCGCGGACGTGGGCGATCGAGTCCGCCAACGGGCTGGGCTATCTGCTGTCCCAGCAGCTGGTCGCCGCGGGTGAGACCGTGCTCGACGTGCCCGCGACGTTGGCGTCGAGGACTCGGGTGTTGGCGACCGGCCGATCGAACAAGAACGACCCGAACGACGCGTTGTCGGTCGCGGTCGCGGCGTTGCGTTTCGATGGCCTGCGCGAGGTGAGCGGCGCCGGTCACGCCGAGGTGTTGCGTCTGTTGGCCAAGCGCAACACCGACATCGGTGATCACCGTTGCCGGCTCGTGAGTCGGCATCCACGCGCTGTTGGCGGAGCTCGCCGCGGGCGGGATCGCCAAGGAAATCAACGCTTCTGACGTCGATCGGTTCCTCGCCGAGGTCACCCCGGCGACACCGGTCGAGCAGGTCCGGTTCGACCTGGCCGCTCGATCTGCTCGCCGACATCCGCCGCCTCGATCAACAGCTCAAGGACTCCCATCGCCGGATCCGCCAGGCCGTCGCCGCATCGCGGACGTCGCTCGTCGACATCTACGGGGTCGGGCCGATCATCGCGGCGATGCTCATCGGCTACTCGGGTGACATCGGCCGGTTCGCGAACCGTGACGCCTACGCCGCCTACAACGGCACCGCACCAATCGAGTTCTCCTCGGGCGGGCGGACCGTTCACCGCGTGTCGAACCGAGGCAGCCGACAGCTCAACCACGCGCTGCACATGGCCGTCATCTGCCAGCTGCGACAGCCGAGCTCCGAGGGCCGCGCCTACTTCGAGCGGCGCGTCGCTGAAGGCAAGACCAAGAAGGAAGCCATCCGCGCCCTCAAGCGGCAGACCTCGAACCGCGTCTACCGGCACCTCCTCGCCGACGCCCGCCGTTAGCGGGCCCGGGAGGACAGACGGGAACGACTCGTTGACCAGCGCGACCGGCTCACATCCCTGAACACCGGCTCTTCGGCAGGTCACTCCCGGACCCACCACCACGCTACGACCCCGCCCGACAACGGGCCCGAGAACGCGCCCCGACACACCCCGAACGACCCCCTTGACACAAAGAGGATTCGGTCGGGGATACGTCGCGGTGGGTCAGCCGGTGTCGAAGAGGTCGCCCTGGGTGGTGGCGGTTGACGGTGGCGGCTGGTCGGTGCCCTCGCCGGTCAGCAGGGTGAGGTCGGGTGGGTCGGTGCCGTCGGTCGGGCTCTCGTCGGGAGGGATGAGCCTGCGTTTCCCGTTGGGGAGCCTCGGCCCGAACCGGTAGCCGTGGTGGGTCTTGAGGTCGTGGTGGTGCCCGCACGGTGAGGCGAGGTCGGGGAGCCGGGTGATCTTCGTGTCGGCCCAGTCGGCGACGTGGTCGATCTCGATGCGAGCCGGGTTGGTGCACCCGTCGATCGAGCACTCCCCGGCGGAGAACCACTCGAGCGCGGTCTGCTGCAAGCACCGTGGGCTTGCGGCCGAGGTGGACGACCTTGTCGATCTCGGTGCCGTTCGTGGTGACGGCGGCGACGAAGGCGTCGCCGTCGATCATCCGCCACGCATCCGCGACCGGGATCGGGCCCTGGCCGGCGATCTCGCACACCTCACCCGGCGCCACCTGGCCGCGGTCGAGGGCGGTGAGGTCGACCCGCACGATCATCTTGGCGAACGACCAGTCCTCGACCACCTCACCGGTGCCGCCGGTTCCGGCGTCGGCGCTCGCGCCGGTTCCCGCTGCGTTGGGCGCCTTGGCGCCGGCCCGGTCGAAGACCCGGCAGAACGCGTCGGCGGTGTACGCCTCGGCCGACTCACGCACTCCGGCGATGCGGGCCTGGTCGAACACCTTGGATCGTTCGCCGTCGAGTTGGGCGACGATGCGGGTGTGCTCCGCGATGGGGAGCAGCCAGCTGCCGTAGCCCATGCCGTCGGCGTTTACGCCGTGGTGGACCCGGCGGGCCTTGCGATGTCGCTCGGCCTTCTCGGCCGGCGACTCCTTCGACGCGGCGGCCACAATGCGGGCGGCGTCGTTCTCGGTCTCCTTCGTCGACCGTGACTCGGCCGCGGCCAACAGACGCTGACCCGCCCCAGGGTCGGCCGCTTCGGCGGCGCCGATCGCCTTCGCCTCCCGGGTGGAGACCTTCCCGGCCTTCAACGCCTCGAACGTGTCCGGCGCCGCCTCGACCGTCTCGGCGGCCTGCAACAGCCGCACCGCGTCACCCAACCCCATGCCCGTGACGTGATCGAGCCAGTGCGCGGCGGAGCGGTGACCGCCGCCGCTTCCACAGATCGGTCTGGGCCACCCGACGAGCCGCCAACGCCACCCCCGCCGAGGCCAGATGCTCCAACCGCGAGAACTCCGCGACCAGCTCCAAGCGCGTCACGAGCACCCGTCAGACCCGGGTCGAAACCATCGACCAACGACGCCACGGAATCGACGACGGACGCAGCCTCCCGGCCCCGCCTCCCGTATCGATCCCGCCCCGTCGAACCCATACGAAGAAGGCTATTCAGGGGGTGTGACAGCCCGGTTCCTCGTGCGGTCCGAGGTCGCCGACCTCACCGTCGGCTGGTCGTACCGCCGGTCGGACGGACGATCGCCTCGAGCGTCATCCGCCATGTCGGAAGGTGGTAGCGTTGATCGAGGTGAACCGCCCGAACCGGCAGCATCGCCGCCGCCACGGCAAGTCCGACACCGCTGACACGATCGCGGCGGCTCGGGCGGTGATCTCCGGAGAAGCCGACGCGGTCCCCAAGGACCGCACCGGGATGGTCGAAGCCGTGCGGGTGCTGCACCTGGCCCGCCGCTCCGCGGTCAAAGCCAAGACCCAGGCCGGGAACCAGATCAAAGACCTGGTCCTCACCGCCCCCGAACCGATCCGCTCGGAGCTCCGTTCGCTCACCACCACCCAACGAGTCCGACGAGCGGCCGCGTGGCGCACCCGAGAGCTCGACGGGCCCGCCGGCGCGACCCGCAACGCCATCCGTTCCCTGGCCCGCCGATGGCTGACTCTCCACGAGGAGATCAAAGAACTCGAGGCCCAGCTGTGGGTCCTGCTGCGCGACCTCGTCCCAACCCTGCTCGATGAGCCCGGCGTCGGGCTCGATGTCGCCGCCAAGCTCGTCATCGCCGCCGGCGAGAACCCTCACCGGCTCCGCAACGAAGCCGCGTTCGCGGCGGTCTGCGGCACCAGCCCCGTCGACGCCTCGTCCGGGAAACACCAACGCCACCGACTCAACCGAGGCGGCAACCGCCAAGCCAACAACGCGCTCCACACCGTCGTGCTGCACCGCTCACGAACCTGCCCCGAGACCCGCGCCTACATCGAACGACGCCGCGCCGAAGGCAAGACCAACCGAGAGATCTGGCGCTGCCTCAAACGAACCCTCGCCCGCCGCTTCCACCACCACCTCGCCCACGACCTCAACCCCCAGTTGACATAGGAGCATCAGCGCTCCGAGGCAGGGCCGCTCAGGGAAGGGTGACGCGCTCGCGGTACGCAGGCGCGACCGCGAGCCAGCCCAACTCGTCGGCCACGGCGTCGACGATCGCGGCGGCCCCCTCTGGCTCGCCGTGCACGACGTACACGGCCGACGGTTCACGCGGTGCGGTGCCGAGCCAGGCCATGAGCTCGTCGTGGTCGGCGTGCACCGAGAACGAGGGCAGGTCGACGACCTCGGCCCGCACCGGCACGTACCGGCCGAGCAGCTTCACCTGGCGGGCCCCCTCGGCGAGCGAGCGACCCCGGGTGCCGGCGGCCTGGAACCCGACGAGAACGACCGACGAGCGGTGGTCGGGGAGGTAGCGGGCGAGGTGGTGGAGCACCCGCCCACCAGTTGCCATGCCCGATGCCGACACGATGATCTTGGGGTCGGCGCGATGGTCGAGCTCCTTGGAGCCGTCGACGTCGCGCACCTCGATCAGTCCGTCGGGGGTGAACGGGTCGGGGCCCTCGAGCAACTCGGCCCGCACGTCGGGGGAGGCGTCCCGCACGGCCTCCCTGTAGACCTTCAACGAGGCCAGCGCCATGGGGCTGTCGACGGCGATGGGCACGTCGGGGATGGCACCTTCGGCGCGGAGCAGACGCAGGTGGTACAGCAGCACCTCGGTGCGGTCGACCGCGAACGCGGGGATCACGACCGTGCCGCCGCGGGCCGCGGTGCGCCTGATGGCTCCCGCCAGGCGCTCGAGCGCGTCGGCGTCGTGGTGGTTGCGGCCACCGTAGGTCGACTCCACCACGACCACGTCCGGGTCGAGCGACGTCAGGGGCGTCGGAGGATTCAGCAGCGGATGACGGGGGCGGCCCAGGTCGCCGGAGAACACCACTCGCACGGGTCGGCCGCCGGGCCCGGCGATCACGAGCTCGGCGATCGAGGAGCCGAGGATGTGGCCGGCCGGGTGGAGCGTGAGCCGCACGTCGTCGACGAGGTCGACGCCGGCGCCGAAGTGCACCGGGGCCAGCGAGTCGAGGGATCGGATCGCGTCGGCCTCGGTGTACAGCGGCAGGGCGGGGGAGTGCTTCGAGTAACCCCGCTTGTTGGCCCACGCCGCCTCCTCCTCATGGAGATGGCCGGAGTCGGGCAGCACGATGGCGGCCAGCTCGGCGGTGCGAGGGGAGCACCACACCGGTCCCCGGAAGCCGTCCCGAACGAGCGCCGGCAGGTAGCCGCAGTGGTCGATGTGGGCGTGGGTGAGCACCACGGCGTCGATGCTGGCCGGCGCGACCGGGAAGCGTTCCCAGTTGCGTTGCCGCAGCTCCTTGAGCCCCTGGTAGAGGCCGCAGTCGACCAGCACCCGCCCGGCGGCGGTGTCGAGCAGGAACCGGGAGCCGGTGACGGTGCCGGTGGCGCCGAGGAAGCTCAGGACCGGGTCGCCGGGGCGGTCAGGAGGGATGCTCATGGGGCGAACCTACGCCGAGCGACCCGTCGGCGGCAGGGGCCGGCGACCCCTTGCGGTCTCCCGGTCGGCCCGGTCCGGGCTCAGCCGCCGTCGATGCGGGTGGTGGCGACGAGGCGGCTGTCGGCCAGGCCGGCCTCGCGGTGCACGTGGGCGGCGAGGTAGTCGGCGTTGGTGATCATGTCGATGAAGGCGGCCCGGCTCGGGTACTGCACCAGCACCATGTCGTCCCACTCTTCGTCGGCGGGGCCGATGACGGTCTGGTCGGCCACGGCGAACACGACGAACGACCCGCCCCGCGCCTCGACCATCGGGGTGACGAGCTCGCCGTAGTGCATGTAGGCGTCACGGCCGGTGCGGCCGCTGCCGTCGTTGGCCTGCTCGGCGTAGCGCAGCAGGTTCAGCATCACCACGGGGCCGTTGTCCGGGGCCTCCATCAGGCGCTGGAGCTGTTCGGCGGTGGGGGTGAGGGAGGGCTCGCTCATCCGCCCACCCTACGGAAGTGGCAGTTCGACTGCCGCTGATCCCCCGAACCGGACCATCTCGAAAGGTGGCTCACCTCGTGTCGGAATCCGACACCTGGTGAGCCAGCTCCGGCAGGTGGGCGGGCTCGCCGGTGAATGTTTGCCCGGGATGTGCCGATGCTGGCACCATTGATTCCCACATCACGAGTGGCCCGGTACTCCGGGTCCGGCAACCTGGGGCGGACACCCAAGGTGCCAACCCGCCTCCGGGCGGGGATGCGGCCCCCGTGCAGTGGCGGGGGCAACAACCAGTCCGAGGAGCACGATGACCGAACCGACCCGTCGGGCGCCCCTGAGCGCCGACCTGCTGCCCGCCTCCGGCGCGTGGCGGCCGGGTGACCCCGCGGGCGGTCGGCAGTTCCTCACCGTGGCCGAGGAGCGCCCGTTCGTGCTCGAGGGTGGTGGCCAGCTCCGGGGCGTCACCGTCGCCTACGAGACGTGGGGCGAGCTCGACGCCGACGGGGCCAACGCCGTGCTGGTGTGCCACGCCCTCACCGGCGACAGCCACGCCGCCGGCCGCAGCGGCCCCGGCCATCCCACCGAGGGCTGGTGGGAGCCCCTCATCGGCCCCGGCCGCGCCCTCGACACCGACCGCCTCTTCGTCGTGTGCGTCAACGTGCTCGGCGGGTGCCAGGGCAGCACCGGCCCGTCGTCGATCGATCCGACCACCGGCCGGCCCTTCGGCTCCGCCTTCCCGGTCGTCAGCATCCGCGACATGGTCCGCACCCAGGCGGCGGTGGCCGACCACCTGGGCATCGGCCGGTGGCTCGCCGTGGTCGGCGGGTCGATGGGCGGGATGCAGGTCCTCGAGTGGGGGGTCATGTACCCCGACCGCGTGCGGGGCCTCGCCGCCCTCGCCACCACGGCGGCGGCCAGCGCCCAGCAGATCGCGCTCTCGAGCGTGCAGCGCAGCTCGATCGCCCTCGACCCCAAGTGGCGCGGCGGCGACTACTACGACGCCGCGCCCGGCGACGGCCCCCACATGGGCCTCGCCGTGGCCCGCCAGTCGGCCCAGATCAGCTACCGCACCGAGCAGGTGTTCAACGAGCGGTTCGGCCGCAAGCAGCTCGACCCGCTCGACGACCGCTTCACCCTGTGGCAGCGCTTCGACGTCGAGGGCTACCTCGACTACCACGGCGCCAAGCTGGCCCGACGCTTCGACGCCAACTCCTACCTGGTGATCAACCGGGCCATGGACCTCCACGACATCGGCCGTGGCCGCGGCGGGATGGAACGGGCGCTGGCCCGCGTCACCGCGCCCGTGCTGACGCTCGCCATCGACTCCGACACCCTCTACCCCCCGTACCAGCAGGAGCTCATCCACGAGACCCTGAGCTCCCTCGGCCGCGAGGCCACCCACGTCGAGATCTCCAGCCCGGACGGCCACGACGCCTTCCTGCTCGAGACCGACTCCGTGGGCGACGCCCTGCTGCCGTTCCTCAGCCAGATCGAGAAGGGCGACCGATGACCCCCGCCGACGAGACCCCCGGCTCCTCCGGCCTCCACCCCGAGACCCTCGCCATCCGCGCCGGCCGGGCCGACAACGACACCGCGCTGGCCCCGATCCTGTGGGCCACCACCACGTTCGTGACGCCCACCGTCGACGAGGGGCGCCGGATGGCCACCCAGGTCGGTGCCGCCCGCTTCTACAGCCGCTACGGCAACCCCACCGTGGCCGGCTTCGAGGACGCCATCGCCCAGCTCGAAGGGGCCGAGACCGCCCGGGCCTTCGCCTCGGGCATGGGGGCCATCAGCGCGGTGGTGCTCGGGCTGTGCTCCACCGGCGACCACATCGTCGCCCAGCGCCAGCTCTACGCCGGCACCCAGCTCCTGCTCCAGACGGCGTGCCCCCGCTTCGGCATCGACGTCACCTTCGTCGACGCCACCGAGCCGGGCGCGTTCGCCGCCGCGGTCATCCCCGGGAAGACCACGCTGGTCATCGCCGAGACGCCGGCCAACCCCCGCCTCGACCTCGTCGACCTCGACGAGATCGGCGCCATCGCCGGACCGATGACCGTGGTCGACTCCACCTTCGCCACCCCGCTCATCCAGCGCCCGCTCGACCACGGCGTCGACCTCGTCGTGCACTCGGCCACCAAGGCCATCGCCGGTCACAACGACGCCACCCTCGGCGTGGTCGCCGGTGCCGCCGAGCTGGTCGACTGGCTCTACTCGTTCGCCGTGCTCCAGGGTGCCAACGCCTCGCCGTTCGACGCCATGAACGGCATCCGCGGCCTGCGCACCCTCGGCGTCCGCCTCGAGCGCCAGAGCAGCAACGCCGGCGCTCTGGCCCGGTTCCTCGAGGGCCACCCACTGGTCACCGAGGTGCGCTGGCCCGGCCTCGAGTCGCACCCCCAGCACGAGCTCGCCCAGCGCCAGATGGCGCTTCCCGGCGGGCTGCTCACCTTCGACCTCGTCGGTGGCCTCCAGGCCGGGTGCACGTTCGTCGAGGCCCTCGAGATCGCCCAGCTGGCGACCTCGCTCGGCGGGCCGGAGACCCTGGTCACCCACCCGGCGTCCACCACCCACGTGAACCTCACCCCCGACGAGCTGGCCGCCAACGGCATCAGCCCGGGCACGGTCCGCGTGTCGACCGGCCTCGAGCACGCCGACGACCTCGTCGCCGACTTCGGGCAGGCGCTCGACCGCGTCGCCGCGGCCGGCTGACCCGACCCCACCGGAAGGGCCCGCCGTGCCGGAGATGTTGGAGGTCGAGGTCTACCGCCGTGCGGCCGC
This sequence comes from uncultured Actinomycetes bacterium, assembly GCA_963702555.1. Classification (GTDB taxonomy): domain Bacteria; phylum Actinomycetota; class Acidimicrobiia; order Acidimicrobiales; family Acidimicrobilacustridaceae; genus CAMFLJ01. The sequence goes on from CAVPCW010000010.1 coordinate 382,418, forward strand.
CGCGTCGCTGGGGCGCACGATCGTGGCCGTCGACGCGCCCGACGCCTGGTTCCTGAAGGGCGGCGCCACCTCCCCGCAGGTCGTGGCCGCGCTCGTGGGGCGGACGCTTCGTCGCCGACCGCCGGCGGGGGAAGCTGCTGCTGCTCGACACCAGCGACGACGGCCCCACCCTGGGCCTGCGGTTCGGGATGACCGGCGTGCTCGAGCTCGACGGCGTCGACGCCATCGACCAGCTGCAGTACGCCTCGCACCGCAAGGACCCCGCGTGGGAGCGCTTCGTCGTCCACTTCGAGGGCGGCAGCGCGCTGCGACTCCGCGACCCCCGCCGCCTCGGTGGTGTCGAGCTCGACCCCGACGAGGAGCGGCTGGGGCCCGACGCCGCGTCGGTGGGCGCGGCCGAGCTCGGCCGCATCCTGGCGGGCACCGAGGCCCCGCTGAAGGCCCGCTTGATGGACCAGGCCCGCCTGGCCGGGCTCGGGAACCTGCTCACCGACGAGCTGCTCTGGCGGGCGGCCCTCGACCCCGCCCGTGGGGCCGGCTCGTTGACGCCGGTGGAGGTCCGTCGCCTGCACCGGCACCTCGGCCGCACCCTCGACGAGCTCGGCGAACGGGGCGGATCGCACATGGGTGACCTGCAGGAGGCCCGCCATCGGGGCTCGGTCTGCCCCCGTGACGGCGCCCCGCTCCAGCGCCGCACGATCGGCGGTCGCACCACCTATTCCTGCCCCGCCCACCAGCACTGAGGTGGCGGGGCCACGGGGGCGCCCGGCGGTAGGGTGGCGGCCGATCGGACGGCCTGCCGGCCGGTTTCCCCTCCCACCGAAAGCCCGCCCTTCGTGAGCACCCCGACGCCCCGCAGTCGAGCCGCCCTCCTCGGGCTGGTCGGCGCGTCCGTGCTGGTGGCGGGAGCGGGAGCCTTCGTGCTCGGCGCCGGGTCGGCCTCGGCGCAGGTCGATCCGCCGACCACCACCACGACGACGACGGCGCCCACCACCACGACCACCACGGCGCCCACCACGACCACCACGGCACCGGCGACCACCACGACGGTGCCCCGCACCACCACCACGACGCGGCCGCGGACCACGACCACGACCCGGCCCCGCGCCACGACGACCACCGAGGCACCCTCGACCACGTCGTCGAGCACGTCGTCGAGCACGACCACCACCGTGGCCTCGGCCGTGGTGGCCCCGCCCGGCTTCTCGTCGCCCGACAGCGGGGGCGGCGGCGGAGGCGGTTGGTCGACCGACACCAAGATCGCCGGCATCGTCGGCGGCCTGCTGGTGGTCGCCGCCGGCCTGGCCGCCCTCTCCTTCGGCTACTGGCGCACCACCCGCCCCGTGGCCCTTGCCGGCGCCCCCGCCGGCGAGGGTGCCGCTGCGGGCGGCCCGGCCTCCGGTGCTGCCCCCACCGGCCCCGTCGGCTCGACCCCCACCGGCCCGCTGCCGGTCGGTACGCCTTCCGGTTCCGCCGTCGGCGGCGCGGTACTCGCCGGCGCGGCGGTGGCGGCCGCCTCCGGTCGGGACGAGCCGACCGACGCACCCCGGCCCGACACCCCCGCGCCGATTCCCACCTCGGGTCCGGCGCCCGCCGCGGCCGACGTCGATCCGATCGCCCTGCTGCTCGCCGGCCTCGACTCGCCGGCCGATGCCCCTTCCGGGCCGGCGGCCGTGGGCCCCGTCGCCACGGTCCCGACCCCGCCGAGCGCGGTCACCCCTCCGGTCGTCCCCGACGCGCCAGCTGCGCCGCTACCCACGCCGACGGTGGCCGCCCCGATCCAGAGCAGTGGCGTCCGCATCGTCGGCCCCGTCGAGGCGACCGGCGCCCCGGCCGAGACCGGCGCCGACGCGCCGGCCGAGCCGGCGGGGGAGCGGGTCGAGGCTCCTCAGGGCTTCGTGACCCGCGAGGACCTCGGCATCGGCGGCACCTCGGGCGAGCCCACCCCCGGCTGACGCCCGCCCCGGCGGGCCGGTACCGGCAGAGCGGGGGCGCCCGACTACCGTGAGGGCATGGCCGACGCCCTCGATCTCGACGCGATGCTGCAGCGATTCCGCGACCGCGCCCACGCGGTGAAGGAGCGCCCGTTGCCGCCCATCGCCGGCGACGAGCGCACCCGGTTCATCGAGCAGGCCCAGATGGACTTCCAGGACTTCGCCATCATCGGCGACGCCACCGCCAACCTCGTCGACGGCGTGCTCACGCTGACGGTCGACCTCCGGCCGCCGGAGGCCCGTGGCAGCGCCGACTGAGGTCGAGGCGCCCGTCGGGGCCGACCCCGACCGCTTCGCCCGCGCCATCGCGGCGATCGACGCGGCCAACGCCGGCGACCCCTTCACCATCGTCGTCGACGGCGTCGAGCGGCCGAAGGAGCAGGCTCACGCCGAGGCCATGGTGACCTGGGTGCGGCGTTTCGACCCCGACGCCGACGAGGCCCAGCTCCTCGCCGCGAGGGCTCACCACCTGCGGCGCTGGGACCATCCCCGTGAGTCCGAGCCCGAGGGCCGGGCCGGCTACCTGCGCTGGCGGGCCGAGGCCAAGCGTCGCCATGCCGCGCTGGTCGGCAACATCCTCGCCGGCGAGGGGTACGACGCCGCCACCATCGAGCGGGTCCAGGACCTCGTGGCCAAGAAGGGCCTCGGCCGCGGCGACCGCCCCGACGTCGACGGGCGCCCCGACCCGTTCCAGGTCCACGAGGACGCCCTCTGCCTGGTGTTCCTCACCACCCAGTTCGACGACCTGGTGGCCAAGCTCGGCGACGACAAGACCGTCGACGTGCTCGCCCGCACCCTGCCGAAGATGGGCGACCGCGGCCGGTCGGCGGCGCTCGCCCTCGACCTCACCGCCCACCAGCAGCAGCTGGTCGAGGCGGCGCTCCAGCAGCTCGACACCGCCGCCGCCGCTGCGGCCGGGGCTGCGGCGCCTCCGGCCGACGGGGGTGGCTCGTGAACTGCGCCCGCTGTGGCCAGGAGGGCGTCGTCGTCGGTTCGACCTGTCCCACCTGCGGAGCGGTCGTGGTGGCCGCCGACACCCTCGACTCGCTGCTGTCGCTCCCGGCCGAAGCGGTCGAGGAGCTCGACGAGCAGGCCACCGAGCTGCCGCTGCTGACCGTTGAGCCTGGCTCGATCGGTGCCGCGACCGACCTCGACGGCGCCGTGGCCGAGCCGGTGACCTCCTTCTGGGACGAGCCGTCGCTCGTCGGTGCCCCCGACCCCGACTGGGAGTCCGATCCCGACGCGTGGACGGTGCGGTCCGACGACTCGCACGGCGAGCCCGATCCCGTCGCCTCCACCGAGGCGCCGGCCGTGGCGGAGGCACCACTGCCGCCGCTTCCCTCGGCCCCGCCCCCGCCCCCGGCCGCACCGTTGCCGCGGCGCACGCCGCTGGCCGAGACGGCCGCGCAGTGGGGCCCACGCGACCACCCACCGGCGGTGCTCGCCCCGCCGCCCCCGCACCCGCTCGACGCGCCCGCGGTGGCCCGGGTGAGGCGTCCCTCCGGCACCGGCCTGCCCCCGGGTGTCGCCGCCGCCGGCCCGGCCCCGGTGCCGAGCGTGCCCCGCACGCCGATGCCCCCGCCCGTCCCCCCGGGGATGGCCACACCGGTCCCCGAGCGCCCGACCCATCCCCGGGTGCGGCGCTGGTTCGGGCGCAGCGGCGACGACGGAGTCGACCCCTCCGACACCGAGGCGAGCGAGGCCGCCCCGGTCGCCGCCCCGGCACCTCTCGACGGGCCCTTCGCCGGTGCCCCCGACGGGCTGCTCGACGGCGTCGTCCCCGAGCCCGATCTGGGCCCGGGTGTCCACGACCCGGCCGGCGTCGACGCGGCCATGGGCCGACTGTCCGCCGGCGCCCGTCGCAGCGCGCTGGCCCCGATGGCGATCGTGGCCGCCCTGCTCGAGGTCGACGAGGTCGCCGAGGCGGTGGTGGAGGGCGAGTACCAGCACCGGCCCGCGGTGGTCGTGCTGACCGATCGCCGGGTCATCGTCGCCAACGACCGCCGCTGGGCGCCCGACGTGCGCACGTACGGGTTCACGCCGAGCCTGGTCGTGCACGGCTGGCAGGACGACCGGCGGGCGACGCTGGTGTTCGTGCTCGACGGTGTCGGGGTGGCGGTGGAGGCCATCAGCGACCGGCCGCTGGCCCGCGACCTGGCCCAGCGGGTGCGGGCCCGGTGCGGCGGCGGGCCTCCGGCCTGATCGCAGGCGGCCGACCTCCCGCTTTGGTCGGTCAGGGGGGAGGTTGCTACTATGGCCAACCCACGCGGACGTGGCTCAGTTGGTAGAGCATCACCTTGCCAAGGTGAGGGTCGCGAGTTCGAATCTCGTCGTCCGCTCCACAGCTCCCGGTGTCGAAAGACGCCGGGAGCTGCTCTTTTGGCGGCGGAGCAGCCTCTCCCCACTCGTGGTGGCGGGCGGTCCCCAGACGGTCAGCCGAGGTAGAGCCCGGCCGGAGCAAGCGTCGTGTCGGCCGACGCGGCATCGGCGCGCTCGGCGGCCCAGGTCCGGACGCAGTCGGGGGAGCACAGCGTCCACCCCGGCGGCTCTGCCGGGCTGTCGGTCGTGGGGTCCCCCGGGCCGATCGGGCTGATGTGGACCCACCCGAGGGGTCCGCTCCCGGCCTCGTCCGTCCCAGCCGTTCGCGAGCACTGCGCGCAGGTGAGCTTCACGGTCATCGGTGCGCGCCCCCTTCCTCTCGTCTCCCCTCAGGATGCGCCTCGGTGGGCCGCGTCGCGAGGGCCAGAGGTCCCGTGCTGCGGCACCCCGTTGAGGGCTCGTCGTCACCCCCGGGTCCGCCGGCGACCGGTACGGTCTGCGCCATGGGGACGCCGGACGCTGACGACATCGGGGCGGCGCGACCGGTGTCGGCGGGCCGCCTGGCCGAGCTGCTGGGCGACAGCCTGCCCGCTCGCCGACACGCTGAGCCCGGCCTCGTTCGAGCTGGTCGCCGCCACCCGCCGGCTGGTCGAGGCCGTGGTGCTCACCGACGTCGATCCTGCCGAGCTCGAGGCCGTCACCGCCCGGGTCGACGAGCTCACCGAGCAGCTCTCCGTCGACCAGAGGCCCGAGCCGCTGCTCCTCGTGCGCCATCGAGGACGGCAGGGTCGAGAGCCTGCTGCAGGCCGCCGCCGGCCGGCTCAACCCGCAGGCCCTCCCGATCGAGTGGGTCGCACCGGCCGACCGAGCCCCCGCCCGGCACGCCGCCCGAGCCGGTCGAGGTCGTCGCCCGATGCGCCTTCACCTCGGCCCACGCCGGCTCGCCCGGCCGGGTGCACGGCGGCCTCGCTCGCCCTGGCCCTCGACGAGGTGACCGGGGTGGCGGTGCGTGCCGCCGGCGCCAGCGGGATGACGGTGCGGCTCGAGGTGTCGCTCTCCGGGGCCGTGCCCATCGGCCGCCCCGTCGACATCGTCGCCCGCTACGCGCGCGGCGAGGGCCGCAAGGCCTGGGCCACCGGTGAGGTCGTCGTCGACGGCGTCGAGCGTGGCCCGGGCCGAGGCCCTCTACGTGAGGGAGCGACGGTGACCACCGCGGCCGAGGCCTGGCAGGCGTTCTGCGACCGCATGGCGGCGCTCGGGCCGGTGATCGAGGCCGAGGCACCCACCCCCGAGGCGGCGGCCGAGGGCCTGCACCACCTCGCCAACCAGGTGGCGTGCTGGCTGACCTACGGCATCGGCTCCTCCGACCCGATGCGGCCGGTGTTCTTCCGCAGCAGCGACCCCGTCTACGAGTGGGGCGGCCCCAACGCCGACCAGGTGGCCCGCCGGGCGGCCATCTCCGGCGAGGCCGTCTACCGCATCAGCGGCACCATGGGTGGCTGCGAGGAGTTCGTCCTCCAGATCAAGCGGGGCGCGGCCCAGAGCGGGGGTGCGGGCGTGGCCACCGAGGTGTCGGCCAGTGCTCTCGGCCTCGGACCGGGCGACCCCATCGACATCGTGATCGGCGGCGCCGAGCCCGCCGTCGAGGGCGACGACCCGGCGGCCCGGTGGCTCCCGCTCCCCGACGACGCCGGGTTCGTCCACGTGCGCGACCTCTACTTCGACTGGCAGGCCCAGGAACCGGCCACGTTCGTCATCGAGCGGCTGGGCGACGTCTCGCCCCGGCCCGTGCGCACCGACGACCACGTCGCTCGGATGCTGGAGGCCGCAGCCGCCGAGATCGAGCACTCGATGGCGTTCTGGTCCGGGTACCAGGAGCGCATGCTCGCCGGGCTGGCGCCGAACGCCTTCACCGACCCGGGTGGCTCGGCCGGCGGGGTGCAGGAGATCGTCTACAGCCACTCCGGTGTCGCCCTCGCCCTCGACGAGGCCCTCGTGATCGAGGTCGACCCGGCCGGTGCGCCGCTGTGGGACGTCCAGCTCTACAACCGCCCCTGGTACGAGGCCCTCGACGCCGGCGGCCGCACGACGAGCACCAACCACCGCATGGCGGTGCCCGACCCCGACGGTCGCATCCGGGCCGTCGTGTCGGCGGTCGACCCCGGCTCGCCGAACTGGCTCGACACCGAGGGCCGCGACCAGGTGCTGGCCACGCTGCGCTGGTGGCGGCCCGAGCGCCTGCCGGTGGTCACCGCCGAGGTGGTGGCCCTGGCCGACGCCCCCGGCGCAGGCCGGGTCGGGCCTGCCGAGCGCGAGGCGCAACGCCGCCTCCGCCTGGCCCACGTCAACCGGCGCTACCGCACGTGAGCGACGGCGCTCCGTCGACCCCGCACCACCAGGGCGAGCGCCGCTGGCCGATGGCGCTCGCCGTGCTGGTCACCGCCGCCCTGCAGTTCGTCTTCCCGGCGTCGTTCCGGTCGATCCCGCCACTCGCCTACGTCGTGGTGCTGCTCGCGTTCCTGGTGGTGCTCGTGGTCGGCGACCCAGGCCGCATCGACGAGGACAAGCCGTGGCTGCACCGCACCACCAGCGTGATGATCGGCATCATCACCGTCACCAACATGGGGGCGGCGATCCGCCTGGTGCAGGGGATCATCGTCGGGGAGTCGTTCACCGAGGCGGGTGAGCTGCTCGCCATCGGCGTCACGGTCTGGGTGGTCAACGTGATCGCGTTCGCCCTGTGGTTCTGGGACCTCGACCGGGGAGGCGCCGTGGCCCGGGCCACCGGCCGGGGCCTGCGCACCCGGGCGTTCGTGTTCCCGGAGGAGGACCTCCCCGAGCACGCCGATCATGGGTGGCGGCCCCAGTTCGTCGACTACCTCACGCTCTCGTTCAGCACCGCCACCGCGTTCAGCCCCACCGACGTCTCCGCGGTGAAGGCGTGGTCGAAGCTGCTGCTGATGGCCGAGGCCATGACCTCGCTCACGGTGGCCCTGCTGGTGCTCGCCCGGGCCATCAACACCCTCCCCAGCTGACGGCCTACCGTGGCCCGATGCTGAGGCACCTCCGCGCCCGGTCCGTCGTCGCCGCCCTGGTGGTGGCCGCCCTCACCGCGGTCGTGGCGATCGGTCCCGGCACCGCCGGCTCACCGGCACAGGCCGCGACGGTCGACGCGTCGACCCACACGTTCGTCTCGGGCGAGACGGTGCCGATGTCGTTCACCACCTTCGGGTGCACGTTCGCCGTGCCCGAGCTGCCGCGGGAGTACGGCCGCCAGTCGATCTTCCCGTGGTGCGGCATCCAGCAGACCAGCGCGACCGACCCCGCGCTCGCGTTCGGCGTGCTCCAGCCGGTGCTCATGTACGGCCCCGACTGCACGTCGGCCACCCTCGGCCTCGGCCCGGCCGGCGATCCGGGCTACGACGCCGACCCGTACTGGTACTACTCGGCGCAGTACGTCTACGGCGACGTCGCCGGCGACCTCACGTGCGCCACCGGCCCCGGCTTCCGCGCCACGCCGGGCGAGGTGCTGGTGTCGAGGTTCGTCTACGACCCGGTCGGCGACACCATCACCGTCTCGATGGCCCGTCAGGACGGCCGCGACACGAGCACGTTCGTGGCCGACGACCCGTGGCTCGACCCCGCGAAGAGCTGGGCCGACCTCCAGGGCCGGATGCAGCTGCAGATGACCCTCGAGACACCGCGGATCGAGGGCCCGGATCAGTGGCCGAGCGGCCCGGCCACGTGGCCGGTCACCATGACCTACGAGGGGCCCGAGGTCGTGGTCTTCCGGCCCGAGCCCCGCACGTTCATCGGGCCCGGGGTGACCGTCGCCCCCGGCATCACCTGCGCGGCGCCGACGATCGTCGGGCCGACGGCCACCGCGGTGTGCATCTATGCGCTGGCCGACACCCAGATCCTCCCGACGGAGCCGACGACGACGAGCACGGCAGTGGCCCCCGCCGTCGTCGCACCGAGCTTCGCCGGCTAAGGACCGGCGACGGCCGCCTCGAGGGTGGCGATGTCGAGCTTCTGCATCGAGAGCATCGCCTCGGTGGCGCGCTGGGCGGCCTCGGGGTCGGGGTGGCCGAGCCACTCGCCGAGGCGGGCCGGCACGATCTGCCAGCTGAGGCCGAACCGGTCCTCGAGCCACCCGCACTGGACCTCCTTGCCCCCGTCGGCGGTGAGGGCGTCCCAGAGGCGGTCGATCTGGGCCTGGGTCTCGCACGGCACGACGAGCGAGGCCGCCGGCGTGAACGAGTACATCGGACCACCGTTGATCACCATGATGTCGAGGCCGTTCAGCATCCAGCCCATGGTGTGCACCTGGCCTTCGGGCCCCATCCCGTCGGCTCCGTGGCGCGAGACGTACCGGAGCTCGGCATCGGCGAACAGCGAGGAGTAGAGCTCCCACGCCTGCTCGGCGCCGTCGTCGAACCAGAGCGAGAGCGTCAGCTTCCCCTCGGCCCAGTGCACCTTGTCGGTCGGCTCGTTCATCGGTACCTCCTGGTGGTCGGATCAAGGGTGACAGACCGCTCCCGCCTCGGGAACTCATCGGCCCGCGCGACACTTGTCGTCCGGCTCGGGGGAGCCGCCGAAGGGGGAGACGATGCCGAAGGTCCGGTTCAACCACATGGAGCTCACCGTGCCCCCGGGCGCGCTCGACGCCACGATGCGCGCCGAGCTGGCCGCCTTCTACGGCGGGGTGCTGGGGTGGGAGACGATGGACGTCGACATCGTCGGCGGCACGCAGTTCCTGATGCGGCCGGACGAGGGCCAGTTCATCCTCGTGGCCGAGCACGACAAGCACATGCAGTCGCCCGGCTACGACCACCTCGGTCTGCTGTGCGACACCCGCACCGAGGTCGACGAGCTGCTGGCGGCGTGCCAGGCCTGGCAGGAGAAGGACGACCGCATGCGGGTCAAGGTCTACGACGACCTCGACACCCCGAACCTCGTCGTGCACGCCTTCTACGTGAAGTACCTGCTGCCCATCTGGTTCGACGTGCAGTGCATGGAGTGGAAGACCGACGGCCCCGCCGAGCGGTGGGAGCTCGTCGCCCGATCGGCCTGAGTCGGGCAGTTTCGCGGGTGGGGTGGGCCGAGGTGGCACGATGGCGCACCGGCGTCCGAGGGGTCGCCGCCATCGAGGGGGAGCAGTGCTCGACATCCGTGACACCGACCGGATCCGCATCATCACGCTGAACCGGCCCGAGGCCCTGAACGCCTTCAACGAGGCGCTCTACGACGCCACCACCGAGGCCCTCATCGCCGCCGCCGCCGACCCCACCGTGGCCGTCGTGGTGATCACCGGTGCCGGCAAGGCCTTCTCGGCGGGCACCGACGTCAAGGAGATGGCCCAGCGCAACGGCCCCGGTCTCGAGCCCGGGAAGCACGGGTTCCCCGGCCTGATCGACCAGCTCGTCGAGTTCCCCAAGCCGCTGATCTGCGCGGTGAACGGCATGGCCCTCGGCATCGGCACCACGATGCTCGCCCTCTCCGACCTGGTGTTCATGTCCACCGACGCCCGCTGCCGGTGCCCGTTCACGGCCCTCGCCGTGGCCCCCGAGGCGGCCAGCAGCTTCACGTTCCCGATGATGCTCGGCCGCCACGACGCCACCTGGGCCCTGATGAGCTCGGAGTGGCTGTCGGCCGACGAGTGCAAGGAGATGGGGCTGGCCTGGCGGGTCACCACCCCCGACGACCTCCTCGACGAGACCCTGCGTCACGCGCGGGTCCTGTCGTCGAAGCCGATCTCGTCGCTCATCGAGTGCAAGCAGGCGATCATCGCCCCGCTCCGCGACCAGATCGCAGCGGCACGCGACCGTGAGAACGCCGCCTTCGGCCGACTGCTCGGCCAGCCCGCCAACATCGAGGCGCTGATGGCGCTGGCCGAGCGCCGCGAGCCCGACTTCGCCTCCATCGACGCGGCCGCGGCCGGGGCCTGAGCCCACCGCCGGGCGGTCGGGTGCGCGGCGGGCACGGGTAGGGGAGCGCGATGGCCGCGGCGAAGGCGCCCCGCTGGGTCGGCCCGACCGACGACGAGCTGGCCGCCCTCGACGCGCTCGGTGTCAAGGGCACCTGGGCGCTCCAGGGCCGCGAGCTGGCGCTGACCAACCTCGACAAGGTGCTGTTCCCCGGGCGGGAGGGCGAGGATCCGCTCACCAAGCGCGACCTCATCCGCTACCACACCCGTGTGGCGCCGTTCCTGCTGCCCTACCTGCACGACCGGGCGGTGAACCTGCACCGGTTCCCGAACGGGGTCGACAAGGCCGGCTTCTTCCACAAGGAGGTGCCGACGCACGCGCCCGAGTGGCTCTCCCGCTGGCACTTCGAGGAGGCCAAGGCCGACGACACCCAGTGGTACTTCGTGGTCGACCAGGTCGCGGCACTGGCGTGGATGGCCAACTACGGCGCCGTCGAGCTCCACCCCTGGACCTCGGCCACCATTGCGCCGCGCCGCCCGACCTGGGCCCTGATCGACATCGATCCCGGCACGCGCACCACCTTCGACGAGGCGCTGGTGCTGGCCCGCCTCTACCGGGTCGCCCTCGAGCACCTCGGGGTGGAGGCCCAGCCCAAGGTCACCGGCAAGCGCGGCGTGCAGATCTGGGTGCCGGTCACGCCGATCTACACCTTCGACCAGACCCGCTACTGGGTCGAGAAGCTCAGCCGGGCCGTCGGGCAGATGGTGCCGGAGCTGGTCAGCTGGAAGTGGCACACCTCCGAGCGGGGTGGGCTGGCCCGCCTCGACTACACCCAGAACGCCGTCAACAAGACCCTGGTGGCGCCGTTCAGCGCCCGGCCCGCCGCCGGCGCCCCGGTGTCGGTGCCGATCGAGTGGGACGAGCTCGACGACCCCGAGCTGGCGCCCGACCGCTGGACGATCCGCACGGTGCTCGACCGCCTGGCCGAGGTCGGTGACCCCATGGCCCGCCTCATCGGCATGGCCCAGGAGCTCCCCGACCTGTAGCGGAGCCCCGTGGCCCAGTCGGCTGGAGGCCAGGAAGGCCGGAGCGGTTCACAGGGAGTTGCCAGGAGATCCTTCCTCTGGTCTCACCTCGGGGTCGGAAGCCCCTTACCCGGGGCCGAGATGGTGTCCCTGTCCCCACACCGGGGGCATCACACCCCACCGGACAGGAGAACCAGTTCCGATGAAGAAGACCAACAAGTTCGCTGCTCTCGGCCTCGCCGCCGGCCTCGCCGCAGGAGGGGCCGCCGGCCTCGTCGTGGCCGTCCCCGCCGTCTCCGGCGCCCAGTCGACCAGCACCACCACCGTTGACGGCTCGACGGCCACCACCGACACCGGGCGCCCCGACCCGGGCACCCGCGTCAACGACGCCCTCGCCCCGCTCGTGAGCGACGGCACCATCTCCCAGGAGCAGGCCGACAAGGTGGCCGAGGCCCTGAAGGACGCCATGCCGATGGGCGGCCGGGGTGGCGGCATGGGCCACGGTGGCCAGGGCCTCGACGCCGCCGCCACCGCGCTCGGCATCACCGCCGACGAGCTGCGCACCGAGCTCGAGGCCGGCACGACCATCGCCCAGGTCGCCTCCGACAAGGGCGTCGACGTGCAGACGGTGATCGACGCCATGGTCGCCCAGGCCAAGACCCACCTCGACGAGGAGGTCGCCGCCGGTGAGCACACGCAGGAGGAGGCCGACCAGAAGCTGGCCGACATGACCGAGCGCATCACCGACTCGGTGAACAACGGCATGCCCGCCCGTGGCGACCACGGCCCCGGTGGCCGGCCGGCCGCCGACGACTCCACCGACACCACCCAGGGCTGACCCGACCAGCCCCTCGACTCCGTGGGACGCGTCCGCCACGCGACCCTGCGGGTGACCGGGTTCCGCCGCCCGGTCCGACCATGGCCCGACCCTCGCTAGGGTCGGGCCATGGCGCGTCTGCTGGTCACCAACGACGACGGGATCCACGGACCCGGTCTCCACGCACTGGCAGGGGCCCTGGCCGACGCCGGCCACGAGGTCGTGGTGGTCGCTCCCGACTACGACGCCAGCGGCACGGGCGCCTCCATCGGCCGCTTCGACCCGTCGAGCCACCTCCCGGTGCAACGGGCCGAGCTGCCCGGCCGCTCGGGCATCGAGGCCTGGGCCCTCGCCGGTCCGCCCGCCATGTGCGTGCTGGCCGGCGTGCTCGGCGGCTTCGGTGGGGAGTTCGACGCCGTGGTGTCGGGCATCAACGCCGGGGCGAACACCGGTCGGGTCATCCTCCACTCGGGCACCGTCGGCGCCGCCCTCACGGCCCAGAACTTCGGTCTCCGGGCGCTGGCCGTGAGCCAGGCCGAGCCCGACTGGAAGGGCATGGCCACCGACCGCGAGGAACAGGCCCGATGGGTCTGGGGCCCGGGCGCCGCGCTGGCCGCCAGGGTCACCGACCGCCTGCTTCAGGCGCCGCCCCGTGTCACGCTCAACCTCAACATCCCGGTCGTGTCCGCCGGGGCCACGCCGCCGTTGCGATGGGCGCGGCTCGGCACCTTCGGCACGGTCCGCTCCGCCGTCACGGGCCTCGACGAGGGCCGGCTCCAGTTCCAGCTCCAGGCCGTCGACGAGGAGCTGCGCTCGGACACCGACACGTCGATGCTGCGCAAGGGCATCGCCACGCTCACCGCGCTCGGCGGCATCGCCGAGGTGTGGGCATCGCCGCCCGACGGCCCCGCCGATCCGGCCGACGCCGAGTCCGGTGCCGTGGGTGGCCCTCCCGGGGGTCTGGCCGTCGAGGCCCACGCCGCGCCGGGCGACGATCTGTCGCCGGCCCACGTGTTCGCCGATCCCGACGTCGCCGCGCACCTGCACCCCCGCCCGCTCGACTGAGCGGTCGGCGGCTCCCGGTCAGTCCGGCGGGCGCTCGCCCCACAGGACCATCCACATGGCCTCGCGGGCGTAGCGGTCCCAGGCGGTGCCGTCGACGGCGTCGCCCTGGATGTCGATGAGGCTGCGGCCGAGGAACATGCCGAACATCCAACCCACGTAGACGACGAGGTCGAGATCGGCCCGGATCCATCCCTTCCGCTGGGGCTCGGCGAACAGCGCGGCCACGTGCTCCCAGCGGTCGCGCTGGATCTTGGCGACCTCGGCCTGGAGGTCGGGGCGCCCGTAGGTCGCACCGAGCACGTTGAGCCGGATGAAGCGGTCGTCGGAAGGCCGACTCACCGACTGGAGGATCCACTCCATGATCTCGATGAAGCCGTCGCGGTCCTCGACGTTGCGCAGCGCCGCCTCGACACTGTCGACGACCTGGTCGAGGGCCCGGGTGATGCGCACCACGTGGGCGGCCCGCACCAGCCCTTCCCGGTTCCCGAAGTGGTGGTAGAGCACCGGGATCGTGACACCGGCCTCGCTGACCACGGCGTCGACCCGCAGGCCGGCCTCGCCCTCTGCGTCCATCGAACGGATGGCGGCCTCGAGGAGACGCTCGGCGGTGGGATGCCGGGGAACCAGGGTGTCACTGCTCTTCGGGGCCATCGGCTCACCCTACGTCGCTGCCACGAGGTGCGGCACGATCCTTCGACACGCATGCGCTGCGTCATGTGGGCCGGTGGAGTCGCCTCGCCGCGGCCGGTGGAGCGGCAAGGATGCTCCGATGAGCTCCGCCCCCACCGCCGACGAGATCGCGGCCTGGTCGCCCGACGAGCAGGACCGGGTGCGTCGGGCGCTCGATGCGCTCCTTCCTCGGCCGACGGGAGCGGCCCGGCGGCCGCGGCGGCGGATCGTGCTGCTCGGGGTGACCGCGGTGGGTGCCGTCGTGCTCCTGCCGTGGATCGTGGTGCTCTCGGCCACCCTGCCCATGACGACCTCGGTCGGGGCGTGGCGCGTGGCGTGGGTCGGCTTCGACGTCGCGCTCACGCTGGCGTTGGCGGTGAGCGCATGGTCGGTGTGGCGCCGCCGCCAGGTCGCGGTGATCGCGCTGGCCGTCACCGCGGCGTTGGTCGGGTGCGACATGTGGTTCGACCTCTGCCTGTCGTGGGGCACCTCGGAGCAGTGGGTCGCCGTCGCCACCGCCGCCCTGGTGGAGCTTCCGCTGCTCGTGATCCTCGTCGTCGCCATCTCCACCATGTCCCGGCGCACGGCTCGCGTCACCCAGCGGCTCCGGGGCATGAGCGGCGACCCGCTGCCGCTGTGGCGCCAGCCGCTGGTGATGACGCCGCCGGACCAGGTGGGGCGGTGAGCTGTGGAATATACCCCTAGGGGTATAGGTTGAGGAAGGCGACGACCGCCGACCGACACCTGTCTGGAGACACCCGTGCGATCCATCGAGACCACCGTCGAGCTGCCCATGGCCGAGGCCGAGGACGCGGTTCGAGCCGCCCTCGCGGAGAACGGCTTCGGCGTCCTGACCGAGATCGACGTGGCCGCCACGCTCAGGGCCAAGCTCGGCGTCGACCGCCCTGCCCTGAAGATCCTGGGCGCCTGCAACCCCGTCATCGCCAACCAGGCCTTGGAGCTCGACCCCTCCGTCGCCCTCCTCCTGCCCTGCAACGTGGTGCTGGAGCCGTCGCCCTCCGGAGGCACGCTCGTTCGAGCCGTCGATCCGCGGGAGCTCATGGACGCCCCCGGGTTCGCGGCGATCGCCGGCGATGCCGCCGCCCGCCTGACCGCGGCCCTCGACTCGCTGGCCTCCTGATCGGCGGCGATCGCGGTCCGTGACGAGGAAGGCCCCTCCCGACTGATCGGAAGGGGCCTTCGCTCTCCGGAGGCGGCGGGCGGAATCGAACCGCCGTACAGGGCTTTGCAGGCCCTTGCCTCAGCCACTCGGCCACGCCGCCGGGGCCGCTCACCATAGCGCCTGCACCCCATCGCCCCCGAAGCCGGAATCGGGTCGGGGAGCGAGGGCGTCAGTCCCAGGCGCCGTTGGTGCGGAAGGCGAAGGGGCTGGCGCCGACGGGCACCTGGTCGAGCGGCTCGGTGAGCTCGTCGTAGGTGGGGGCCCCGATGGCCGCCGCCGTGGCCTGCAGGGCGTCGAGGTCGAGGCCGTAGACGTGGGCTGCGGTGCCACCGACCATCGCCCGCACGGTGGGCTCGTCGAGCCCGGCCAGGGCGAAGCGCAGCGACAGCGGGCTGTAGGCGGTGGGGCCGCGCTGCCACGTGGCCTCCATGTGCGGGTAGTCGGAGCCCCACATCACCCGGTCGGCATAGCCGTCGCGGACCGCGCCGTGGGCCTCGGCCCGGGAGAGGAAGCTGGCGCCGATCCAGACGTTGCGGTGGAGGTACTCGCTCGGGGCGAGGGGCACCTGCTTCTTCAGTGGGCCACCCCACCCGGTGTTGGCCCGGTGCACGGAGTCGAGCTCGTCGGCCAGCGTCGGCCACCACTCGCCCGGCTGTTCTGTGAGCACCAGCTTCAGCTCCGGATGGCGCTCGAACACGCCGGCGAAGATCGAGCAGGTGCGCGGACCGGCGGCTGAACCAGCCGCCGCTCTCGATCGACATGAGGGCGGTGAGCTCGGGCCCCTGGAACACGGCCGGGTCGCCGGCGCCCGAGTGGGTGCTGAGCGGCATCGAGAGCTCCTCGGCCGCCGCCCAGAACGGCTCCCAGGCCCGGTCGTTGTAGGGGGTCAGCCAGGGGCGGGGGGCCGGGAAGTTCACGCCGCGGAGCCCGGCGTCGGCGGCCCAGCGCAGCTCGGCCACCGAGGCCTCGATGTCCCAGATGGGGAGGTGGGCCAGGCCGACGTGACGGTCGGGGTGGGCGGCGCACGTCTCGGCCAGCCACGTGTTGTAGATGCGGATGCCGGCGGCGTAGAGCGCCGGGTCGTCGGCGGGGCCGAGCATCGAGGTCTGGAACGGCACCGGCTCGTTGTTCTGGCTGCCGTGGTAGACGACCTCGGCGGCGACCCCGTCGAGGTCCATCTCCCGGCGGCGGGTGGCGGGGTCGTGGTGGCCGGCCGTGAACTGGTTGCGCCAGAGGGTGAGGTCGTCGGGATCGGCCTCGGACTCGTCGGCGTCGTGCTCGACGTAGCGGCCCTTCGAGCGGTCGGGGTCGGCGACGTAGGCGTCGAACGCGGCGAGCAGCTCGGGCGGGCACAGCGGCCGGAGGTCCTCCACCAGGCGGGGGCCGATGTGGCAGTCGGCGGAGACGATGGCGACGGGCTCGGTCACGGGGACCTCCTCGGTGCGGCGGTCGGGCGGTTCGGTCGGGCCAGGCGTCAGGCGGTGCGGTTGCCCTCGTCGACGTGGTCGGCGGCGGCGAAGCCCAGGGCGGCGGCGGCCGCCGCGCTGGTGATGGTGGCGAGGCTGCGGACCAGGCCCATGCGGCGGGCGCCGAGCACGCCGGACACGGCATCGGTGGCGTCGCCGACGGCGGCGAGCTGCACCCACCCCCGGGCGGGCTCGCCGCGGTCGAGGGCCCGGAGAGCACCGAGGCCGAGGGCGAGGTCGCGGGCGCCGAGGCCCCGCACGGCCACCTTCACGCGGGGGTCGGCGGCGGCGTCGCCGATCCAGCGCCGGCCGGCGGCGCCGGGGGCGACGACGAGCACGGTGCCGATGACGACGCGCATGACGGACAGGATGCGAACGACCTGGCGATGATCCACGGGGGCCTGTTCTACCCGCTCGGCGGCGGGAGGTGGTCCTCGGGGCCCTGCGGCCGGCGGAACGGGTCGCCGGCCGCGACCGTCGACCGCGGGTCCGGTCCTGTGCGCCCGGGGTGGGGAACGGTCCCGGGGGGCTGCTAAGGTCAGCGACCGGCCCACGGTCCGCCGTGGCCACAGTTGGGACCCGTAGCTCAGTTGGCTAGAGCGCTTCCTCGACACGGAAGAGGTCGCTGGTTCGAGTCCAGTCGGGTCCACTCAACGCCCCCGTGCCCGTCTCGCGACGGGCACGGATCGCGTCCGACGGCCTGTGGGTCGCGGCGTCGGCGTCCAGGGGTGGGTCAGGGGCTCCCGACCCACCGCTGCCCCCTGCAGGAGCCCACGCCCGACGCCGATGTGGTCCCTCTTCCGCCGAAACGGTGAGTTCCGCCGACTCTTCTGCTCGCAGCTGGTCAGCTACGCGGGCGACTGGTTCGCGACCGTCGCGGCGATCGGCCTCCTGCTCGACGCCACCGGCTCCGACCTGCTGGCGTCGCTGTTCTGGGTCGCCCAGAGCCTCCCGACGTTCCTCATGGCCCCGATCGCCGGGCCGGTGGCCGACCGCTTCGACCGCAAGAAGATCCTGGTGGTCGTCTCGTTCGCCCAGGCGGCGGTCGCCCTCACCTTCCTGTTGGCCGGGGCCGGGCCTCCCGTGGATGGTGTTCGTCGCCCAGGGCGGGGTGACCGCGCTCGGCGCCTTCTTCGGGCCGGCGTCGCAGGCCGGCGTGGCCAACCTGGTCGACGAGGAGGACCTCCCCGTGGCCACCGCCATGATGTCGGCGACGTGGGGGGCGATGCTCGCCGTTGGCGCCGCCCTCGGTGCCGGGTTCACCGTGGTGTTCGGTCGCAACGCGGCGTTCGTCGCCGACGCCGCCAGCTTCCTCGTCGCCGGGCTCCTGCTGATCTCCATCCGCACGCCCATGCAGGCCGACCGCGACGAGGTCGGTGGCGACCACTCGGATGCGGCCGCTCAAGGACACCGCCGAGGCGCTCCGCTACGCCCGCAAGCACCCGACGATCATGGCCCTGCTCGGCTCGCACGTCGGCTTCGCCCTCGGGGCCGGCATCGTCGGCATGCTCGCCGTGTTGGCCGAGCAGCGCTACCACGCCGGCGACGGCGGCACCGGCCTGCTGCTCACCGCCCGGGGCATCGGCGTGCTCCTCGGCCCGCTGGTGATCCAGCGGCTGGCCAGGCGCGGCGTGCACGGCGTCCTTCTGGCGTGCGGGTGCGCGTGCATCGGCTACGGCATCTTCTACATGGGCGTCGCCGCCAGCCCGTTCATCGTCCTGTCCTTCTTCCTGGTGATGCTCGCCCACCTCGGGGGTGGTGCGCAGTGGACCCTCACCACCTACGGGCTCAACCTGCTCACCCCCGACGAGCTCCGGGGCCGGGTGTTCGCCGCCGCCTTCGCCCTGGTCACGCTGGCCATGAGCATCTCGCTGGTGGTCGCCGGCGTGCTCAGCGGCATCATCGGGCCGGGCTGGACGGTCGCCGTCATCGCCACGCTGAACATCACCTGGGGCACGGGCTTCCTGATCCTCACCCGGGGCATCCGGGCGGAGGCCGAGTCCGAGGCGCTGGCCGCCGCCTCCGGCCTCACCGTGGTCACCGAGCTGGACCCTCTGCCCTGAGCTCGCCGAGCCGGCCGGACGGTGGGACCGACCGTCGATCGGTAGGTCAGACGGAGCAGGCCACCGATCCGACCGAACGCAGGCGACGCTGCAGGGTGACTGCCGAGCAGGCCCACCGCCGCCAGTCCGAGCACGGGCTGGATCGGGGCGAACCAGCTGAGGGCGCCGCTGGTGCCCAGGGCGACCAGCACGAGCTTGTTGCAGGTCGGGCATCCGACGGCGAGGAAGGTCAGCAGGCCGCCGAGCAGCGACCGTCGGCGGCTGACCAGCTCGTCGGCGTCGGCGTCGGCGTCGGCACCGGCGGCGGCCGGCGTGCGGGACGCCCAGACCATGCCGACCAGCAGCGACGAGGCGGCGAGCAGGGCGATGTCCCACCAGTGGGGTGGCACCGTCCGCCCGAACACCGGCGTCGGCACGATCGCGGTCGGCACCCCGATGGCCACGAAGGCCACGGCGCCGACGACCAGGGCTGCGGCCCACCAGCACGAGCCCATCCCCCGCAGCGCCCTCCAGGCGGAGGGGGCCGGTGCGGCGGTCGTCAGGAGGTCGACGGTGCCTTCCGGGGCCCGGGGGAGAGGAGGCGTCGCCACGGGGCAAGTGTACCCCATGGGGTATGTGGCCAGCGGGTCGGTCGTCCAGGACCCCGGGCCGCGACGGCTCACTCGCTACCGTGGCGGGGCCATGGCAGACCCGACCCCGACCACACCCGACGACAGCGGCCGGCGCCGCGGCCCGGTGCCGGGCTGGGTGTGGATCCTCCTGGTGGTCGTCGCCGTCGGCGGCTCGTTGGCCGCGGCGTGGTGGTTCGAGCGCGACACCTCGGTGTCGCAGGCGCCCGGCCAGCCGGAGGCCTTCTGCAACACCGTGGGTGAGCTCCAGGCCGTCGGCGACATCAACGTCGACGTCGGCACCGGCGCCGAGGGCACGGCCGGCCTGCGCAACGCCGCCGCCGGCCTCCGCCGCCTCGCCGCCGCCGAGCCCCCGGCCGGGATCCGTGACGACCTGGAGCAGCTGGCGGCCGCCGTCGACCAGGTGGTGGCCGAGGCCGAGGCGATGTCGGCCGACGACCCCGCTGCGCTCCAACAGGTCCTCGCCTCGCTCGACGAGCGGCTGCGTCTGCTGCAGGCGTCCTCCGACAGGGTGAACGCCTACACCGACCGCTGGTGCGGCGCGGCGATCAACTCGCCGGCGACGACGGGCTGACCGTCACGGCGATGCCGTTGAGCACGGCGTTGCCCGACAGCGGGTCGATGGCCGTGCCGTCGGTGAGCAGGTTGGAGTTCACGCCGGGCCGCTGACCGGCCACGCCGAACGGGCGCTCCGGGGCGGTCGTGGCCCCAGCCGTGGGGGAGCGACACCACACCCGGGCTCATGGCGTCGGTGACCTCGACGGGGGCGCTCACCACGCCGACCCGCCGAGCGGACCTCGGCGTCGGCACCGTGCTCGAGGCCGAGGCGGGCGGCGTCGTCGGGGTGGACGAGCAGCGTGCAGCGGTAGCGGCCCTTGGCCAGCACGTTCACGTTGTGCATCCACGAGTTGTTCGACCGCAGCTGGCGTCGGCCGATGAGCACGAGGGCCTCCGGGTCGGCGGCCGGGGCATCGAGGGTGGCGGCCAGGCGGTCGAGGTCGGCGATCACCGCGGGCGGGGCGAGCTCGACCGTGCCCGAGGGCGTGCGCAGGGCCGACGGCAGGCGGGGCACGAGCGGGCCGAGGTCGAGGCCGTGGGGCGAGGCCGCCAGGGTGTCGAGGGAGATGCCGTCGGGCACGGCGCCGAACCAGTCGCCGTAGGTGCCGGTGCGGATCATGACGTCGACCATGTGGTCGGGCGTCGTGCGGGTCGGGTCGGCGGTGACGAGCGCCAGCAGCTCGGGCGACCGTGCGGTCGGCGACGGGCGAGCCGGGCGCGGCGATGGCGGCGCCGAGGGCGCCCTCGAGGATGAGCTGGTCGAGGGCCGCGGGGTCGTCGCCCGCCTCGGGCCCGGTGGCGATCAGGGCGAGGCGGCCGAGGATCTCGTGCTCCTGGGGACCGGCGGGCATCGAACAGCGGCGGCGCCCACTCGGCGACGTTGCGCACCGCCATGTTGAAGAAGGCGAGGTGGTACTCGCTGCGCTCGAGCGCCGACGGCGGCGGGAGGATCACGTCGGCGAAGCGGGTGGTCTCGTTGCGGTAGGGGTCGACGCTGACCATGAACTCGAGCTGCCCGAGCGCCTGCCTCGACCGCCGCGGAGTTGGGGGCCGACACCGCCGGGTTCCCGGCCACGGTGACGAGGGCGCGGACCTGGCCCTCGCCCGGCGTGGTGATCTCCTCGGCGAGGGCCACGACGGGGAGCTCGCCACGGACCTCGGGGTGGTCGCTCACCCGGCTGCGGCGCCGGCCGGTGACGAAGCCCCGGCCCTTGCCGCTGCCCGGGCCCCCGGTCGTGGGCCGGGGTGGCGAACATGGCGCCGCCCGGTCGGTCGAGGTTGCCGGTGCAGATGTTGAGCACGTCGACGGCCCAGGCGGCGATGGTGCCGAAGGCGGCGGTGTGGGTGCCGATGCGGCCGTAGACCGAGCCGCGTGCGGGCGGCGGCGAGGTCGCGGGCCAGGCGGCGGATGGTGTCGGCATCGATGCCGGTGACGGGGGCGACCGCCTCGGGGGTGAAGGGCTGCGACCGCGGCGCGCAGCTCGTCGAGGCCCGAGACGATGGCGCCCAGCCCGCCGAGATCGGCGAGGTCCTCGGCGAACAGCACCTGGGTCATGGCCATCAGGAGGTGGGCGTCGGTGCCGGGGCGGATCGGCACCCACTCGTCGGCGTGGTCGGCGGTCTCGGTGCGACGCGGGTCGACGACGACGACCTTCCCGCCCCGGGCCTGGATGGCCTCGAGGCGCCCGGGGAAGTCGGGCGCGGTGCAGAGGCTGCCGTTGGACGCGTAGGGGTTGGCGCCGAGGATCAGCAGGTGGTCGGTGCGGTCGAGGTCGGGCACCGGGATGAGCAGCGGGTTGCCGTAGAGGTAGCCGCTCGACACGTGCTTGGGCATCTGGTCGACGGTGGAGGCCGAGAACACGTTGGTGGTGCCGAGCGCCTTGATGAGGGTGCCGTTGAAGAGCGTCGGGCCGAGGGAGTGCACGCTCGGGTTGCCCAGGTAGATCGCCACGGCGTCGCGGCCGTGGCGCTCGATGATCCCCCGGAGCCCGGCCTCGACCGCGGCGAAGGCCTCGTCCCAGGAGACCTCCTCCCAGGTGGCGGTGGCGGGGTCGTCGCCCCGGCGCACGAGGGGCCGGCGGAGGCGGTCGGGGTCGGCGTGGAGGTGGTGCAGCGCCGAGCCCTTGGGGCAGATGAAGCCGCGGGAGAAGGCGTTGTCGCGGTCGCCGCGGATGCGCACCACGGTGTCGTTGCGCACGGTGAGCTCGAGCCCGCAGCCGGCCTCGCAGAGCGGGCAGGTGCGGTGGTGCACGGTGTCGGTGCCGGTGTCCGCGCCGGCGGTGCCCTCGGTGGTGCTGGTGCTCACGGATCCCCCGATGCTGGTGACAGTCGCTCCGCCAGTTACCCGATGGTAGGCCCGTTCGACGGCGGTGGTCCGGGCCTAGGCTCGCAACCATGGCCCTCCCGCCCGAACCGGACCCGGCGACCCCACCCGTGCCGTCCGGCTACCCGGACCGGTGGGAGTTCGACGCCGTGCTGAGCGACGGCGGCACGGTGCACATCCGGCCGGTGGTGCCGTCCGACTCCGACGCGGTCGACGCCTTCCACGTGCGCCAGTCGCGGGAGACCATCTACTTCCGCTACTTCAGCCCGCTGCCGAAGCTGTCGGCCCGCGACCTCGCCCGCATCGTGAACATCGACTACGTCACCCGCCTGGCCTTCGTGGCCCTGCTGGGCGACGAGGTCGTGGGCCTGGCCAGCTACGACATGTGGCCCGACCACAACGAGGCCGAGGTGGCCTTCATGGTCGACGAGCAGCACCAGGGCCGGGGCCTGGCCACCGTGCTGCTCGAGTACCTGGCGGTGGCGGCCCGGGAGAACGGCCTCGACGGGCTCACCGCCACCGTGCTGCCCACCAACCGCAAGATGCTCGGCGTCTTCCACGACGCCGGCTTCCAGGTGGCCAGCGCCTTCGAGGAGGGCGTCATCGAGGTGCGCCTCGGCATCGAGCCCACCGACGAGGGCCGCCGGCTCATCGAGGACCGCGAGCGCCGCTCGGAGGCCGCGTCGGTGACCCGGCTGCTCTCGCCGGGCTCGATCGCCGTCATCGGCGCCGGCCGCGAGCGCGGCGGCATCGGCCACGAGGTCTTCCGCAACCTGGTGGCCGGCGGCTTCGACGGGCCCGTCTACCCGGTGAACCCGGCGGGCGGCCACGTGGCCAGCGTGCGGGCGTTCCAGAGCGTGCTCGACATCCCCGACGCGGTCGACCTCGCCATCGTGGCCGTGCCCGCCGCCGGTGTGCTCGACGTGGTCGAGGAGTGCGGTCGCAAGCGGGTCGGCGGCCTGGTGATCTTCAGCGCCGGCTTCGACCGCCTCCCCGACGGCACCGAGGAGCGCATCGTCGAGCGGGCCCACGCCACCGGCATGCGGGTGATCGGCCCCGAGTCGATGGGTGTCATCAACACCGCCCCCGGCGTGTCGCTGATCGCCAACTTCGGCACCGTGGCGGTGCGGCCCGGGCAACGTGGGGTTCCTCACGCAGTCCGGCACCCTCGGGCTGGCCGCGCTCGACCACGCCCACTCGCTCGGCGTGGGCTTCTCCACGTTCGTCGACGTGGGGTCGAAGATCGACGTGTCCGGCAACGACCTGCTGCAGTACTGGGCGGCCGACGAGCGCACCACCGTCGTGGCCCTGCACCTCCAGTCGTTCGGCAACCCGCGGAAGTTCACCCGCATCGTCCGCGAGCTGGCCCGGGCCAAGCCGGTCGTGGCGGTGAAGTCCGGCCTCACCCGGCCCGGTCCCGAAGCGGGCGGTCCCGCCATGGGGGCGTCGTGGTCGGCCGGCGACCTCACCGACGCCGCCATCGACGCCATGCTCGCCCAGAGCGGCGTCATCCGGGTCGACACGCCCACCCAGCTCTTCGACGCCGCCCGGGTGCTCTCCACCCAGCCGGTGCCGGCCGGCCGTCGCGTCGCCATCGTCTCCAACGCCCGCGGCGCCTCGGTGCTGGCGGTCGACGCCTGCATCGGTGCCGGCCTCGAGACCCCCGAGCCCTCGCCCGCCACGGTCGAGGCGTTGGCCGGGCAGGTGCCCGAGGGGGCGCGCCTCTCGAACCCGTTCGAGCTCACCTGGGAGGCCGGTCCGGACGCCTACCGGGCAGCGGTCGTCGGCCGCGCTGGCCGACGACGCCTTCGATTCGGTGATGGTGCTGTACGCCGCGCCGGTGCTGCCCCGTCCCGCCGAGGTCGCCTCGGCGGTGGGCGACGCCCGCGCCGGCGCCGACAAGCCGGTCATCGCCACCTTCCTCGGCTCCGAGCCGGGCGACGAGGTCGACGGCGTGCAGCCCGGCCTGCCGATCTTCCGCTTCCCGAGCGAGGGGGCCCGCACCCTGGGCCGCCTGGCCGCGTACGGCGAGTGGAGGGCCCGGCCCGCCGGCACCCTGCCGATGCCCGACGAGATCGGCCTCGACGTCGCGGCCGTGCAGGCCCGGGTGGCGGAGGTCCTCGCCGCCGACCCCGACGGGCGCACCCTCGAGCACGCCGAGGCCGCCGACCTGCTCGCCCTCGCCGGGCTCCCCGCCTGCCCCACCGCGGTGGTCCGCGGGCCCGACGAGGCCGTCGCCGCCGCGCAGGCCATGGGCTACCCCGTGGTGCTCAAGGCCAGCGGCGTGGGCCGCTACCACCGGGGCGAGGTCGGCGGCGTGGCCCTCGACCTCCACGACGACGACTCCCTGCGGGCGGCGTTCGGGCGGATGGTCACCACCCTGCACTCGGCCATGGACCCCGCCATCGTGCAGAAGGCGGCCCCCGCCGGCGCCGACGTGCTCGTCGCCGGTCAGCAGCACCCCACGTTCGGCGGGGTGGTCACGGTCGGGCTGGGCGGCGCCGCGGCCGCGGCCAACGCCGACCTCCCGGTGCGGGTCGTGCCGCTCTCCGACACGGAGGCCGCCGAGCTGGTGGCCGCCTCGCAGGTCGGCGGGTTGCTGGCCGGCCCCGAGGCCGGGGGCCGGGCGTCGGTCGCCAACGGCGAGCTGTCGAGCCTGCTGGTGCGCTTCGCCGCCCTGCTCGAGCACGTGCCGGAGCTGGCCGGGGTCGTGGCCAACCCGGTGATCGTGGGCCCCGATGGCGCCTCCATCACCGACGCGTGGGTGCGGGTGGCGCCGTACCGGCTGCCGTCGGCGCCTGAGGTCCGCCGCCTCGACGGGGCGCCCGGGCTGTTCCTCGGCCTCTGACACGATGATCGCCGTGCCGTCCGCTGTGCCGCCGTCCTTCGCGCTCGCCGACCTCTACGAAGGGGTGTGCGACGCCCTGCCCGACGCCGAGGCCCTGGTCGTCGGCGCGGCGGGCGAGATCGTGAGTCGACTCACCTATTTGCAGCTCGACGAGCGGGCCAACCGCCTGGCCAACGGCCTGCTCGGGAGAGGGGTGATGGCCGGCGACCGGGTCGGACTGCACCTGCGGAACCATGCCGAGCACGTCGAGGCCATGCTGGGCGTGTTCAAGGCGCGGGCGGTGCCGGTGAACGCCAACTTCCGCTACACGGCCGAGGAGCTGGCGTACGTCGTCAGCGACAGCACCATGGCCGCCCTGCTCACGGAGCCCGACCTGGGCCCGGTGGCGCGGGAGGCCGCGAGGCTCGCCGGTCGCCCCGACCTGGTGGTCGTCGAGCGGGGAGCGGCCTACGACGCGTTGCTCGCCGGTGCCTCGGCGGGGCGTCCTGCGGTCGGTGAGCGCACCGGTGACGACCTCTACCTGCTCTACACCGGCGGCACCACCGGCTCGCCCAAGGGCGTGATGTGGCGCCAGCACGACATCTACATGGCCAGCTTCGGGGGCAAGGGCACGCCCAACCGGGGCATTCCGCCGGTGGTCCGACCGGTCGAGGTCGTCGAGCGGGCGGTGGCCGGCTCGGCGGTGCAACGCCGGCTGCCGCTGTGCCCGCTGATGCACGGTGCCGCGGCGTGGGTGGCCTGGCAGTCGCTGCTCGCCGGTGGCGCGGTCATCATCGACTCCGACCTGCACCTCGACCCGGCCGCGGCCCTGCGTCTCGCCCAGGCGGTCCGACGCCGACCTCGTGATGGTGGTGGGCGACGCCGTGGCCCGACCGTTGGCCGATGCCCTGGCTGCGGCGCGCGCCGACGATCCCTCGACCCTGCCGCTGCCCCGACTCCAGCTGATCGCCTCGGGTGGGGCGGTGCTCTCTCCCGCGGTGAAGGACCAGCTGCGCTCCCTGCTGCCCGACATCGGCATCCTCGACAGCTTCGGGTCGTCGGAGACCGGGAGCCAGGGCCGCCTCCGTCCCGGGGTCGGCGGAGGGGCGCCGGTGCTGGTGGGCGACGACGCCACCACCGTGCTCGCCCCGCCGACCGACGGTGACGGCGGCGTCCGTGCCCCGGTGCCGGCCGACGGCACGACCGTGGGCAAGCTCTCCCAACGCGGCCACGTGCCCCTCGGCTACTGGGGTGACGCCGAGCGCACCGCCGCCACCTTCCCCGTGATCGACGGCGTGCGTTGGGCCGTCTCCGGCGACGACGCGGTGATCGAGCCCGACGGCTCCATCCGCGTGCTCGGCCGGGGCTCGGCCAGCATCAACACGGGCGGCGAGAAGGTCTTCCCCGAGGAGGTCGAGGGCGTGCTCAAGGGCCACCCGGCCGTGTTCGATGCCCTCGTGGTGGGCGTGCCCGACGAGCGCTTCGGCCAGCGGGTGAGCGCGGTCGTCGCCCTTCGTCCCGGTCTGGGCGTGACCGCCCTCCGGCGACGAGCTCGCCGCCCACGCCCGGGAGCACCTGGCCGGGTTCAAGGTGCCCCGCTCGTGGGTGCTCACCGACCAGGTGGCCCGCTCGGCCTCGGGCAAGCCCGACTACCGCTGGGCCCGCGACGCGGTCCTGGCCTCGATCGATCAGGAGAGCTGACATGCGCGCTGTGGTGCTGGAGTCCTACGGGGAGCCCGACGTCCTCGCGGTCACCGAGGTGGCCGACCCCGTCGCCGGGCCCGAGGAGGTGCTGGTCGACGTGGTGGCCACCGCCCTCAACCGGGCCGACCTCCTGCAGCGGCGCGGCCTCTACCCGAGCCCCCCGCTCGCCGGATTCACCCCGCCCGCGCCGGAGATCCCCGGCATGGAGTTCTCCGGCCGGGTGGCCGCGGTGGGGGAGCGGGTCACCGGCCTCGCCGTCGGCGACGAGGTGATGGGCATCGTCAACGGCGGCGCCTACGCCGAGCGGCTGGTGGTGCACGAGCGCCAGGTGCTGCGGGTGCCGTCGACGGTCACGGTGGCCGACGCCGCCGCCATCCCCGAGGTGTGGATCACCGCCTACGACGCTCTCGTCGTGCAGGGCGGGCTCACCGCCGGCCGGGTGGCGCTGGTGCACGCCGGCGGCTCGGGTGTGGGCACCGCGTCGATCCAGATCGCCAAGGCGATGGGCGCCCGCATCGTGGTCACCGCCTCGGCCGGCAAGGTCGAGGCGTGCCGGGCCCTCGGCGCCGACGTGGTCGTCGACTACGGCTCGCAGGACTTCGTGGCCGAGTGCCGCGCCTTCACCGGCGGGGCCGGCGTCGACGTGGTGCTCGACGTGATCGGCGGCGACTACGTCGACCGCAACATCAGCGCCGTGCGGGTGGGCGGGACGATCGTGCTCGTCGGGGTGATGGGTGGCGGCCGCACCGAGGTCAACATCGGGGCCCTGCTGCCCAAGCGGGCCGCCATCGTCGGCACCGTGCTGCGGGCCCGGCCGCTCGAGGAGAAGATCGACATCTCCCGCCGCTTCGCCGCCGAGGTGCTGCCGCTGTTCGACTCGGGCGCCGTGCGCCCGGTGATCGACTCCCGGTTCGCCCTCGACGACATCGCCGCGGCCCACGACCGCATGGAGTCCAACGCCAACGTCGGCAAGATCCTCGTCGACGTCCGGCCCTAGCCGACATGGCGGACGGCGGCGGCAGAGATCAGGACATGGACGACGGGATGCGCCCGGGCGAGATCCGGGGGCACCAGCGGGCGAAGGCGACGTGGCGGATCTCGATCCTCGAGGGTCTCCTGCGGTCCATGGACCTCGGTTGGCCGCTCGTCGAGGCGGTCGAGGGCTGTGCCGACCGGTCGGAGGCGCTGCACCGGCTGACCGAGCCGCCGTTCTCGTTCGACGAGATGCAGGCCCAGCACGTCCTCGACCTGCAGTTGGGCGGGCGGACAGCGGAGACCCGCCGCCAGTGGGCCGAGGAGAAGGCCGAGCTCGAGCGCTTCCTCGCCGACGGCTGACGGCGTCGGTGGCGGTCCCTCTGTCGGAGCCCTCGACCAACGTCGGTTCGTTCCAGTTGTCAGCGACAGATGCGGGGGACTGAACCCGGGGCTCGCCTCGGGTGGGTGATTCCGGCGGGCGTTGTCGCTGAGAACTGGAACCTGCGACCCCTGGGCCCGGACCCGGCTCGCCCGGGATCGGGCGCCGCCACCGATCCAGTCAGGCGCTGAACGGCCCGGTCAGGCGGGGACGTCGACGGCGCGGCGGCTGAAGAGCGCCTGGAGCAGGTCGTCCTCGAACGAGCCGCGGAAGACGGTGACGGCCTGGCCGCCGAGCAGCACCCGGTCGTCGCGCAGCGACACCTTGATCACGCCGCCCCGGGCCGACGCCTGGTGGGCGAGGAAGTCGGTGGTCGAGAGCCGCTCGGCCCAGAACGGGGCGAGCGTGGTGTGGGCCGAGCCGGTGACCGGGTCCTCGGGGATGCCGGCCGCCGGGGCGAAGAAGCGGGAGACCACGTCGTGGAGCCCGTCGCCGACGGCGGTGACGATCACGCCCCGGCCGACCTCGCCGAGGGTGCCCAGGGCGACGATGTCGGGATCGAGGGCCCGCACGTCGTCGGCCGACGGCACCTCGACCAACCAGTCGGAGCGGCCGCGGGCCACGGTGACGGCGTTGTCGATGCGCAGGGCCGCGAGCAGGCCTTCAGGCGCCTCGGCCTCGACGGGCACGTCGACGGGGAAGTCGAGT
This sequence comes from uncultured Actinomycetes bacterium, assembly GCA_963702555.1. GTDB lineage: Bacteria > Actinomycetota > Acidimicrobiia > Acidimicrobiales > Acidimicrobilacustridaceae > CAMFLJ01. The sequence continues at coordinate 411,049 of CAVPCW010000010.1, forward strand.
TGGATCCAGCCGTCGCCCAGGGCGCGGGCGGTGAGGGTGCCCGAGAGGGTGACGAAGCGCAGCATGCACGCCTCGACACCGAGGTCGACGAGCAGGTGGTGCGCCGCCGCCAGCGTGGCGTGGCCGCAGAGCTCGACCTCGCACACCGGCGTGAACCAGCGCAACCGCCAGGTCGGCGCCTCGTTCCCGTCGCCGTCGTCGTCGATCGGCTCGAGGAACGCCGTCTCCGGCTGGTTCATCTCGGCCGCGACGGCCTGCATCCACTGCTCGTCGGCGGGGCCGTCGAGCAGGCAGATGGCGGCGGGGTTCCCCGCGAACGGACGGTCGGTGAAGGCGTCGACCTGGGCGATGGGGAGACCCATGAGGGGCTAGCGGGACTCCATCGGGATGTAGTCACGGACCTCGGCGCCCACGTACAGCTGGCGGGGCCGGGCGATGCGGGCGTTCTGGTCGAGCATCTCGGTCCAGTGCGCCAGCCAGCCCGACACGCGGGGGATGGCGAACAGCACGGTGAACATCTCCATCGGGAAGCCCATGGCCTGGTAGATCAGGCCCGAGTAGAAGTCGACGTTCGGGTAGAGCTTGCGGCTGATGAAGTAGTCGTCGCTCAGGGCGGTCTCTTCGAGCTTCGAGCGCGATGTCGAGCAGCGGGTTCTTGCCGGTGACCTCGAAGACGTCGTAGGCGATCTTCTTGATGATCGTGGCCCGGGGGTCGTAGTTCTTGTAGACCCGGTGGCCGAAGCCCTGGAGGCGGCCCTTGCCGGCCTTCACGTCGGCGACGAAGGCCTCGACGTTGTCGATGCTGCCGATCTCGTTGAGCATGCGCAGCACGGCCTCGTTGGCGCCGCCGTGGCGGGGGCCGTAGAGGGCGGCGGCGGCCGCGGCGGTGGCCGAGTACGGGTCGGCGTGGCTCGAGCCCACGACCCGCATGGCGGTGGTCGAGCAGTTCTGCTCGTGGTCGGCGTGCAGGATGAACAGCACGTCGAGGGCGTGGGAGAGCACCGGGTCGGGCTCGTAGCGGGGCTCGGCGACCTTCCACATCATCGACAGGAAGTTCGACGGGAAGTCGAGGCTGTTGTCCGGGTAGACGAACGGCTGGCCGACGGAGTGGCGGTGGGCGCCGGCGGCGATCGTCGGCATCTTGGCGATGAGCCGGATGATCTGCTTGTAGCGGCTGTCGACGTCCTCGATGTCCTTGGCGTCCGGGTAGAACGTCGAGAGGGCGGCGAGGGTGGAGACCAGGATGCCCATGGGGTGGGCGTCGTGGTGGAAGCCCTCCATGAAGCGCTTGCGCACGTTCTCGTGGATGAACGTGTGGTACGTGATGTCGTGCTTCCAGACCTCGTACTGCTCGGCGCTGGGCAGCTCGCCGTGGAGCAGGAGGTAGGCCACCTCGAGGTAGGTCGACTGCTCGGCCAGCTGCTCGATCGGGTAGCCCCGGTAGCGCAGGATGCCGGCCTCGCCGTCGAGCTCGGTGATCGAGCTGGAGGCGGCGGCGGTGGTGGAGAACGACGGATCGTAGAACCAGACGCCAGGGAGGAGCTTCGACCACTGGGCGGCGTCGACGCCGCCGTTCTCGATCGGGATCTCGATGGACTCCCCGGTCCGGTTGTCCGTGATGGTCACACTCTCTGCCACTGACGCTCCAAAGGTCTCTCGTGGGGGGACTTCAGACCAGATCTCGGTGACGCTCGACGGGGGTCACCACGGAGATGGAGCCTAGTGGCCCTAGACAGCGGTCGGTACCGCCGGGATCCGATCCGGATCGAACACCGGCCGTGAGCCCGTGATCTCGATGCGTCGGATCGACCGGGCCTGGGGGAAGTGGTCGGCGGCGCTGCGGTGGTTGGTCGACCGTTCGTCCCAGATGGCGAGATCGCCGGGGGTCCAGCGCCAGCGGCACTGGTAGCGGGCGTCGTCGATGTGGCGGCTCAGGAGGTCGAGGATCGCCCGGCTCTCGTCGGGGTGGAGGCCCACGATCCGGCGCATGAAGTCGCCGCCGAGGAACAGCGCCCGCCGGCCGGTGTCGGGGTGGGTGCGCACCAGCGGGTGCACGACCGGCGGGTACTCGGCCCGGAGCCGCTCGAGCAGCTCGCCGGCGTCGGGGTCGGGCATCTTCTCCCGGGCGGCCTCGATGAAGGCGGTGTTGTCGTGCACCACCTCGAGGCCCGAGACGAACTCCTGCATGGCGGGGGAGAGGCCCTCGTAGGCGGCGGTCATCGACGCCCACAGGGTGTCGCCGCCGCGCTCGGGCACCACGGTGGCGGCCAGCAGGGCGTAGTCGGGCGGCTCGGCGATCCAGGTGACGTCGGTGTGCCACTGGTCGGCGGTCGGCCGGCTGTCGGGCCCGTCGGTGATCACCTGGAAGCGGGGCTCGGTGGCGCCGTAGAGGCGAGCCACCGGGAACACGGCGATCTCGCCGAAGCGGCGCCCGACCGCCATGTGGTCGTCCTCGCTCAGGTCGGCCCCCGGGAAGAACAGCACCTCGTGCTCGTGGAGCAGGGCCCGCACCCGCTCGAACCCGTCGTCGTCGACGGTGCGCAGGTCGACGCCGCGCACCTCGGCACCCAGCGCGCCGCTCACCGGCCGGATCTCGATCTCGGTCACATCGCCCCCCTCAGGTCGCCGAGGGAGCGTAGGCCGTCAGAGGGGCGTGTTGTCGTGGCCGCGGGGCTGGATGCGCTCCCGCTTGTCGTCGAGCACGTCGAGGGCGGCGGCCAGCTCGCGCCGGGTCTCGGCCGGGTCGATCACCGCGTCGATGAAGCCCCGTTCGGCGGCGATGTAGGGGTTGAGCAGCCGGGCCTCGTAGGCCTGCTCGAGCTCGCCCCGCTCCTCGGGGGTGATGCCCCGGTTGAGGATCTCGACCGCTCCCTTGGCGCCCATCACCGCGATCTCGGCCGACGGCCACGCCAGCGCCAGGTCGTTGCCCATGCGCTTGGAGTCCATGACGATGTAGGCGCCGCCGTAGCTCTTGCGCAGCGTGACGTTGACCCGGGGCACGGTGGCCCGGGCGTAGGCGAACGCCATCTGGGCGCCGTGGCGGATCATGCCCCGCCACTCGAGGTCCTTGCCCGGGTAGAAGCCCGGCGTGTCGACCAGGGTGACGAGCGGGATGTTGAAGGCGTCGCAGAAGGCCACGAACCGGGCGCCCTTCTGGGACGCCGGGATGTCGAGGGTGCCGGCCAGCGCACACGGCTGGTTGGCGACGAAGCCCACCGGGCGGCCGCCGATCGAGCCGAAGGCGGTGACGAGGTTCGGGGCCCACGCCGCCTTGAGCTCGAGCATCTCGCCCTCGTCGGCCACGGCCCGGATGACGTTGCGCACGTCGTAGCTGCCGGTAGGGGTGGCGGGGATGATCGCCCCCGCCTCGGGCGTGAGCCGGTCGACCGGGTCGTCGGTGGCGATGCGCGGTGGCAGCTCGTCGTTGTGGGACGGCAGGAAGTCGAACAGGGCGGCGACGGCGGCGCGGGCGCCGTCGATGTCGTCGACCACCAGGCTGGCCACGCCGGTGTTGCGGGCGTGGCTCCCGGAGCCGCCGAGCTCGTTCTTCTCGATGGGCACGCCGGTGAACTCGCGGACCATGTGAGGACCGCTCACGAAGGCGTAGGACTCGGCGGTCATCACCACGTGGTCGGCGATGCCGAGAAGCAGCGCGGGGCCCGAGACGGCGGGGCCGTCGACGGCGAACACGGTGGGGACCACGCCCGAGCAGGCGCTGAGCGCCCTGGCGGCCTGGCCCCAGCCGTGGAGGGCGGCGAGGCCCTCGCGGATGTCGGCACCGCTCGACGACAGCTCGACGACCACGGGCAGCCGCTCGTCGAGGGCGGCGCGGGCCGCCTCGGCGATGGTCTCTCCGTCGCGGGGCGACAGGGCCCCGACCTCGTCGGTGTTGCCGACGCGGACCAGCACGATCGAACGGGGCCCGTGCACGGTGTCGAGCGTGTCGATCGACGCGTGGACGATGCCGGGCACCTTGGCCCGCAGCCGCAGCGCGCGCGCCCGGTGCCGAGTGAGCCGGGCTCGGGGGCGGAGGTGGGAGAGGGGAAGGAGGCCATTGCCGTGGGTGCGACCGGGGGACCGGTCGAGGGGTTACGTCTGTCCGGGGACGAGCTCACGCCGGTCCGGGGACGCGGGATCACGTGTCGCGCACCGGGTGGATGCCCGGCTGGTGGGCGGCCCGCTCGGCGACGACCTGGCGGAGCACGTCGCGCAGCGCCCGTGCCGGGGCCGAGAGTAACCCCTGCCGGCGCGTGCCGAGACCGACGGACCTCCCGGCGAGGCCGTCGATGGGGATGGTCCGCCAGTCGCCGCCGAGCCACACCGGCACCGCGCTGGCCGGGACGATGGCCGCGCCGAACCCCTCGAAGGCGAGCGAGGTCATGAGTCGGGTGCCGTCGACCTCGGCCTTCGGCACCAGCTCGTAGCCCCGCTCGTCGAACATGGCCTGGAGCTGGGCCCGGAACGGGACGGCCGAACGGCTCGAGCAGGAGGGGCTGGCCGTCGAGGTCGGCGAGGGTGACCCGCTCGTGCCGGTAGAAGGGGTGGCCCGAGGGGACGATGAGGAGGCGGTCCTCGTCGAAGAGGGGCTCGGTGACCAGCTCGGTGTCGGCGACCGGGAGGGTGAGCACCGCCATGTCGATGGTGCCGGAGTCGAGCTGGAGCTGGAGGGCCGAGGTGGTGGCGTCGTGCACCACGACCCGCACCAGCGGGTGGCGCGAGGCCATGGTCTCGACCAGCACCGGCACCAGCCAGCGGGCGGTGGTGCCGATCAGGCCGATGCGGCCCACGCCGGCGACCTCGTCGCGCACCGAGGCCACGTCGGCGGCGAGGGCGTCGAGCTCGGCCTGGATGCGCCGGGCCCGTTCGACGACGACCGCACCCTCCTCGGTGACCTGGCCGGTGGACCGGTCGATGAGGGTCGCCCCGAGCTCCTTCTCCAAGCGGGCGACGTGGGTCGACACGTTGGACTGCACGGTGTGCAGTGCACGCGCCGCCGCCGAGAAGCCGCCGTGGTCGACCACGGCGAGCACGGCGTTGAGCTGGCGCAGGTCCATCGCTGTTCATGATGGCACGTATCGGAAACAACTGTTGGACCGATGGGGTCAAGGCCCGCATACTGAGGTCCACATACGACGAGGCCCACCGTGGATCCCCCCTCCACAGGACCTCGCTCGAGGGCAGTAGAGAAAGGTCCCCCCCTTCTCCACCCTCTGACCGGAGCCGGCTCTCCCCCCGAGCCGGCTCTGGCATTTTTCGCCCCGGGTCCCGGCCGGGCCGCCTAGCGTGCCGCCATGGATCGGGGACCAGTCATCATCGAAGCGGCCATCAACGGGATCACCCAGAAGGCCACCAATCCGAACGTGGCCCGCTCGGCCGACGAGATCGCCGCCGACGCGCTGGCCTGCTTCGAGGCGGGCGCCGCCATCGTGCACAACCACGTCGCCGTCAACGGCGACCCCCGCCTCGTCGCCGACGAGTACCTGACGGCGTGGGCCCCGGTGCTGGAGGCCCGTCCCGACGCGCTCATCTACCCCACGGCCAACGCCATCGACGGGGCCCTCAACCTCGACCACCTGGCGCTGCTGGCCGAGACCGGGAAGCTGCGGGTCAGCCTGTGCGACCCGGGCTCGGTGAACCTGGGCGGGGTCGACGAGAACGGCATCCCGCGCGGCGGCTTCGTCTACGCCAACAGCTTCGACTCCATCACCGAGCAGTTCGCCCGGGCCACCGCCGACCGCGTCGGGCCCAGCCTCGCCATCTACGAGCCCGGCTTCCTGCGGGCAACCATCGCCCACTGGCGGGCGGGCACCCTGCCGGCCGGCTCGATGATCAAGTTCTACCTGTCCACCGACCGGGGCTACATGGGTGCCCCCTTCGGCCTGCCTCCCACCCGCCTGGCCCTCGACGCCTACCTCGAGGCGCTCGGCGACTGCCCGGTGCCGTGGGCGGTGTCGGTGGTCGGCGGCGACGTCGTCGAGACCGGCCTGGCCGAGTACGCCGTCGAGCGGGGCGGCCACATCCACCTCGGCCTCGAGTTCTTCGCCGGCGACCGCACCCCGAGCAACGTCGAGCTGATCAACGAGGCCGTGGCCGTGTGCGACCGCCTCGGGGTGGCCGTGGCCACGTGCGACGAGGCTGCCGAGATCCTCGAGCTGCCGCGCCGCTGAGGGCTGCAGCCGGCCGCGTCAGCGCGGCCGCGGCCTCGGCCGCGGATCGGGCCGGCCGGTCCGCCCCGGCCGAGCCCGTCCGCCGCGACTCGTGCTCAGACCGGGTAGCGGGGCTCGCCCGGGGCCTTCGACGAGCAGACGTTCGTGAGGTTCTGGGCCCACTCGGTGGGGTCGAGCCGGGAGTACGTGCCGTCGGAGCAGGCCAGGGCCGGGTTCACCTCGGCGAACACGCCGCCCTTGACGTTGTCGTAGCCCGGGACGGTCCACACGTGGACCATCCACTGGGTGGAGTCCAGCAGGATGCCCCCGACCTCCTGGCAGAGCGACTCGTCGATGGGCAGGTCGGCCCCGAACGGCGAGTCCACGCTGCCGTCGGGCATCGGCTTGATGCACACGTTCGAGTGGGTGTGCCACGTGTCGTTGGACCCCGCGAAGCCGGCAGGCTCGACGGAGCTGATCGAGTAGTACATGAAGCCGGCGACGGGGGAGTCGGGCTCGTTGCCGTCGTAGATGATCGACAGCGGGTGGCGCAGGTCCTCGTCGTCGACGATGCCGTCGGCGTTCAGCTCGTTGCCGCCGGTCTTCGTGTAGTGGGAGCCGAGCCCGGGGGAGTAGGGGCCGGCCTTGCGGTAGCCGGCGGCCTCGGCGGAGGCCACGGTCGGGTACTGGGCGGCGACCTCGCGGGTGATGGCGATCTGGCGGTCGTGCTCGGCCTGGGTGGCCGGGTCGAGGGCGTTGTTGGTCATGGCGTGGTGGTGGCCGTTGGTCAGCTTCCAGAGCCCGAGGTCGTCCTTGCCGTGGGCGGCGCCGTCGACGTGGCCGCCGTGGGCGGCGGCCTCGGGGGAGGCGACGGCGAGGGTGCCGGCGATGATGGCGGCGAGGGGGATGAGCGAGGCGAAGACCAGCACCGGGGCCTTCCAGCCGGCGCTGAGGCGGGGCCGCACGAGGGTGACGGTGGCGACGACGATCGCCGCGGCCTCGAGCACCACCGTGGTGACGTCGACGGTGCCGGGGTCCTCGAGGTAGTGCTCGCTGGGGCCGAACGGCATGCCGGCGTAGCGGGTGAACCACCAGGAGAAGATGAAGGCGGCGGAGCTCACGAGGGCCACGGCCGCCATCCAGCGGCGGGGGCGCAGCACGAGGCCGACGGCGAGGCCGAGCTGCAGGACGGCCGAGCCCAGGAAGGCCCAGCCCTCGGGCCGCCACTCGCCCATGTGGCTCGGGACCATCGCCAGGTGGATGATGCCGGCGCCGGTGAGGCACGCCGCCAGCAGGTAGGCCAGGAACGGCGCCGGGACCGAGTTGTCGGTGGTGCGGTCGTCGGTGGTCTCGAGAGGCGGCATGTCGTCCACGGAGGTGTCGACGTACGGCTCGAGCAGGTCGGTCATCAAGCGCTCCCTGGGACGTGACGCGTGTCACGACAGTAGTTCGTCAGCTACGGGAACTGCCAGGACGCTTCGGGCGACCTCAATGCCTCTTCGTCCCCCGGCGCGCAGAGGCCCCCTCCGGGGAGGGGGCCTCTGGAGCTGTCGTTCGACTGCTCCCCTGCTTGGGTGCGGGGCCCGGTGTCGGCCCCGCAGCGACGACGGGCTCAGACGCCCTGGCGCTGGCGGATGATGTTGAGCGCGCCGCCGGCCTTGAACCAGCCGATCTGCTCGTCGTTCATGGTCTGCAGGCCCTCGAAGTCGATCGTGGTGCCGTCGGGCTTCACGATCTGGCACTGCACGGGCACGTCGGGGGTGAGGTCGGCCAGGCCGAGCACGTTGATGCGGTCGTCCTGCTCGATCAGGTCGTAGACGGCCGGGTCGGCGAAGGTGAGCGGCAGCACGCCCTGCTTCTTGAGGTTGGTCTCGTGGATGCGGGCGAAGCTGCGCACGAGCACGACCTTGGCGCCGCGGAAGCGGGGCTCCATGGCGGCGTGCTCGCGGGAGCTGCCCTCGCCGTAGTTCTCGTCGCCGATGGCGATCCAGGCCTGGCCGGCGGCGTGGTAGCTGCTTGGCGATGTCGGGGAAGCTCTTGGTGGTGCCGTCGAGCTGGTCCTTGCCCTGACCGACCTCGTCGGTGAAGGCGTTGACCGCGCCGATGAAGAGGTTGCCCGAGATGTTCTCGAGGTGGCCGCGGTACTTCAGCCACGGGCCCGGCCGCCGAGATGTGGTCGGTGGTGCACTTGCCCTTGGCCTTCATGAGGATGGGCAGGCCGATGAAGTCCTTGCCGTCCCAGGCGTCGAAGGGCTCGAGCAGCTGGAGGCGGTCGGAGTCGGGGGAGACCTTCACCGACGACGCCCGAGCCGTCGGCCGGGGGAGCGAGGAAGCCGCTCTCGCCGGGGGTCGAAGCCCTTGGCGGGGAGCTCCTCGCCGACCGGCACGCTGATGCGGACCTGCTCGCCGTCGGCGTTGGTGAGGGTGTCGACGGTGGGGTCGAAGTCGACCCGGCCCGACAGCGCCATGGCCACGACCGTCTCGGGCGAGGTCACGAAGGCGAGGGTGGAGGCGAAGCCGTCGTTGCGCTTCGGGAAGTTGCGGTTGTACGAGGTGACGATGACGTTGGCGTCGCCCTCCTGCACGTCGCTGCGCGACCACTGGCCGATGCAGGGGCCGCAGGCGTTGGCGAGCACGGTGGCACCGATCTGCTCGAGGTCGGCGAGCAGGCCGTCGCGGTCGATGGTGGCGCGGACCTGCTCGGAGCCGGGGGTGACGAGCAGCGGGACCTTGGCGCCCACGCCGTTGTCGGCGGCCCAGCGGGCGATCGAGGCGGCCCGGCTGATGTCCTCGTAGGAGGAGTTCGTGCACGAGCCGATGAGGGCCGAGGAGATCTCCATGGGCCAGCCCTCGGCCTCGGCCTCGGCGCCGAGCTCGCCGACCAGGCGGGCGCGGTCGGGGGTGTGCGGGCCGTTGATGAGCGGCTTGAGGGTGGAGAGGTCGATCTCGATGACCTGGTCGAAGAAGCGCTCGGGGTCGGCGAGGACCTCGTCGTCGGCCCGCAGGTCGGCGGCGACGGCGTCGGCGGCCTCGGCGATGTCGTCGCGGCCGGTGCTCTTCAGGTAGCGGCCCATGGCGTCGTCGTAGGCGAACAGCGACGTGGTGGCGCCGATCTCGGCGCCCATGTTGCAGATGGTGGCCTTGCCGGTGCAGGAGATGCTGTTGGCGCCGGGGCCGAAGTACTCGACGATGGCGCCGGTGCCGCCCTTCACGGTGAGGATGCGGGCGACCTCGAGGATGACGTCCTTCGGGGCGCTCCAGCCGGAGAGCTCGCCGGTGAGCTTCACGCCGATGAGCTTCGGGCCAGCGCACGTTGAACGGGTAGCCGGTCATGACGTCGACGGCGTCGGCGCCGCCCACGCCGATGGCGATCATGCCGAGGCCGCCGGCGTTCGGGGTGTGGCTGTCGGTGCCGATCATCATCCCGCCGGGGAAGGCGTACTGCTCGAGCACGACCTGGTGGATGATGCCCGCTGCCGGGCTTCCAGAAGCCGATGCCGTACTTGGCCGAGACCGACTCGAGGAAGTCGTAGACCTCGGCGTTGGTGTCGACGGCCGTGGCGAGGTCGATGCGGCCCTCGCTCTTGGCCTGGATGAGGTGGTCGCAGTGCACGGTGGAGGGCACGGCCACCTGGGGCAGGCCGGCGGTCATGAACTGCAGCAGCGCCATCTGGGCGGTGGCGTCCTGCATGGCGACGCGGTCGGGGTCGAGGTCGGTGTAGCTGCGGCCCCGCTCCATGCCGCCGTTCTCGGGGTCGCGGAGGTGGTTGACCAGGACCTTCTCGGCGAAGGTCAGGGGGCGACCGAGGCGCTCCCGGCCCAGCGCCACCCGCTCGGCGAGGCGCTCGTAGACGCCGTTGACCAGCTCGATGGGGGTGTTCGCGGCGACTGCCATTGTGCGTGAGCCTTTCGTGCGCTTCGGCCCACGGAGGGGGGCCGGGAGGGGACACCGGGAGGCGCTTGCCGCCGCCGGCGCATGTAGACAAGTATAGGACAAGTGCGCCAGACCCGGTACCAGAGCATCGCGGACGACCTGCGCCGGCGACTCGAGTCGGGCGACCTCGGAGGGTCGCGGCTGCTCCCTTCCGAGGCGGAGCTGTCCGAAGAGTACGCGGCCAGCCGGGTCACGGTCCGCCGAGCGCTCGAGGTGCTGCGGGAGGAAGGGCTCGTCGACTCCCGGCAGGGCTTCGGCTGGTTCGTCGCCACCGACCCGTTGCGCCAGAGCCTCGGCCGCCTCGGCACCATCGAGCGCCAGCTCTCCGACGAGGGCGTGGTCTCCACCCGGCGGGTTCTCGACTTCCGCTTCGTGGCCGCCCCGCCCCGGGCCCGTCAGGTGCTCGGGTGCGACTCCGTGCTGCGGGTGCGGCGCCTCAACCTGGCCGACGGCGAGCCCTTCGCCCTCGTCACCGTGTGGTGCCCCGAGGAGTTCGGTGCCGAGCTGAGCCGGGCCGACGTGGAGCGCTCACCGTTCTACGAGCTGCTCGCCATCCCCCTCGGGGGCGCCACCCAGACGATCGGTGCGGCGGTGGCCTCCGCGTCGGAGGCCGAGCTGCTCCACGTGAAGGTGGGCTCGCCGCTGCTGCGCTGCGAGCGCGTCACCCGCTCGGTCGACGGCGACCCGGTCCTGGTCTCCGAGCACCTCTTCCCCGCCCACCTCACGGTGTTCGAGGTCGACCTGCCCCACGTCGAGGCGTCGATCGCCCCCACGGGCCTCCGCCTCGTCGAGTAGCGCCGGCGTTCAGCCGGCTGATCTCAACCGCCGGCGGTCGTGGTGGTGGTGACGCGGTCGATGAGGTTCTGGAGCAGGTCGGGGTTGGCGATCAACAACACGAGCCAGAACACCGAGACGACGGTGCCGATGGCTCCCAACACGATCCCGGTGAGTGCCAGACCGTCGCCGCGCAGCATCCCGTTGGAGTTGGCGATGCGCCGGCGAGAGCTGATGCCGAGGCCGAGTGCCACGGGACCGAAGAGGATGCCGGCGATGCCGGCGAGGCCGCAGAGCCCGGCGAGGATGCCGGTGACCAACGCGCCGACTGCCAGCCCGTCGTTCTTCGGCGGCGCCCACGGCGCGCCGTGCTGCCATCCCTGGCTGGCGGCTCCGGGCGGGTAGGGCTGCTGCTGCGGGGGCACGCCGGGGCCACCCCAGCCGGGGCCGGGCTGGGCCGGCGGCAGCGGCGGGGGGACCTGCGACGGCGGCGTCGCCTGCGTCGGCTGCGTCGGCTGGGCTCCGGGCCACGCCGGGTTCGCCGGGGGAGGGGCCTGGGGTGGCTGGGAGCCGGGCCACGCCGGGTTTCCGGCCTCGGTGGGCGGCGCGAACGGTGGCTCCTGGGGCCCCGGGGGTGCCGCCGGCGGTGGGCCGGTGGGGGTGTCCCACTGCGGCGGCGCACCGGAGCCTCCGGGCGGATCGCTCGGGAACGGCGGCGGGAAGTCGTCGGGCTGCGGGTCGACCGGGGCGCGATCCTCCGGGCCGAGGGGGTTGCCCCATGGGTCGCGGGGGACGTCGTCGCCGGTCTGATCGCTCATGCGTCGGCGAGGCTACCGGCTGGTGGGGGTGGCTCCCCGACGCCCCCGGAGCAGGTGGAGCACCCAGATGCCGACGAGCGTGGGGACGACCACCACGACGATGTCGCCGAGGGTCGGGCGCACCGGTCGGTCGGCGGCGAGGGCCACGGCCGAGAGCACCATCAGCCCGGCGTTGCGGACGATCTCGATGCTCGAGAGCGGCGCCTTCCCGGAGGCCCCGAAGCAGGCGCACGGCGCGGTGACGCCGGAGCGCAGGCGTCCGACCAGGAAGGTGGTGAAGAAGGCGAGCGTGACCAGCGCCGCGATGGCACCGCCGGCGGGCACGATCAGCAGCAGGATCACGACGGCGATCTCGGCGAGGGGCACGAGCCGGGCGAGGACTTCGGGGTTGGGCACGCCGAGGGCCTCGAAGTCGACGGAGGTCTGGCGCAGGTCGCGGAGCTTGGCCGCCGCCGCCATGGCGAACACCGCGGCGACCACCACCGCCGCCACGTAGCCGATCCCGGACGCCGTCATGCCCGACAGTCAACCAGCCCCGACCCCCGACCCCGACCCCCCGACCCCCGCCCCGTGGCTCGTTCGGCGGGGTCGGAGCCCCGTGAAACGAGCCACGGGGGCAAGGGACAGTGGGCAATGGCTCGATCGGCGGGGTCGGGACCCCGCCAGACGAGCCACGGGGGTCAGGCGGTGGCGACGCGGCGGGCGGCGGTGGCGACGAGGGTCTCGGCGCGGGTGCGGGGCACCACGTGCCAGAGGTGCTCGGTGCTGGCCTCCCAGTCGGCGAGCAACTCCCGAGCCCGGCCCGAGCCACTCAGCTCGGCGTGGCGCTCGACGAGCCAGCGCAGCTCGGCGAGGTCGTCGTGCTCGGGGCGCAGCACGGCCACGAGGTCGGGGTTCACGCGGGTGAGCACCCGCTCGACCTCGGGGTCCCAGAGGAAGGCCTGCCCGCCGGTCATGCCGGCGCCGAGGTTGTACCCGATGCGGCCGAGGACCACGACGGTGCCGCCGGTCATGTACTCGCAGCAGTGGTCGCCGACCGCCTCGACCACGGCGACGGCGCCGGAGTTCCGCACGGCGAAGCGCTCGCCGACCGCGCCGGCCACGAACAGCTCGCCGCCGGTGGCGCCGTAGAGGCACGTGTTGCCGGCGAGCACGGTGGAGGAGCCGCGGGTCGACCCGGTGAGGAGGGTGGCGTCGTCGGCCGGCGGTCGGATGACGATCTGGCCGCCGCCCATGCCCTTGCCCACGTAGTCGTTGGCCTCGCCGACGAGCTCCATCTCGACCCCGGCGGCGAGGAAGGCGCCGAAGCTCTGGCCGGCGGCGCCGTCGAAGCGCACGCGGGCGGAGCCCCGTGGGGTCTCGGCCCCGTACTCGAGGGCGATGGCGCCCGACAGGGCGGTGCCCACCGAGCGCTCGGCGTTCGTGATCGGATAGCCGAGCTCGGCCCGCTCCCTGTCCCAGATGACCCGGAAGGCGTCGGCGAGCAGCTGGTCGCCGAGCACCGAGCGGGGGTCCTGGAGGGCGACGCGCTCGACGAAGTGGCGCGGCGCGTCGGCGTCGGCCGGGGGCTCGAGCAGGAAGGCGAGGTCGAAGCTGTCGGCCCGGGGGTCGCCGGTGGTGCGTTGGGCGAGCAGGTCGACGCGGCCGACGAGCTCGTCGATCGAGCGGGCGCCCATGGCGGCGAGGTGACGGCGGACCTCCTCGGCCACGAACATGAAGTACGCCGCGACGCCCTCGGGCGTGCCCGAGAAGTTGGCCCGGAGGTGGGGCCGCTGGGTGGCCACGCCCGGCTTGCAGGTGTCGCGGTGGCAGGCCCGCAGCATGATGCAGCCCTCGGCGATCATCGCCGCGGTGCCGAAGCTGTACTCGTCGGCGCCGAGCAGGGCGGCCACGACCACGTGGCGGCCGGTCTTGAAGCCGCCGTCGACGCGCAGCCGCACCCGGCCCCGCAGGCCGTTGTCGACCAGGGCCCGCTGCGAGTCGGCCAGGCCGATCTCCCACGGCATGCCGGCGTGCTTGATGGCGCTGAGGGGCGAGGCGCCGGTGCCGCCGTTGCCGCCGGAGATGTGCACGACGTCGGCCAGCGCCTTCACCACGCCGGCGGCGATGGTGCCCACGTTCTCGGTCGAGACCAGCTTCACCGACACCTGGGCGGCGTTGACCTGCTTGAGGTCGTAGATGAGCTGGGCGAGATCCTCGATGGAGTAGATGTCGTGGTGGGGCGGGGGGGAGATGAGCCCCACGCCCGGCTGGGTGTGGCGCAGGCGGGCGATCTCGCCCGACACCTTGTGGCCGGGGAGCTGGCCGCCCTCGCCCGGCTTCGAGCCCTGGGCCATCTTGATCTGGATCTCGTCGGCGTGGGCCAGGTACTCGGGCGTGACGCCGAAGCGGCCCGAGGCCACCTGCTTGATCCGTGAGTTCTTGTCGTCGCGCCCGAGGCCGCGGGTGTGGAACCGCTCGGGGTCCTCGCCGCCCTCGCCGCAGTTGGACCGCCCGCCGATGAGGTTCATGGCCTGGGCGAGGGTCTCGTGGGCCTCCTTGGAGAGCGACCCGTGCGACATGGCGCCGGTGGAGAACCGGCGGGCGATCTCGCTCGCCGGCTCGACCTCGTCGAGGGGCACCGGCGGCCCGACGGGCGCCCACTCGAGCAGGTCGTTGAGCTCGGTCGGCGGCCGCTCGTTCACCAGCTTCACGAAGGCGCCGTACTTGTCGTAGTCCTCGGCGGCGATGGCGCGCTGCAGCAGGTGGGCGGCAGCCTGGTCGACGGCCTGGGGGTCGCGCTCGGACACCGGCGGGGTGTCGAGCACGAGGGTGAGCTCGTTGAGGGCCTGGGTGACCTCCTTGGAGTGGGCGTGGTACTCGCCGCCCTTGCGCACCCGGTAGTAGCCGGGCGACTCGAGCTCGGGCTCGGCGCCGCCGGGGAACGCCTCGCCGTGGTGGGCGAGGGCGTCCTCGCCGAGCGCGGTCCAGCCCAGGCCGCCGACGGCGTTGGAGGTGCGGGTGAAGCAGAGGTCGACCACCTCGTCGTCGAGGCCGAGCACCTCGAAGAGCTGGGCGCCCCGGTACGAGTCGATGGTGGAGACGCCCATCTTCGACAGGATCTTCAGCACGCCGGCCTCGAGCGCGGCTCGCAGCCGCTCCTGGGCGTCGGAGCTGACGAGGTCGCCGGTGTCGGCCTCGTCGGCCTCCGAGGCCACCGTCTGCAGGGCGAGGCGCGGGCACACCGCATCGGCGCCGAACCCGAGCAGGGCGGCCACCGAGTGCGTGTCGCGCACGTCGTCGGAGAGCACGACGAGGCTGGTGTCGGACCGCCGCCGGTCGGCGACCAGCCGCTGGTGCACCGCGCCGAGCACGAGCAGCGACGGGATCGGCGCCCGCTCGACGGTGGGCTCGCCCGGATGGATCACGAGGATGCCGGCGCCCTCGGCGACGAGCGTCGTCGGCGGAGGCGGCCGCCGCCTCGACCGCGGCCCGCAGGCCGTCGGGCCCGTCGGCGACGGGGAAGCTGGCGTCGATGCGGCCCACCGGGAACGGGCTGCCCCCGGGCGCGAGCAGCGAGTCGACCGCGGACGGGTAGAGGAAGAACGACTCGAGGGTGAGCAACCGGGTGGCGTCGGCCTGCTCGAGCAGCAGCGGCGTGCGGGGCCCGAGCAGCGTGCGCAGGCTCATCACCAGCCGCTCGCGCAGCGGGTCGATCGGCGGGTTGGTGACCTGGGCGAAGCGCTGGCGCAGGTAGTGGGCCACCGGCCGGGCACGGCCGGCCATCGGCGGCAGGGGGGAGTCGTCGCCCATGGCGAAGGTGGGCTCGTAGGCGTCGGTGGCCATGGGCTTGAGCACCATGGCCAGCTCTTCCTTGGTGAAGCCGTTGGCGGCCTGGCGCACGAGCAGGTCGGCGGGCGGGTCGGCCACGGGCTCGCCGGGCGGCACGTGGACGAAGCCGTCGGCGGCCCACTGGGCGTAGGGCGCCTCGGCGGCGAGGTGCTCCTTCACCGCGGTGTTGCGCACGGCCCCGAACGACGGGCTGACCACGAGCATGTGGCCGGGCCCGAGCCGACCCCGGTCGACGGTGCCGTGGCCGCTGATGTCGACCGCGCCCATCTCGGAGGCGCACACCACGAGGCCGTCCTCGCAGAGGGCGTAGCGCAGCGGTCGCAGCCCGTTGCGGTCGAGCACGGCGCCGACCCGCACGCCGTCGGTGAAGATCACGCCGGCGGGGCCGTCCCAGGGCTCCATGAGGGCGGAGTGGTACTCGTAGAAGCCGCGCACCTCGGGGTCGAGGTCGCGGGTCTCCTCCCACGCCTCGGGCACGAGCATGGCCATCACGTGGCTGAGGTGGCGCCCGCCGCGCATGAGCAGCTCGGCGGCCTCGTCGAGCATCCCCGAGTCGCTGGCGTCGGGGTCGATGACGGGGCGGAACAGCTCCTCGGGGCCGAGGCCCACCTCTGCGGTGCCGAGGCGGGCGCGGGCGCGCATGCGGTTCTCGTTGCCGCCGATGGTGTTGATCTCGCCGTTGTGGCAGGACAGGCGGAACGGCTGGGCCCGCTCCCAGGTCGGCAGCGTGTTGGTGCTGAACCGCTGGTGGAAGACGGCGAGGTGGGCCTCGAAGCGCTCGTCGGCGAGGTCGAGGTAGAAATCGGCGAGCGCGTCGGCGGCGACGAGGCCCTTGTGGACGATGGTGCGGAACGAGCACGACACCACGTAGGTGCCCTCCGTGGTGGCGTCGATGCGTCGGCGCAGCCGGTAGGCGCGGCGCTCGAGGTCCTCGCTGCCCACGTCACCGAGGCGGACCTCGGCGCCGCTCGCCACCAGCCGGTCGATCTCGGCGCGGGCCTCGTCGGTGGGGCGGATCAGGGCCTGCACGATGCCCGGGCGGCTGCCGGCAGCGAGCACTCCGAGGGCGGTCTCGTCGGTGGGTGGGGTGCGCCACTCGATGACCTCGAGGCCCTCGGCCGTGGCGGCGGCCTCCACGGCCGCGGTGGGGTCGGCGCCCCGCACGAAGAGGCCGACGACCCCCACGCCCTCGCCGAAGATGGCGGCCGGGATGGTGGTGAGCAGGCCGGTGCCGTCGGACGTGCGGGCGTCGGCGGCGACCGCGCCGCGGTGCTTGACGTTGGCCAGCCCCCGCAGGGCGGCAGTGACGATCTGACGGGACGATCGACCGTGGGCATCGGCGACGAAGCCGATGCCGCACGCGTCGAGCTCGCGTGGGTTGCGCATCTGGGTGCTCCGGGGCTCGGTGAGAGACGGCTGGGACTGCTGCCGCATCGACCGGGGGCTCCATCGCCGTTGGTGGGCGAGGCACCGTTGCCCCATGCACGCCCGGTCGGGCACCGGTCACCTTACCCGTGGGACCGGTTTCCAGTACCGGGGATTGCGACCCTTCCTCGCCGGGCGTCCTGCCGCGGGAACGGGTGCGATGCCTCGCGCTGCCTGCGACACTCTGGCGATGGCCGAGTCGGGAAGGGCGAACCGGATGACCCCCCGCCGGCGCGACGGTGCCACGGTCACGCCGCTCGAGCTGTTCTTCGACCTGGTGTTCGTGCTGGCCATCACCCAGTGCAGCTCGCTCATGGACAGCGGCAACGGCTGGCGCACGGTCGTGCAAGGCCTGCTCGTGCTCGGCGTGCTGTGGTGGTCGTGGGTGGGCTATGCCTGGCTGACCAGCGTGGTCGATCCCGACGACTGGCTGCCTCGGATCGTGATGTTCGTGGCCATGGCGGCCATGTTGGTGGTGGCGCTCTGTGTGCCCGAGGCCTTCGACGACCGGGCCCTCGGGCTCACCCTGGCCGCGGCCTACGGCGTGGTGCGGGCGGCGCACATCGGCCTGTTCGCCATCGCCAGCACCGACGACCCCGACCTCCGGCGGGCGGTCACCTACCTCGGCTGCGGCGCGGCCGTCGGCGTGTCGCTCGTCGCGGTGGCCGCCCTGCTCGACGGCTGGGCCCAGGGGCTGGTGTGGTTCGTCGCCCTGGCCATCGACATGGCGGTGCCGTTCCTCTTCGGATCCGACGGGTGGCACCTCGAGCCGGGGCACTTCGCCGAGCGGCACGGGTTGATCGTGCTCATCGCCCTCGGGGAGTCGATCGTGGCCCTGGGCGCCGGCACGTCCGTGGGGCTCTCCGCCGGGATCATCTCCGCCGCGGTCCTGGGCGTGGCCTTGGCCGCCGCCATGTGGTGGTCGTACTTCGACGTCGGCTCGCAGATGGCCGCCCGCCGCCTCGCCGACACACCTCCCGGGCAGGCCCGAAACGAGATGGCCCGCGACGCCTACTCCCTGCTCCACTTCCCGATCGTTGCCGGCGTGGTGCTGGTGGCGCTCGCCCTCGAGCACGTCCTCACCCACGTCACCGAGCCGCTCGACGACACGGCGTCGGTCGCCCTCGGCGGCGGCATCGCGCTGTTCCTGTTCGGCCAGATCGCCTTCAAGCTCCGGATGACCGGCCTCCTGGCCCGCCAGCGGGTGATCCCCGCCCTCGCCCTGGTGCTGTGCGTGCCGCTCTTCCGGGTCGTCGACGGGTGGGTCTCGCTCGCCATCGCCGGTGCCGTGATGTGGCTGTTGATCGCCTGGGAGCTGCACCAGTACCGCGACGTGCGGGCCGAGCTGCGGCGCTCCGGCGGCGCGCACTGACCCGAGGTCACCGTCCCGATCGAAGGGCGGTGGCGTCCTCCCGAGCGCGCGCTCGGGTGGGGTGCGCCCGTGGGTCGTAGGATGCGGCGACGCGACGCCAGCTGGGGGGAACCATGACGGCGACGAACGACCTGACAACCGAGGCAGAGGCCGAGCCGCGCAAGGGCGGCCTGGGTGCGTGGGCACCGTCGGTGATGCCGCCCGTGCCCGACCTCACCGACGAGCAGGCCCTCGCCTGCGCCTTCCGGATCCTCGCCCACGGCGGGTTCTCCGAGAACATGGCCGGCCACATCACCTGGCAGCGCCCGGGCGACGAGCACATGCTCGTGAACCCGTGGGGCCTGTGGTGGGAAGAGGTCTCGGCCTCCGATCTCTGCACGGTCGACGCCGACGCCAACGTGATCGCCGGCAAGTGGGACGTCACCCCTGCCATCCACATCCACACCGAGCTGCACCGCCGCCGCCCCGACGCCCGGGTCGTGATCCACAACCACCCGTACTGGGTCTCGGTGCTCGCCGCGGTCGGGATGCTCCCCGAGATCGTCCACCAGAACGGCTCGATGTTCTACGGCGACCTCGACTTCGTGAACGAGTACACGGGCGAGGTCGACTCCGCCGAGCTCGGCGCCGACCTGGCCACGATGATCGGCGACGCCAAGGTCGTCTTCCTCGCCAGCCACGGGATCATCGTCACCGGTGCCGACATCAAGGAGGCCACCTTCCGGGCGGCCACCGTCGAGCGGCTCTGCAAGCTCGCCTACGACGTGCACCTCATGGGCAAGGACCCCTTCGACATCTCGCCCCAGTTCATGGTCGGGATGAAGGCCTCGCAGCTCGAGCGGGCGCTCGACCCGTTCTGGGACGGCGCCGTGCGCCTCCTGCTGCGCCGCGAGCCCGACGTCCTCGACTGACGCCACCACTGCGCCGGCCCCGATCATGAGCCGGCTCACGGAACTCACCTCACCCACCGCACCACCGCTCCACCAGGGGGAACCCAGATGCGCACGTTGGACGACCTGGCCAACGACCCGAACTTCACCACCGCCAAGCGGGGGGAGGAGCGCACGGTCACGTTGCTGCCCGACCCGCCGCGGGCCGACCGCAGCCTGCTGGTGATCTCGGCCGACGACCACGTCGTCGAGCCGCCCGACACCTTCGAGGGCCGCATGCCCGCCAAGTTCGGCGACCGCGCCCCGCACGTGGTCGAGAAGGACGACGGCAGCCAGGTCTGGATCTACGACGGCCAGGAGCTCCCCAACGTCGGGTTCAACGCCCTCGTCGGCCGCCCGGTCGAGGAGTACGGCAGCGAGCCGGTGCGCTTCGACCAGATGCGCCGTGGCGCCTGGGACATCGACGCCCGCATCGCCGACATGGACCTCAACGGCGTCTACGCCTCGCTGAACTTCCCGTCGTTCCTCCCCGGCTTCGCCGGCCAGCGCCTGCAGGTGCTCACCAAGGACACCGAGCTGGCCGAGGCCTCCGTGCGGGCGTGGAACGACTGGCACATCGAGGCCTGGTACGGCCCGTACAAGGACCGCATCATCCCGTGCCAGATCCCGTACCTGCTCGACCCGGTGCTCGGTGCGCAGATGATCCGCGAGAACGCCGAGCGGGGCTTCACGTCGGTCACCTTCCCCGAGTCGCCCACGCCCCACGGCCTGCCCAGCCTGCACTCCGACTACTGGGACCCGTTCATGGCGGCGTGTGCGGAGACGGGCACCGTCATCAACCTCCACGTGGGCTCGTCGGGCTCGTCGCCCAACACCACCGACGACGCCCCGCCCGACGTCACCGGCGTGCTCTTCTTCGCCTACGCCATGTTCGCCGCCGTCGACTGGCTCTACAGCGGCTACCCGACGGCGCACCCCGACCTGAAGATCTGCCTCTCCGAGGGCGGGATCGGCTGGGTGGCGGGGCTCATCGACCGCCTCGACCACATGGAGTCCTACAACTCCATGTACGGCACGTGGACCGACAGCCGGCGCCCCTCCGAGGTGTTCCGCGAGAACTTCTGGTTCTGCGCCATCGAGGACCCGTCGTCGTTCCGTCAGCGCGACGTCATCGGTGTCGACCACATCATGATCGAGCAGGACTACCCCCACATCGACTCGACCTGGCCGCGCACCCAGCAGCTCACGGTCGAGGCCATGAAGGGCATCCCCGCCGACGAGGCCGCCGCCATCTGCTGGCGCAACGCCGCCGAGCTGTACCGCCACCCCGTTCCCCAGAGCGTCCAGGACGACCCGAATGCCTACTGAGCCCACCCTCGACGCCGCCGGCACGCCCATCGCCGCCGGCTCCGTCGCGCCCGCCGTCGACCTCAGCGGCAAGGTCGCCGTCGTCACCGGGGCCAGCCGCAGCATCGGCAAGGGCATCGCCCTCGAGCTGGGCGCCGCCGGCGCCACCGTCTACGTCACCGGCCGCACGGTCGACCCCGGCGCCCTTCCGGGCACCATCGGCGAGACCGCCGCCCAGATCGACGCCCTCGGCGGGGTCGGCATCGGGGTGGCGTGCGACCACAAGGACGACGCCCAGGTGAAGGCCCTGTTCGAGCGGGTCGCCGCCGAGCAGGGCCACCTCGACATCCTGGTCAACAACGTGTTCCCGGCGCCGGTGCTCGCCCCCTGGCTCGGCCAGAAGTTCTGGGACCTTCCCATCGAGGCGTGGGACGAGATCGTCGGCGTGGGCACCCGCTCGCACTACGTCGCCAGCGTGCACGCCGCGCCGCTGCTGTTCGCCGCCGGCGGCGGGCTCATCGTCAACGTGTCGTCGTCGGGCGCCATCACCTACGCCCACAACGTCGTCTACGGCGTGGGCAAGGCGGCCACCGACAAGATGACCGCCGACATGGCCGTCGAGCTCGAGGGCACCGGCGTCACCGCCGTGTCGCTGTGGCCCGGCCTGGTGCGCAACGAGATGCTCGACGCCGCCGCCGTGCGCGACGGCGACGAGATCTACATCGAGCTCCCCGGCGAGGGCCGCTTCGACCTCACCGGCGCCGAGTCGCCCCGCTTCCTCGGCCGTGCGGTCGTGGCCATGGCCGGCGACCCCGGCCTCGCGGCCCGCGCCGGCAAGCCGTTCACCTCGGCCGACCTCGCCCGCGAGCTCGGCTTCACCGACGTCGACGGCCGGGTGCCCGAGGTCAAGCTCCGCGACGTCTAGGACTGGTTCGAGGCTGTGCTGTCGGCCGCGGCCGTGGCCGGCCGCCGGAGGGACAGCAGTGCGCTGACGGCGATGGTGACCAGCACCGCGCTCTGGATCGCCAGAACGGTGACCCAGAGGCCGGGGAAGGTGATGTCGCGCGATCGCGTCGGTGTGCGTCCATCGCCACCACGCGGCCCCGGGGTAGTAGGCGGCGGCGACCATCGAGAGCACCACGAGGGCGATCGTGCGGCGCCGCCGTCCCCGCCAGGCGCCCGCGCCGAGCCAGAGCATCAGCACGCCGGCCACGACCAGCGGCAGGTAGCCGCCGGGGTAGCCGAAGAACACGAACCAGGCGCCGACGAGCCACGCGAGCGCGCCGCTCACCCGGCTGAGCCGGGTGGTGCCGCGCTGGCGGACGAGTCGACGCCGCCGGCTCCGCCTCGGTGGTCTCCGTCGGTTCCGCCATCACCGGCACCGTAGCGGCGGTCCCCGGGCGGCTGTCACACGGCATCGGTATGGTCGACGGCATGGGTGAACCACGGGCAGAGGCACCGGCGATGGCGGACTACGGCGTGGGCGGCGACGACTGGTCGCCGCTGCCGTGGTCGTGGGCGGCCGAGCGGCTCGCCCCCGAGCGCAACTACTGGGTGGTCACCGCCTCGGCCGCCGGTGTGCCGGCGGCGATGCCGGTGTGGGGCGTCTGGGACGAGCCGGTCACCCGGTACATGTTCTCGGGCAGCCCCAACTCCCGGAAGGCCCGCAACATCGCCGAGAACCCCCACGTGGTGGTGATGGTCGACGACACCGTCGAGTGCGTGTCGGTCGAGGGCGTCGCCCGGGTCATCGAGCCGGGCGAGCCCGGGCGTGAGGCCTGGATCGAGCGCTACATGGCCAAGTACGGCCCGCTCGAGCCGGAGCTGAACGCCGAGTTCATCCGCGACCACCTCATGGTCGAGGTCACGCCCACCCGGGCGTTCGCCGTCATCGAGCGGGCCGACGAGTTCTCCACCCGCGCCACCCGCTGGGTCTTCGACTGACCGACCTGTGGCCGGCTCATCCGTGCGTCGGCGTCGACGGCCCGGTCCGACCGGCGTGACAGAGTGACCGCCATGCAGACACCGGTCGTGGGGGTGATCGGCCTCGGCATCCTCGGGCGCCCGGTCGCCGAGGAGCTGTTGGCCCAGGGGATCGAGGTCGTGGTGCGCGACGTCGTCCCGGCAGCGGTCGAGGGCATGGCCGGGCTCGGCGCCACCGTGGCCTCGTCGTCGGCCGAGGTGGGCGAGCGCGCCACGGTCGTGTTCGTGCTGGTGCAGACCGCCGACCAGTGCCGGGAGGTCGTGGCCGACGTGCTCACCACCGCCGCCCCGGGCACCACCGTCGCCGTGATGGCCACCGTCCCACCCGACGTGGTGGTCGAGCTGGCGGCAGCCGGCGGTGAGGTCGGGGTCGACGTGATCGACGCACCGTTCGCCGGCCGGGGGGTCGAGAGCGTCCGCTCCCACACCATGACCGTGCTCGGCGGTGGCGACGCCGAGGTGGTCGAGCGGCTGCGGCCGGCGGTCGAGCCGGCGCTGGGCCGCCTGGTGCACGCCGGCCCCCTGGGCGCCGGCTCCACCCTGAAGCTCGCCCACAACGTGATGGTGTACCTGGGCTACCTGGCCGTGGTGGAGGCCCTCGAGCTCGGACGCGCCGCCGGGGTGGCCGACGGCCTGGTCAAGGAGGTCACCCTCGCCTCCGAGACGCTGTCGCCGCAGTCCGAGGTCTTCCTCGACATCTACGAGCGTCGTCGCCTCGACCCGGGGGCTCCCGCCGAGCAGGCGGTGTTCGCCACCTACGCCGCCCTCTCCGACAAGGACCTGCGCCATGCCGTCGAGGTGGCGGCGGCCCACGGCCTCGACCTCCCCGGGGCCCGCCTGGCCTCCACCATGGGCGCGCAGTTCTACCGGGTCGACCCCACGGTCGCGGGCTGAGCGGGGAGAACCATGACCGACGCCGTCGCCCTGCCACCGCAGGCCCTGGCCCTGTTCGAGGACAAGCCCGTCGCCTTCGTCACCACGATGCGACCCGACGGCCACATGTCGACCAACCCCATGGCCGTGCTCCTGGGCGACGACGGCGTGATCCGCCTCAGCACCGTCACGACCCGCCGCAAGGTCCGCAATCTCCTGGCCGACGACCGGGTCACGGTCTGCGTGGTGGCGCCGGGCAACCTCAACCGGTACGTCGAGATCCGGGGCCGGGCGGTGCTCGACCCCGACCCCGACCGGGAGTTCATCGACTCCATCGCCCAGCGGTACATGGGCGTCGACCGGTACCCGTTCGACGCCGACGGCGACGAGCGGGTCACCATCACCGTGGTGCCCGAGCAGGTCTCGTGCCCGGCGATCCCGCTGGCCGACGACCCGCCCTTCGAGAAGCCCTAGCCGCCCCGGCTCGACCTTCTGGCGGTCGGTCGCCGTACCCTCTGCGGCCATGGCGGGTGTCCACGAGAGGGCCGAGCGGTTGCAGATCGAGTCGCTCGAGCAGTGGAGCGAGTGGCTGGAGGCCAACCACGAGCGACCCGACGGAGTCTGGCTGGTGACGTTCAAGAAGGGCTCGTCGCGCCCGAAGGTCGACTACGTCGCCCTGGTGGAGGAGGCGTTGTCGTTCGGGTGGATCGACGGCACCGCCCGAACGGTGGACGACGAGCGGTCGATGATCTGGCTCGCCCCTCGCCGCAAGGGAAGCGTGTGGGCGGCCTCGAACCGCGAGCGTGTGGCCCGGCTCGAGCTCGAGGGGCGGATGCGCCCGGCCGGACGGGCGGTCGTCGAGCGGGCACAGGAGGACGGGTCGTGGTCCGTCCTGATCCCGGCCGAACGGGGCGAGGTCCCCGACGACCTCGCTGCGGCGTTCGCGTCGTCCCCGGGGTCGCGGGAGACCTGGGACGGGTTCCCGCCGTCGGTGAGGCTCCAGGCCCTGTCGTCGATCTTCATGGCGAAGCGGCCCGAGACACGGGCGCGGCGAGTGGCGTTCGTCGCTGCCCGCACCGCAACCGGCGAGCGGCCGATTTGATGCGATCCGTGATGTGCGGCCTGCGAGAACCGGCCACAGGATGACCGGTTCGGAGGCGGATCCTGACGCCATGACGACGATCGAGGAGACCACCGTGGACACCGAACGAGCCGACCTGCTGGCCGCACTGGGCAAGCACCGGCACTTCCTCACCGGGACGATGAAGGGCGTTCCGACGCCGACGCCGGGCGGCGCACCACCGTCAGCGAGCTGTGCCTCGGCGGCATCGTCAAGCACGTCACCCAGACCGAGCAGATGTGGTGCGGCTTCGTCGAGCAGGGCGCCTCGGCGTTCCCGCAGTGGGACGACCCCGACGCCTTCCAGGCCCGAATCGACTCCTTCGTGATGCTTCCCGGCGACACGGTGGCGTCGGTGCTCGACGCCTACGCCGACGCGGCGGCCCGCACCGATGCGCTGGTCGTCGAGCTCCCGTCGCTCGACGCCACCCAGGCCCTGCCCGAGGCGCCGTGGTTCGAGAAGGGGGAGTGGACGGCCCGGCGGGTGTTCCTCCACCTGCTGGCCGAGCTCTCGCACCACGCCGGCCACGCCGACATCGTCCGGGAGGCGATCGACGGCCACAAGACCATGGGCTGAGCAGGGGTCGCCCGGCCGCCGTCCACCAGACTGGGGGAGTGGACCCCCGTGCCGATCGTGAGCTGTCGCCCGAGGTCGTGGCCGCCCACGACCACGCGGTGCGGGCGGGCCGGGACTGGTACCCCGACCCGGCGACGGGCTACATGGTGCTGACCGCGGAGTTCCTGGCGGCCAGGGGCGAGTGCTGCAGCTCGGGCTGTCGCCACTGCCCCTACCCGCTCGCCGACGACGCCTGACGGCGGACGGGCCACGCCCCGGATCGGCTGTCACACCCCCTGAATAGGGTTGGGTACATGAGTTCGGGGCGCAGTGTCGAGGGTGTGGCGGGTGGTGATGCCGTGGGTCGTGGGTTGGCCGTGGGTGTCGCGGTTCGGCCGTTGCTCGACGTGCTCGGGGTTCAGGGGTTCGTCGAGGCGGCCGATCCGGGTCAGGTGCCGGCTCGTGATGCGGTCGATCTGGTGCGGGTGTTGGATCGGATCGGGCGGGTGGCTGATGCGGCGAAGGCGGCGGCCGCGGGTCGGGTGGCGGAGTCGTCGTTGTGGTCGAAGGCGGGTCATCGTTCGCCGGCGCACTGGGTGGCCAAGGAGACGGGCATCGGTGTCGGTGAGGCGATCAAGCTGCTGGAGACGGCGGAGGTCGTGGCGGCGGCGCCGGTGGTGGCTGAGGCGCTTGTCGAGTGGTGTGGTGTCGCCTCGTCAGGCGCGGGCCGCGGCTCGGGCCGAGAAGGCGCAGCCGGGTGCGGGTGAGCGGCTGGTGGCGAAGGCGGGGTCGGTGTCGGTCACCGAGTTGGAGAACGACGCCAACCGGATCGTGGCCGCCGCATCGAGCGAAACCCCCGAGGCGAAGGCCGAGCGGCATCGCAAGGCCCGGCAGGTGTTCCACGGGGTCGATGCCGATGGCATGGGCTGGGGTCGCTGGCGGGCTCCGATCGCGGAGCACACCCGGTTGATCGCCCAGCTCGAGGCCGAGCAGCAGAGGGTGTTCGCCGAGGCTCGGGCCCGGGGTGATCGTGAGCCGATGGAGGCCTACGCGGCCGACGCGTTCTTCCGGATCATCGACCGCGCCGCCCGCAAGACCCCTGCCGCCGCGGCCGTTGCGCCAGCCGAGGACCCTGTCGAGGACTGGTCGTTCGCCAAGATGATCGTGCGGGTCGACCTCGCCGCCCTCGACCGTGGTTCCGGTGGCGTCGGGTGAGGTGTGCGAGATCGCCGGGCGAGGGCCCGATCCCGGTCGCGGATGCGTGGCGGATGATCGACGGCGACGCCTTCGTCGCCGCGGTGGCCACGAAGGGCACCGAGATCGACAAGGTGATCCACCTCGGCCGAAAGCCCACGGTGCTGCAGCGCACCGCCCTCGAATGGTTCTCCGCCGGTGAGTGCTCCACTGAAGGGTGCACCGAACCCGCGCCGGATCGAGATCGACCACGTCGCCGACTGGGCCGACACGAAGATCACCCGGCTGCCCGACCTGGCGAGCCCGTGCGGTCACTGTCACGACCTCAAGACCCACCGGGGCTACACCTTCGGCCCCCGCCTCCCCTCGGGGAAACGCCGGCTCATCCCACCCGAGGGCGCCGACCCGCCAGGTGAGGGCCCCATCGGTTGGGCCGACCCCGGCGACAGCGAGCAGCGCGGCCTCTTCGACACCAGCTGACCTCGGTCCGGTCAGCCGGCGGCGTCGATCCCGGCGGCCAGGGCCGTGGCCTGGGCCTCGGTGAACGGCTCACCCGTGATCTGGATCTGGTCGGCCTGGAACGCTCGGCTGCAGGATCGTGGGCGCCGAGATCACCACGCCGTCGACCACGATGGCGAGCTGCCCCGTGGGGCACGTCTCGTCGCTGCGCGTTGCAGTGGGCCGCGGCGGCGTTGAACAGGTCGATGCCGGTCGGCCCCTGCCTGAACACCGGGTTCACGACCCACTCGCCCGTGCCCGGGGAGTCGACGGCCCGGGCCGACTCGATCGCCGCGCCGTCGAGCAGTGAGGGCCCGAGCCCGTAGAGGACGTCGATCACGCCGTCGGCGCAGCCCGGCGACACGACGATCTCGCTGGGGACGGGCACCGGCAGGTCGGTCGGGCACGGGTTGTCGGCGATCGATGCCGCGGTGGTGCTCAGCACCGGCCGCAACTGGAGGTCGACCGGGGCCGCGGCAACGGTGCTCGTGGGGGCCACCGCGCAGGCCGCGCCGCCATCGCAGTTCTCCCGGGCCCTCTCGTCGTTCGCGTCGCCACAGGCCGTCAGGCCCCAGGCGAGCGCGGCCAGGATCAGCGCGCCCGCACCGACGCGTCGAAGCCCGCCCCACCCCCGCGATCGTTCCGCCATCCCCGGCACCCTACGCGTGAGCGCTGGCCCGACGAGGCAGGGCGTCACCGATTCGGTTGTCCAGCGCCTCGTGACCGAGCGGCCTCCCGTCTGTGGAGGCGGGACGCAACCGATTCGGTGGTCCGCTGCCTCGCGGCGAGAGGCAGGTGGTCCGGGTGAAGGGCTGAGCTAGAGCTCGGGCCAGGTGCGCTTGGGGCGGCGGCGGCCGGCCTTGCGGTCGCCGAGGGCCCAGGTGCGTCGCCACGCGCCGTCGTCGGGCCCCTGCAGCGACGGCGTCTCGCCTGCGGCGGCACGGCGCTTGGCCTGCCACCAGTCGGAGGAGGCCTCGTCGGCCAGCCCGGCGACGGCGAGCTCGATGCGGGCGGCCAGCTTGCGGGAGTCCTCGCCCTCGAGGGGCATCAGCGGCGTGCCGAAGGTGACGGTGGTGGGGGAGGGCCGGGGCACGTTCTTGCCCTTGCGCAGCACCCGGCCGGTGCCCTCGACGTGCACGGGCACGACCGGCACCTCGCAGCGCAGCGACAGGTAGGCGGCGCCGCCGCGGAAGGCCTGGCCCCACCCGTCGGGGGAGCGCCCGCCCTCGGGGAAGATCAGCATGCTCCAGCCGTCGTCGAGCAGCTCGGCGGCCTGGTCGGCGGAGTTGCGGGTGACCTTGGTGCGCTCGATCGGGATGGCGCCGATGACCAGAGCCGAGAGCGTGGACGTGACCCGGTTGCCGAAGAAGTAGTCGGCGGCCGCACCGATGAAGAGGTGGTGGCGCCACGGCTCGGGGATGACCGAGAGCATCAGCGGCGTGTCGACGTGGCTGTGGTGGTTGGCGGCGAACACGACCGGTCGGCCGTCGAGGTCCTCGAGGCGGTCGAGGCCCTTCACCGTCGGCGTCGGCCAGCAGGTCCATCGCCGGCTTCACCACACCCTCGACGAGCAGCACCCTGGCGGCGCGCGCCGGGTAGGAGCGGGCCCAGTCGGTGTCGTAGTTGGCGCCGACCTTGCTCTCGACCGGCAGCGGCTCGACCCCGCCGGGCAGGGTGGGGGCGCGCAGCACCGACGGCGTGAGGCGCCGGGCCACCGCGGAGCCACCGGCCCTGGCGGCGGACGCGGCCACGCTGCGGTTCACCGGCAGGCTCTTGATCAGCTCGGTGGCCTGCTTCTTGGTGATGGGGATGCGGCTCATGGCGCTCGTTCCGGTCCCGGGGCGATCAGGTGACGTCGGCCATCAGGATCGG
The DNA here is from genome assembly GCA_963702555.1 of uncultured Actinomycetes bacterium. Taxonomy (GTDB): domain Bacteria; phylum Actinomycetota; class Acidimicrobiia; order Acidimicrobiales; family Acidimicrobilacustridaceae; genus CAMFLJ01. The sequence continues at coordinate 439,681 of CAVPCW010000010.1, forward strand.
CGGGTTGTGGATGTGGGTGATCGTGGCGTCACGGCCGACCACGTCGCTCGCCATCTCCAGCGCGTCCTGCAGCGTGGAGGCCGGCTTGAAGCCGAGCCGCCGCACGGCCCGCACGTCGCCGCCGACGATGATGACCTGGCCCAGGTGCTGCATGGCGTGCGAGCACCAGTACCACATGTAGAACGGGTGGACGCCGTGGTAGGCGTAGCTCGTGCGGTACAGGTGGCGGTACCACTCGTCCTCGGCGAACGACTTCTCGAACTCCGCCTCGATGCGGATCGGGTCGGTGGTCTCGGAGAGCACCTGCTCGAAGAAGTCGATGTAGCTGGGGTGGTGCACCGGGTGGAACTCCCACGGCGTGGGGTGGCTCATGATGAGCACGCCGCCCTCGCGCACCGGCGGCTTGCCGCGGTAGAGGTTGAAGAAGTAGCCGAGCCCGAGGCAGGCCACGAGGATCGGGTTCAGGATCGAGTTGACGTTGTACGGGCTGATGTACGGCAGCCCCATCGTCATGATGTCGGTCTGGCCCTCGACCGGCACCAGGTGCTGCTTGTAGACGTTCTCGGTGGTGATCTTGTGCACGGCCTCGACCTCGCCGGCCTGCACCGAGGTCATGGCGTGCGGGGCCTGCCAGCTCTGGAAGATCGACCGCTTGGTGCGGGCGGGCATCCGGTCGAGGGCGCCCTTCATGCCGAGGAACGACAGCCGGTCGCCGAGGTTCCACTCCCACTCGCGCTTCTGCAGCACGCTCATGGGGCCCTCGGTGCCGAAGACGTTGTTGTTCATCGTCGTCTCGATCTGGAAGACCTTGACGCCGGAGTCCTTGAGCACCTTGCCCATGCGCCAGTTGGCCGAGTGCAGCTCGGAGGCGTGCTGGTCCATGAACGACTTGGAGTGCCGCATGGTGTGCACGTTGTGGTGGTGGCGCAGCGACTTGTAGCTGGCCAGGCCGGTGGCGGTGGACTTCCAGCCGCCGTCCATGGAGACCAGGTTGATGTTGACGTAGACGATGAGGTCGCTCTCGGCGGCCCGCTTGTTGATCTCGACCTCCTCGCCCTTCTCGGTGGTGCCGATGAAGAGGAGGTTGTCGGGGTCCTCGGCGTCGTGGTTCACGAGCCGGCCGTGGGGGGCGAAGGCGTCGTAGACGCGGTCGCCGACGGCGTGGCGCAGCTCGGCCTCGGTCATGCGGCGGTGCAGGGCGAGGGCGGCGATGAGCTGCACGTCGTCGACACCGGCGTCGGCGGCCAGGTCGAGGACGGCCTCGATGACGCGCTGGCGGATGTCGGGCCGCTTCATCGGGGGCAGCGGCAGCGAGATGTCGTCGAAGGCGATGGTGAGCTTCATGCCCGGCGTCAGCAGGGCGGTGAGGGGATCGCTGTCGCCGATGCGGGTTCACCAGCGCGTCGCGGATGGCCTGGTCGGGGTTCTTCAGCGCCTCGATGGGCTCGGCCGGGTAGATCACCCGGCTGCGGCCGGCGGGGAGGCGCTCGAGGCGGAACCCCTCGCCATGGTGGAAGAGGATCGGCGGCGTCGACCGATCGACGTCGAGCACGAAGCCTGGTCTAGGCACGGTTCCGTTCCTTCTCGTTGCGGAGGTCGAAGGCGATGCGCACCGCGCCCCGCACACCGGCGTTGGCGGCGTGGGCGATGGCGTCCTCGTAGCGGGACAGGGGATAGGTGGCGCTGACCAGCCGGCCGAGGTCGGCGGCGGCCACCAGCTCGAAGGCGAGGTCGAAGGTGCGGCGGCGCTCGCCCGAGGGCAGCGTCTCGGTGCCGTAGGCGTAGGCGCCGGCGAGGGTGATCTCGCGCTGCCACAGCCCGGTGAGGTCGACGTGCACGTGGCCGGGCATCCCGACCATGGTGATGCGGCCCTTGGGGCGCACCATGGCGAGCCCCTGGGTGAGGCTGGCCTCGCTGCCGACGCAGTCGATGACGTGGTCGGCGCCGCCGGTGAGGCGGACGATGTCGCCGTCGCCGAGGGCGAGGCTGCCGGAGGCGCGGCGCACGGCCCGGGTGACCTCACCCGGCTCGACGACGGTGTCGGCGCCGAGAGCCTTGGCCAGGGCCCGTTGCTGCGGGTGCTTGGCCACGGCGAGGATCGTGCAGTCGCGGCCGTAGCGGCGCAGAGCGGCGATGGTGAGCAGCCCGAGGGCGCCGGAGCCGAGCACGACGACGAGCTCGCCGGCCTGCACGTCGGCGGCCAGCGCGCCGTGCACCGCGCAGGCGGTGGGCTCGACCATGACCGCCGCTTCGTCGGACCAGTCGGCGGGCACCGCGTGGAGCTGGGAGGTGTGGGCCACCATGCGGGTGGACCATCCGCCGCCGGTGTCGCAGCAGAAGCCGGTCTGGAGGCCGGGCTCGATGGCGCCGAAGGCGATGCGCTCGCAGTTGCCGAGGTCGCCCCGGGCGCACGCGGCGCAGACGGGGTCGATGCCGCGGGTGACGCAGCCGAGCACCGGCTCGACGACCACGCGCCCGGCGGGCAGGGCGGTGGTGGCCGCGGCCTCGGGGAGGTCGGCGACGACCTCGTGGCCGGGCACGAACGGGAACGACACGATCTGCTCGAAGTAGCGCGAGCTGTGGCCGTCGATCGTGGAGAGGTCGGACCCGCAGATGCCCGAGAGGCGGGGCAGGATCTCGACCCAGTCGGGGCCGGGCAGCGAGGGCGGGTCGATGGAGCGCAGGCGCAGCGGGCCGACCTTGGCGCCCGCGCCGCCGGCGATGCGCCCGGCGATGGTGGCGGCCGCGAAGCGGGGCACGTTGCGCTCGAAGCGCAGGGCCTTCATGCCACACCGTCCGGGACGAGCGGGTTGGCCAGGCCGCCGTTGCGGGTGCGGCGGGGGCCGATGGGCACGAGGGTGCGGGGCGAGCCCGGCGACTTCGAGAAGTGCTCGACCAGCCAGCCCCGCTTGCGGGCGAGGGCGGCGAGGCGGGTCTCGGGGTTGACCGCCACCGGGAAGCCGACGGCCTCCAGCATGGGGAGGTCGGAGGTGGAGTCGGCGTAGGCCACGGTCTCGCCGAGGTCGAGGCCGTGGGCCGCGGCGTAGTCCATGAGCACCTGCGCCCGGCTCTCGCCCGTGGGCGGCACGTCGGTGAGCTCGCCGTTGTAGGAGCCGCGGCTGACGCCCATCTCGGCGGCGACGATGTCGTCGAAGAGCGGCTCGAGCGGCTTCACCACGAAGTCGAGGGCGCCGGTGATGAGCACGGTGCGGTGGCCGGCGGCGCGGTGCTCGCGCACCCGGCGGATGGCGGCCGGGAACGACTTGGCAATGATGAGCCGGCTGAACATCTCGGCGGAGTCCTCGGCGATCTGGTCGACCGGGGCACCGTCGTAGCGGCGGTAGAACATCCGGAGGAAGTCGCTGCGGTCCTTGCGGTCGAGGGCCATGAGCGACGGGCCCTCGGCCAGCGTCTGCATGACGAAGCGGAGGCGCTCGTCGGGGGGCAGGCGGCGGGTGGCGAGGAAGGCGTAGCTGGCCACCACGTTGGAGGCGATCAGCGTGTTCTCGAGGTCGAACGCCGCCAGCTGGCGCTCGGGGGCGAGGACCTGCTTGCGCAGGCGTTCCTCGCGGGTGGGGCCGGTGCGCCCGCCCGGCGTGGTGCGCACGCGGGACTGGGTGACGACCGACGGCAGGAAGATCTCCGTGGTGAAGCTGTCCCACTCGATGACCCGGGGGTCGAAGCAGAAGTCGCGCTGGTCGTCGGCGGACTGTGCGTCCCACAGGGCGAGCAGCCGGTCGAGGCCGTAGACCGCCTCGCACTCGGCGTAGGCGCCGTAGAGCTCGACGTAGCCGAGGGCCTGGTCGATCTCCTCGCGCTTCTCCTCGAGCCCGGCGCTCCACTCGGCCTGCTTGCCCCGGAGGGGGAGCGATCCGAGCACGCCCTCGGCCCGGTTCAGCAGGCTCTGGGCCCGCAGGAGCTGGCCCTGCACACGGCCGCGGCCGGGGAACGACCACTTGGCCACCACGATGGGCTGGCCCTTGGCGTCGTAGAGCGGGTGCTCGGCGAACCACTCGGAGACGAGGTCGACGAGGCGGCGGTAGCGCAGGGGGTTCTGCGAGCCGGAGGCGACCTGCACGACCTCGATGTCGGGCTCGGGGCCCTTGGCGGCGACGGCGATGATGGCGGCGCTGACGAGGTCGACCGGGATGACGTCGACGATGCCCTCGGGCACGCCGGGGAACTCCTTCAGCAGCCCGCGGGCGTAGCTGATGATGACCGGGTCGGCCATGCGGAAGCCGCGGATCCAGCCCGGGCGGGGCTCGGCGAGGGCGGTCTCGATGATGGAGGGCCGCACGATGCTCACCGGCACGGCGCCGCGGTTGTCGGCCAGGGCCCGCTCGCCGAGGGCCTTGGTGTAGGCGTAGGCGTCGGGCCAGCCGAGCGAGGCGGCGCGGGCGCGGCCGGCCTCGACCATGCGGTCGGCGACCCAGCGGCCCCGGAGGTACTCGGTCTTCTCGGAGAGCAGCGGGCCGCCGGCGGCACCGAGCTCCTTGCGGGCCTTCTCTCGGAAGCCGGCGAGCATCTCGGGGGTGCGGCTCTGGGCCTCGGCGTCGCGGCGGGCCCGGCGGGCACCCTCGACCTCGGTGCGCCAGTCGACGTCGACGAAGAACGGGCTCTCGTCGACGAGCTGCTCGGGGGCCGAGCCGCGGCGGTTGCCGGCGACGTAGCAGGTGGAGACGGCGACGAGGTGGGGGGTGACACCCATCTCGTTGAGCAGGTTGGCGATGCGGGTCGGCCCGAGGAGGTTGACCTCGACGGCCGAGTCGAGCGGCGAGTCGAAGCTGACCGTGGCGGCCGAGTGGATGATCGTGTCGCAGGAGGCGAGCGTGGCCCGGCCCTGCTCGTCGAGGCCGAGGCCGTCGCGGCCCACGTCGCCGCCGACGGCGGTGAGACGCCGGGCGATCATCTCGTCGAAGCCGTCCTTGCCGAGCTCGTTGCGGAGCCGGTCGAAGGCGTCGTTCTTCAGGATCTCCCGCTTGACCCGCTGGTCGACGGTGGACCGCCGGCCGGGACGGACCAGCAGGACGATCTCGCAGTCGGGGACCGATCGCAGCAGCCGCTCGAGCAGGTTGGTGCCGAGGAAGCCGGTCGTACCGGTGATGAACAGCCGCTTGCCGGCGAGTGCCTCACGGATCACGGGGGATTGTCTACCACTTGGTAAGTGAAGCGTCTAGCATCGCTGACGTGGCCCCCAACGCTCGGCGCGAGTCGTCCGGTCAGGACCGTACTCCGGGTCGTGCCGCCGCGGGCGCCCGAACGGCTCGCAGCACCACCGGGGCCCGGGCCATCAAGGCCCGCGAGACCGACGACCGCATCCTGTCGGCCGCCCTCCAGTCGTTCGGCACCAAGGGCTACGACGCCACCTCGCTCGACGCGCTGGCCGGGGAGCTCGGCGTCACCAAGCAGACGATCCTCTACCACCACCCCTCGAAGGCGGCGCTGCTCGACGCGGTCATCGACCGGGCGTCGGCCGACCTCACCGAGACCTTCGACCAGGCCCTGTCCGTCGCCGGCCCCGGGTGGGACCGCATCGACGCCCTGGTCCGGTCGGTGTTCCGCATGGCCCTGCGCCGGCCCGAGCTGCTCGGCCTGATCCGGGAGGTCAGCCGCCTCGGTGCGCCGGCCTCCACCCGGGTGGCGCAGAACCTCGAGCCACTGGTGGCGCGGGCCCAGCGCTTCCTCGCCGCAGAGATGGACGCCGGGCGCATGCGCCGCAGCGACCCCTCGCTCGTGCTGGTGTCGGCCTACTCCACGGTGGTCGGGGTGGCCACCGAGGTCGAGGTCCTGCGGGCCGTCGGCATCGAGCCCACGCTGCGCTCCACCGTCATCCGCCGACGCGAGCTGCTCGCCTTCCTCCACTCCGCCCTCGTCGCCCCCGACGCCACTCCCTGAGCCACCTTGGTGTGAGGGGTCAGGCGTGGGGGGGGTCAGGCGTGGGTGGCGGCGGGGACGTCGACGCGGACGGCCTCGATGCGGCCGCTGCGCTCGCGGACCGTGCGGGCCGGGTTCGACGTCTCCGAGGTGCAGACCCACAGGGTGCGGCCGTCGCTGCCGCCCAGGGCGCAGGCGTAGGGGGGATGGTCGCCGGTGGGGATCCACTCCACCGCGCCGACGCCCTCGATCACCCGCATGAGCCCCTTCAGGACGGGGTCGGCGACCCACACCGCGCCCTCGGCGTCGACCGCCAGCCCGTCGGGGACGTTGGGGCGCAGGTCGGCCCACACCCGGGGCCGGGCGGCCGAGCCGTCGGGCAGGAGGTCGTAGGCGGAGAGGCGTTGGCCCCACGTCTCGGCCACGACCAGGGTGCGGCCCTCGGGCCCGTCGATGATCACGCTGCCGTTGGGGAAGAGCATGCGGTCGACCACGACCCACGCCTCGCCGTCGGGCTCGACGCACACGAGCGGCGCGCCGGCCGGCTCGTCGCCGGCCTCGATGTCGTGGCCGAAGCAGCCCACGTAGGCCCGGCCGTCGGGGTCGACGACGAGCTCGTTCCACGGGTGCGGCGAGAACTGCGAGAGGTCGCACACCTGCACGAGGCCGCCCGGGTCGAGCCGCAGCAGCGCCCGCCCCATCATCGACACGACGAGCAGACGGCCGTCGGGCAGCCAGCCGAGGCCACCGGGTCGGCCGTCGACGGCCACGGTCGGCTCGGCCTGGCCCTCCTCGGTCATGGCCCACACCCGGCCGTCGTGGGAGTCGGAGAACCAGAGGCGCCCATCGTGCCAGCGCGGGCAGTCGGGGAACGCCAGGCGGTCGAGCAGGACGGTGGTGGCCGAGGCCTCGGGGCTCATCGGCGGCGCTGGACCTGGGCATGGCGCTCGATGGCCAGCCCGACGAGCTCGTCGATCAGGGCCCGGTACGGGAGGCCGCTGGCCTGCCAGAGCATCGGGTACATCGAGATCGGGGTGAAGCCGGGGATCGTGTTGAGCTCGTTGAGCAGCAGGCCCCGACCGCCCTCCTCGTAGAGGAAGTCGATTCGGGCCATGCCCTCGGCCCGGTAGGCACGGAACACCTTGCAGGCCAGCACCCGGGCGTCCTCGGCGATGTCGTCGGGGAGCGGGGCCGGCACCCGCAGGTCGGCCACGCCGTCGGCGTACTTGTCCTCGTAGTCGTAGAAGTCGGCGCCGGGAACGATCTCGCCGGGCACCGAGGCCCGGGGCGAGGTGGTGTGCCCGAGCACGGCGACCTCGATCTCGCGGGCGGTGACGCCCTCCTCGACGACGATCCACTCGTCGTGCTCGAGGGCGGCGGCCAGGCCCGTGCGGAGCTGGTCGACGTCGCGCACCTTCGAGACGCCGATCGACGAGCCCATGTTGGCGGGCTTCACGAACATCGGGAAGGCCATGCCGCCGAGGAGGGCGCCGATCACGTCGTGGGCGACCGAGTCGGGGTCGACCGGGCCGGGGCGGTCGGCCAGCTCGCCAGGCAGGAGGTCGGAGCGGTGCAGGCCCCGCCACGCCGTCTGCGCGAACCCGTTGGCGTCGGCGATCTGCTTGGCGGCGATCTTGTCCATCGCCATGGCCGAGCCGAGCACGCCCGACCCGACGTAGGGCACACCGGCGATCTCGAGCAGACCCTGCACCGTGCCGTCCTCGCCCATCGGCCCGTGCAGCAGCGGCAGCACGACCACCGGGCCGGCGGCCTGGTCGAGGGAGGGGAGGGGGTCGAGCGCAGGGCCCTCGACGAGAAGGGAGTCGGGCAGGGCGTCGACCCCGGCGGCCAGGGCCTCGATGGCGGCCTGGGCCTGCACCCACTCACCGGTGCGGGTGATGCCGACGGGCACGATGTCGTAGCGCTCGGGGTCGGCGGCGGCGAGCACGTGGCGGGCAGTGACCCGGGAGACGTCGTGCTCGGCGGACTGGCCCCCGAACAGCACCACCAGGCGCACCCGCCCGGCGGAGGGGCCAGGGGTCGAGGGGGTCGCCGGTGAGGGGGTCATCGCTGCGACGGTAGTCCGGGCGGGGGTGCGCCCCGGGCCACGGCGGCCCGTCTCCGGCCCGGCTCCGCCGGCGTCGGGATCGTCGTCGGTATCGGCGGCGGCACCGGCGTCGGGTGGGTGGGGAACGGCCCGGGCCACCGACGGCGGGCCGGTACGGTGACGGCCGTGAAGTTCCTCGCATCGGAGATCGCCCACGCCGTCGGCGGCACGCTCGTGGGCCCCGACGTCGAGGTCCGCGGCGCCGCCATCGACTCGCGCCTGGTGCAGCCCGGGCAGCTCTTCATCCCTGTGGCGGGCGAGCGCGACGGCCACGACTTCATTCCGATGGCACGCGACGCCGGGGCGGTGGCCACCCTCACCTCCCGCGAGCCCGAGGCCGGCATCACCTCGATCGTGGTTCCCGACACGGCCGCCGCCTTCACCACCCTCGGCGCCTACGCCCGCACGAAGCTGGGCGAGCGGGTCGTCGGCATCACCGGCTCGGTGGGCAAGACCTCCACCAAGGACATGACGGCGTCGGCCCTCGGCCGCCTCCACGTCGTCACCGCCAGCGAGAAGAGCTTCAACAACGAGCTGGGCGTGCCCCTCACCCTCGTGAACGCCCACGACGACACCGACGTGGCCGTCATCGAGATGGGCGCCCGGGGCGCAGGCCACATCGCCTGGTTGTGTGACATCGCCCGGCCCACCATCGCCGTCGTCACCGCGGTCGAGCTGGTCCACGCCGAGCTCATGGGCGACCTCGATGCCATCGCCCGGGCCAAGGGCGAGCTCCCCGCCTCGCTGCCGCCCGACGGGGTGGCCGTGCTCAACGGCGCCAACGAGCGGGTGGCCGCGATGGCCGGTCGCACCTCGGCCCGGTCGATCCTCTACGGGGTCGACCACGGCGACGTGCGGGCGGCGAACGTCGAGCTCGACCCCGACCTGCGGGCCCGCTTCCGGCTCGAGAGCGCCTGGGGCTCCACCGACGTGCACCTCGGCGTGCGCGGCCTCCACCACGTCTCCAACGCGTTGGCCGCCGCCACTGTCGCCCTGCTGTGCGACGTCCCGATCGACGAGGTCGCCGCCGGGCTGGAGGTCAGCGAGCTCTCGCCGTGGCGGATGGAGCTGCGCACCGCGCCGAGTGGCACCCGCGTGCTCAACGACGCCTACAACGCCGGCCCGGCCTCGATGGAGGCGGCGCTGCGAGCGGTGGCCCACCTCGACGCCGCCCGCCACCACGCCGTGCTCGGGCCCATGGCCGAGCTGGGCGACGAGGGCCCGGCCCAGCACCGGCGCATCGCCGCGCTGGCCGACGAGCTCGGGGTGCACCTCGTCGCCGTCGGCACCGACGACTACGGGGTGGCCCCTGTGCCCGACGCCGACGCTGCGCTCGAGGTGCTGGGCGAGCTCGGCCCCGACGACGCCGTGCTGGTCAAGGGCAGCCGGGTCGCGGGCCTCGAGGTCGTGGCCGAGCGCCTGCTCAGCCGCTGACGGGAGCCGGCCCGGTCCCCGGCGTGGCCGGCCCGGGAGCCGCCACCCGGCGACCACTCCCACGACCGCGCTCCTCGGGTGGGCGCAGGTCGCTGTACCAGGCCAGGAACACGGCGAACGCGGCGCCGACGAGCACCACCGCCGTGACCGAGGTGAGGCTCACGAACCAGCCCGCCACCAGCCCGCCGATGGGCACGGTGCCGCCGAAGCTCATCACCCACACGGCGCTGGCCCGGCCCCGCACCGAGTCGTCGAGGCGACCCTGGAACACGGTGGCCAGCGAGGTGACGGTGGCGAAGTAGAAGAAGCCGAGCAGGAAGCCGATGGGGAATGCCGGCACCGCCGAGCGCAGCAGGGCGTAGACGGTGAGGCAGGCGGCGAAGCCGAGCAGGGCGACCCGCACGATCTTCTCGAGGGACCGGCCGGCGAGGAACGTGCCGATCGAGAGCGCCCCGGCCACCGCGCCCAGCCCGAAGGTCGCGTAGAGGAAGCCGTAGGTCGTGCTCTTGGTGGGCACGCCCAGGTTCACCGAGGCCAGCACGGGCATGACGGTGATGAAGCCCATGCAGAAGAAGGAGAAGACGAGCACCGTGGCGATGCAGCGGCGCACGACGGGCTCGTGACGGACGTAGCGGAAGCCACCCATCAGGCGGCTCCACTGGCTCTCGTCGCCGGCCGGCTTCGGCACGGGCCGCGGCCTGATGCTCATGACCGCGACCATGATCGCCACGTAGGTCAGCGCGTTCCCGAGGAACACCCACGACGGGCCGACGAGGGCGTAGAGGATGCCGCCGATCGCCGGCCCGATGACCCGCGAGGCGTTCATGCTCACCGAGTTGAGCGACACCGCGCCGGCCAGGTCCTTGCGGGGCACGAGGGTGGGGGTGAGCGACAGGAAGGCGGGCGACTGGAGGGCGGCGCCGGTGCCGATGAAGGCGACGGCGAAGAGGAACAGCGCCCGCGACGGGTTGGGGTTCAGCGCGATCCAGGCGAGGAACAGCGAGCCGACCAGCTGCTCGACGTTGAGCCACAGGATGAGCTTGCGGCGGTCGAAGGTGTCGGCCAGCCCGCCGCCGACCACCGCCAGCAGCAGCTGGGGGCCGAGGTTGGCGAAGCCCACGAGGCTGACGAACCAGGCGCTCTTGGTGATGGTGTAGGCCATCGCCGCGACGATGACGTTCTGCATCCAGCTGCCGATGTTCGACGCGAACATCCCGAGGAAGAGGGTGCGGAAGTCGCGGTGGCGCAGGGCGGTGCGGATGGTGCCGACCTGGGCCGTGCGGTCGCCGTCGAGGAAGGCGTCCTCGGCCTCCTCGAGGACGAACTCCGGTCCGTCGTCGTCGGCGGGGTCGGTCCCGCGCACCGTCTCGCTCATGGCGCTCCGAGGGTACGGCCGTCCCCGCCCCCAAGCGAAATGATCATTCCGCTTAGCGATCCGGCCTCTCTGCCACCGTCCCCTCCTCCGTGGCTCGCCTGGTCAGGTCATGCCTGATCACGTGAGCCACGGAGGAGATGTGGTCGAATCGGCCACAGGTAGTTCGACGAGTCCGACGAGCCGGTGAGGGGAGAGGCGCATGGGGATCTACGCGATCGACGGGGTGGTGCCGGTGGTGCACCCGGATGCCTTCGTGCACCCCGAGGCCGTGCTCATCGGCGACGTGCACATCGGCGCCGGGGCCTACGTCGGGCCCCTCGCCAGCCTGCGCGGCGACTTCGGCCGCATCGAGCTCGGGGCGGGCGCCAACATCCAGGACAGCTGCGTCATGCACAGCTTCCCCGGCGCCGGCTGCACGGTGGAGCCCGAGGGCCACATCGGCCACGGCGCGGTGCTGCACGGCTGCACCGTCCGCTCGGGGGCGATGGTCGGCATGAACGCGGTGGTGATGGACGGCGCCGACATCGGCAGCCGGGCGCTCGTGGGGGCCAACGCCTTCATCCCCGCCGGGCTGGTCGTGCCGCCCGACCACCTCGCCGCCGGCAACCCCGGCAAGGTCATCAAGGAGCTCGACGCCGAGGCGCTGGCGTGGAAGGCCAACGGCATCCGCGTCTACCAGGAGCTCGCCCGGCGGTCGCTGGCCAGCCTGGTGGCGGTGGTACCGCTGCGGGAGGAGGAGCCGGACCGCCCGGCGCTGCCCACCTCGTCGTCGGCCGCCTCGACCTCGAAGCCGCTGCACGAGTTCCGCCGCGACAGCTGACGGACCGGCCGCTCCGGGACGAAAAATGAAGCCGCCACCCGCTCTCACCCGCCCTAGTGCGGCCGAACCCGGTGGCGGCTCAGGTTGCCGATCGTGCGGCGCCCTGTCGCATCCCGGTGGTTCGCGATTGGCGGGGAGTGGGTGGCGGCCAGACCGTCACTGCTTCCTTGTCTGCACTGTCCTCCCGGGGGGAGGAACGGTCAAGGGACCAATGTCCCGGACTTGCGTCAGATCCGATCGACGGGGTCGATCACGAGACAGGGTCGATCACGAGACAGGGTCGATCAGAGAAGGTCGACAAGGAAGCGGGCGAGCGTCCCGACCGCCACGCCGAGGGCCGCGCCGCCCACGACGTCGAGGGGGAGGTGGGCGCCGAAGTAGAGGCGGCCGACCCCGACGAGGGTGGCGAGCACGTAGGGCACGACCCGCCACCGGCCGCGCAGCGACCCGGCGACGAGGGTGGCGACGGCGAAGGCGACGGCCGTGTGGCCGGACGGGTAGCCGTTGCCGGTGGGTAGGTGCTCGAACCGTGCGTTCACGGTGGCGAGGTAGTCGGCCGGTCGGCCCCGGTTGACCCACGTCTTGTCGATGATGGCGAGGCCCCACGCCGCACTCGCAGCCACGGCGCCGGCCACAGCCCAGCGCCATCCCCGCAGCACGGCCATCACCACGACGCCGGCGGCCAGGCCACCCCACAGCGAGCCGAGCTGCATCACCAGCCACAGCGGCCGGCCGATCAGGTCGGGCCAGCCGTTGAACCAGCCGAAGACGTCGAGCTCGGCCTGGCTCACCGCCGTGTTGCGGACCACCGCACCGAGCCCGATCACGAGCACGACCGCCACCCCGGCGATGACGAGGCGCCGGGTGGTCGTCTGGTCGACGGGGCGGGCGGACACGGGCGGAGGCTAGGCGGGGTCGACTGATTGCCGGACGGTCGGCCGCGGCTGCGACGTCGGGGAGTCGGTCGCAGCACGCGGCCGTCGGCGGAATCGTCACCGTCCAACCGGCGGTGGAACCGCCGGGGCTCGAGGCCCGGTGCTCAGTGGATGCGCCGGTACATCGCCTGCGTGGTGACCGTCGGGTCGGTGGTGAAGAGCCCGGCGGTCGTGGTGTCGACGAACGGAATCCACTCGGCGTCGGCGGCCATCGCCTCGTTGGCTGCCTCCATCGACGGCATGCCCGGGAAGGCGCTCGACCAGGTGATGCCGCCGTAGGGCCCGGTGGTCGCGATCGACACCGTCGGCATCGAGCCCGTGATCTCGTTCACCCGGTCGGCGACCGCGATCGCCGCGGTCACGGCGTCGGTCATCCGACCCTCGGCGCACACAGAGGTGGTGGCCAGGGTGTAGCCGCCCACCGGCATCTCGGCCATCTCGCCGTACAGGACGTTCTGGAGCACGTCGGATGGTGGCCCGAGCATGAACGAGTGCCCCCGGTCCTGCTCGGCGATGTAGAAGTCGTCGACCTGCAGCTTCTCGACGCCCTTCTCGAGGGTGGAGAGGTCGGGCACCGCCGCGGCCCAGACCAGCTCACCCACGTCCGCCGAGAAGACCTGTGCGTGCAGGGTGAACCCGAGGTCGGTCACCTGGTTCACCCGTTCGGTGATCTCTTCCGCCCACATCATCGACGCCCGGGTCTGGCCACCGGCCAACCGGGCGCGACGAACGAAGAGGTACATGGCATTCCCCTCTCTCTCAGAGGCAGCCGCCGTGCGGCCCCTCGACAGGACCGCGGTCCGGCCCCCCAGGCACTGTGCGCCCCTGGAGGTGACCCGTCAACCGTTCCGGCGAGACCCCTCGGAGGGGCGCCGAGGCGCCACGTTGGGCGTCAGTCGATCGGGTCGATGGTGACGCCCTCGACGGCGTCGGGGTGCTTCTCGATCCACGCCCGGGCGTAGGGGCAGTAGGGGGCGATGCTGAGGTTCTCGTCGCGGGCGAGCTGGATGGCGGCCTGCACGAGCGCAGCGCCGTAGCCCTGGCCCTCGAACTGCTTGGGCACGCCGGTGTGGATGAGGGCGAGCTCGGTGCCGAGGCGGCGGTACTCGAGCACGGCGATGCCGGTCTCCTCGACGATCTCGAGGCGGCTCTTGGCGGGGTTGTCGACGACGTCGGGCATGGTCCCTCCGGAACGTGGGATGCCCCTGCGGGGCCCGGCGCGGTGGCCCGGTGCCGCCCGCCGGCCCGACCCTCGCGGATCGGTGCAGGAGTTCTACCGGGACCGGGCCCGGATGCGGCAGGGGCCCAGCGGTAGCCTCGGCCCCGGTGAGGGGGACGAACGCGCGGCGGCGCGACCAGGGGACGGCCCCGATGAGGCCGACGGCATCCGCCGGCGTGGCCGCGGCCGACACAGCCGCAGCCGTCGATGGGCAGTCGCCGTCGCCGGCTGGGCCCTCGCCCTACGCGGGGCTGGGCTACCTGCGCCGGTCGGGGCTGACCACCGTGGAGCGGTTCCGGCACGACGGCCCCGGACTGCGCCCCAACTCGATCTACAGCCTGTGGGGCGTGCTGCTGTTCGCCCCCGCGTTGTACTTCTGGTCGATGGTCGCGATGTTCGCCGTGTTCTTCGTGGCCGCCTCGATCGGCGGCGCGGCCGACGTGGCCACCGCCGTCATGGTGCTGCCGGCGATGATGCTGGTCATCCGCTGGTTCACCCGCCCGCTCTCCGAGCGGGAGCAGCGGCAGGTCACCGCTGCTCGACGCGGGCGGTGACGGTCGCCCGCACGAGCTCGTCGTGGGGCGCGCCGGGAAGGGCCTTGGCGAAGATGTGCGGCACCCGCCGGGCGAGGCGCACCTCGACGGTGTCGGTGCCGCTGACGATCACCGTCGGCGGCTCGGCGAGCTGGTCGAGGATGCCCTTGGCGGCCAGTGCGTCGAGCACTGCCCCCTCGGCCCGTGCGGCGTCGATGCGATAGCCCTGTCCGGCGCGCAGCGCCGCCTCGTCGAGCCCGACGGTCACCGCGTCGTTGGCGGCGTCGCCCGCCGCCGCGATCAGCTCCCGCTGACCGAGGCGCACCGCGGTGAGGTCGACGGCGATGGCACCGAGCACCATCACGATCAGCACTGCCGCGGGCATGAGCATCAGGACGCTGCCCCGGTCACGGCCACGATCAGGGCCAGGGCCAGGGCACCGCTCCAGTCGGTCGCGCCTCAACAGCTCGCCTCTCCGGGCAGGCCACTGCGGTAGGGGTCGACGACCTCGCTCTGGCTGGCGACCACGTCGAAGGCGTGGCCGTAGCCGCCGATGAAGGGCAGGCGGATGGCGGGCACCGGGTGGTGCACGGTCACGGTGACCCGGGTGCAGCGGGCGAAGGGCTCGTCGCCGTCGTGGCGGACCTCGACGGTGGTCGAGTCGGGGTTCCGGCCGTGGCCGGCGACCGCCTCCGCGGATCGCGTCGTCGGTCGCGGCGAGCGCGCTCGCCTGGTCGGGGGCTTCGACGTAGGCCCGGACCCCCTCGCGCGCCGCGCTGGTGACGGTGAGCTTGGCGTCGACAACCCCCCAGGCGTTGGCCACCAGCAGGGTGCCGACGACGAACGTCAGCAGCCCGAACGGCAGCACCTCCATGCCGCCGACCTGACCACCGTCGTCGTGCCAGCGGATGCGGCCCCGGACCACGGCGCGGCTCACTTCAGCTCCTCCACCCGGACGTGGACCGTTCGGTCGATGAGGGCCGCGCCGGGCCCGCGCAGTGCCGCCCACAGGAAGCCGGGCGGTCGGGCCCGCACGGTGAGGGCCACGGTCTCGTCGGTGGTGCCCGACCAGTCGAGCTCGACCTTCTCGCCGAAGCGCCCGAGCAGGCGCCGGACCTTCGCCGATGCATCGGCCTGGGCCTCGGCGACGGCGACGGCGTCGGTGTGGTCGACGCGCGCCCCGGCCACCGCCCGGGCGCCCTCGTAGGCCGCATCGGTGACGACCGAGCGGGTGTGGAGGGCGACGAGGGTCTGCACCGCGAAGAGCAACAGGGCCAGGAAGGCGAGGAGGCCGGCCATGCTCCCGATCAGGCCGGTCCCCTCCTCGCCCCGGGCTCGACGCGCGGGCCGTCCGACGTTCGTTCGGTGCGGTGCGTGCCGGGTCGTCACTCCGACCCGATCTGCTCGACCTTCTGGTTGGTCGTCGACTCGGTCGACTTCCACATCTTCTGGAAGCCGACCCACATCGCCGCCCCCAGGAACGCCATGATCAGCACGGCGATCGCCGCCGAGATCACGCCCTCACCGAGGTCGCCCCGTCCGCGTCGCCGGGCTGTGCCGGGCCGGTCGAGGCCGGGCCTCGTGGCGAGGGCCATCCGGGCCTGCACGGCCGCGCTGATCCATCCGATGGTCGTCGTCATCGTCGTTCTCCTTGTCCTGTCTGCTGTCGTCGACGACGGCGGGTGCCGGCGTCGCGGTGCTGGGTCCTGCCGGTGCTGCGGTGCTGCGGCTCAGGGGGTGGTCATCACCCCGAGGTGAAGAGGCGCATCGCCTCGATGAAGGGCACGGCCAGGAAGAGCACGCCCGGCACGAGCGTCGCGACCGTGACGGGGATCCAGACCTGTTGGCCGCGGCGCTCGATCGTCTCGATCAACTCGCGGTGGACCTCGGCCCGGTCGGTGCGGGCCTCGTCCGCCATGAGCCGCCCGAGGTCGGCGGCCTCACGGTTGAGGGCGAGCACGGCCACGAGGCGGTCGACCGACGGCACCGCGGCCAGGCGGGCCCACTCGCCGAGGGCCTGCTCCTCGGAGATGCCCTGCCGGGTGCGGCCGACGACGCGCCGGAGGTCCTGGGCGATGGCGCCGTCGCTGCGGCGCGACAGGCGGGCGAGAGCGGCGCCGAGGGAGTAGCCCGCCGAGAGCAGCATGCCGAGCTGCTCGGTGACGACGGGCAGCTCCAGGAAGAGGCGGCGCTGCCATGCGGTCGAGCGGCGGGCGAGGTCCTGCTCGACCAGCAGGAAGGCGAGCAACGGCAGGCCGAGGACCGCGAAGAGGGTCACGGTCGCAGGGGGCCGCACCGCCACCACCCCGAGCAGAGCGAGGCCGAGGGCGCTGACGACCCAGCCCAGCTGCCGCAGCCGGAAGCCGGTGACGTCGAGCGGGGAGTGCACCCGCTCGAGACGAACGGCCAGCTCCTCGGACACGCCGAAGAGGCGCGAGAGCCGGGCACCGATCGAGCGGGCGAGCGGGCCGAGCACCTCCCGGAAGGCGTCGAGAGACCAGTTCGCAGGTCGCTCGACGGGGGTGCCCGCCCCGGTGAGGTACGGCCGGATGCGCTCCGCGAGGGGAGGCCGGCGGAACCAGCGCACCCGCCCGAGCAGGAGCGTCGCGCCGGCCCAGGCGAGGGCGGCGGCGAAGAGGAGGGAGCGGCTCATCGGGAGAACACCCGCTCCTCCTCGGGCAGGCGCATCATGCGGCCCGCCCAGAACCAGCAGGCCGCGACCATGGCCACCGCGGCGAGCACCGCCGCCTGTCCGAGAGGCGTCTGGTAGGCGCTGCGGCCGTTGCCGACCGAGAGCCCGGCTGCGGCCATCCCGAGCGGCACGAGCAGCACGAAGCGTCGGGCGAAGCGGACGCCGGCCTGTCGGGCGCGTGCGTCCTTGCGGTAGCGGGCGTCCTCCCGGCGGTCCTCGGCGAGGTCCGCGAGGCGCCGGTCGACATCGGTGCCGCCGAGCTCGTGGGCGACCAGCAGCGTCTCGCACGTGGCGTCGCAGGTGGGGTCGGCGAGGTGCGTGCGGAGGGTGGCGAGGCTGCGGCCGAAGTCGGTCGTGAGGAGCCACTCCCTCTGGGCGGCGGCGAAGGCGGGCCGCAGCTCCTCGGGCCCGTTGGCGCCGACCTGGAAGAGGGCCTGGGGGATGGAGCGGCCGACCGAGGACGTGAGGACCCTGAGCTCCTCGATCATCCGCGGCCAGGCGTCCTGGGCGAGCGACCGCCGTGTCGCCCGGCGCTGTCGGTGCGCGGCCACGGGGAAGGTGGCCGCGAACAGCCCACCCACCAAGGCGGGGAGCGGGGCGCCGAACAGTACGAGGCCGAGCACCGCTCCGAGCACGAACACCACGGCGATGACGACGGCGAACTCACCCACGGCCACGGTGCCGAGCCCGGCCTGGGCCAGCCAGTCGGCGGGTCGGGTCCGGGTCGGCCTCGTGCCGGTCGGGCGCGCCGGGCCGGGGCCGACGCCGTCCCACTGCAGCACGAGCGCGGTGTAGAGGAGGTGGGCGCCGTAGGCCGCGGCGACCGCCGCCAGGACCCCGATCACGGCCGGGCCCCCTTCGCGTCGTGTGGCCGCACCTGGGCCTCGCGCTCGTCTCGCCCGTCGAGCAGGGCGACGAGGTCGCGACCGCGGCCGGTGAACGTGCCGGCGAGGCGATGGGGGACGTCACCGGTCCAGCGCAGCTCGCGGTCCGGTCCCGACCGGGTGAACAGGTCGGTGACGGTGAAGGCACCCGACTCCGGGCTGCCGGCGAGGTCCTCCACCGCGAGGATCTCCGACACCTGGGGCCCGTCGGGGCCCCGTTGGCTGAACACGACGAGGTCGACGGCGTCGGCGACCAGGGTGGTGAGGGCCGAGTGAGGGAGGTTGCGGGCCGACTCCGAGAGCTCGGCGAGGAAGCGGATCCTCGAGAGTGCGCCCCGGGCGTTGGCCGCGTGGATCGTGGTGAAGCCCTTCACCCCCGAGGACAGGGTGAGCAGCAACGGCAGGGCCTCCCGGTCGCGGACCTCGCCGACGATGGCGACGTCGGGGGCCATGCGCAGGAAGCCGGCGACCAGGCGGCGCAGGTCGATGCCGGGGCGGTCGGGTCGGGGCGCCCGCGTCTGCATCGACGCCACGTTGGGGAGGGGTGCATCGAGCTCGAACACCTCCTCGGCGACCACGACCCGAAGCGACGGGTCGAGCTCGCCGACGCAGCACGACAACAAGGTGGTCTTGCCCGAGCCCGGCGCGCCGGCGAACACGACCGTGGAGCCCACGCGGACCGCGGCGGCCAGGAACCCGGCCGCGGCGGTGCTGAGCGTGCCGCGGTCGACGAGCTCGTCGAGCCGGGTGAACGGCACCCCGGTGAACCGACGGATGTTCACCATGAGGTGTCCGCCCCGGGCGAGGTCCCCGTGGACGATGTGGAGGCGGGAACCGTCGTCGAGCTGGGCGTCCTGGAGGCCCTCGCTCGGGTCGAGCTTGCGATGGCTGGTGATGGAGTCGTCGAGCAGCTTGGTCAGCGTGCGGGTGACGTGGTCGTCGTCGTGGAACCCCTCGTGGTGGTAGCCGCTCGGGCCCGCGTGCCGCTTCACGAAGACCTCGGACGGCGAGTTGATCTCGATCTCCCACACGTCGGGGTCGTCGAGCAGCGCGGTGAGGGGGCCGTACCCGGCGAGGTTGCGCCAGGCCCGTTCGGCGACGAGATCGGGGTTGGTGAGCCCGAAGCTGCGGCGGCCGCGGCGCACGTCGTCGTCCCAGCGGGCCAATTCGTCGTCGATCAGGGCACGGAGCGCCGATCGCCCTGCCGGGGTGCCCATGTCGAGGGCGATGTCCTTGGCCCGGGCCTGCACCGCCTGTTCCACCTCGGCCAGAGGGGTGAGGTCGTCGGCCCTGGTGCCGTCGGTGGCGGTCATGCCGCACCCCCCATGCCGAGGGAGCCAGGGCGCACCGGCACCGGCTCGGCGGCGAGCGTGACCCCGCCGCGCTCGCCGACCCGCTCGAGCACGGCGGCGACCGCGGTGCCGACGGGGGTGACCAACGCGCGGGGGAGGGGTGAGCCGTCGAGCTGGACGGGGTCGAGGTCGCGGCGGGCCGGCACCATCAGCGGGGCCACGGTGGCCGTGCCGGGGGAGAGCTCCCCGAGCAGCAGGGCGACGGACCGGCTCAGCTCGGCCCGCCGGTGGGGCGCACGTGGCGCCCTGGTGATCACGGGAAGGAGCCGCCGGGGGTCGACGTCGTGGGCGGCGAGGGCGGCGAGGTTCCGCACCAACCGGTGCACGCCGACGAGGTCGCCGGTGCCGGTGACCACGACGACATCGGCCGCGGCCGTGAGCAGGCGGGCGCAGACGTTGCGGTCCTCGATGTCGAGCGAGCCGGTCTCGGGCTCACCCTCCAGGTCGGGGTCAGCGTCGGCGACCACGGTGGCGTAGGTCCGCCGCAGCGAGGTGAGCGTGGCGTCGAGGGCCCGCGGTCGCAGCACGGTCCAGTCGCGGTGGCGGCGAAGCCCCGGCAGGAGGTCGTACCCGCGGTCGGGGAACGTCCACAGCGACGCCCGGACCTGGGTGGGGTCGGGTCGGCCCGTACGGTGCAGCTCGACCAGCTCCTGGAGCCCTGGCACGACGTCGCCGTTGTCGTGGAGCAGGGCGAGGCTCGCGTCGAGGGCGGCGTCGACGAGGGCGACACGACCGCCGTTGGCCGGGTCGGCTCCGGCGGCCTGGGCGACCGCCATGGCCATCGTCGAGGTGCCGCTGCCTCCGGCGCCCACGACGGTGATCAGCCGCCCGATCCCGCCCGATGCAACGGCGTCGATGTCGGCGTCGGTCAGGTCGAGCACGTCGCCGAGCCCTCGTTCGACCGGGCTGGCGTGCTCGCGCAGCACGGCGAGGATCGCGTCACGGTCGACCGGCTCGGTGAGCACGGCCGACGCCCCGAGTTCGGTCCAGCGCCGCCGACCGGCCCCGTCGGTGACCACGATCGGTGCGCAGCCGGCCCGGCGGGCCTCGTCGAGGAGGTCG
Source organism: uncultured Actinomycetes bacterium (assembly GCA_963702555.1). Taxonomy (GTDB): domain Bacteria; phylum Actinomycetota; class Acidimicrobiia; order Acidimicrobiales; family Acidimicrobilacustridaceae; genus CAMFLJ01. Next base: position 459,968 of record CAVPCW010000010.1, read on the forward strand.
CGGTCGAGTCCGCTGCAGCCCTCGTCGATGATCGCTGCCGACCACGAGCGGCCGACGGCCAGTCGGGCCCGCACCTCGTCGGCCGAGACGCAGCGGACGAACTCGACCGGCAGCGCGGCCGACGTGGCCCATCGCCCGACGTCGGCGAACCACGCGGCACGGGGCCGCGCCGCGCCGAGCACCACGTAGTGCTCGCTGGTCATGACCGCCCGCCCTTCCCAGACGGCCTCACGAGGGTGATGGCGGCGACCTCCGACGCGTGGGCCACGTCGACGACCTCGGCGTCGGAGGCCAGGCCGACCGTCAGCACGAGCCGACCCGAGGAGCCGAGGGTGCCGGTGCGGGCCTCCTGGACGTGAAGGACGCGGGCCCGTCGGGCGAGCACCTCGGTGGTGGCGTCGGACCCGGAGCCGAAGGTGGCGAGCAGGTCGACCTCCTCGCCGGGGCGGACGTCGCCGGCGAGCGCCCGCTCCCGGTCGACCGGGAAGGAGAACTCGGGACCGGTGTCATCGGCGGTCGCGTCGGCCGAGGCACTGCCGGGTGCGGCCGCCGAGCCCAGCCGGACCGAGCCCTCCTGGACGAGCTCCCCGGCACCGACGGGCCCGAGGGTCACGGCGCCGACCAGCGCCGAGGCATCGGAGAACGAGCGGTCGGCGATGTCGGAGGCGACTTCGACAGAGCGCACCTCGACGTCGTCGGCGCCCAACCGCTGGCCGGGGTCGAGGTCACGTCGGGCGACCGCGACCGAGGTGGAGGGCCGCTCGTTGGCCCCGGCGTAGGCGGCGAACACCACCACCGCCGCCATCGTGACGAGCAGGCCGCCGGCCAGCGCCCGGCCGGTCGGGAGGCCGCGCCGGTTTCCTCCTCGCCGGCCCCGTCGGGCACCGTCGCCACTGTTCCCGCCGTTGGTGCTGCCACCCGCCGTCGTCGACGACGCGGACTCGTTCCCGCGCATCGTCCGTCTCCGCTCTGCCGTCCGCCTGACGGCCTCGCTGTTTCCGCCTGTTGGGCCACCCCGCCGGGTGACGACGGCCAACGTAGGGTCACGGACAGTGACCGACAAGGAGGTCCAACGGCTCATTCGCGGAGCGAGGGCGTGGACCGAAAGGCACCCACAGGGTACGTCGTGCCCTAGTGTCGGGGCCATGGCCACCGACGAACCGATCCAGTGGATGAGCAGCGGCGACGCCGCCGACTTCCTCGGCGTCGGTCTGCGCACGCTCTACAAGTTCATCGACGACGGCAAGCTCCCCGGCTACCGCTTCGGCCGGGTGATCCGCCTCAAGCGCTCCGACGTCGAGGCCTTCATCGAGTCGTGCCGCATCGAACCCGGCACCCTCGAGCACCTGCGGGCCGAGCCCTCCAGCACCTCCGACTGAGCCGTCCGCGGGTTCGACCGCTCACCTTCGGTTCTGGTGGAGCTTTCGTGTCGGAATCCGACACGAGACCTCCACCAGAACGGGATGGGGGTCGAGCGGGGGGAGGGGTGGTCTCAGTTGCGGCGTGCGCCGCGGGCCGGGTCGGCCATGACCGCCCGCACGACGGCCACCAGCTCCGGGCCGGCCTTCTCGGGTGAGCCGGCGTCGAAGGGCGGCTCGGGGTCGTACTCGATGGCCAACTGCACGGCCTTGGCGATGTCGTCGCCGAACAGCTCGGCGGCGAGCGTGAGGCCGAGGTCGATTCCCGACGACACGCCGGCGGCGGTGGCGACCTTGCCCCGGATCACCACCCGCTCGGAGGTGGGCAGGGCACCCAGCTCGCCGAGGTGCTCGAGGTCCGACCAGTGGCACGTGGCGTCGACCCCGTCGAGCAGGCCGGCGAGGGCCAGGTAGATCGAGCCGGTGCACACCGAGGTGGTCCACCTGGTCGTGGGGTGCACGGCGCGGATCCACTGCACCATCGGGTCGTCCGGGGTGGCGTCGCCGTCGGCCAGCCCGCCGGGCACCACCACGATGTCGGGGGCGGTGACCTCGTCGAAGGAGGCGGTGGCCACCATCGAGAGCACGCCGGTGTGGTCGAGCACCGGGCCCGGGGTCTCGGCCACGAAGACGCACTCGGCGCCGGGGAGCTCGGCCAGCACCTGGAACGGCCCGACGATGTCGAGGGCGGTGAAGCGGTCGTAGAGGGCGAGGGCGATCTGCATGGCCTCAGTGTGCGATGGTGGGGGAATGGCAGCCAGGACAGGTTCGTGACGATCTCGGACACCGGCGTCTCCCGTCCCCGGTCGGTGGTGATCGTCGCTTACGACGGCACCGAGTCGCTCGACCTCACCGGACCGGCCTCGGTGTTCTCGCAGTGCAACACGCTCACCCGGCGGGCCGAGTACGACATCCGCGTGGCGGCCCTCACCGACCGGGTGGAGTGCGAGGGCGGCATGGTCATCGAGGCCCGACCCCTCTCCTCGATCAGAGGGCCGGTCGACACCCTCGTCGTCGTGGGTGGCCTCGGGTTCGACGAGGCGGCGGCCGACCCCGAGCTGGTGCGCCACGTCGCCCGCCTCGCCCGCCGTGCCCGGCGGGTGGCGTCGGTCTGCTCCGGCACGTTCGTGCTCGCCGCCGCCGGCCTGCTCGACGGCCGCACCGCGACCACCCACTGGGCGGTGGCGTCGTACCTGGCCGACCGGCACCCGTCGATCACGGTCGAGCCCGACCGCATCTACGTGCGCGACGGCGACGTGTGGAGCTCGGCCGGGGTCACCGCGGGCATCGACCTCACCCTCGCCCTCGTCGCCGAGGACCTGGGCGAGGAGCTCGCCCACCTCGTGGCCCGCTGGCTGGTGCTGCCGGTGCGGCGCTCGGGGGGCCAGTCGCAGTACAGCGTCCAGCTGGCGTCGACCGAGGGCGGGTCGGCCACGTTCGCGCCCCTGCTCGAGTGGGCGGGGGCGAACCTCGACGCCGACCTGTCGGTGGCGGCGCTGGCCGAGCGGGTCGGGTGGAGCGAGCGCCACTTCGCCCGTCGCTTCACGGCCGAGACCGGGCACTCGCCGGGCCGCCACGTCGAGGACCTGCGCCTCGACGCCGCCCGCCAACTGCTCGAGACCTCCGACGTGGGCATCGAGGTCGTCGCCCGCCGCTGCGGATTCGCCAGCCGGGAGGTGCTGCACCGGGCGTTCCAGCGCCGTCTCGCCACCACACCGGCCCAGTACCGCCGCAGCTTCGGGTCCGGTCGGGGAGCCGAGGGAACAACACTTAGGGCTTGACCTAAGTGTTGGACGGTGTCATGGTGGCGGACATGGCCATCCGCACCGCTCCGCTCGACGAGGTCTTCACCGCGCTCGCCGACCCCACCCGCCGGGCCGTGGTCGAGCAGCTCGGTCGTGGCCCCGCCGCGACGAGCGCGCTGGCCGGCCACTTCGACATGGCGCTGCCCTCGTTCATGGCCCACCTCGACCTGCTCGGCCGCAGCGGCCTGGTGACCTCCACCAAGCAGGGGAGGGTGCGGACCTACCAGCTCGTGCCCGTCGGCCTCGCACCGGCCGAGCACTGGCTCGACGCCCAGCACCGGCTGTGGGGCGCCCGCCTCGACCAGCTCGACACCTATCTCTCCACCCTCGAAGGGAACCCGACATGACCGACACCCAGCCCAACACCGCTTCCGCCGCGCCGAACCCCGAGTGCGACCTCGTTCTCGAGCGGGTCGTCCCCGTGGCCCCCGAGCTCGTGCTCGCTGCCTGGACCGACCCCGAGCGCATCGTGCAGTGGTTCACCCCGGCCCCGTGGAAGACCACCGACGCCGAGATCGACCTCCGGCCCGGCGGCATCTTCCGCACCCGCATGGAGTCGCCCGACGGCGACATGGTCAACGACGAGTCCGGCTGCGTCCTCGACTACGTGCCCGGCGAGCGCTTCGTGTTCACCGGTGCCATGGGCCCGGGCTTCCGCCCCAACGGCGGCGAGATGCCGTTCACCGCGTTCATCACCGTGGCCCCCGAGGGCGACGGCTGCCGCTACACCGCCACGGTCCTGCACGCGACGCCCGAGGACGCGGCCAAGCACGCGGAGATGGGCTTCCACGACGGGTGGGGCGCCGCCCTCGACCAGCTCGTCGGCATCTGGGGCCACTGACCCGGCCTCGCGGGGAGCCGCAACAGGGGAGTGCCGGAGGGGTCAGCCCTTCCGGTGCTCCTTGCGCCACATCACCTTCTGGCCCGACCACACGTCGGAGATGGCGCAGATCTTCACGTCGACGAGCTTCGTGGCCAGCACCTCGCCCCGCACCACGTCGCCGGTCAGGTCGGTGGCGACGCCCGACGTCTTCTTGGGCCACGCCAGCCAGATCGACCGGTCGGGGAAGGCCGCCGCCGCCAGGCCGTCGAGAGCGTCGTGCAGGTCGACGACCTCGGTGAAGAACGCCAGGCTCACGTCGGGCGCCGGGTCGAGGCCGGTCTGCAGCTCCACGTCGGGCGGCAGCTCACCGAGGAGGTCGAGCAGCTCGGGTGGCGCGTTCACCAGGGCGACCCGGTGGCCCTCCTTGATGCCGAGCTTCTTCACCAGCGGTGTGCCCGAGTAGCCCGCCGTCTCCGCCTTCACCCGCTCCTCCTGCTGTTCCTCGTCCGCGTCAGCGGCCGCTGGTCGCGAGCGACGCCTCTTCCACGGCGTCGAGGTTCACGTAGGTGAGGTCGCCGTTGTCGAGGCGCATCACCGCCACCTCGGCGCTGACGGCCACGACCGTGCCGCCGAAGGCCTCGCCGCCGGTGGAGATGCGGATCCACTCGCCGGGCTCCGCGGCCGCCCCGAGGAGGCGCCCGAAGCTCGCCGGGCTCGACGGGGAGCCCTCACCGGTCACCGGGTCGCCGCCCACCATGCGCACCGAGGCCACCGCGGCGATGCGGGTGATCAGCCACTCGCTCACGCCCACCCGCAGCACCAGGGCGTCAGGGCCCACGATCAGCACCTCGCCGCGGTGACGGCGCCCGGCGGTGGTGGTGAGCAGCACCTGCGCCCCACGTTCGCGGAGGTCCGCGAGCACCCCGACCACGGTGGCGTCGTCGGCCGCAACGGCCTTCATCGCACCGACCGTCGAACGCGAGCGGGCGGCGGCGTCGGTGCGCAACTCGGCGACCCACGCGTCGAGGGCCTCGTCGGTCGGGACGTAGGCGTCGACGGGGTTGGCGGGGACCTCGGGCGAGGCGTCGGGCTCCATCGCCGCAGTCTCGCATTCCGGGGCGGCGCCCGACCGGGACGCCTCTAGGCTGAGAGGTCTCATGCCAGACACGAAGGTCAACGTCCACGTCCCCGGCAACCACCTCATGACCGGGCTCCTGGGGTCGCGCGACGAGCTGCTGCGGCTCGTCGAGGACGCGTTCCCCGACACCGACGTGCACGTGCGCGGCAACGAGATCACCGTCGAGGGCCGCGAGGCCGAGCAGGTCGGGCGCCTCTTCGAGGAGATGGTCGTGCTCCTCCAGCAGGGCCAGGTCCTCGAGGCCACCGCCGTGCGCCGCAGCATCGACATGGTGAAGGCCGACGAGCGCCCCTCCGAGGTGCTGGCCACCGACGTGCTGCGCGGCGCCAAGGGCCGCATGGTGCGCCCCAAGACGAGCGGCCAGAAGCGGTACATCGAGGCCATCCGGAACAACATCGTCACCTTCGGCGTCGGCCCCGCCGGCACCGGCAAGAGCTGGCTGGCCGTCGCCATGGCCGTGCAGGCGCTGCAGAACAAGCAGGTCGACCGCATCATCCTCACCCGGCCCGCGGTCGAGGCCGGCGAGCGCCTCGGCTTCCTGCCCGGCGACCTCATGGCCAAGGTCGACCCCTACCTGCGCCCGCTCTACGACGCCCTCTACGACATGGTCGAGTCGGAGGGCGCCCAGCGCCTCCTCGACCGCGGCGTCGTCGAGGTCGCGCCTGCTCGCGTTCATGCGCGGCCGCACGCTGAACAACAGCTTCATCATCCTCGACGAGGCCCAGAACACCACGCCCGAGCAGATGAAGATGTTCCTCACCCGCATCGGCTTCGGCTCCAAGGCCGTCATCACCGGCGACACCACCCAGGTCGACGTGCCCGGCGGCCGCAGCGGCCTGCTCGGCCTCGAGCCCGTGCTCTCCGACATCGACGGCCTGGCCTGGGTGAAGCTCACCGCCGGCGACGTCGTGCGCCACCGCATCGTGCAGGACATCGTCAGCGCCTATGAGGCCGCAGCCGAGCGCAAGGCCGCCGGCGCCGTCCCCGAGGCGTCCCCGTCCCCCGCCGCGGAGACCGAGGGGTGACCGAGCCCCCGAGGAGCCGCCGGCCCCGACGGCACGGCCCTCCCGACGGTGAGGTCACCGTCTTCGTCGCCGACGAGCAGGCCGCTCGCCCGGTCGACACCGATCGCTGGCAGGCGCTCGCCGTCGCCGTCCTCGCCGCCGAGGGCGTGCAGGGCGAGTGCGAGCTGTCGGTGCTGTTCGTCGACGAGGCCACCATCGCCGACCTGAACGAGCGCTTCATGGGCCACGCCGGCCCCACCGACGTGCTCTCCTTCCCGATCGACGGCGAGGCCAACCCGCCGGGCCGCTGGCCCGACAACGGCGGCCCCGGCCCCGACCGCCTCGACGAGGACATGGACGACCTGCCGCTGCTGCTCGGCGACGTCGTCGTGTGCCCCACCATCGCCGACCGCAACGCCGAGGGCCACGCCGGCTCCTACGACGACGAGCTCGCCCTGCTCGTGGTGCACGGCATCCTCCACCTCCTCGGCATGGACCACGCCGACGAGCCCGGCCGCCTCGCGATGCAGGCCCGCGAGCGCGAGCTGCTCGCCGCCCACCACGGCCCGCTGGCCTCCGACCCCTGGGCCGCGGTGGCCGCCGAGGCCGCCGCCGCCGACGCGGAAGCCGCGGCGCGGGCCGCGTCGCAGTCGACCGACGCGGCGCCCGGGTCGATCGTGCCCCCGGCCACCGACGCCGACGCGGACTGAGGTCGCCCCGATGATCCTGGCCATGACCACCAGCGAGTGGGCGATGCTCATCACGATCGTGGTGCTGCTGCTCGTGTCGGTCTTCCTCGCCATGGCGGAGACCGCCCTCACCCGCATGACCCGCTCGAAGGCCCAGGCCCTCGCCGAGGACAACCGGTGGGGAGCCAACCGGCTGCTCGAACTGGTCTCGCACCCGGAGCGCTTCCTCAACGGCGTGCTGCTGGTGGTGCTCGTCTGCCAGCTGGTGCAGGCCACCCTCACCGGCGTGCTCGCCGACCGGCTCTTCGGGCCCTGGGGCCTCGCCGTCGCCACCTTCGTCAACGTGGTGCTCGTGTTCGTGCTGGCCGAGGCCGCACCCAAGACGTGGGCGATCGAGCACCCCGAGCAGTCCGCCCTCCTGGCTGCCCCGCCGGTGGCGGCCATGGTGCGCTTCTGGCCGCTGCGCATCATCTCCCGCGGCCTGATCGGGCTGACCAACGTGCTCCTCCCCGGCAAGGGCCTGAAGGAAGGGCCCTTCGTGTCGGAGGAGGAGCTGCTCGCCCTCGCCGACGTCGCCGTCGAGGAAGAGGTCATCGATGCCGAGGAGCGCGAGCTCATCGAGCAGATCATCGAGTTCGGCGACACCATCGTCCGCGAGGTCATGGTGCCCCGGCCCGACATGCTCAGCATCGACGCCGACTTCCGCGTGGCCGACGCCATGGAGGTCGTGCTGATGAACGGTCGCAGCCGGGTGCCGGTGTGCGGCGACGGCATCGACGACATCGTCGGCATCGCCTACGCCAAGGACCTCATGCGGGCCGGCCGCGACGGTCGGGACGAGGTTGCGGTGAGCGAGCTCGTGCGGCCCGCCCACTTCGTGCCCGAGACCAAGCGCATCGCCCAGCTGCTGCCCGAGATGCAGGCCCGCAAGTTCCACATGGCGATCGTGGTCGACGAGTACGGCGGCACCGCCGGGCTGGTCACGCTCGAGGACCTCCTCGAGGAGCTGGTCGGCGAGATCGTCGACGAGTTCGACCGCGAGGACCCGATGATCGAGCCCCAGGCCGACGGCAGCGTCAAGGTGCAGGCCCGCATGGCCATCGACGAGGTCAACGACCTGCTCCGCTCCGAGCTGCCCGAGGGCGACTGGGACACCATCGGCGGGCTCATGTTCCACCTGCTCGGGCACGTCCCCGACGAGGGGGAGACCACCACCTGCGACGGCCACCTGCTCACCGCCGAGCAGGTGCAGGGTCGGCGCATCGGGGTGGTGCGCGTCGAGCGCATCGAGGAGCCCGACCGCGACGGCGACCGCGACGATCGCACCACCCGCGACCGCCCCGCGGCCGCAACCACGACGCGGGCGACCGCCACGACACGGAGACCGCGCCATGAGGTCAGGGTTCTGCACACTCGTCGGACGGCCCAACGTCGGGAAGTCCACTCTGCTCAACGCCATCCTCGGCACCAAGGTGGCCATCACCTCGGACAAGCCGCAGACCACCCGCTCGCAGATCCGCGGCGTGCTCAACCGACCCGACGCCCAGATCGTGTTCGTCGACACCCCGGGCATCCACAAGCCCCGCACCCTGCTCGGCGAGCGGCTCAACGCCACGGCCAGCAACGCCACCTCCGGCGTCGACGTCGTGTGCCTGGTGGTCGACGCCACCGCTCCGATCGGCCCCGGCGACCGCTTCGTGGCCGGTCAGGTGCCCAACGACGCCATCATCGTCGTGAACAAGACCGACATCGCCTCGCCCGACGAGGTACTGGCGCAGCTGGCCAAGGCCGCCGACCAGCTCGACCGCTCGGCCTACTTCGCGGTGTCGGCCAAGACCGGCTCCGGTGTCCCCGCGCTCGTCGCCGAGATCATGAGCCGGCTACCGGAAGGCCCACCGTGGTACCCGGAGGACACCGTCACCACCGTGCCCGAGGCGTTCTGGGTGGCCGAGCTGGTGCGCGAGCAGCTGCTCGCCGTCACCCACGACGAGCTGCCGCACTCGATCGCCACCCGCGTGGTCGAGTGGGAGTGGCCCCGCATCCGCGTCGAGATCCTCGTCGAGCGCGACTCCCAGAAGGGGATCGTGATCGGGCGCAAGGGCGCGGTGCTCAAGCAGGTCGGCACCGCGGTGCGCGAGCAGCTACCCAAGGGCGCCTTCCTCGAGCTGTTCGTGAAGGTCGACAAGGACTGGCAGCGCCGCTCGCAGGCGCTCGACCGCCTCGGCTTCTGAGCCTCGCCTCGCGGCCGCAACGGCGTCGCTGGTACGGATGGATCACCCCCGATGGGACAGCAGTCCTACGCCAAGCACCTCATCAGGGTGATTCTGGGTGGCCATGCACCAACTTGAGGAGATCTTGAGCTGTCAACAAGGACAACCAGAGCTTTGCAGGCCTAGGTTTTCTTCCATGGCAGACGAGCGACGAGCGATTCACGCCTATCTCACGGCCGAGAGCCACGAGGTCTGGCACCGCGTCTCCGAGGAAGCGGGCATGAGCCTGTCCGGCTTCCTCGAGGCTCTCGCCATCGACATGGGAGCCAACCCGCCCGACGAGGGCGGCATCCCGCGGTGGAACGAGATCGTGAAGTCCGCCCGACGCATCGACGCCCAGCGTCGTCGCCGGGGCGCCGCGGCCTGACGCCGCGTCCGACGTCGTCGGGGCCCTGAGACCGGCGCCGACCGACGTCCGACCGACCGGCGCCCTCGGCGTCAGTCGTCCCGGTCGAGTGACCGGAGGAACTCCTCGGCCTCGGCCCGCTCCCGGGTCCGCCGCATCGGCGGCAGCGCGTTCACGATGTCCCACCGGTACCTGGCGTTGGTGGCCAGCCGGGGGTCGAGGATCGCGACGACCCCCTTGTCGGTGGTGGAGCGCACCAGCCGGCCGGCGCCCTGTGCGAGCAGCGTGGTGGCACGGGGCAGGTCGACCATGCGGAAGGCGTCGGCGCGCGCCCGTTCGCGGCGGGCCTGCAGCAACGGGTCGTCGGGCCGCGGGAACGGCAGGCGGTCGATGGTGACGAGCGTGAGGGTGTCGCCGGGGACGTCGACGCCCTGCCAGAAGCCCATGGTGGCGAACAGGCAGGTCTCGGGTTCGGCGGCGAAGCGCGCCACCAGCGCCGGCTTCGGCAGGTCGTCCTGGGCGAGGACCTCGACCTTCAGCCGCGGCCTCAGCGCCGCCACCGCGGCCTGCAGCGCCCGGTAGCTGGTGAACAGCGCCATCGTGCGCCCGCCGGCTGCGGTGATGAGCGCTTCGAGCTCGTCGTGCACGGCAGGGTCGAACGCGGCCGAGCGCGGGTCGGGGAGGTGGGCGGCGCAGTAGAGCAGCGCCTGGGTGGGGTAGTCGAAGGGGCTGCCGACGTCGAGGCGCTGGAACCCGCCCGGGGGCAGCCCGACCTGGTCGGGGAGGGCGCTTGGCAGCGTGGCGCTGGTGAGCACGGCGGTGGCGGTCGGCCAGAGCTGCTCGGCCAGCAGCTCGCCGACGTCGACCGGGGCGACCCGCAGGACCGGGTTCTCCTCGGTGCCCTCGACCCACGACACCTCGTCGACCCGCACCTCCTGCACCGCGTCGATGTCGTCGATCAGCGAGGTGAGGGCCTGCATCGCCCGGATCTTGCGGGCGCCCACGTCGCCGGCGCCCTCGTCGGGCACCTTGCGCAGGGCGGCCATCGCCGGGTCCAGCCGGGAGCGGGCGAGGGAGAGCACACGCGCCGGGTCGCCGTCGAGGCGGCCTCGCAGGCGCCGGCCCCGCTCCTCGGTGAGCGCGGCGCGCCACATGCCCGCCAGCTCGTCGATGTTGGCGACCAGCTCGGCGTCGTCGACGATGGCGCCGACGTTGCGGGCCAGCGCGGTGAAGCGGCCGGCCGTCATCTCGACCCCGGCGGTGGCGGCGACGGTGTCCTCGAGCTGGTGGGCCTCGTCGACCACCAGCAGGTCGTGCTCGGGCAGCACGGCGCCGCCGGTGGCCAGGTGCATCCCGTAGAGGTGGGTGTTGACCACGACGACGTCGGCATCGGCCGCGGCCCGCCGGGCCTTCTCGGCGAAGCAGTCGTCGCCCTTCGGGCACTTGCCGGCACCGGGGCACTCCCGCGGCCCGACGCTGACCGCGGCCCACGCCTGGTAGCTGGGCTCGCGGTCGAGCTCGGCCCGGTCGCCCGTCTCGGACGAGGCGGCCCAGCGCGAGAGCACGGCGATCTCCTCCGCCGGAGGCCGGGGCCCGACCTCGAGGGCGAGCTGGTCGCCGCCGCTCAGCTCCCGGATGCGCTGGAGGCACACGTAGTTGGAGCGGCCCTTCAGCACGGCGAAGTCGAACGGCGTATCGAGGTGCTCGGCGAGGAAGGGGAGGTCCTTGCCGGCGAGCTGGTCCTGCAGCGCCTTGGTGGCGGTGGCCACCACCGTCTTGCGGCCCGACAGGATGGCCGGAACCAGGTAGGCGAAGGTCTTGCCGGTGCCGGTGCCGGCCTGGGCCACCAGGTGGTGCCCGTCGACGATCGCCCGGGCCACCGCCTCGGCCATCTCGAGCTGGCCGTCGCGCACCTCGCCGGCGGGCATGGCTTCGGTGATGACCTCCAGGGCCTTCCGCGTGTTGGCGGCGAGGCGGTCGGAGGGGGCCATGAGGTCGCCGATGGTACCGGCGGGTCGAAGGCGCGGCGGTAACCTCGCCGCGTGGACGTCCCCGGCATCGACCCTGCCCGAATCCCCAACCACGTGGCGGCGGTCATGGACGGCAACGGCCGTTGGGCCCAGCGCCGTGGCCTGAAGCGCACCGATGGCCATGCCGCGGGCGAAGAGGCCCTGATGGACGCCGTCGAGGGTGCCCTCGACCTGGGCGTGCGATGGCTCACCGTCTACGCCTTCTCCACCGAGAACTGGCGCCGCCCCACCGACGAGGTCCGCTTCCTCATGGGCTTCAACGAGTCGCTGCTGGTGCGGCGGCGCGACGAGCTCAACGACAAGGGCGTGCGCATCCAGTTCATCGGCCGCCGCGACTGGCGGGTGCCCAAGCGACTGCTGCGCCGCATCGACGAGTCGGCCGAGCTGACCGCGAAGAACCGCACGCTCACGCTCACCATCGCGTTCAACTACGGCGGCAAGGCCGAGATCGTCGACGCCGTCCGGCGCCTGGTCGAGGAGGGCGTGCCCGCCGCCAAGATCGACGAGAAGGCCATCGCCAAGCGCCTCTACGACCCGTCGATGCCCGACCCCGACCTCGTCGTGCGCACCTCGGGCGAGTACCGGCTCTCCAACTTCCTGCTCTGGGAGGCCGCCTACAGCGAGCTCGTCTTCACCGAGGTGCTGTGGCCCGACTTCCGGCGCGAGCACCTCTTCGATGCCGTCCGTGAGTACCAGGCCCGCGACCGCCGCTTCGGTGGGCTGAGCGAGTGACCCCGTGAGCCGCGGCACCCTCCATCGCGACGAGGGTGTCGTGCTGCGCACCTACAAGCTGGGCGAGGCCGACCGCATCGTGGTGCTGCTCACCCGCGGCCGGGGCAAGGTCCGCGGCGTGGCCAAGGGCGTGCGCAAGACCAAGTCGAAGTTCGGCGGGCGCCTCGAACCGACCAGCCACGTCGCCGTCCAGCTGTACGAGGGCCGTGAGCTCGACATCGTCACCCAGGCCGAGACCATCGATCGCTTCCCGTCGCTGCGCACCGACGTCGACCGCTTCGCCCGGGCATCGGCCATGCTCGAGACCGCCGACCAGCTGGTGCAGGAGGGCGAGGTCAACCCCCGCCTCTACCAGATGCTCGTCGGGGCGCTCCGCACGCTCGACGCCTCCGACTCGCCGCTCGTGGTGCCGTCGTTCTTCTGGAAGGTGCTGGCGCTGGAGGGCTACCGCCCGGAGGTCGAGGCGTGCGTGCAGTGCGGCGACGACGACACGCCCCTCGTGGCCTTCGACATGGAGTCCGGTGGCCTGCTGTGCCGCACGTGCCGGCGGGGCCAGTCGGTGTCGCCCGAGGCGGTGGAGCTGCTGCAGATGATCCTCGGCGGCCGCCTCAACGACGCCCTCGCCCTGCCGGCCTCACCGGCCACCCACGAGATCGACCACCTGGCCACGCGGACCGTCGAGCACCACCTCGAGCGCCGCCTGCGCTCGGTCACCGTCCTCGACCACTGAGGTCGCGGATGTCGTCGATGTCCGCGTCGGTCAGATGATGACGAGGGCGAAGGTCGCGATCAGGCCGATGATCCCGAGCGCGACACCGACCTGGCACATCCGAAGGCCCGGCGGCGGGTAGTCGGCGTCGGGGACGTTGTAGCGACCGACGATCCCGATGAGGCCGAAGCCGATGGCGAAGAACGAGCCGAAGCCGCCGACCCACAGCAGCGCACAGACCAGTGACGCCCAGCCCAGGGGCCGGATCGACTGCCACTGGCCCTCGACGTAGGGGGCGCCGACCTCACGGTTGGTGGACTGGAGGTACTCGTCCTGGCCTCCGCGCATCGCCCGAGGGTAGGTCGGCCGCCCCTCCCGCGCCTCGGATCTCTCCAGCCGGGCGGCCCGCCCCCGTCGCCTCGGCTGGTACCTTCGCCGGTTCCGGCGCGGAGGCGCGCCCGGTCGAGTTCTAGGGGGAACGATGACGGACGGACGGGTGCTTCCGCTCACTGGGTTGCGGGTCGTCGACCTGACCGTGGAGCACGCCGAGCTGGCGCCACGGCTGCTGGGCGACCTCGGTGCCGAGGTCGTGAAGGTCGAGCCGCCCGAGGGGTCATCGGCCCGCGGGCTCGCCCCGATCCGCAAGGGCGTCTCGCTCTCGTTCGCCATGCGCAACGCCGGCAAGCTCGGCGTCGCCCTCGACCTCGACGACGCGGGCGACCGTGAGCGCTTCGCCGAGCTGCTCCGCCACGCCGACGTGGTGGTCACCAACACCCCGACCGTCGCCGGCCAGACCGTCCAGGAGCTGTCGGACGCCAACCCGCACCTCGTCGTCGCCGCGGCGACGACCTACGGCCTCACCGGCCCGTGGTCGGGCCGGGTCGCCACCGACCAGGTCCTGTCCGCCACCGGCGGCATGACCTTCAAGGCCGGCGTGTTCACCCGTGAGCCCCTGCCGGCCCCCGGCCAGTTCTGCAACGACGTGGCCAGCTCGATCGTGGCCTGGGCCATCCTCTGTGCCCTCTTCCAGCGGGAGGAGACCGGCGCCGGCCAGCTGCTCGACATCTCGGTCAACGAGGCCCTGCTGCAGACCGCCGACTGGTCGCTGCCGAACTTCTCGGTGCGCCAGGCGATGGGCTTCGACGGCACCGACGTCCGCAACGGCTCCGGGCCCGTCTACCCGATCTTCAAGTGCCGCGACGGCTACGTCCGCCTCATCGTGCTGAGCCCGCCGCAGTGGCGGGCCATGCGGGCATGGCTGGGCGAGCCCGAGTACCTCCAGGACGAGGAGTACGAGTCCTTCCCCGGCCGCTTCGCCATCGCCGACGCGGTGCTGAACCCGCTCTACGAGGAGCTGTTCGCCGACCTCAGCGTCGAGACCGTCTCCGAGCAGGCCCAGGAGCGCGGCATCGTGTGCACGCCGGTGCTCGACCCGCCCCGGGTGCTCACCAACGAGCACTTCGCCTCCCGCGGCACGTTCATGGACCTCGAGGTCGCGCCGGGCGTGGTGGCCAGGGCCGCGTCGGGCTACTTCGAGATCGACGGCGAGCGGGCCGGCCCCACCAGCCCGGCCCCGACCGTGGGTGAGCACACCGACCAGGTCTTCGCCTCCCTCGGCGAAGCCCGCACCGGCGCCCCGCTGCCCGAGCCGGCCCTGCCGCTCGCGGGCCTGCGGGTCATGGACTTCGGCCAGGGCGCCGTCGGCGTCGAGGCCGGTCGCCTCTTCGCCGAGTACGGCGCCGACGTGATGAAGATCGAGAGCCGCTCGCACTACGACTTCATCCGGGTCATCACCGGCATCGAGATGGGGCCGTCGTTCGCCTCGTCGAGCCGCTCGAAGCGGGGGCTCGGCGTCAACGCCCGCACCACCGAGGGCCGCGACCTGCTGCGCGAGCTGGCCAAGGTCTCCGACGTCGTGATCGAGAACGGCTCAACCGGTGTGATGGAGGAGCTCGGCATCGGCTACGCCGACCTGGCCGCGGCCAACCCCGGCATCGCCATGGCCGCCAGCCAGCTCATGGGCTCCCGCGGTGCGTGGGCGTCGTGGCGGGGCTACGGGCCCAGCACTCAGGCCCCCGGTGGTCTGTCCTACCTCTGGAGCTACGAGAACGAGGAGGAGCCTGCCGGCACCGCCTCGATCTTCCCCGACCACTTCGTGGGCCGCCTCTCGGCGGTCGGCGCGCTGGCCACCCTGATCGGCCGCCGCCGCGGCACCGTCGAGGGCGGCTTCGTCGAGATCGCCCAGTGCGAGGCCGTCACCGGCGTGCTCGCCGACCTGCTGGCCGCCGAGTCGCTCGAGCCCGGCTCGGTGAAGGCCCGCGGCATCCACGCCGAGCGGGGCACGCCCGGCGCCATGTACCGCTGCGCCGGCGACGACGACTGGGTCGCCATCACCTGCCGCGACGACGCCGACTGGGCTGCGCTGGCCGGGCTCATCGGCTCGCCCGAGCTGGCCGACGACCCCCGCTTCGCCACCCTCGACGCCCGCCGGGCCAACGTCGACGAGATCGACGCCGTGGTCGGTGCGTGGACCGCCGGCATCGACCGCTTCGAGGTCGCGGACCGGTGTCAGGCCGTGGGCGTCCCCGCCGGGGCGATGCTGCACTCGCGGGACATCACCGAGAACGAGCACCTGGCCGCCCGGGGCTTCCCGGTGCCGGTCGACCAGCCGGCCGTCGGCACGATCCTGTTCGAGGGCCCGGCCTTCTTCGGCACCGCCATGGCCCCGCCGGTCGAGGAGCCGGCACCGTGGCTCGGCGAGCACACCGAGGTCATCTGCACCGAGCTGCTCGGGCTCGACCCGGCCGAGGTGCAGCGGCTGATCGAGGCGGGCGTGCTCGAGATCACGCCGCTCGACAAGCGCCCGGGCTGAGCATTCGGGCGACCCGCCGGGGTCGCCCGCTCAGGCCGGCCTGCTCGCTGATCAGCCCTCGACGGGCCGCCACCGACCGGTGGCGGCGTCGTACTGCTGCCACCGCTGGGTGGCCTGGTCGAACTGCAACCACTCCTGCCGGGCCGGGTCCCACTGGAGATAGGCCCGGCGCGCCGGGTCCCACACCGCCTCGGTGTCCGAGGGTGACGGCGCCGGTGTCGGTGCCTGACTGCTCCCACCGGGAGGCACTGGACCGACCCCGGGCGCGCCCGGCGGTCGGAACGGGCCGCGGACACCGGCATGGGGCATGGCCGGCGGCGGGGGAGCGAAGGTGGGCTGCGGCGTCGGTGCCGGCCGGGGTGCCGGTGCCACCGGGGGCTGTGCGGCGGGCGGGAGCGGCGGTTGGGCCGGGTACCCGTCGGGCATCGGAGCCGGCGGCAGGACGGGCTGCGGGGGCCCGGGCAGCGTCACGGGCCGGCCGAAGCCCTCGGCGCCGATCACGTAGCTGTCGGCGGCCATGTCGCCGACCCGGCGGTGGCCCTTCGTGACCAGCACGGTGACGAACCCGACGATCGGCAGGCAGCACGGCAGGTAATCGACGATGCCGGCGACGCTGCGCAGCAGGGCCTTGCCCGCCCCGAGCGGCCGGCCGTCGGCCCCGACCACGACGAGGCCGGTCAGCATCGTGCCGATCGTGCGGCCCGTGAGCCCCCGCTGCAGCACGAACACAGCGACCATGTAGGCGAGCCAGATGAGCATCAGGATGGCCATGGGCCAGCCGGCCACGTAGCGCTCGTTGAGGTTCGAGCAGATGGCCCGCCCGGTGCAGGGCCCGTTCACGAAGATCGACGAACCGGGCTCCTCCTCCGACGCCAGGATCCAGTAGACGGCGCTGAACACCCAGAGGATGCCGAGGTCGATGGCGACGGCACCGAAGCGGCGGCCGACGACAGCGGTCGGGTCCGGAGCGGAGGGCTGCGTCGGGACGGTCACCCGGACATCTTGGTCGACCGTTCGCTCCAACGGCTGCGGGAGGGGTTGGGGCCGCCCACTACGCTGCGTCGCCATGTCCGATGACGTTGTCGACGCCGCAGCCGACGCCCCCGAGTCCGAAGCCCCGACGCCCATCGAGGTGCCCAACGACACCTCGCTCATGGAGAAGATCGTCAACCTCTCCAAGCGCCGCGGCTTCGTGTTCCCGTCGGCCGAGATCTACGGCGGGTTCCGGTCCACCTACGACTACGGCCCCATCGGCGTGCAGCTGCTCCGCAACGTGAAGGACGCCTGGTGGCGCTCGATGGTGCAGATGCGCGACGACGTCGTCGGCCTCGACGCCTCGATCCTGTCGCCGCCAGCCATCTGGGAGGCCTCGGGCCACCTCAAGAACTTCACCGACCCGCTGGTCGACTGCCGCCAGTGCCGTGAGCGCTTCCGTGAGGACCAGCTCGACGACCTCACCACCTGCCCGAACTGCGGGGGCAAGGACACCTTCACCGAGGCGCGGCAGTTCAACCTCATGTTCAAGACCCACGCCGGCCCGGTGGAGCACGAGGGCGCCATCGCCTACCTGCGGCCCGAGACGGCGCAGGGCATGTTCATCAACTTCGCCAACGTGCTGCAGTCGAGCCGCAAGAAGCCGCCGTTCGGCATCGCCCAGATCGGCAAGTCGTTCCGGAACGAGATCACGCCCGGCAACTTCGTGTTCCGCACCCGGGAGTTCGAGCAGATGGAGCTCGAGTTCTTCGTGCCGCCGGAGGAGGCCGCCCAGTGGTACGAGTACTGGGTCGCCGCCCGGTACGAGTGGTACATCGCCCTCGGCATCCCCGAGGACAAGCTGCGCATCCGCCCGCACGACGCCGACGAGCTGAGCCACTACTCGCTCGGGCACCTCCGACGTGGAGTTCCTCTTCCCGTGGGGCTGGGGCGAGCTCGAGGGCATCGCCAACCGGGGCGACTACGACCTCACCCAGCACGCCACCCACTCGGGCGAGAAGCTCGACTACTTCGACCAGGCCACCAACACCCGGTACACGCCGCACGTGATCGAGCCCGCCGCCGGCGCCACCCGCACGATGATGGCCTTCCTGCTCGCCGCCTACGACGAGGAGGAGGTGCGGGGCGAGGTCCGCACCGTGCTGCGCCTCCACCCGCGCCTGGCGCCCTACAAGGTGGCGGTGCTGCCGCTGTCGAAGAAGGACACGCTCACCCCGAAGGCCCGTGAGGTCCTGGCCCTGCTGCAGCCCCACATGATGTGCGACTACGACGAGACCCAGGCCATCGGCCGCCGCTACCGCCGCCAGGACGAGCTGGGCACGCCGTTCTGCGTCACCGTCGACTTCGACTCGCTCGAGGACGACGCCGTCACCGTGCGCGAGCGCGACTCGATGGCCCAGGAGCGGGTGAAGATCGCCGACCTCCTCGGCCACCTCCTCCCCAAGCTCGTCTGACCCTTCCCCCGAAAGCTGGCTCACAGGATCCAGCCCGCCGAAGCAGGTGAGCCACCTTTCGACCACCCGCTGAAAGGTGGCTCACAGGATCCAGCCCGCCGAAGCAGGTGAGCCACCTTTCGGGGGTGGGGTGCAACAGGAAGGCCGGCTCGGGCGTCGTAGGGGTTGTGGCGGCGAGTGACGTGGGATCGAGACCCGGGGGGCGGGCACCGGTGGCGGACCTGGAGGCGCTGTACCGAGACGAGTACCCCGGGCTCGTGCGGTTGGCGCGCCTGCTGCTCGGCACGGCGACGGGCGGCGAGGACCTGGTCCAGGACGTCTTCGTCCGCCTCACGGCCCGCCCCGGCGGGATCGGCGACCTCGAGAACCCCCGGGCCTTCCTGCGCACCGCGGTCGTGAACGCCTGCCGGTCGGAGCAGCGCCACCAGATCGTGGTGCGGCGCAACGAGCCCCGACCCGCCGATCCCGAGCTGCCCGCCTACCTGGGTGAGTTCGCCGACGCCCTGGCCGCCCTGCCCGAACGGCAGCGGGCGGCGATCGTGCTGCGCCACCACCTCGACCTGGCCGACGACGAGATCGCCACGCTGATCGGCTGCCGTCGTTCGACCGTCCGCTCGCTGGTGAAGCGGGGCCTGGCCTCGCTGAGGGAGGTGATCGAGCCGTGAGCCCGATCGAGGAGAAGGTCACCGCGCTGCTCGCCGAGCTGGCCGACGCCCGTCCGGTGGAGGTCGGCACGCCGCCGACCACGTCCGCCGTCGTCGAGCAGCGGGGCGGCGCCCGCCGCCCCGACTACGTGCCGATCGAGGCGCCCGTCGAGCGGGCCCGTCGTGGCCCGGTGCTGGTCGCTGCCGCGGTGGTGCTCGTGGTGGTGGTCGTCGGTGGCCTCCTGGTGTTCGGCCGGGTCGGTCGCTCGCCCGTCGTCGGCTCGTTGTCGGACCTCCCGGTCGACACCTCGCTGCTCGGCGACGGCCGCATGGCCGTGGTGGTCGAGAACCAGCTCTATGTCGCCGACGGGCCCACCGGCCAGGTGTGGAAGCTCACCGACACCGGCCGGGGTGAAGAGGTCTCGAACGTCTCGTTCTCCCACGACGGCGAATGGGTGGCGTTCACCATCCACGACGAGAGCGGGCTGTGGGTCAGCCGGTGGGACGGCTCCGAGCGCCACCGCATCGGCCGGTCCCCGAGCACCTACGCCTGGTCGCCCACCGACGACCAGCTCGCCTACGCCACCCAGGACCAGGTCCGCGTTGCCCAGACCGACGGCTCCAGCCGACGGCTTCCGCTCACGATCACTGTCCCACCGAGCCCGTTCGGTCCGGTGGCGTGGTCGCCCGACGGCGGCCGGCTGGCGTACCTCGACACCGAGTCCACGGTGACCACGGTGTTCCTCGACGACCCCTCGACCGGAGAGGGCAACGTGGTCCCTGTCTCTGCGCTCGTGGCCTGGCCCCGCGACGACCTCCAGGTGGTGGTTGCCGGCGGTGCGGCGCCGGCGTCGCTGATGCTGGCCGCGCTGCCCTACCGAGGGGTGCCGCAAGACCTCGCCGAGGTTGGCCAGGGGGCTGAGGGGTTCAAGGCGGCCGTCACCGCAGATCGCCTGGTCAGCATCGGGGGCGACCCTGGTGCACCTGGTGCGGTCACGACCTGTGAGCTCGTCGCCCTGACCTGTGAGGCGGTCTCGGTACCGGACATGCCTCAGGGCTACTCGGACCCGGCCATCTCTCCCGGACAGTCGAAGGTCGCGCTCGTCGGCGGCCTCGGAGGCACTGACCTCGACGGCCACACCCTCGTGGTCGCCGACCTCACAGATCGCTCGTGGGTCGATGTCGGTCGCGTCGACCAGGCCCGGGGAAACATCACGATCGGTCGACAGGGCTACGGCGTCGTTCCCGAGGCTCCCGTGTGGCTCGACGACCAGTCGCTTCTCGTGCGGGTCGACAGCTCCTCCGTCGTGCGGATCGACCTCGCGACCGGAGGGCGGACCACCGTCGTCGTCGGCGACCGCTTCCTTCCCCCGGCCGACGACTACCCCGGCGGCACCGGCCTCGCCTACTGGTCCCGCCCCTGAAAGGTGGCTCACAGGATCCAGCCGGCCGAAGCAGGTGAGCCACCTTTCGACCACCCGCTGAAAGATGGCTCACAGGATCCAGCCGGCCGAAGCAGGTGAGCCACCTTTCGGGAGGGAGTCGGGGGCGGGCTGAGGGCAGAAGGGGCCGGAGGACCCGCCCAGCGGGGACGGACGGCGCCTCCACGCGACGGGCGACGTCATTAGCGTTCCGTGGATGAACTGGGTCTACGGGTTCGCTCACCGTCACAGCCGCGCGCCGAGGGACCTGAAGGCCCTGCTCGGGGGCAAGGGCGCCAACCTCGCCGAGATGACCTCGGTGCTGGCGCTTCCGGTGCCGCCGGGCTTCACCATCACGACCGAGGCCTGCCGGGCGTTCATGGCCACCGGCTGGCCCGGCGACCTCGACGCCGAGATCGACCACCACGTCGCCAGCCTCGAGCGGTTCATGCACCGCACCCTCGGCGACCCGGCCGACCCGCTGCTCGTGAGCGTCCGCTCCGGCGCCGCGTTCTCGATGCCCGGGATGATGGACACCGTCCTCAACCTCGGCCTCAACGACGAGTCGGTCCGGGGCCTCGCCGCCGGCACCGAGGAGCGCTTCGCCCTCGACTCCTACCGCCGCTTCCTGTCGATGTACGGCCGCATCGTGCTCGACGTCCCCGGCGAGGCCTTCGACGACCCGCTCGAGCAGGCCAAGGCCGACCTCGGCGTGGCCACCGACGCCGAGCTCCCGCCCGAGGCGCTCGAGGCCCTGGTCGAGCAGTACAAGGCCGCCATCGAGGCCCACTCCGGCGCCCCCTTCCCCCAGGACCCGAAGGCCCAGCTCCGGGGCGCGGTCGAGGCCGTGTTCCGCAGCTGGCAGTCACCGCGGGCCCAGGCCTACCGCCGCCGCGAGCGCATCCCCGACGACCTCGGCACCGCGGTGAACGTGCAGGCCATGGTGTTCGGCAACCGCGACGACCGCTCGGGCACCGGCGTGGCCTTCACCCGCAACCCGAGCACGGGCGCGACGGGCGCCTACGGCGACTTCCTCATCAACGCCCAGGGGGAGGACGTCGTCGCCGGCATCCGGGCCACCCTCCCGCTGGCGGCGATGGCCGACGCCTTCCCGGCGGCTCACACCGAGCTCGTCTTCATCCTCGAGCGGATGGAGGCCCACTACCGCGACATGCTCGACTGCGAGTTCACCATCGAGCACGACCGCCTGTGGATGCTCCAGACCCGCGTGGGCAAGCGCACCGGTGAGGCCGCCATGCGCATCGCCGTCGCCCTCACCGACGACCCCAAGATCCGCCTGAGCCGGGCCGAAGCCGTCGAGCGGGTGCGCCCCGAGCACCTCGACCAGGTTCTCCACCCCCAGCTCGGCCACGTCACCGCACCCCTGCTGGCCCGAGGGCTCGCCGCCTCACCGGGTGCCGCGGTGGGCCGCGTCTACTTCGACGCCGACTCCGCCGTCACGGCCGTCGAGCGCGGTGAGCGCGTCGTGCTCGTGCGCCAGGAGACCTCTCCCGACGACGTGCACGGCATGGCCGTGGCAGAGGGGATCCTCACCTCTCGCGGGGGGCTCGTCAGCCACGCCGCCGTCGTGGCCCGTGGCTGGGGCAAGCCGGCGGTGTGCGGCGCCGAGGGCATCACCGTGCGGGGCGACTCGTTCGAGACCGACGCCGGCGTCGTGGTCGCCGAGGGGGAGTGGATCTCCATCGACGGGTCGACCGGCAGCGTCTACGCCGGCGAGGTCAGCCTCGTCGAGGGCCACGTGCCCGCCGAGTTCACCATCGTCCTCGGCTGGGCCGACGAGATCCGCCGGGGCCGCCTCGGCGTGCGGGCCAACGCCGACACCGGCACCGACGCCGCCCGGGCCCGTCAGCTCGGCGCCGAGGGCATCGGCCTGTGCCGTACCGAGCACATGTTCCTGGCCGAGGACCGCCTCCCGGTCGTGCGCCGCATGATCCTCGCCCGCAAGCCCGAGGACGAGAAGGCGGCCCTCGCCGAGCTGCTCGAGGTCCAGCGGAAGGACTTCGAGGAGGTCCTCGCCGCCATGGACGGTCTGCCCGGTCACCGTGCGCCTGCTCGATCCGCCGCTGCACGAGTTCCTGCCATCCATCGAGGAGCTCGTCGTCGCCCAGGCCAAGGGCGAGCTCGACGACGAAGGCGTCGCCCTGCTCGAGGCCGCCCGCTTCTGGTCCGAGCAGAACCCCATGCTCGGCCTCCGCGGCGTGCGCCTCGGCATCGTGAAGGACGGCCTCTACCGCATGCAGGTGCGGGCACTCGTGGAGGCCGCGCTGCTGCGCCAGGGCCACGGCGAGCGCCCCCAGGTCGAGATCATGATCCCGCTGGTGGTCAACCTGGCCGAGCTCGACCTCACCCGTCAGTGGGTCGAGGAGGAGATCGCTGCCGTGCTGGCCGAGCACGACGCCCGACTCGACGTGAAGATCGGCACCATGATCGAGACGCCCCGCGCCGCCATCCGGGCCGACGAGATCGCCGAGGCCGCCGACTTCTTCTCCTTCGGCACCAACGACCTCACCCAGATGACCTTCGGGTTCAGTCGCGACGACGTGGCGCCCATCCTCGACAAGTACCTGTCCATGGGCCTGCTGTCGGTCGACCCGTTCGAGTCCATCGACCAGCCCGGCGTCGGCGAGCTCGTGCGCATGGCCGCCGAACGGGGCAGGGCCACCAAGCCCGGGCTCAAGCTCGGGGTGTGCGGCGAGCACGGCGGCGACCCCGCGTCGATCGCCTTCTTCGAGTCGGTGGGCGTCGACTACGTGTCGTGCTCGCCGTTCCGGGTGCCCGTCGCCCGCCTGGCGGCGGCCCACGCCGTGCTCGGCTCGGGCAGCCACGGCTCAGACGTCTGACCCGACCGGCTCGCCCCGTGTGGGCCTGCGGGCGTGGCCTCGGGCGACGGGGCGCGGGAGCGGCCGGACGGGCCCGGGGCCCGTCCGGCCACCAGAGCGGCTGAGCGGGAGGTCTCAGCCGTTCAGGTCGTACCCGCAGTTCGCCAGCACCCACTGCTCGACGTTGGCCACCGCGGCCAGCACCTCGGGCGACTCGGTGCTGTCGACGCCGGCAGCCATGTCCTGAACGGCGCTGAGGAGCAGCTGCATGTCGGCCCGGATCGCCGTCGGGGCGCGGGCCGCGAGGTCGGCGAAGTAGGGGATCGCCTGCTCGGGGCTCTCGATCGAGACGGTCGTGTCGTACTCGATGATCGCCGAGCAGAAGTCGGCGGGATCGAGCGGCGGGAGCGTCGTCGTGGTCGGCTCCACGGTCGTGGTGGTCGAGGCGACGTCGTCGCTGCCGTCACTCCCCGGGGGCCGCTCGATGACGGCGCCGGTCGACACGTTGACGATCACGAAGGTCTCGATGACGACGGTCGTGGGCTGCACCACGACGATCACGGCCGGATCGAACCCGGGCCACTGGGTGCCCGTGTAGGTGACCTTGGTGGTCTGCTCCACCGGCTTCGTCAGCGGGTTGCCACAGTTGCACTTCACCCGGGGGGTTCCGTACTGGTCGACCAGCACCGCGGTGCCCGACTGCAGCACTGCCTGGCGGGGGGTGGCCTTGCCGTTCTTGAACCCGTGGTTGGTGACCCGGGTGTCACGCAGCAGCACGACCGGCGTCAGCTCGGACAGGTACTGCCCGACCTGCGCGGTCGTCACCTTCGACCCGCCGCTCCACGCCAGTGTGGGGTCGGCGTTGAGGGCGTCGACCCACGCCTTCGCCTTCGAAGGGTTGGCGGAGAGGTAGGAGGCGATGGCGGTGGCGTCGCACGTCCCCGCCTTGTTGGTGCCGCCGTAGAGGCCGGGCTGGCCACCGCTCACCGCGCCGGTCGTCCCGGCCTTGGCCGTGGTCGGCGTGGTCGTGGCCACCGGGGCGATGCTCGGCGGCGTCACCTTGGCCGCGGTCGTGAACACGTCGGGCCCGGTGTCGGCGGCCGCTTCGAGGAAGACCTCGCCGTCCTTGGGGGCGGAGGCGGAGCCGCCGTCGTCACGGACGAGAGCCACCACGGCGACGGCGCCGACCACCAGGACCAGCACCGACAGCACGGCGATGATGGCGATCAGCCCGCCACGCCCCTTGCGGGGAGGGGGCTGCGCCGGCGGATAGCCACCACCCGGTGGCGTGTAGGTCGGCGGCGGTCCCTGCGGAGGTGGAGCCTGCGGCGGCGGCTGGTAGGGCGGCTGGTACGCCGGTGGCGCTCCCTGCGGAGGCGGGTACGCCGGCGGAGGGGTGGGCCAGCCCTGGGGCGGGGGAGGGGTCCCCGGCGGGGGTGGGGGGACAGGGATGTCGCTCATCGTCGCCTCCTTCAGCAGGCGGACGGGGTCGATCGCTCGACCCACTGATCGTCCGCCCGAGGACCGCGCGTAGGGAGAGGCGGAGGTCATGAACCGTCACGCTGAGCGGCAGTGCGTCCACCCGCCCGGACGCGTTGTCGGAGGCCACTGCTACCGTCCGGCCCCGGAGGGCGTACGTGGGCATCCAGGACGACGACATCGCGAGCGTGCGGGCCGCCACCGACATCGTGGCGGTGATCAGCGAGCACGTCGCCCTCAAGCGCGTCGGCCGCCGCTGGACCGGCCTGTGCCCCTTCCACAGCGAGAAGTCGGGCTCGTTCTCGGTCAACGCCGAGGAGAAGCTCTACTACTGCTTCGGCTGTGGCGCGAAGGGCGACGTCATCACCTTCGTCCGCGAGATCGAGCACCTCGACTTCGTGGGTGCGGTCGAGAAGCTGGCCGCCAAGTCCGGCATCACCCTCCGCTACGACGACGAGAACCAGAACGAGGGCCGCAAGAAGCGGGCCAAGCTGCTCGACGCCGTGGGCAAGGCCGTCGACTGGTACCACGAGCGCCTGCTGTCGGCGAAGGACGCCGCCCCCGCCCGGGGCTACCTGCGCTCGCGCGGCCTCACCGGCGACGACGTCCGCGCCTACAAGGTGGGCTGGGCCCCCGAGGGCTGGGACGAGCTGGCTCGCGCCCTCAAGCTCCCGAACGACCTCTTCGTGGAGGCCGGGCTCGGATTCATGAACAGCAGGGGCCGCCCCACCGACGCCTTCAGGGGCCGGGTCATGTTCCCGATCTTCGACGTCAGCGGCGATCCCGTCGGCTTCGGCGGGCGCATCATGCCCGGCAACGAGGGCGCCAAGTACAAGAACTCCGTCGACAGCTCGATCTACAACAAGAGCCGTCTGCTCTACGGGCTGAACTGGTCGAAGGCCGACATCGTCCGGGCCGACGAGGCCATCGTCTGCGAGGGCTACACCGACGTCGTGGGCTTCGCCAAGGCCGGTGTGCCCCGAGCCGTGGCCACGTGCGGCACCGCCCTCACCGAGGACCACGTGAAGGTGCTGCGCAGCTTCGCCCGCCGGGTGGTCCTGGCCTTCGACGCCGACGCCGCCGGCCAGAACGCCGCCGAACGGGTCTACGCCTGGGAGCGCCAGTACGACCTCGACGTCGCCGTTGCCTCCTTCCCCGGCGGGGCCGACCCCGCCGAGCTGGCCCAGACCGACCCGGGCGCCCTCGCCACCGCCGTCGCCGAGGCCAAGCCGTTCCTCAAGTTCCGCCTCGACCGGGTGCTCGACGCCGCTCGCTTCGACACGCCCGAGCAGCGGGTGCGGGCCGCCGAGGCCGCCATGGCCGTCGTGCAGGAGCACCCCTCCGACATGGTCCGCGACCAGTACCTGCTCGAGGTCGCCGCCCGCTGCCGGGTCGACGAGAACCAGCTCCGCAACCGCACCTTCGAAGCGCCGAGCAAGCCCGAGCCCCGCCAGCAGCGCCGGCGCGACGCCGGGCCCGGGGGAGGCGACGACGAGCCGCCGCCCCGCGGCAGCGCGGTGCGCCCCGACCGCCCGCAGGTTCGCCGGGCGCAGCGCGACACCGCCGAGATCGAGGCGCTGCGCCTCTACGTCTGGCGCCGGGACGAGATCAGCGGCCTGCTCGACGACACGCTCTTCCGCGACCCGGTGGCCCTCACCGCGTTCCACGCGCTCACGAGCACGCCCACCCTCGCGGACGCGGTGGCCGCCGCCGGCGCCGACGACCCCGTCGCCGGCGACCTGCTCCAACGCATGGCGGTCGAGGAGACCGAGGCCGAGGTGAACGACGTGCTCACCCGGTTGGTCGATGAGGCTGCGACCACCTCCATGGCGTCGCTCAAGGCCGAGGCCCGGGTGTCCGACGACCCCTTCGCCGTGGGCGAGGCGATCGCCTGGCTGAACCTCCGGATCATGGAGCTGCGCGAGCCCTCCACCAACGAGGAGGCCCTCGGGCAGTTGCTAGGGTGGCTGACCGGACGTCCGGAGGAGGATGCATGAGTGAGAGCGGCACTGCGCCCTCTCCCGTGACGGGGATATCCGAAGCAGCCTTTCAACGCCTGGTCGACAAGGGGCGTGGTCGCGACGACCGCACCGTCTCCATCGACGAGGTCGTCCCGCTGCTCGGTGACCTCGATCCGACCCCCGACGTGGTCGAGAGCGTGCGCGCCTCGCTCGCCGAGTCCGGCATCACCCTCGACGACGGCGACGTCGACCTCTCGACGCTGACCGACGAGGTCCTCACCGCCCCGGTGGAGCCGGCCGCCCCCGGCGAGGAGATCGTGGTCGTGGTGCGCGACCCCTTCCTCGACGAGGAGGGCGACGACGACCTCGTCGAGCGCCGCCACAAGGCCCGGTTCCGCACCGCCACCCGCGAGACCCTGCGCCTCAACGCCCAGACCGGCGGCTCCTCCGACCCGGTGCGCATGTACCTCAAGGAGATCGGCCGGGTCCCGCTGCTCACGGGCCGCGAAGAGGTCATCCTCGCCCAGCAGATCGAGCGGGGCACCGCCGCCGCCGAGCGCCTCGCCGACCTGGCCGCCTCCGGTGAGGCCGACACCCTGCCGTTCGAGGAGCGTCGCCAGCTCACCCGCCTCGTCCGCAAGGGCGAGGACGCCAAGGCCGAGCTCACCCAGGCCAACCTGCGCCTCGTGGTCTCGATCGCCAAGCGCTACGTGGGCCGGGGCATGCAGATCCTCGACCTCATCCAGGAGGGCAACCTCGGCCTGATGCGGGCCGTGGAGAAGTTCGACTGGACCAAGGGCTTCAAGTTCTCCACCTACGCCACGTGGTGGATCCGCCAGGCGATCACCCGGGCCATCGCCGACCAGGCCCGCACCATCCGCATCCCGGTGCACATGGTCGAGTCGATCAACAAGGTGCACCGCATCCAGCGCCAGATGGTCCAGGAGCTCGAGCGTGAGCCCACCGTCGAGGAGCTGGCCGAGAAGGTCGACATGACCCCCGCCCGGGTGCGGGAGATCATGCGCATCTCGCAGGACCCGTTGTCGCTCGACTCGCCCGTGGGCGAGGAGGACGACTCCAACCTCGCCGACTTCATCGAGGACCAGCACGCCGAGGCCCCTGCCGAGATGGCCGCCAAGATGATGCTGAACAGCGCCGTCGAGGAGGCCCTCGACGAGCTCAACGAGCGTGAGCAGGCCGTGGTGCGCATGCGCTTCGGCCTCGACGACGGCCAGCCCCGCACCCTCGAGGAGGTGGGCCGCGAGTTCGGCGTCACCCGCGAGCGCATCCGCCAGATCGAGTCGAAGACCCTCGCCAAGCTGCGCCATCCGCAGCACAGCCAGAAGCTGCGCGACTACCTCGACGGCGAGTGAGCCCCGCCCCGGCGTGACGAGAGTCCCGTCGATGGCGTGCACGTCGAGGCCCTCCGGCGGGTAGACCATCGGGATGAAGTTCCGGACCGGTCTCCTCATCGGCGGTGCCCTCGGGTACTACTACGGCTCCAAGGCGGGCCACGAGCGCTTCGAGCAGATCGACGCCGTGCTCGCCCGGGTGCGGCGCCTGCCCGCGTACCAGAGCGCCCGCGACCAGCTCCTCGGCACCGTGGCGGTGGCGGGCGAGGTCGCCAAGTCCAAGGCCGGCGACATGGTGGCCCGGGTGCTGCCCAACGAGCCCGAGGCCACCTTCGAGCCCGGCCTCGAGTTCAACCCGGACTTCACCCCGACCCACGAGGAGATCCTCGCGACCTCCGCGGCGACCTCCGCGGCGAGGCCCCCTCCGCCTGACCCTCCTGGCGCTCGCTGTTCGAGGAGGGTCGTAGCCCATAGCGGTGACCAGCGGGACCGGTACCCTCTCCAGCGCCAGGTGATCGGGCGTGGTGCACGCGCTGCTAGAGTCACCGTTCGCCATTCCGGGGTAGCTCAGCTGGCAGAGCGCCGCACTGTTAATGCGATTGTCGTGGGTTCGAGCCCCACCCCCGGAGCCCAGACGCCCCAGCCGAATCCGGCCGGGGCGTCGTCGTGTCCGCCACGCGGGGCCGTCCGAGCTGATTCTGGGGCGCTCCGCGGTCGCTCCGCCACTCCTAATGGTCGCTGCGACGGGTTCACGCGGGGAAGGCGAAGGCACCCCGCGAACTGGCGCCCTGGGCGCCTAATCTTGAAGCACCATGAGGCATCTGAGGACGTTCGCCCTCGCGTGGCTCTTCCTGGCGGCGCTCTTCGTGTCGCCGATCGGCCCACCCGGCACGCAGGACTCCTGGTTCGGAGGTGACGAGCCCCGGTCCTCGGAGGAAGGCCTCGGCGTGACCCTGATCGATGCCACCCGCTCGACCCCGGTCGAGGGCGGGTCGTCGGGATCTGCGTCGGCGACCTCGACCACGGGCACGACCGCCGTCCTCGCTCCGCCCGAGGCGACCGAGGTGCCGTCGACCCTCGAGCGCCCCGATCCCACCACGACCGTCAGCGATCCGCCTCCGGCGCCGACGGGTCCCTCGGTCGCCGAGGGCATCGCGGGCGGGGGCCAGTTCGGCGGCGGGCCGAGCGGCAGGTTGCAGACCTACACCGGCCCCGAGGTCATCGACTTCGACACCAGCATCTCCGACGTGGTCGTGTACGGCCGCCTCGAGATCCGGGCGGCGGTGACGCTGCGCAACGTCCGGTTGGTGTGTGCCACCGGCTGGGCATGCATCCGGGTGTTGCCGTCGGGGTCGCTCGACATCAGTGAGTTCTCGATCGTGGGTCCGGGGCAGGCGGGGGTGCAGAACCTGGGTGGGATCATCGGCGAGAACGTGGTGGCCCGGCGCGGTGAGATCACCGGGGTCGAGAATGGTGTGGTGATGGACCGCAACGTCTTGTTGGAGGACGTGTACGTGCACGATCTCGCTCATGTTGGTTCGGCGCACCCGGACGGCATCCAGCACGACGGGGGTGGTTCGGACCTGACGTTGCGGCGGGTGCGTGTCGAGGTTGCTCCGACCGACACCAGCGCCGTCATGATCAACAACGAGAACGGTGCGGTCAGTGACCTCTTGATCGAGTCGTCGATCATTTCCGGCGGTGGTTTCAGCCTCTATCTGGAGGGTGCCAAGAGTTCGGCGCCGATCCACGCCACGGTGGTGGGGAACCGGTTCGGCCGCCATGGCTACGGGCCGGCCCTGGTGAGGGGCCCAGTGACGGTGAACCAGTCGGGCAACACGTTGGCCGACGGCCAGCCGCACTGGTTCTGACCGTGCTCGGTGGGTGGCCGCACGACCACCCGAAACGCTTAGCTCGAACCGTTCACGGTCAGGTCGCCTCGGTCCCGTTTGCGGTTCATGTGCGGCTCCTACGTTCGAGGATCCATGAGGTGCCTCCGGAACGTCGTCATTACGTTGCTCGTGCTGACCACCGTCCTCGCTGCGCCGGTCGGTCATCTCTCTGTGAGCACTCCCTCAGATGCCGCGCTCGGGTCACCGGACGACGCCGTCGCGGTGACCTACGTGAGGGCCCTGGCGAGCGGTGACATACCGACCATGACGGCGACGGCGCAGCTGGCTGTCGACGGTTCACCGGCCCGTGCCTACCTCGACCGGGTGAAGGCGGCACTGCAGCAGGTAGTCGCCGTCACCGGGCCGCCGCCCGCAGGCACGGTCGAGGAACTGGCGGATGGCTCGTTGCGGGGCTGCGCCCCGTCGGGGGGCTGCTGGGAGATATCCGACTTCGTGAGCGATGCCACGGGCCAGCTCGTCGCCTTCGCCGTCGACGGTGTTGCGGTCGACGACCTGGTCGGGATCCCTCGACCCCTTCCGGGCAGCGAGGGCTTCACCGAGAGCACGGTCACCACGGCTCCGCCGGTCTCGACGACTGAGGCGCCGACCCCGACGACAGAGGTTGCGGCGGACCCGCCGACGGAACCGCTGCCGACGAGCACCGTGCCCGTGCCCCATTCGTCGACCAGCCCGTCGCCCCCTTCGACCGCGGCGCCAACTCCCGAGACGGTGGTGCCGACGACCACGACGGTGGGCGGGGGTGGGGATGACCTACGGCGGCGGCCCGTCCGGGGCGCTGCGTGCCTACACGGGCCCGACCGTGCTCGAATCGCCGACGACGATCTCCGACGTGGTCGTGTACGGCCGCCTCGAGATCCGGGCGGCGGTGACGCTGCGCAACGTCCGGTTGGTGTGTGCCACCGGCTGGGCATGCATCCGGGTGTTGCCGTCGGGGTCGCTCGACATCAGTGAGTTCTCGATCGTGGGTCCGGGGCAGGCGGGGGTGCAGAACCTGGGTGGGATCATCGGCGAGAACGTGGTGGCCCGGCGCGGTGAGATCACCGGGGTCGAGAATGGTGTGGTGATGGACCGCAACGTCTTGTTGGAGGACGTGTACGTGCACGATCTCGCTCATGTTGGTTCGGCGCACCCGGACGGCATCCAGCACGACGGGGGTGGTTCGGACCTGACGTTGCGGCGGGTGCGTGTCGAGGTTGCTCCGACGGACACCAGCGCCGTCATGATCAACAACGAGAACGGTGCGGTCAGTGACCTCTTGATCGAGTCGTCGATCATTTCCGGCGGTGGTTTCAGCCTCTATCTGGAGGGTGCCAAGAGTTCGGCGCCGATCCACGCCACGGTGGTGGGGAACCGGTTCGGCCGCCATGGCTACGGGCCGGCCCTGGTGAGGGGCCCAGTGACGGTGAACCAGTGGGGCAACACGTTGGCCGACGGCCAGCCGATGAGCCTCTGAAGCGTTCCCCACCAGGTCGCGCGGTCGCCGAAGGCGGCGGCCGGCAGCGTCAGGCCGGAAGGGCGGCGATCAGGGCCTGCATCTCCGCGATCTCGGCCTGCTGGCTCGACCGGATGGCCTCGGCCATGGCGACGGCGCCGGCGAACCTGCCGTCGGCGATCTCGTCGTCGGCCATGGCCACGGCGCCCTCGTGGTGGACGACCATCATCTCCAGCCACATCCGGTCGAAGTCGACGCCGGTCGCGTCGCCCAGTCGCTGCATGTCGGCGTCGCTCATCATCCCGGACATCGCCATCCCGTCCATGTCGCCCATGTCGCCCATGTCGTGGTCGTCGCCGGTCGCGGCCTCCGGGACCGGCTGGCCCCACTCCTGGAGCCACGTCGTGAGCTGGTCGATCTCGGGCTGCTGGGCCGCCTTGATGGCCGTGGCCAGCCGGAGCACGTCCGGGTCGGTCGTCTGCGCGAGCGCCATGTCGGCCATCTCGATCGCCTGCTGGTGGTGCGGGATCATCCCCTGGGCGAAGGCGACGTCGGTGGCGTTGAACGGCGCGTCGGCCGGGATCGCGGCGGTGGTGACCGTGGCGCTCGCCCCGTCGGAGTGGCCTCCACCCGAGTGGTCCCCCGAGCACGCCCCGAGCACGAGCACGGCCGAGAGGGTCAGTCCGGCGGCTGTGAGTGGGACGCGGACCTTCATGGGAGCCTCCACGGTCGACGAGCGTGCGCAGGACGGTACGACATGGCTCCTCGCCGGTGACGGCACCCCTCGTGACGGCCGCGGAGCCAGGAGGAGACTGCCTCGGGCCGGCCCGGGATGTCGGGTCGGGGCGGCACCCTCCGCCCCGGCCGACCACGGGCCGCCCGAGCCCTCGCTCCGCCTCAGCGGCGGTGGACGATGGCCACCCAGGTGTCGGGCAGGGGCTCGCCGGCGAGCACCCGGCTGGCCTCGAAGAGCCAGGTGAGCACGGCCTCGGGCTCGGTGCCGTTGGGCAGCGACAGCACCAGGCCGCGGCGGGGGTGGTCGGAGAGCACCGTGGCCCCCTCGGGCGGCACCACGCCGGCATCGCGCAGGGTGAAGCGGGCCTTGGGGCCGCCGGGGTGCTGGATGCCGACCGAGTCGCGCTCGGCCTTGCGGGAGGTGACCTCACCGGGCACCCAGGTGCCGACGGGGATGCGGGGGCCGCGGGCGGTGAGGAAGTTGAAGACGCCCGCCCGCGCCGGCGAGGCGTCGGGCATCTCGTCCTCGTCGGGCTCGACGGCCTGGATGTTGACCCAGCCGTCGCGGTCGCGACCGAGCTCGCGCAACACGCCGAGCAACTCGGTGGGGTCGCTGCGGAAGAAGTGGACGACGTCGGTGCGGCGGCTCACGTCGGCGGGTGCCGTCAGCTCTCGCCGAGCCAGAGGGCGGCCCGGTCGAGCAGGTAGGTGCTGACCTCGTGGCAGGTGTCGAGCACCTCGCAGAGCTGCTCCTGGCCGAGGTAGATGCGATCGAGGCCGACCTGCACCCGCGACACGATCGTGAGGCTGCGCTCGGGGGCGTCGGTGACGGCGGCGAAGGAGTCGATGGCCGACACCTCGAGCGGGAGGTCGATGCCGCCCAAACCGGCCAGCTCGGTGGCCAGCACCAGCAGGTCGGGGGCGTGGCGCAGGGGCGGCAGGGCCCAGGTGAAGATCAGCGGGAACGAGTAGCCCTCGATGGGGTCGGCCCCGTCGGGCTGCTCGAGCATGCGGTCCTCGAAGCCGAGCATGATCCGCGGGTCGACCTCGAGGGCGAGGTGCAGGTCGAGCGGGCCGCCGCAGGCGTCCTCCGGGTGGAGGTCGATCTCCCAGGCCTGGCGCAGCGAGTACGTCTCGACGTAGTGGCGCTCGTCGTGCACGTGGAACGCGTGGTCGACGGCGTGGTCCTTCAGGTCGGCGACGAAGCCGGGGACGTCGATGATGGCCACGGGCCGGGTGCTCCTGCAGTGGGTCGGACCGGTCCAGCCTGCCACGCGTCGCAGGGGGCGGCTACCGTCGCCGCCCGTGGACGACGCGACGTTGCTCGAGGTACTCGACGAGACGTCGACGGCGATCCGGACCGCCCTGGGCGACCTCGACGACTGGGGCCTGGCGGGAACCCGAGCCGGGCAGTACCTCTCCGACCTCGCCGCCGACGAAGCGGCGCTGGCGGTGCTCGAGCGGGCCGGCTTCGGCGTGCTCTCCGAGGAGTCCGGCCGCCACCGGCCGGGCGCCGACATCACCGTGGTGATGGACCCCCTCGACGGCTCCACGAACGCCAGCCGGGGCATCCCGTGGTTCGCCACCAGCCTGTGCGCGGTCGACGCCGACGGGCCCCGCGCCGCGCTGGTGATCAACCTGGCCTCCGGCATGCGCTTCGAGGCCGTGCGCGGCGCCGGTGCCACCTGCGACGGCATGGCCCTCACCCCGTCGGGCTCCACCGTGCTGCGAGAGTCGATCGTCGCCCTCTCGGGCTACCCGCCCCACTGGTTGGGCTGGAAGCAGTTCCGTGCGCTCGGGGCCTGTGCCCTCGACCTGTGCGCGGTCGCCGGCGGGGTGGTCGACGGCTACATCGACTGCTCGTGGAACGCCCACGGATCTTGGGACTACCTCGGCGGCCTGCTCGTGTGCCGCGAAGCAGGTGCCCTGGTGAGTGACCTCGAGGGCCGCGACCTCGTCACCTTCGAGCACGACGACCGGCGCACCCCGATCGCGGCGGCCACGCCCGAGCTGCTGGCGGAGCTGCTCGACGCCCGCCGTTCCGTAGGCTGACGCCGTGTCCACGGTTCCCTACGGCGTCCAGCTCCACCGGTTGAGCCTGCGCGTCTACCGGTCGCTGCCGACAGTGGCGCGCCGCTGGCTCGTCCGCCTGATCGCCCCCAAGTACACGGTCGGGGCCACCGCCGTCATCGAGCGCCCCGACGGGCATCTGCTGCTGGTGCGCCAGTCGTACCGGCACCGGTGGGGCGTCCCCGGTGGCCTGCTCAAGCGGGGGGAGGACCCGGCCGTCGGCGTGCGGCGCGAGGTCTTCGAGGAGATCGGCCTCGTCATCGAGCTGGTCGGCCCGCCCGCCGTGGTGGTCGACGCCGTGCCCCAGCGGGTCGACGTCGTGTTCCGGGCCCGACCGGTGTCGCTCGCCCAGCTGAGCGAGGTGCGGCCCTCGTCGCCCGAGATCGTCGAGGTCCGGTGGTTCGCCCCCGACGCCCTGCCCGAGCTGCAGTTCGAGACGGCCGACGCCATGGTGGCCCTGGCCCGTCAGCGTTCGACGCCGGTCGACACCGACCACCACCTCGACTGACCTGTTCGACCGCTCACCGCCCGAGTCGGCGCCGCCCGTCGGTGAAGAACGCCAGGGCGGCGGCGGGGTCGAGGTCCGACCCGACGGTGGTGCTGGCCCCGAACGGCTCGTTCCAGAACGCGTCGCCGTCGGCGGGCATCGTCCATGGGCCGACGTAGAGGTAGGGGAGTGGGTGCTCGTCGTCGCCCGGTGACCCGCCGTAGTTGACCTCGTCGAGGGCGAGGGCGAGATCGAGGTGCTCGGGCCACAGCTGGGCCACGGCCGGCTCCGCGCCAGGGACGGCTGCCGCTGTGGCCAGCCGGGCCAGCGCGTCGTCGGCGGCGGCGAAGAACGAGGCCAGGTGCCGGGCCGAGTCGACGTCGAGGTCGAGGGGGCGGTCGGGGTCGAGCGGCGTGCTCGGGGTGTAGACGTCGGTGGGGGCGCCGGCCCGGATGCCGACCAGGTCGGCGGCGGCGCCGACGGTGGTGAGAGGAGACCGGTGGTCGGTGCCGCCGTCGCTCACCACGAGGTCGGTGCCGTCGACCCCGACCCGGCGCGGCCCGTGGGGCCCGGGGAAGGTCGGGGTGGCGAAGCCGCCGGGGGATGCCCGTAGCCCGATGTGGCCGGTGGCGGCGTGGAGGGCGGCCCCCAGCACGTGCTCGGCCACCGCGTGCAGCGACCGTCGTGTGCGTTCGAGTGGGCTCGGGCTGGCGGTCATGGCGCTCCGATCGGCACGTCGTCCAAAGGCACGTCGTTCCACGGTAGGGGGGTCGGGCCGGGTTAAGGGGAGGCAAAGTCCCGGTTCGAGGATGGCAAAGCGGCTCAAGGTGGGCGGTTCGCATCGTCGATCCGACCGGGGTCGGAACTCGGCCCGAGGGGTGCACATGAACCGGAAGTTGGCGTTGGCGGGTTCGCTGTCCGTCGCAGTGGCCCTCGTGTCGGGCGCGGTCATGGTCGGTGCTCTGCTGAGTGCCTCCCCGGAGGAGCACCAGTCGCCGGACCTGACAGCTGCCGGTGTCGACACCGGCTCCTCCACGGTGACCTCCCTCGACCCTGTGGTCGTGTACCAGGACGAGTACGAGTACGTCGTCACCGGTGGCGGGGCCACCCCGGTCGCCGCTGCCTCGGACGCCTCCGGTTCCGAGGAGGTCGCCGGCCCCGCTGCGGTCCCGCAGGCCGCCCCGGCCCCTGCCGCCGCGTCCGCGGTGACGAGCCCGCCGGCCACCGCCGCCCCGGCGCCGGCCACGACCACGACGACCCGCCCCGAGGGTGTGCCCCGCGACTGGCCGGCCGACAAGCCCATCCCTCCGATGCCGGCCGGCTGCCGTGACGGGCAGCTCGAGGACAACGGCGTCTGGAACTGCCAGCACTGAGCCGGCCAACGATCAGTCCGGCGCTGGGTCGGACGTAGATCGAGGATCCTCAGACGAGCAGGCCGAAGGCCCTGTGCTCGGTGACCCAGGCGGGCACGTCGTGGCTCGCCAGGGGCTCGGTCCACAGGAAGCCCTGGGCCCGGTCGCAGCCCATGGCGTGCAGGGCCCGGAGCTGGTCGTCGGTCTCGACGCCCTCCGCCACCGTGTGCAGGCCGACGGCGTGGGCCAGCCCGATGATCGCCTGGACGATCGCATGGTCGTTGCCCTCGGCGTCGGCGCCGAGGCGGCTGACGAACGACCGGTCGACCTTCAGGCCCGAGGCGGGCAGGTCGCGCAGGTAGGTCATCGACGAGTAGCCGGTGCCGAAGTCGTCGATGGCGACGGCGTACCCCAGGCCCCTGAGCTCGCGCAGGCGGGCGATGGCGTGCACCGGGTCGGCCATGAGGGCGGTCTCGGTGATCTCGAGCTCCACGGCCGTGGGCTCGATGCCGGCGTCGGTGAAGGCGCGATGGACGCTGTCGACGATGCAGGGGCGGGCCAGCTGGTGGGCCGACAGGTTGACCGAGATGTGGTCGGGGCAGCCGGTCGGGTAGTCGCGGCGCCAGGCTGCGAGCTGCTCGCCCGCCGCTCGCAGCACCCACTCGCCGAGGGGGCGGATGAGCCCGGTGTCCTCGGCCAGGCCGATGAAGGTGTCGGGCATCACGATGCCGTGGTCGGGGTGGCGCCACCGCATGAGCGCTTCGAGGCTGACGACCGGCACCGCGCCCGGTACCGGCTTGAGGCTCACGATCGGGTGCCAGGCCAGCTCGAACTCGTCGTTGTCCAGCGCCCGGCGCAGGTCGTTCGAGGTCTCGAGGCGGCGCACGGCGTTGCGCCGCATCCCGTCGTCGAAGATCTCGTAGCGGGCCCGCCCCGACTCCTTGGCCACGTACATGGCGGCGTCGGCCTCGCGGAGCAGTGCCCGCGGTGACTCCGCCTGGCCCCGGTGGACCGTGATGCCGATGCTGGCGGTGACGTAGGTCTGCACCGACTCGAGGTCGAAGGGGGAGTGCATGGCCTCGGCGAAGCGCTCGGCCAGGTCGATGGCCGCGGCCTCGTCGGGAAGGTCGACGCAGAGCACGGCGAACTCGTCACCGCCCAGGCGGGCGACGGTGTCGGCCCCGCGGACGATCGATCGCAGTCGCTCGGCGACGGCGATGAGGAGCTGGTCGCCGGTGTCGTGGCCGAGGGCGTCGTTCAGGAGCTTGAAGCCGTCGAGGTCGACGAGCAGCACGGCCAGGGCGTGGCCGTCGCGGAGCGACTCCACCGCGTGCTCGAGGCGGTCGTAGAGCAGCACCCGGTTGGGCAGGCCCGTCAGCGGGTCGTGGAGCGCCTGTTCCAGGAGGCGGAGGCTGGCGTGCTGGTGGTCGAGGGCCGCCGCCGCGATGTTGGCCATGCTCTGGAGGAAGTCGGCCTCGTCCCCGGCGAACGCCCGGGGGTGGTGGGCGCCGGCGATGAGCACGCCGTGGACCTCGCCCCCCTGGCGGATGGCCACACCGGCTGCGGCCTGGATCCTCGGGTCCCCGCCCAGGTGCACCTCGACGTCACCCTCCTCCCACTGCACCTCGGCCAGCACGAGGGGGCCGGCGGCGTCGAGCAGGCGGCGGACGAAGTGGTGGCGAAGAGGGGGGACCCTGCGCACGGCCGGCCAGCGGCCGTCGAGCCCCGAGCCGGCGCACAGGCTGAGGCGACCTTCCGGGTGCCACTCCTCGAGCACCGCCATGTCGAGGTTGAGCACCCGGCGCACGGTCTCGACGATCTCGGTGAAGAGGTCGTCGATGGACGTCGTCACGAAGGCGAGCTGGCCGATGCGGGCGAGCTCGGCCTGCATCCGGGCCCGGCCGACGAGCTGGGCCTGCACGGCGGAGCGGGCGAGGCGGGCGTCGACCTCCGCCTCGCGGTCGTCGATCGACTGGAGAGCGAAGGCGACCTCGTCGCCGAGCCGCTCGAGCAGGTGGAGGCGGAGCTCGTCGTACGCGTCGGGCTCGGCCATGGAGGTGCAGAACACGGCCACGACGTCGTGACCTCGGCGCAGCGGCATGGCGCACGCCGACCCGATGCCGTCCTGGCTGACGAGCACCGTGCGGTCCTCGGCGAGGGCCTGCACCGCGAGCGCGGGCCCGGCGAGGGACGCCGGGTCGGTCACGGTGCTGGTCGGGGGGTCGATGGCGCCCCCGTGGGCCTGGATCCGGATGCCGCTCTCGGTGCCGGCGTCAGGGACCCCGACGCACGCGGTGTGGAAGTCGCCGTCGACGGTGAGGACGCGGGTGAGCGTCGTGAACACCTGGTGTGCGCTGGTCGAGCGCAGGATCGCCGTCCCCGCCGCCGCCAGGGTCGCGTAGAGGCGCGACGTCACGACTGCCTGGTCCGACGGTCTGAATCCGTCCTGCACTCGCCACCTCCCGCACTTCACAATTCGCCGTACGAGGTATCGGTCGTGGGTTGGGAGGACTTGAATCGACGTGCGTGTCGCAGCACGTTTTGACGTCGGCGACGTCACATGTGGTGGTCCCCGGCGGGCGGTGTGGTCAGCCGGCGGTGGTGAGCTGGGAGTAGCTGTTGCCGAGGTCGTCCTGCAGGACCTGGGCGGCCACGGTCGTGGTGTCGACCCGCAGCGGCTCGTCGAGGGTGCGGGCCCGGTAGGCCCAGCCCTCGGGGAGGGCGAGGCGGGCGGCCAGCCCCTCGAGGTCGGCCTCGACCAGGGTGGGGTCCTTCTGCTGGCTCCAGGTCTGCATCACGTAGACCGTGCCGTCGGCGGCGACGAGCTCGTAGACCTCGCGGTCTGCGTCGAAGGTGAAGACCGTGCGGCGGTCGACGGCGTGGGGGACGTACGGGGTCGACGCGGCAGCGACGTCACCGACCTCGACCGCCGCCTGGCGGTACATCTCGATCCCGCCGAAGGTGGCCTTCGGGAGCTCCGTGGCGGCGCCGGCCTTCTCGACGCTGTCCATGAGCCAGAACCGGGGCCCGTTGAGCAGGGCCAGGGCGGCGCCGTTCTCGGTGGCCAACGCGGCCGGGTCGAGGGCCTCCCACAGCGGTTCGGGGCAGGTGTTGAGGGGGTAGCTGTTGTAGACGTCGGCGTTGATCGTGCCGTCCTGGGGCCGGACCAGCAGGACCTCGCAGTAGCGCTCGCCCCGCATCGTGGTGGCCTCGATGGTGGCGGCGGCGGTGGTGGTGCCCGGAGCGGCGTCGGAACCGGGGTCGTCACCCGACCCGCAGGCGGCGAGCGCAACTGTGATGGCGAACGCCGCCAAGGTGGTGCCGGCGGCGGCGAGCAGTCGTCGGCGGGCCATCAGCTGGGGTTCGCCCGCACGAAGGTGTCGATGATCTCGACGAGCTCGTCGGGCGCGTCCTCCTGGATGAAGTGGTTGGCGCCGTCGATCACGCGGTGGGGCTGGCCCGCCGCCCCGGGGATCTTGCGCTGGAGCTTCAGGTGGGCGCCGGGCTTGAACGAGATCGGGTCGGCCGAACCGAACACGGTGAGGAACGGCTTGGTCCAGGTCTCGAGGAAGGCCCAGGTCTCCTTGAACATCGGCACGGCCGGGTTGTCCGGCTGGGCGGGGATCAGGATCGGGAACTGGAGCGGCGAGCACTGGTAGCTGCCGTCCGGGTAGGGCGCGTCGTAGGCGGCCTTCTCGGCGGCGCTGAGCGGGCGGGTGGTCGCGCCGTCGACGATGGCGCTGATGGGCAGGGCGTCGACGCTCTGGCTGAAGTCGATCCACTGCTGGAGCTCGGGGCTGGCGCCCTCGCCCGCGGGCAGGCCGGTGTTCGAGGCGATGACCCGGGTGAAGCGGTCGGGGTGGAACCGGAGCAGGTTGAGCCCGGTGAGGCCACCCCAGTCCTGGCAGTAGAGGGTGATGTCGGTGAGGTCCTCGCCGACGAGCCACTGGCCCATCCAGTCGATGTGGGCGGCGACGGTGTAGTCGGTGCGAGCGGCCGGCTTGTCGGATCGGCCCATGCCCATGAGGTCGAGGGCCAGCACCCGGTGGCCCCGCCCGACCAGGCCCCGGATCATGTTCCGGTGGAGGTAGCTCCACGACGGGTTGCCGTGCAGCAGCAGCACGGGGGCCGAGTCACGGGGGCCTTCGTCGATGAAGTGGTACCGCAGGGCGGTGCCGTCGGCGGCCGTGACCTCGCGGTAGTGCGGCTCGAAGTCGTACCCGTCGAGCCCCTCGAAGCGCTCGTCGGGTGTGCGCAGGACATCCACGTGAACCCCCCCCAGACCGGTCGCCGGCCCAGGCCGACGAGATAGTGGCAAACGTACTGACACTTGTTGGCCCGGGCAAGGGTCTGGCCTCGTCAGAGCAGGCTGCGCCGGCGTATGCGGGAGGGCGTCACCGTGGCCAGCTCCGGCGTGTCGGCCGGTGCGTTCGCGAATCGCCGGCCGTAGGCCGCGGCGAGCGGGCCGGAGGTGAGGCCGTGGGCCACGACCGAGAGCAGGATGGTCCACGTCGCCACCTCGACGAGCTGGTTGGCGACCAGCTCCTCCTCGAAGGCGTCGAAGGCCAGCAGGGTGAACACCACCGAGGCCAGGCCGCGGGGTCCGAACCACCCCATGAACGCCACCGTCACCGGGCGCAGGCGGGTGCCGACCAGCGAGATCGCGACGGGGACCATCCGTACGACGGTGAGGCTGAGGACGGCGTACGCGATCGGGCGGACGTGGAGGCCCGACCGCAGCACCGGGCCTACGAAGGCGGCGCCGAAGATCACCCACACCACGAACGACGAGAAGAGCCCGACGGTGTCGGTGAGCTCGGTGGCCTCGGCCAGCTCACCTCGGCTCGTGGCGCCGAACACCAGGCCGGCCACGAAGGCGGCCACGAACCCGTTGCCCGACCAGCTCACGGCGGTGGCGTAGGCGAGGAACGCCAGGCTCAGCACCACCAACTGCTCGGAGACCTTGGTCGTCCACCCCGCGCCCCGGGCCCGGCGCACGAGGTGCCCGCCGAGGAAGCCGACGGCGATGCCCACCCCGGCCCCCCTGGCCAGCTCGGCCAGCGCCTCGGCGCCCCAGTTGTCGTTCGCCGTGCCGGCGATGACGATCACCAGGAAGACGGTGACGAACGGGGTGGCGATGCCGTCGTTGAGGCCGCTCTCGATGTTGAGCGTGCGCCGGATGCGGTCGGGGACGGCGGGGTTGGTGACCACGGCGATGCCGAGCGCCGCGTCGGTGGGGGCGAGGATGGCGGCGATCAGCGCCGCCTCCGACCACGACACCGACGGGAACACCAGGTGGGCCGCCACCGCGCCGAGCGCCATCGTGAGGGGCAGGCCGATGGCGAGCAGCCGCAGCGGCAGCCAGGCGTCGTCCTCGGCGGTGCGCAGCGGCACGGTCGAGGCGTCGGCGAACAGGATGAGGGCCAGGGTGAGCTCGGTCAGCAGCCGGATGGTCTCGGTCGTCACGTTGGCGGGCAGCACGTCGAGGTAGCCCATCCCGAGGATCGTGCCGGCCGCGACCAGCACGATCGGCGCCGTGATCGACAGCCGGTCGAGCCGGCGGGCCATCACCGCATAGACGACGAAGACCAGTGCGACGACCGCCCAACCGCCCATCCGCGCTCCCTCAGCCGTGACCCGTTCCCGTCGGTTCGGACCCTACGGGACGGGCACGGCCGGGCGTGGAGCTCGGCCGGTCGCTCGGCCGACGGGTCAGCCGGTGA
Source organism: uncultured Actinomycetes bacterium (assembly GCA_963702555.1). Lineage (GTDB taxonomy): Bacteria > Actinomycetota > Acidimicrobiia > Acidimicrobiales > Acidimicrobilacustridaceae > CAMFLJ01. Next base: position 501,660 of record CAVPCW010000010.1, read on the forward strand.
AGGCGGGTGTCAGCGCGACCTCACCGGCGTTGGCCACGCCGGGGTCCGCCTCGTAGTAGGTGTCGGCGAAGGCGAGGATGACGGCCTGGCCGGGTTGCACCCGCACACCGGCGACGAGGCCGCGCCCCGCAGCCGGGTCGACCGGGTCACACGGCAGGGCGGCCGGGCAACCCGAGTCGTCGGCGGTGGCGTCCCACACGGTCGCGACGGAGCCTCCGTCGACGACGCCCGACTCCCGCTCGACCACGATGCAGGTGGTGGGCTCGCTGAACCCGGTGAGGGTCGTCGACCACGGACCGCTCTCACCTGCGGGTGCGGTGAGGCTGAAGGTCTGCCCATCGGCGCAGCGCCCGGCGATCACCACGGGCCCGTTCCGGGCACCGGTGTCGCCGTCGACGATCTTGGTGAGGGTCAGCGACCCGTCCGGCACGAAGGTGTTGGTGAACGTGCAGGTGACGTTCGGGTTCTCCTCGGTGAGGGTGATCTCGACCCCGGAGCCGTCGATGATCTCGCCACAGTCGAGCCCGGTGAGCTGCCACGTGCCGCCGTTCGTCGCAGCCAGGTCGGTCTCGTAGATCTGGTAGCTGCCGAGGCGAAGCCCGGTGGACGGATCGCCCGTGGCAGTGACCGCCACCCCGGGGGTGACGGTGGTGGCCGACTGGTTGAGGGTGGGGAGGGGGTCGGCGTCGTCGGGGGTGAGCTCGGTGATGTTGAAGTCGGCCGTGGTGGTGCCGCCCTCGGTGACCTTGCGGATGGTGATCGAGGCGGTGGGCGTGAAGGTGTTCTCGACCTGGCAGCTCACGGCCTGGTTGTCGGTGGTGATGTCCACCGAGAAGCTCTGGTTCGGCAGGTCGATCGTCGGGGTGGCCCCGATGCAGTCGACGTCGGTCATCGCCCAGGTGCCCGCCCCGGAGGCCGGCGGCAGCTGCTCGGTCACGGTGTAGGTGCCGAGCGGGCTGCCCGCGGGCACGGCCGTCACCAGCTCGGGCACGTCGGGCTCGACGGTCGAAGCGGAGAACCCGACCGGGCTGCCGCTCGGCGGGGTGACGGTGAAGTCGAACGGGCCGCCCTCGCCGTTGCGGGTGACCTTCGAGAGGGCGAGGTCGCCGGCCTGCCACGGTCGGTTCCGGTAGGTGCAGGTGACGGTGTCGCCCTCGACCAGCCTGGTGATCGTGGTCTCGAAGGTCGCGGGGTCGACCGACCACACGCTCTGGCCGAGCTCGGAGACACAGTCCGCGCCGACCACGGTCCAGCCGCCGGCCGGTCGCTCGGTGAACTGCCACGGGGGGCTGTTCGGTGAGGCCGGGGTGCCGGTCTCACCCCGGATGAAGCTCGTGGTGCCGGTTGAGGCACCGGCAGCCACCGGGACCTCGAACGCGCCCTGCACGGGCTGGTCGTTGTACGAGACGTTGCCCTGGAACGGGAACGAGGTCTTCTGGGGGATGGCGAGCGGGTTGCCCTGGCCGTCGACGGTCTGCTTCTCGACCACGATCGTCGCCGCGCCAGGCGGAGGGGTGACGTAGTAGGCGTAGCAGAAGACGTGGCTCGTCCCCTGGGGGTAGCTCACCCACTCGACGTTGTCGCCGTTGAGGTTGTCGATGGCGCAACGGAGCGCGGCGAAGCCGTAGACCCCGGGGAAGGTGGCGTCGTTCAGCGGATCGCTCGGGGTGCCGCCCTGGACCCAGAGCCGGTTGGCCTGCGCCGCGAGGTTCGCCTGCTGCTGGGTCAGGGTGATCGTCGTGGCCCCGGCGATGCTGCGGCCGGTCTCGTTGCCGTACTTGTCGAGCTCGAGGGTGGAGGCGGCGGTGGTGGCCGACCCGTTGACGCCGGTGACCACGGAGAGGTTCTCCGGGTTGCCGGTCTGGTAGCCGCTGCCGAGGGTGAAGGCCCAGTTCGGGATGGGCGTGCAGGTGGGCTGGCCGGCGTTCTCCTTGGCGACGGAGATCGGCTCCCCGCTGGCGTAGAGCGTGTCGGCCCCCAGGTCGCGGAGGCTCTCCTGGATGTTGTTGCGGGCCCGGTTGGCCGTGACGGCGGTGTAGCTCGGGCACGAGCGGGCCACGAGCGTCACCTGCAGGCCGGTTGGCGTGGCGGCGTCGGCCTCGGGCAGATCGACCGCGGGCAACCCCACCACGGCGAGCAGCAGGACGAGTGCGATTGCGAGACGTCGGGACAACGGAGGCTCTCCTCGGGACGCGGGGCCTCCTGGTGGGCCGTCGCTCTCCTGACATCGGGTTCCAGCCGCGGTTCCTTGAGACCCACGGAGCGCGCCCGGGTGGCGAGGATGGGCCTCGAGGCCCGATTCCCAAGTTCTGGTAAAGCCCGCTACAGGTCGTGCCGAGGGGGCCCGACCTCTAGGACATGGCCATTGCCCCGTCCCCGCTGCAGCAGCTGACCACGGGGCTCAGTGATGTCAGAGGTGGTCCCATGGACACTCACCCGCAGTCCCCCCGCCCTGTGATCCGGACGAGGTGCTCCGGCGACGACGGCGCGTCGCTCGTCGAGTACGCGGTGCTCCTCGCGCTCGTCAGCGTCGTCTGCATCGTGGCCGTCGGCTACCTGGGCAACGCCACCTCGGACAAGTTCTCGTCGGTCCCCGGGCTCCTCGACCCCTCGGCCTCGTCGGCCCAGGCGGACCCGCCGGTCACGGAGGTCCCGATGACCGTCTGGCACGGCGACGAGGACTGACCGCCCTGCTACTGGAACCGCAGGTGGTCGTGGTTCGGGTAGGAGACCATGCGGTAGTAGTCGCTCGTCTCCCACGGGGCGTTGACCTGCATGCGCCCGCGCTCGTTGACGTAGTAGTTGCGCCGTGCGATGACCTCGTCGGTGACCATGATGAGGTTCTGGGACTCCTCGACGAGGCGCTCGTTGTAGTCGGCGAAGGCCTCGGGCGTGACCTCGACGGTGCGGGTGCCCTGATCGATCATCGTGGTGATGCAGCGGGCGACGAAGCCTGCCCACATCTGGTACCACGCGGGTAGGGCGACGCCGCCGGACACGGGCTGGGAGTTGGGCCCGTAGAGCACGAAGAGGTTGGGGAAGTCGGGGACGAGCATGCCCACATAGGCCATCGGTGAGTCCGCGTCCCAGCGCTCGTGGAGGTTGGCGCCGCCCCGGCCGAAGTACTCGGCGGGCCAGAGGTACTTCACGATGTCGAAGCCGGTGGCCGACACGACGACGTCGACGTCGTGGTGGCTGCCGTCGGCGGTGCGGATGCCGGTCTCGGTGAACTCGACGATGTCGTCGGTGACGAGGTCGACGTTGTCGCGGGTGAGGGCCCGGTACCAGCCGTTGTCGACGATCGGGCGGCGCACCATCGGCGCGTAGTCGGGGACGAGCTTGTCGATGAGGTCCTGGCGACCGCCGGTCTCGTCGTGGATGTACTGGGTGAGCATCGCCCGCACGTTCTCGCTGGTGCGGGTGACCCGGCCGCCGGTGGCCTCGAACTCGGGGTCGCGGATCAGGTAGTCCTTGTGGAAGTTGAACAGGTGCATGATCGAGGTGATGCGGCACCAGTTCCAGTAGCCGGGCATGGTGTCGATGAGCCAGCGCATCTCCGGCTCCACCGGATCGCCGTACTTGGCGCGGGGGCTGATCCACTGCGGCGTGCGCTGGAACACGTCGACGTGCTGCGACATCTCGGCCACCCGGCCGAGCAGCTGCACGCCGGTCGAGCCGTTGCCGATGACGGCGACCCGCTTGTCGCGGAGGTCGATGTCGTCGGGCCAGCGGGTCGGGTGGATGACGGTGCCGCCGAAGGCGTCGATGCCGGGGAAGTCGGGCAGGAGCGGGTTGGCGAACAGGCCGGCGGCGCTCACGACGACGTTGGCGGTGTGCGACACCGTGGAGCCGTCGGCGGTGCGGAAGGTGACGGTCCAGAGGCAGGAGTCGTCGTCGAAGCGGGCCTCGACCAGGTCGTGGCCGAGGCGCACGTTCGGGGCCACGGCGAACGCGTCGGCGATGTGCTCGAGGTAGGAACGCACCTCGGGCCCGCGGGCGAAGTACTCCGTCCAGGCGTAGCTCTTCTCGAAGCTGTACTCGTAGGAGGAGCTCAGCGTGTCGACCCGGATGTCGGGGTAGCGGTTGATGCTCCACGTGCCGCCGAGCTCGTCGCGCCGTTCGTACACCGTGTACGGGATGCCCAGCTGCTCGAGCTGCACCGCGGTGGCGATGCCGTTGAAGCCGCCGCCGATGATGGCGACGTGGTACCCCTCGGGGGCGGTGTCGACGCCGTCGGGCCAGTCGGCGAAGAACGGGAAGTCCTCGAACGACAGGACGCCCTTGCGCAGCTCGAACTCGCTCTCGGGCGTGGGCTCGCCGATCACCATCTCCAGCATCGAGCGGATCTCGTCGTCGTCCGGCACGCGCAGCGACCACGAGTCGAGGTCCCGTTCGATGAGCTCGGTGCAGCGCTCGATCAGCCGCTCCCGGTCGGCGTCGTCGAGCCGGGCGACGGGGCCCAACCGGCCGACCTCGGGGTCGCCGCTCGCCTGGTAGACGGCGATGCGCAGGGCGGCGAGGTCGGAGCACTCGACCGCTCGGCGGATGTAGGCGTGGTCGACGTCGGGCATCGGTCCTCAGACTTTCGCAATCACGAAGGATCTTTCGTGAACCACGAGGCTAGGGAGGGGGTGTGACGTCCGTCAATCGGACCGGGCCCACGCGACCGACCGTCGGGACCGGGTGAGCAGGGCCGGCCGGGCGTCAGATCGAGGGGCTCGTGGAGCCGCTCGCGGCCTTCGCGGCGTAGAGCGCCAGGTCGGCGTCGTGGAGGCACTGCTCGGGGGCGTTGCCCGACTCGCAGCGCTTCCACCCGATCGACACCGAGAAGCCGAAGCCGTCGTCGGTGAACTCGCGGCGCGTCGGCCGGGGCCGGGAGGGATCGGCCGGGGCGAGCACCGCGAACTCGTCGCCACCCACCCGGGCGACCAGGCCGGTCGGGCCGACGACATCGGTGAGCCACGCCGCCACCCGCTGGAGCGCGAGGTCACCCGCCTCGTGGCCGTGACGGTCGTTGATGGACTTGAACGAATCGATGTCGAGCAGGGCGACGTCGTAGGCGCGCGGGGGAGCGGCGGCGGCCTCGTCGAGGGCCTCGAAGTACGCCCGTCGGTTCGAGATGCCGGTGAGAGCGTCGGTGCGGGCCGCCTGCCACAGCAGGTGCGACGCTGCGTCGAGGCGGGCGGCCAGGCGCACGCAGAACACGAGCAGCGGGGGCGCCACCAGTGCCGGGACCAGGGCGCCGAGGAGGATCGCCGGCTCGAGGTAGGAGGCCTCCACCGGGTAGAAGATCAGCATCATCGCGGTGGTCAGCACCACCGAGGCGATCACGGCCAGGGCCGTCATCTGGATCACGAAGCCGGCCACGCCTCGCCGCCGTACCTTCGCCAGCACCCACCGCTCCGGCGCGCCGAGCTCGAGCTCCGGCGCGGTGCCTGGCTCCCTGACGCGCATGGACGCGGTGCGGGGGTGATCGGGGTCGCGGGAGCGCCCGGTGAAGGAGTCCACGGTGTCCTATCGGCCGATCGGCGGGCGACGTTGAACCTGGATCCGCGGTTCACCGGTGCGTGGGGCCGCTACGTCCCTTTCCGGTCACCAGTCGATGTCGGGCGTGGGTGGGAGCAGCGCGTCGCGTTCGGCGGCCAGGCGTTCGCAGTCCCAGCTCGGGTCGACCCTGACGAGCACGACAGGGCTGCGGCTCAGGTCGGGGTACTGCACCCACTGGGCCTTCGACGTGGCGAAGACCGGGTCGCTCGCGCCGATGACGAGCTGCTCGGAGCCGTCGGTGACCGTGCCCTCGAGCCGGTCCGGGGTCACGAGGACCGCGTCCCAGGCGAAGATCTCCCGACGGGTGATGTAGAGCTCGCCGGTGAGGTCGTCGGTGACACGGATCTTCACGGTGATGCCCGGGTTGCCGTCGCCGTCGGCGTCGACGATCCGGGGGTCGTTCGGGTCGGTCGGCAGGCGGTCGTTCGCCGGATCCTCCAGCGCGATCCCGACCGGGGTCGGCGTGGCCGGGCGGTGGATGCTCAGGGTCCCGTCGACCTCCTTCACCTCCACCGGGGTGCTCGGGGGCTTGATGGCCTGCGTCGCGGCATCGGACAGCGAGGTGGTGATCGGCTGGTTGGTGCGCTGCTCGGAGAAGCAGAACGACGCCGAGTCGATGAGCTCGCCGTCGACGACCTCGAAGTCGTTGAAGCCGAAGCTGATGATCGACGTCTTCATCAACCCGTCCTCGTAGGCGACCACGTCGAAGTGCGCCCACCGCCCGACGAGCTGGTCGGCGCCGGCCGGCAGGGCCGACGTGGTCGGTGAGGTCGGTGTGGTGGTGGCGGCCTCGCCGGAGGAGCAGGCGGCCAGTCCGGTGGTGCCGGCGAGGCAGGCAGCGGCGATGACGAGGGGGATCCGCACGCCGTCACGGTACCGGTCGGCGGTCGCCGCTCGGGTTCGGGCCCCGGTCCCCTAGCTTCGGCGTCATGTCGCACCTGCCCGGAAGCCCCGCCTGGCCGCGTGGCAGCTCCCAGTCCACCGTGCTCGACTACCACCTGAGCATGCTGCACGACAGCGCCCGGATGGACGCCTTCCGGCGTGCCATCGACGCAACCGTGCAGCCCGGCGACGTCGTGGTGGACATCGGCTGCGGGAGCGGCGTCCTGTCGTTCATGGCGTGCGACGCTGGCGCCCGCAAGGTCTACGCCATCGAAGGCGGACCGGTGATCGAGCTCGCCCGGGAGCTGGCGATGGCCAACGGCTTCGCCGATCGGATCGAGTTCCTCGAAGGTTGGTCGACCGAGGTCACCGTCCCGGAGCCCGCCGACGTGCTCCTCTCCGAGACGATCGGCAACGCAGGGTTCGACGAGGGGATCGTGGCCTGGACCCTCGACGCGCAGCGACGTCTCCTTCGTCCGGGCGCGGCGGTGGTTCCCCAGCGGCTACGGCTGTGGGTCGCCGCCGTCCAGTCGTCCGACGATCACACACTGGTGTCGGACTGGTGGACGACCGGTCTTCCCTACGACTACGCCGCCGCGCACCGCCGCGCGGTGCGGATGCTCTGGTTCGCCGACTTCGCTCCGAGCAACCTCCTCGGCCAACCGGAGCTCGCGGCAGATGTCGACCTGAGGGCCGCTCCCGACGAGACGGTCACCTCCGCGGGCACCGTGCAGATCGACCGCGACGGCACCGTGCACGGGCTGGCGTGCTGGTTCGATTCACTGCTGTGCGCCGGCGTCACCATCGACAACGCGCCACCGCGGGCCGCGTCGAGCTGGTTCCACGGGTTCCTCCCGCTCGCCGAGCCGTTGGCGGTGGCGCAGGGCGATCGACTGGCCTGGGAGCTGTCGGTGTCAGCCGATGGCGAGCACTGGACCTGGCGGGTCGATCCCCTCGGGGACTGACGCCTGGTGACCTCGCGGCCATGGCATGCGCCGCTGGGGCTCGCCGGCCGACATGCTGGTGAGCGTGAGCCGAGCTGCCCGCCGCGACCCGTACCATCCGCGCTCGACGCGGGCGCGCGGCCGCGACCGGCTGCTGCGGGTGCCCGACGCGTCCGCCATGGCGATCGGCGGCATGATCGGCGGAGGCATCTTCAGTGTGCTCGGGGTGGCGGTCGACCTCGCCGGCCACCTCGCGGCCGGGTGCTTCGTGCTCGGTGGCGTGCTCGCTCTCGTGACGGCACGTTCGTGGGCGGGCGTCACCGCCCGCTCGGGCCGCTCGGGCGGTCCGTTCGACCACCTCCGTGAGCAGGGCCACCCCCAGCTCGCCGGCGCGCTCCTCTGGTTGCTGGTGCTCGGGTACATGGTGGCGATGGCCGTCTACTCGTTCACCTTCGGCCGCTACGCCGCCGACGCGCTCGGCCTCGGGACGGGCGCCGCTCGCGTCCTGTCCGTCGCGGTCGTGGTGGTCTTCCTCCTGGTGAACCTCCGTGGTGTCACGTTGTCGAGCCTCACCGAAGACGTGGTCGTCGTCACCAAGCTGGTGGTGCTCCTCGGGATCGCGGTGATCGGCATGGTGAGGTTCGACGCGGCACGGCTCGACCCGCTGGTGACCTCGGGGCTCGGCGGGGTCGTCCTCGGCGCGGCCACGGTGTTCTTCGCCTACGAGGGCTTCGAGCTGATCTGCTACGACCGCGACGACATGGCCGATCCGGCCCGCACGCTGCCCCGGTCGTTGTACCTCTCGGTCGTCGTGGTCGGCGCGGTCTACGTGACGGTCACGATCGGTGCGCAGATGCTGGTCCCCGATGCCACGCTCGTCGCCGGCAAGGAGGCGGCGTTCATCGAGGTCGGCCGGGCCGCCTTCGGTGAGCTCGGGCGCTGGGCTGCGATCGTGGGAGCGGTCTTCGCCACCGGCTCGGCGATCAACGCCACCCTCTTCTCGACCGCCCGGCTGGTGCGAGACGCCGCGAGCACGGGAGAGGTGCCTGCGGGGCTGGGGCGTGAGTCACGGGGCCTTCCGATCGCCGCGCTGGCGGTGATCGCGGCGGCGGGGGCGGCGCTCGCCATGTTGCCGGGCATCACCTCGGTGATCGTGTTCGGCTCGGCGTCGTTCCTCGCGGTGTACGCGATGGTGAACTACCTCCAGGCCCGTGCCGCGCCGGTTCGCACCGACCGGGCCATCGCGTGGGTCGCCGCGCTGCTCTGTGCCGGGGCCCTGGGGGTGCTGGTCGTCGAGCTGCTCATCGACGATCGGGTCGCCTTCGTCGTGCTGGTCACCCTGGTGGGAGGCCTCGTGGCCGGTCGGGTGGCCTTCGTTCGCAGCCGGGCGACGGCCGCGCCGGCGAGCGGAGACACGTCCGATGGTGGGCGCTGAGGGACTCGAACCCCCGACCCCCTCCTTGTGAGCGGGGCCGCGCCTAGCGCTGTGCATCTGGCCCGGCGCGGCTCGGAAGCCCCCCCGTCGGGTTCCCCGCCAGCGGGCCCATCGCCTCTGACGCCGCCACGGAACCCTTCGTAGCGTCGGGGTGTGAGCGATACCTCCGAGGGTCCTGGGCAGCCCGGTGCGGTCGGCGAGCGGTCCGACCTGCCGTTGCAGCCGCCGAGTTCCGGCACCTCACCGGGGTGCATGATCGCCATGGTGGTCGTCATCGTCGTGGTGCTCGGCGCACTCGGGTACGTCGTGGTCATGGGGATGGTGATCGGCGGGATGGCCGAAGACGCCGTCCCCCACGGCGATCTCTCGTGGCCCAGTGGCGAGTTGCCAACAACCACCGTGGCCCCGCGTCCGTCGGGCACGGCAACGACACAGGGGGCCGATTGCCGCTCCGGATACATGCTCAGCTTTCCTACGGGTGCCGACCTGCGCAACTGCGCACTCCCCGGTGCTTACCTCCCGCAAGCTGACTTCACCGGGTCCGACCTGTCCGGTGCCAACCTGAGCTACGCATACCTCGACGGTGCGAACTTCACAGGTGCCAATCTCGCCGGGGCCAATCTGGCAAGTGCGAGACTGATCGCTGTCATCTGGTCGAACACCATCTGCCCCGACGGCTCCAACAGCGACACTCACGGCAACACCTGTGTCGGGTACGGGGCTTGAAGGCTCACGCTCCGGCGCAGACCGACCGCCACCGGATGGTGTACGAGCGCTCTTCTGCCGCCCGACCTCACCAGCAGATGCGAGTTACCCTTACGAAATATGGGTTTTGTGGGCGCTGAGGGACTCGAACCCCCGACCCCCTCCTTGTAAGGGAGGTGCTCTAGCCAGCTGAGCTAAGCGCCCGAAGGGCTCTCGGCCCGGCGCGGCAGCGTAGCCGTCCGCCCTGCGGGATGGCTCCGACGGGGGTGGTCGCCGTGGTCGGGCGAGAAGAGCGCGCCCTGGCTGGGCGCGTCGTCGGCGAGGGCGTCGTCGAGCAGGTCGTCGAGGTCGGCGCCGGCCGGCACGGGGCAGAGCGGCCCGTCCCACGTGGTGACCACGGCGCGGACCTCGCCGTCGATCACCTCGACCGACTCGACCAGCATGGTGACGACCTGGCCGGGCGCACCGGGGCGGTGGACGCGGTGGATGTAGCCGGGAACGGGGAGCTCGTCGCCGAAGGGGCTCTCGTCGAGGCGGTAGGTGACGACATCGATGTGCTTGCCCATGCCCTCAACAGTACGAAGGGGGTGTGACAGCGCCCCGGGGCCCAAGGGGCGCCTGGGATCGCGGGGGGTTACTCCCGAGCGGCGATCATGCTGCGCAGCACCGGGTACACCTGGGTCTTCCAGCGCCGGCCGCTGAACACGCCGTAGTGGCCCACGCCGGCCTGCAGGTGGTGGTGCTTCAGCATCGGGCTGAGCCCCGAGCACAGGTCGTGGGCGGCCATCGTCTGGCCGATCGAGCAGATGTCGTCTCGCTCGCCCTCGACGGTGAGCAGCATCGTCTTGCGGATGGCCGACGGGTCGACCGTGCGGCCGTGGATCTGCAGCACCCCTCGGGCGAGGTCCTGGGTCTGGAAGACCTTCTCGACGGTCTCCAGGTAGAACTCGGCGGTGAGGTCGAGCACGGCGAAGTACTCGTCGTAGAACTCGCGGGTGGTGGCGGCGTCCTCGAGGTTGCCGTCGGCCAGGTTCTGGTACAGCTCGAAGTGGCTCTTGATGTGCCGGGGCATGTTCATCGCCAGGAAGGCGGTGAGCTGCATGAAGCCGGGGTAGACCCGCCGCCCGGCGCCGGGGAAGCGCCACGGCACCGTGCTGATCACGTTCTGCTCGAACCACTCGATCGGCCGGGTCGTGGCCAGGTCGTTCACGGCCGTGGGGTTGATGCGGGTGTCGATCGGGCCCGCCATGAGGGTGAGGGTGCGGGGCACGCACGGGTCGCCGCTCTCGGCCATCACCGCGGTGACGATCAGGGCCTGCACACACGGCTGGCACACCGCGAGCAGGTGGGCGCCGGGGCCGAGCACGTTGAGGAAGCGCACGACGTGGTCGACGTACTCGTCGAACCCGAACCGGCCCTCGCTGACGGGCACGCCGCGGGCGTTGGCCCAGTCGGTGATGTACACGTCGTGGTCGGGGAGCATCGTCTCGACCGTGTCGGTGAGCAGCGTGGCGAAGTGGCCCGACAACGGCGCGAGGATCAGCACCCGCGGGCCCTGCACGTCGGTGTCCTTGCGGAAGCGCAGCAGCGAGCCGAACGGCGTGGAGTCGACGACCTCCTCGATCACGTCGACCACGCCCGTGGTGGTGGGCACGGCGGTGATGCCGAACGGCCGCCGGCTGTGGCTGAGCGCGGTGTCGGCGAAGACCTCCTGGGCCGCCCACGCCGAGCGCACCAGCGGCTGGTCGGCCAGGCCGAACGGCAACGACTTCAGGGTGCCGGCGGAGATGCGGGCCGCCGTGCGCACGGGGAGCATCGTGTCGGCGTAGGCCTGGTACAGCCCGTAGAGCATCGAGGACCGCCTGCGGGGACAGTGGGGGAGAGGGCGCCGGGTGGCTGCCGGGTGCCATGTCACCACGAAGCGCGGCCGGTGTGGGCGGATCTCGGGCATTGCAACACTCCGTTCATGCCCTGTTGAAGCTGTTGACGCACCGGCATGGCGAACTTGTGGCATGTCCTCGGCGACCCTCACGATCAACAGCCGCAACTACGGCGCCTGGTCGTTGCGCGGCTGGCTGATGTGCCGGTTCTCGGGCCTCGACTTCCGGGTCGAGGAGACCGACGCCAACGATCCGTCCCAGCGCGACGAGCTGTTGCTCATGTCGCCGTCGTTCCTCGTGCCGTGCCTCACGGTCGACGGCCTGGAGATCTGGGACACCCTCGCCATCGGCGAGTACCTGGCCGAGCGCTTCCCCGAGGCGGGCCTGCTGCCCGCCGATCCGGCCGCCCGGGCCCTGTGCCGGTCGGTCAGCGGCGAGATGCACTCGGGGTTCGCCGCCCTCCGCTCGGCGATGCCGATGAACATCAAGGGCCGCTTCGAGGACTTCAAGGTGTTCTCGGGTGCCCAGGCCGACATCGACCGCATCTGCGCGGTGTGGGCCCGCTGCCTCGGCTCGCAGCCCGGACCGTTCCTCTTCGGCGAGCGGCCCACGATGGCCGACGCCATGTACGCCCCGGTCTGTAGCCGGCTCACGACCTACGGTGTCGACCTCGACGCCACGAGCCGCTCCTACGTCAGCGCCGTGCTCGCCCTGCCCGAGATGGTGGAGTGGGTCGCCGCCGCCGAGGCCGAGCCTGACGAGATCCTCGAGCTCGACGCGGAGTTCTGATCGGTGCGGGCGGAGTGGCGACGATGATGGATCGACCGCTGAACAGCTGGTTGCTGTTCGCGAACGCCGGCCGCAGCCACCGCCACGCCGAGATCGTCAGCCGCTTCCCCGACGGGACCGTCCACCGCTACGACTACGGCGCCTTCGCCGGTCGGGCCCAGCAGCTCATGTGGGCCCTCGACCACCTCGGCGTCGAGCGGGGTGCCACCGTCGCCACGCTCGCCTGGAACCACCACCGCCACCTCGAGGCCTACTTCGGCGTGCCGTGCAGCGGGCGGGTGCTGCACACCCTCAACGCCCGGCTCTCGGCCGACGAGCTCGCCTACATCATCGACCACGCCCAGGACCGGGTGATCCTCGTCGACCCCGACCTGCTGCCGTTGATCGAGCAGCTGGCAGGGCGCATCCCGAGCGTGAAGACGGTGATCGTCCTCGACGACGCGGCGCCGTCCGGGGTCACCGTCGACGGCGACCTGCTCGGCTACGAGGCGCTCCTCTCCGCCGAGCCGACCGAGTACGCGCCGCTCGACATCGACGAACGCGAGCCGATGGGCCTGTGCTACACGTCGGGCACCACCGGGCGGCCCAAGGGCGTCGTCTACACCCACCGGTCGAGCTTCCTGCACGCGCTGTGCGTCACGTCCGCCGCCGCCCTCGACGTCGGCCCCGGCGACGCCGTGCTCGCCCAGGTGCCGATGTTCCACGCCAACGCCTGGGGCGTCCCGCACGCCGCCACCGTGGTCGGGGCCAAGCAGGTCCTCTACGCCGGTGCCCTCGACACCGCGGCCTGGGTCGACTTCGTCCTCGCCGAGCGGGTCACCATCGCGGCAGGCGTGCCCACCGTGTGGCTCGCCATCGCCGAGGAGCTCGCCGCCAGCGGTCGCACCCTCTCCGAGATGCGCCACCTGGTGTGCGGTGGCGGCCAGCCGCCCCGCTCCCTGATCGCCCGTTTCCGCGACGAGTTCGGCGTCGACCTCATCCAGGCGTGGGGGATGACCGAGACCTCGCCGATCGCCTCGCTGGCCTGGCCCCAGGAGCGCATGCGCGACTGGGAGCCCGACGAGATCCTCGACCGGGCCCGCACCCAGGCCGGCCTGCCCGTGCCGGGCGTCGAGATCTCCATCCGCGACGACGAGGGCGACGAGCAGCCCTTCGACGGCGAGTCCATGGGCGTGCTCCACGTGCGGGGGCCGTGGATCGCCGACGGCTACCTCGGGGGTGAGGGCGCCGACAAGTTCACCGACGACGGCTGGTTCGACACCGGCGACGTCGCCGTGGGCTCCGACGACGGCTACTTCGTGATCGCCGACCGGGTGAAGGACCTCATCAAGTCGGGCGGGGAGTGGATCTCCTCGGTCGACATGGAGGCCGCCCTCATGGCCCTGCCCGAGGTCGCCGAGGCGAGCGTGATCGCCGTGCGCGACCCCAAGTGGCAGGAGCGTCCGATGGCCTGCGTGGTGCTGCGCCCCGGCGCCGAGCTCTCCACCGCCGCGGTCGCCGAGCACCTCCAGGCCCACGGCTTCGCCAAGTGGCAGCTCCCCGACCGCATCGAGCTGCTCGACGAGATCCCCCGCACCAGCGTCGGCAAGTTCGACAAGAAGGTGCTCCGCGCCCGCTTCGACCCCTGACCGTCCGCCCTCCACCGACCGATCCCACCGCACGACGTACCCCCCCCATCCGCCCCGCAGCCATCGAGCCCCCCATCGAGAGGAAGCTGCACGTGGCCCTTCGCCGAGACATCGTCGAGTCCCTCCCCCCGTCACTCCCCGCCCCGGTCACCGCCGAGCCCCGGCCCGAGCTGCGCCTGGTGCACTCTGCGCCGCAGTCGGAGGCGTCCATGGACGCCGAGGTCTCCAGCCTCTTCCTCCAGGCGTTGGCCAGCACCACCGCCGGCTCGCTGGCCCAGAGCCCCCTGCGCATGGCCAACGCCGCCGGCGAGCTGATGGCCGGCGTGGTGGCGGCCAGCACCGCCGCGGTGGCCCGCGCCGTCGGACGTCAGGTCGACGGCCCCGTGACTCCGGGCCGCGACGCCCGCTTCGCCGCCCCTGCGTGGGAGAGCAACGCCGCCTACTGGTACCTGCACCAGCTGCACCTGCTGCGCGACCGGTTCGTCGGCCAGGTCATCGACGCCGCCCCGATCGACCCCCACACCAAGGTCAAGGCCACTCTGGCCGCCAGCATCATCTCCGACGCCATGGCCCCGACGAACACGCTGCTCGGAAACCCTGCCGCCCTGCAGAAGGCGTTCGAGACCGGCGGCACCAGCCTCGTGCGGGGCACGAAGAACATGCTCACCGACCTGGCCACCAACGACGGCTGGCCGTCGCAGGTCGACCGCACGCCCTTTACCGTCGGCGAGAACACGGCGTGCACGCCCGGCAAGGTCGTCTACCGCAACGAGCTGTTCGAGCTCCTTCAGTACGAGCCGCAGACCGAGCAGGTGCACGAGGTGCCGCTGCTGTTCTGCCCGCCGTGGATCAACAAGTACTACATCATGGACCTCGCGCCGGAGCGCAGCCTGGTGGAGTGGGCGGTGCGCCACGGCCACACCTGCTTCGCCATCAGCTACCGCAACCCGGACGCCTCGATGCGCGACGCCACCTTCGACGACTACCTGCTGAACGGTCCCCTCGAGGCCATCGAGGTCGTGCGCTCGATCACCGGCGCCGAGGTCGTGAACACCATCGCCGTCTGCCTCGGCGGCACCCTCAGCGCCATGGGGATGGCCTACGACGCCGCCCTCGGCCGCCGCACCGTGAAGTCGGCCACGCTCATCAACACCCACACCGACTTCACCCGGCCCGGCGTGCTGGGCGCCTTCGCCGACGAGGGCACCGTCGCCCTGCTCGAGCGGCACATGGCCAAGGAGGGCCTGCTGCCCTCGAAGCGCATCGCCCGCACGTTCTCGCTGTGCCGGGCCAACGACCTGGTCTTCAGCTACCTCACCAAGAACTGGCTGATGGGCGAGACCCCGCCGGCGTTCGACCTGCTGGCGTGGAACGACGACGGCACCAACATGCCCGGCAAGATGCACGGCGACTTCCTCCGGTGGTTCTACCTGGAGAACCGTCTGGCCGAGGGGCGAATGGAGATCGACGGCACCCGCCTCGACCTGGCGACGGTCGACCAGCCGACCTACGTGGTCTCCGCCGTCGACGACCACATCGTGCCGTGGGCCTCCGCCTACGAGACCACCCAGCTCCTGGGCGGTGAGCACAACCGCTTCGTGCTCTCGACCTCCGGCCACATCGCCGCGATCGTCAACCCGCCGAGCCCGAAGGCGAAGCACTGGACCAACGCCGACCTCGACGGCGACGCCGAGGCCTGGAAGGCCGGCGCCCAACTCAACGAGGGCACCTGGTGGGACGACTGGGTGCCCTGGATCGCCGAGCAGGGCGGCGCCATGGTGCCGGCCCCGGAGCGCCTCGGCAGCGACCTGTACCCCCCGACGGGCGACGCCCCGGGCACCTACGTGCACGGCTGAGCGCCCCCTCCCGACCACCTGCCGACGACCCCTACCGACCCCGACCTCCCCCCGAACGACGAACAAGGAGCCCCGATGGAATCGAACCTGATGGACCTCGGCCTGGCCGCCCAGGACAACATGCTCGAGCGCGATGGAGACCTCGAAGTCCTATCTGCTGGAGTCGATGAAGGCCTGGACCGTCACGACCAGGAAGATGATGCCGGACCTGCCCTCGATGCCGGGCATGAGCGCCTTCGGCGAGATGGTGGCGCCGATGGGCATGGTGTCGATGACCTACGACTTCGCCGAGAAGGTGCTGGCCACGCAGCGCTCGTTCGTCGAGGAGATGGTCGAGATGATGGCGCCGGTCCCGGCGGGCTGACCACGCACGAGACGGTGGACGGCCCCGGGGTGACCCGGGGCCGTCGTCGCGCTCGACGGGCCGCCGGGGAGGCGAAGCCTCAGGCCTGGCGGCCCAGGAACGCCAGCATGCGGGTCTGGGCGTCGGCATCGGCCGGGGCCTCGACTTCCGGGCCGAACGCCCCGGGGCTGCGGAGCATGTCGCCGAAGCGCTCGGCGCCGGTCATGACCATGGCGACGTCGTCATCGGGGATCGACGTGTCGAGCCCGGCGGCGCGGGCGAGGTCCCATCGGTGCACGACGAGGTCAAGGCAGAGGAAGCGGTCGACGGCGTCGGCGAACGACGTGCGCCCGAAGAACCCGTCGAACTCGGTCGTGGAGGCCACGGGGTCGCGGAGGTCGGCGAGCACGGCACCGCTGGTGTTGGCCCACGCGCCGGCAGGGTCGTCGTCGACCGAAGGGGCGGCCACGGGGGGCTTGCCGACCAGGCCGAAGAACAGGTTCTGGCTGTCGACGACATGGCGGACGAGCTCGCGAGCGTCCCAGTCGCCGCAGGGGGTGGGGTTCGCCCACGCGTCGGCGGGCACGGCGGTGATGGTCGCGCCGAAGGCGGCGGCGAGGCGGTGGTAGCGGTCAGCGGTGGTCTCCATGGCCACCAGTGTCGCAGCACCGTGTGACAGCCACCCGGGGCGGACGTCCGCCGCTGGGAGAGCGGTTCAGCGCGAAGGCTGGTCGGCGGGAACGCGCCACTCGAGCACGCCGCCACCGGCGTCACCCCGGCGGGCGGAGCACGATCCGCCGAGCATCTCGGCCCGGGCGGTGAGGTTGGCGAGGCCGTTTCCGCCGACCACGGAATCAGGGATGCCGACGCCGTCGTCGACGACGGAGAGGCAGACCTCGTCGTGCACGTCGATGATCACCCGGACCTCGGAGGCGTGGGCGTGACGGGCGACGTTGCTGAGCGCCTCCCGCAGGGCCGGCACCAGGTTCTCGGCCACCACCGGGTGGATGCCCTCGACCGCGCCGTCGAACTGCATCCGGGGCGAGAACCCGAGGGCGGGGCGCAGCTCGTTGGTGAGGCGCACCAGCTCGCCTCGCAGGCCGGGCCCGCCGTCGGGCGGGGCCTGCAGCGCGAAGATCGCGCTGCGGATCTCCTTGATGGTGGCGTCGAGCTCGTCGACCGCCTTCTCGACGCGGACGCGGGTCTCGCTGTCGGTGATCCGCGCCGCAGTGCCTTGCAGGGTCATGCCGGCGGCGAAGAGCCGCTGGATGACCGTGTCGTGGAGGTCGCGGGCGATGCGCTCTCGGTCCTCGGTACGCACCAGCTGATGCCGGATCGCCCTGTTCTCCATCTCGATCGCCAGACGATCGGTCATGTCGCGGATGGTGGCGATGACCGCCATGGGGCCGCCGTCGGTGACGGGGCTGAGGCTGATCTCGACGGGGAACTCCGAGCCGTCGCGACGTCGGCCCCGCAGCTCCAGCCCCACGCCCATCGCCCGGGTGTGAGGAGCTTCGGCGAAACCGAGGCGGTGGGCGCGGTGGAGCTCGCGCACGGACTCGGGGAGCAGCATGTCGACCGACTTGCCGAGCAGCTCGCCCCGGTCGTAGCCGAAGAGCTGTTCGGTGCGCTGGTTGACCAACAGCACCTTGCCGTGGAGGTCGGCCATCACGATGCCGTCGGGGGCGGCCTCGACCACGCTCCAGATGATGCGGTCGTCGAGACCGGCGTCGGCGAGCGGCCGCACCATGTCGTCGACACGGTCGGTCATCGGTTGGCGATGCGAAGGGTGCGTCGCCGGTGAGCTGTCGGGATCGGGTGCCACCACGGTGCTCCTGGGAGTGCCGGACCGGCGAGGTGCCTCGGGCGACGCTACCGCCCCATCGGGTCGAACGCCGCAAGGATCGGGACCTTCGGCCTCTTGACGGCTCCCCGGGGGCTGCGTGGCACACTTCGGGCCGATGACACCGACGGGAGGCCGCATGGACGACGACGGGACCGAGGAGCTGGCCGACGCCGACCCGTGGATCGCGGACATCGAGCGGGCCGTGCTCTCCGAGACCGAGGAAGGGCGCACCATCGCCGCCCACTTCATCAGCACCTTCGGTGAGTTCGTGTCCGGCACCGTCCGCCCGATCCTGCGCGACGTGGCCGACGGCGGCGGCGAGCCGCAGTTGCTCGTGAACGGCCTCGCCCGACTCCTGCGCGAGGTCGCCGACAGCATGGAGTTCCCCCTCGGCATCGAGTCGTCCTCCCGGCGCCCGGCCGCCGCCGCCCCCGACGACGTGGTGACCGACGACGTGGTGACCGACGACGTGTCGGCCGCCGGCACCGACCCCTCCTAGCCACCGCCGATGCCGATCCCTCCGGCCGGAGCCGAACGGGGGCCGCGCCCGGTCGGGGTCGTCGTGGTCGTGTTGGCCGTGGTCGCGGTCGGCGTCACGACCACCGCCCTCGGGGTCGTGGCCCGCCCGGTGGCCGACGACCTCCACGTCGGGGCCACCGGCCTCGGGTGGGCTGTGAGCGCCTACCTGCTCGTGGCCGCGTCGTTCGCGCTGCTCGGCGGTCGCCTGGGTGACCGCTACGGCCGGCGCCGGGTCTTCGGCATCGGCTGTGGTGTCTTCGCCGCCGGCTCGATCGCCGCCGCCCTCGCCCCTGACCTCTGGTGGCTGATCGCGGCCCGATCGGTGCAGGGGCTCGGAGCCGCCATGCTCCTTCCGGCCTCGATCGAGGTCATCGCCACGACCCTGCGGGGGCACGAGGAGCGGCGGGCGCTCCTCGTCCGGGGCACCGCGTTCGCGGTGGCCTTCGGGGTCGGCCCGCTGGTCGGTGGTCTCCTCGGGGACACCGTCGGGTGGCGATGGCTGTTCGTGCTGGTGGCGGTGATCGCTCTCGTGCCGGCGACGGTCGCTCTCATGGGCTCGTACCCGCCGGAGCCCGACGGCGAACCCCTGCACGACCGGTTGGGAGCGCTGCTGTCGGTGGTCGGGGTCTTCGTGGTCGTGCTCCTCGCCGAGCGGGGGCGGGTGTGGGGCTCGGTCTGGATGACCGCCGCGTCGTTGGCGGCGGCGACCGTCCTCGTCGTGGTGTTCGTGAAGCTGGAGCGCCGCAGCGCCGCCCCGCTGCTGCACCCCTCGCTCCTGCGCGATCGGGTCGTCCTCGGCGGCGACCTCGCCACGTTCGCCTCGTCGCTCGGCATGCTCGGCCTCCTCTACTTCTTCGGGATCTACGCCCGCTCGGCCGCGGTCTTCGACGACACCGGGCTGCGGGTCGCCTACGCCCTCATCCCGTTCGCGGCGACGTTGGCCCTGCTCGGGTGGAGCGCCGGGTGGCTCTCACGACGTCTCGGCCGGGCCGTGCCGGTGGTGCTCGGGATGGGCCTGATGGCCATCGGGTTCCTGGTGCTGTCGCGCACCACCGCGTCGGCGACGGAGGAGGACCTGCTCCTGCCGCTGGCGATCTGCGGGCTGGGCGCGGGCATCGCCAACGCCTGCGTCACCGGTCCGTCGATCCTGTCGGTCGAGAAGTCGCGGATGGGTGAGGCGGCGGGAGCGTCGAGCCTCGCCCGGTTCGCGGGCACGGCACTGGCGGTCGCCATCGGCACCTCGACCTACCTCGGCGTGGGCGCCCACCGCCTGGTCGGCCTCCCCGACACGGCGGGCGCGCCGACTGCGGAGCAGGTCGCCGACCGCACGGGGCTCGACGTCGACAGCGACGAGCTGGCCATGGGCGGCGACGTGTTCGACCGGGCCCTGAACCGGCTCGACGAGGACCTGCGCGGTCCGTTCCGGGCGGCGGTGGAGCTCGACGCGGTCGAGGGCTTCACCTCGACGATGCGATGGGCCGGCATCACGCTCGCCCTCGCCACCGTCGCCTGTGGGTGGCTGCTGCGGGGTGGGCCTCAGTCCCGCCAGAGCTCGAGCGGCGTGCGGTCGCGCGACCCGGCGAACGGGAGTGCCACCGGGCCACCCGAGCCGGCCGAGGCGTAGGCGCCGCACACGACGTCGAGCACCCGGCGCCCGAACGCGGCGCCGAGCGGTGAGGGTGTGCCCGCGACCGTGGCGGCCAGGGCCCGCATCTGCCCGACGTAGCCGAGGTCGAACACCATCGGGTCGACGCCGCCGGGTGGCCCCGCGACGGCGACGGGCTCGCCGTTGCACTCGAGCGCCGCGGTCGGCAGCAGGTCGGCCCTCACGACCATCTCGTCGCTCGATGCCTGGAGGTCCCACACCACGTCGTGATGGCGCCAGCTCGCCTCGACCCGGGCGACGAGGCCGGACGCGAACCGCAGCAGCACCTCGGCGTGGTCGTCGACGGCGAGGCCCTCGGACGCCGTGAGCGACGCGGTGACCTCCACCGGTTCGTCGTCGCCGGCGAGCAGCAGGGCCAGGGCCACCGGGTGGGCGCCGAGGTCGAAGAGGGCGCCGCCGCCCCACCTCGGCTCGAGGAAGTCGCCCCACGTCGGCCGGGGGGAGAGGGCCCGCACCTCGAGGTAGCCGAGCCGCCCAATGGTGGCGACCCGGGCCAACGCCGCCTCGACGACCGGGGCGAACGCGAGGTTCTCGGCGTACACGATCCGGGCCCCGCCCTCCTCGGCGGCGACCAGCGCGTCGGCGTCGGCGAGCGTGGTGGCGAGTGGCTTCTCGACGAGCACGGCGGCGCCGGCCCCGACCGCGGCGAGGCTCTGGGCCACGTGCGCCGAGGGCGGGGTGGCCACGACCACCGCGTCGGCGCCAGCGGGCAGCTCGCCGTACGAGCACGCGTCGGCCTTCAACTGCCTGGCTCGCTCCTGGCTGCGCTCGGCCGAGCGGGAGGCGACGGCGACGACGGGGAGTCCGGCGGCCTCGGCGGCGAGGGCGTGGATCACGCTGATCATGCCGGCGCCGGCGAACGCCAGCGTGGGCCCCGAGGGAGTCGACGGGGTTGCCGAGGCCGCGGGCGACGGGGGAGCGGCGGGACGGCGGCGACGGAGCACGCCGCGACCGTACCGCCGGGTCAGGGGGTGCTCTCGGCCGCCTGCACCGCGAGCGAAACGGACTCGGCGGCGTCGACGAGCAGGCCACCGAGCTCGGGCCCCTCGCCCCGCTCGATGCGCTCCCGGGGGACCATCACCGCCAGCGCCGCGACCGGCGTGCCGTTGCCGTCGACCACGGCCGCCGCCACCACACCCAGGTCGTCGACGTACTCGCCGCGGACCAACGAGTAGCCGTCGTTGCGGGCGTCGGCCACCGACTGGCGCACGTGGCGTTCGAGCACCTCGCCGGTGCCGTCGCTGGTGCGGGGGAGCGAGCGCTCGAGGACCTCGTCGACCTTGGCGTCGGGGAGCCGGGCGAGGATCGCCCGCCCGGCGGCGCTCAGGTGCACGGGCAGCGGGCCCTGGGTGGAGGAGAGG
Source organism: uncultured Actinomycetes bacterium (assembly GCA_963702555.1). GTDB lineage: Bacteria > Actinomycetota > Acidimicrobiia > Acidimicrobiales > Acidimicrobilacustridaceae > CAMFLJ01. Next base: position 523,061 of record CAVPCW010000010.1, read on the forward strand.
GTGCGCAGCAACGTCTCCTCCGGCCCGGCGAGCAGCACCATGCGGTCGCCGTCGAGCACGAAGAAGCCGGGGGAGCCGTCGAGCTTCTCCCGCAGCGAGCGCAGCACCGGGCGGGCGGCGTCGCGGGCGGCGATGACCTCGGGGCTGGCGTCGGCCAGGACGGAGAAGCGGGCGGTGACGACCCACGAGCCGGGGTTGCTCACGTCGTGGCGGAGCCATCCGGCGTCGGCGAGGGTGGCGAGTGCCCGTTGGACCGACGCCTTCGGGACGTCGAGGCGCCGGGACAGCTCGCTCAGCCCCACCGGCTGGCAGGCGGCGACCTCCTCGAACACGCGCAGCGCGGTGCGGACGCTCTTCACCGCCCCATGTTGCCACAGTCACACCTCCGGTCCGCATCGTGGACCAGGATGGTGCTACGGTCCCCGGCGATGTCAGCTCCGGGGGAACTCAACGACGTCGTGGTGGTCGACCTGTCGACCGACCTCGGCGGGGCCTACTGCTCCAAGCTCTTCACCGACGGCGGCGCCACCGTCACCCGGGTCGAGCCCACCGCGGGCGACCCGTTCCGCCACTGGCAGTGGAGCGGCGAGCCGGTCGAGGGCGACGGCCCGCTCTTCCGGTACCTGCGCCACGGCCAGCGCTCGGTCACGGCCGACGCCGCCACCCCCGAGGTCGAGGCCCTCCTCGCCGGGGCCGACCTCGTGCTCACCAGTGGCACCAGCCTCGCCGGCGACGCGCGCGAGCTCGCCGCCCGGCTGGCGGGCACGATCGTCGTGAGCATCACGCCGTACGGGCTCGAGGGCCCCTTCGCCGGTCGCCCGGCCAACGAGTTCACCGTCCAGGCCGACAGCGGCTCGCTCACCCCGCGCGGCACGCCGGAGATGGCGCCCTTCCAGCTCGGCGGCCGCATCGTCGAGTGGGTCGCCGGCGCCTACGCCGGTGTCGGCGCGCTCGCCGCGGTCCGTCGGGCCCGCGCCGTCGGCGTCGGCGAGCTCGTCGACGTGGCCCTGTGCGACGTCGCCAACCTCACCGCCGGCAACTACGCCGACCTCTTCCAGTCCTTCGCCGGGCGGCCCGAGCTCGACCCCGAGGTGCCCTACCGCACCGTCGAGATCCCCTCGATCGAGCCGACCCTCGACGGTTGGGTGGGCTTCAACACCAACACCCGCGACCAGTGGGACTCGTTCTGCATCCTCATCGAGCGTCCCGACCTGCTCGAGACCGCGGAGTTCGCCTCGCTCGCCACCCGCATCGCCCGGCGCGACGAGTGGAACGCGATCGTGCGCGAGTGGACCACGCAGCACACCACCGCCGACATCGTCGAGCAGGCGGCGCTCCTGCGCATCCCGGTGGCACCGGTCTCGAGCGGCCGCGACGTGCTGGAGCTCGACCACCCGCGCATCCGTGGCGTCTGGGTCCAGGACCCGACCGGCAGCTTCGAGATGCCCCGCCGCCCCTACCGCTTCGACGGTGAGCCCGCCCCCACGCCCCGTCCCGCGCCGGCCGTCGGCGAGCACGACGGCGAGGCCGCTCCCGTCCGTAGGGCCCGCCCCGAGGCCTCCACCGGTCGGGTGCCGCTGCCCCTCGAGGGCATCACCGTGCTCGACCTCACCGCCTGGTGGGCCGGCCCGTCGGGCGCGGCGATCTTCGCCTCCCTCGGCGCCGACGTCGTGCACGTCGAGTCGACCCGCCGCATCGACGGCATGCGCACGGCCGGCGGCATGTTCTTCAGCCGTCCGCAGTGGTGGGAGTACAGCGCCTTCTTCCACTCCGCCAACGTCAACAAGTACGACGTCACCCTCACCCTCGACACCCCGCAGGGCCGCGAGCTCGCCCTCGAGCTGGTGGAGAAAGCCGACATCGTCATCGAGAACTTCACCCCGCGGGTGATCGAGGCGTTCGACCTCGACTGGCCCGTGGTCCACGAGGCCAACCCCCGGGCGATCATGGTCCGCATGCCCGCGTTCGGCCTCGACGGCCCCTGGCGCGACCGTCCCGGCTTCGCCCAGACGATGGAGCAGATCACCGGCCTGGCGTGGGTCACCAGCCACCCCGACGACCAGCCCCGCATCCAGCGGGGGCCGTGCGACCCGAACGGCGGACTGCACGCCGTGTTCTCCGCGCTCGTCGCCCTCGAGCGGCGCGACCGCACCGGTGTGGGCAGCTTCGTCGAGGCACCCATGTTCGAGGCGGCCATGAACGTCGGGGCCGAGCCCGCCATCGAGTGGAGCGCCAACGGGGTGATGGTCGAGCGCATGGGTAACCGCAGCCCGGCCGCCGCGCCCCAGAACCTCTTCGCCACCGACCGGCCCGAGCACTGGCTCGCCGTCTCGTGCAGCACCGACGAGCAGTGGCGGTCTCTGGCCGCCCTCATCGGCCGGCCCGAGCTCAGCGACGACCCCGAGCTGCAGACCCTGGCCGGTCGCCGGGCCGCAGCCGACCGGCTCGATCCGCTCATCGCCGAGTGGGCCGCCGGGCGCGAGCTGCACGCCGCCGTGTCCGAGTTGCTCGCCGCCGGCATCCCCGCCGCTCCCGGCACCGACGCCCGTCGCGCCTCGTTCAACGAGCAGATGGCCGCCCGCGGGTACTTCGAGACCATCGAGCACCCGGTCGTCGGCACCCACTCGGTGCCGGTGCTGCCCTTCCGCTACGCCAGCGTCGATCGCTGGGCCCGCCGCCCGGCCCCCACGCTCGGCCAGCACAACGTCGAGATCCTCGGGGGCTGGCTCGGCCACTCCGAGGCCGACCTCGCCGCCCTCGAGGCCGAGGGCGTCATCGGCACCTGGCCCGAAGGGGCCTGAGCCACCGCATCACCGCTGCACCCCCACACCATCCGACCTACATCGCGACCCAGACCGACCTCCCCGGGAGCCCACCATGACCGACCTGTTCGACCGCGTCCGCGTCATCGACGTCGACACCCACCTCACCGAGCCGCCCGACACCTGGACCCGCGCGTTCCCGGCCTCGTTGCACGACAAGGTGCCCCACATCGAGCGCATCGACGGCCGCGACACGTGGATGGTCAACGGCGAGCGCATCGGTTCGCCGGGCTACTACTCGATGGCCGGCCACGACGGCATCATGCCCGCCTCGATCCCGGAGACCTACGACGACATCGCCCCGGCGATGTACGACGCCAAGGCCCGCCTCGAGTTCCTCGACCGCGAGGGCATCGACGCCCAGATCCTCTACCCGAACGTGGGTGGCTTCGGGAACGGCTACTTCCTGCGCCTCGGCGACCGCGAGCTCGTCGCCCAGTGCGTGCGGGCCTACAACGACTTCCTCACCGACTGGTGCAGCGCCGACCCGGCCCGCCTCATCCCCATCACCGCCCTGCCGTTCTGGGACCTCGACCTCGCCATCTCCGAGATGGAGCGGTGCATCGACATGGGCCACCGGGCGATCAACTTCTGCAACCAGCCCCAGGACTACGGGATGCCCGCGCTGGCCCACACCCACTGGGACCCGATCTGGGCCCGCGCCCAGGAAGCCGGCATCGCCGTGAACTTCCACGTGGGCGGCGGCTCGATGGGCACCCAGTTCGAGGACACCGCCGGCATGGGCTGGATGACCAACTTCGCCAAGGTCAGCTCGCTGATCTTCATGGACAACATGCGCTGCATGGCCGACCTCATCTTCGGCGGCGTCTGCCACCGCTTCCCCGACCTCAAGCTGGTGTCGGTCGAGAGCGGTGCCGGCTGGATCCCCTCCGCGCTCGAGACCTTCGACTGGCAGTGGCTCAACGGCGGCCCCCGCCTCGAGCACCCGGAGTACGACCTGCTGCCGAGCGAGTACTTCCGCCGCCAGCTCTACGGCTGCTTCTGGTTCGAGCAGCAGTCGGCCCTCGACACCGTCGCCCGGTACCCGGACAACATCCTGTTCGAGACCGACTACCCGCACCCCACCTGCCAGCACCCCGGGCCCATGACCCCGGCGCAGCGGCCCCGCGACTACGCCGAGAAGCTCTTCGCCGGCGTGTCCGACGAGGTCACCCAGAAGGTGCTGTGGGGCAACGCCGCAAAGGTCTACGGCCTCTGATGGCCGACACCGAGCTGGTCGCCCCCGACTTCGGCACCCAGTACCTGGTCGCCGAGGTCCGGGGCCGCGTGCTGCACCTGCGCATCGACCGCGTCGAGCGGCGCAACGCGTTCACCCAGGACATGTACCGCGGCATCAAGCGGGCCGCGGTCTGGGCCGATGCCCAGACCGAGCTCGACGCCGTCTGCCTCACCGGCACCGACCGCTGGTTCGGAGCCGGGGGCGACATGGGCGGTCGCGCCGAGGACAAGGAGGGCCTGGCGGTGGAGTGGGACTCCACCGAGCAGTTCCCGTTCCGCCACATCGAGCGCTGCCGCAAGCTGTGGGTGGCCAAGGTCAACGGGCTCTGCCACGCCGGCGGGCTCGACCTCACCCTCTGCTGCGACATCGCCGTCGCCTCCGACCAGGCCCGCTTCCGGGTGCCCGAGCTGCTGCGGGGCATCCCCGACCCCTTCATGTCGGCCCGCCTGGCCGAGGCCGTGGGCCTGGCCAAGGCCCGCTACCTCTTCTTCACCGCAGCGGAGATCACCGCCCACGAGGCCGAGGCCATGGGCCTCGTCGGCAAGGTCGTGCCCCACGACGAGCTCGACGCCCACGTCGACTGGGTGCTCGAGCAGATCGCCCTCACCGGGCCCCTGGCCCGCTTCGACGTGAAGCGCGACCTCAACTCGCGCCTGCCGGCGATGGACTACGGCCTGTTCTTCCGGGCCATCGAGCGGCCCGAGATGTGGGAGGGGATGGCGTCCTTCCTCGAGAAGCGCCCACCGGACTGGCCCCGGGGCTGAGCGTCTCCGACCTCGGTTCCGGGTGACCCCGGAGCCGAGGTGGGCGCCGGTACTGTTGCCGGAAGTGAAAAAGCTCGGCGTGTACGTCGCCACGATCTTCGTGGCCGGGGCGGTCCTCGCCGTCGCGGTCATCGTGGCGATGCCCGCTCTCGGCAGGGTCGCCACGGCCGGTGAGGCCGAGGGCCCGCCCATCGACCTCAGCCGCTTCGCCGATTACGCCGTGCGCTCCCAGGTCTACGCCGCCGACGGGTCGTTGCTCGCCACGCTGCACGGCGAGGAGAACCGCCAGCCGGTCGCCCTCGACCAGATCCCCGACACGGTGAAGGACGCCATCCTCGCTGTCGAGGACGCCGAGTTCTACCAGCACCGGGGCGTCAACCTCCGGGCCCTCACCCGCGCCATGGTCGAGAACGTCCAGGCCGGTGGGGTCGAGCAGGGCGGCTCCACCATCACCCAGCAGCTGGTGAAGAACGCCCTGCTGAACGACGAGCGGGTGCTCAACCGCAAGGTGAAGGAGGCGGCCCTCGCCATCCGCCTCGAGAACCAGATGTCGAAGGACGAGATCCTCGAGTCCTACCTGAACACCGTGTACTTCGGGTCGGGTGCCTACGGCGTGCAGGCCGCCGCCGAGACGTACTGGGGCAAGAACGTCGGCGAGCTCAACTGGGCCGAGGCCGCCATGCTCGCGGCCGTCATCTCCAACCCCGTCGCCTACGACCCCACCGTCCACCCCGACGCCGCCAAGAAGCAGCGCGACGTCGCCCTCGACCGCATGGTCGCCTACGGCGCCATCACCCGTGAGGAAGCCGCCTTCGCCAAGTCGTGGGCGCTGCCCACCGGTCGGTGCACCGGCGTGGCCGGCCCCCGTCCGGCCGACTGCGGTGAGATCGTGCAGCCCCCGCCCGACAGCTACTTCGTCGACGAGGTCAAGAACGAGCTGCTCGACCTCAGCAACCACGAGTACGACGCCACCCTCGGCACCACCTACGACGAGCGCTACAACGCCGTGTTCGGCGGCGGCCTGCGCATCTCCACCACCCTCGACCCCGTCGCCCAGGCGGCCGCCCAGGACGCCCACGACAACACCTGGGACGCCACCACCGCCCGCCAGGCGGCCGAGAAGGGTGTCACCACCGCGATGGTCTCGCTCGACTCCTCCACGGGCGCGGTGCGGGCCCTCGTCGGCGGCCCGGGCTTCGAGAACTTCCAGTACGACATCGCCACCCACGAGCCCGGCCGCCAGACCGGCTCCACGTTCAAGACCTTCGTGATGCTCACCGCCCTCGAGCAGGGCGTGCAGCCCGACGACTTCGTCAGCGGCGGCGGCTCCTGGGTCAACAAGGGCGGCACCCCCGACCCCTACGTCGTGTCCGGGTCGAGCGGCACGCTCACCTCGGTCGTGGCCGCCTCCTCCAACGGCGCCTTCGTGCGCCTCGGCCAGACCGTGGGCCTCGACCACGTCGTCGACATGGCCGAGCGCCTCGGCGTCCAGAGCGAGTTCGACCCCAAGGCCAAGTCGATGCCGCTCGGCGTGTTCGACGTGACCCCCCTCGAGATGGCGTCGGCTTACTCCGCCATCCCCAACGGCGGCATCCGCCAGCCCGAGTACTTCGTCGACTCGATCGAGGACCGCAACGGCAACGTCCTCTACACCCACGCCGCCGACCCCACCCGCGGCTTCTCCCAGCAGACCGCCTGCCTCGCCACCCAGATCCTCGAGAACAACGTGAAGGCCGGCACCGGCAAGAACGCCCAGCTCGGCGCCCAGCCCGCCGCGGGCAAGACCGGCACCACCGAGTCCAACTCCAACACGTGGTTCGTCGGCTTCACCCCGTACCTGACCACCGCGGTCTGGATGGGCATCCCCGAGTCGAACAACGCGGCGATGGGGAACCTCGGCGGTCGTGAGCAGTTCGGTGGGCTGTGGCCCGCCACGATCTTCGCCAACTTCAACAAGGCCTACCTCGCCAACGAGAACAAGCCCGTCGTCGACTTCCCGGCCTGCGCCCCGCTGACCCGGTCGGGCCGCCCGGCCGCCGGTGCCGGCGATCCCTACGGCACGCTCAACGGCGGCTCGGTGCCCTCCAGCGTGTCCTCGGGCACGGGTGGCACGGGTGGGACGGGCGCCGGGGCCGTCACCGACGACACCATCGATCCCGGCACCCCGGCCACCACCCCGGCCACGGTCGCGCCGACCACGGCACCGACCACCCCGCCCACGACCAAGCCACGCAAGAACGGCTTCTGAGGCGTGAGGGCCCGGTCGATGCGACGGCGCCCTCCCGGTTGGGTGAAGCTGGGGCGGTGAGCGACCTCGACCACCTGCTCGACCTCCAGGCCAACGACACCCACGCCGACCAGCTGCGCCACCGGCGCGAGACGCTGCCGGAACGGGCGCAGCTCGTCGAGCTCGAGCAGCGCCGGGCCTCGGTGGAGGCGTCGGTGATCGAGCCCCGCACCACCCGCGACGACCTCGCCCGCGAGCAGAAGCGCATCGAGGACGAGATCGCCACGGTCGAGGAGAAGGTCGCCCACGTCGACCAGCAGCTCTACGGCGGCGGGGTCACCTCGCCCAAGGAGGCCCAGGCCCTCCAGGCCGACCTCGAGTCGCTCAAGCGCCGCCAGTCCCAGCTCGAGGACCGAGTCCTCGAGCTGATGGAGGAGATCGAGCCGCTCGACGCCGGGCTGGCCGACAGCGAGGCCGCCCTGGCCGCCATCGCTACCGAGACGGCGGAGGCCGAGGCCTCGTTGGCCGCCGGTGAGGCCGCGGTCGATGCCGAGCTCGCCGCCGTCGCCGCCGCCCGGGCCGACCTCGTCGCCCAGGTGCCGGCCGAGCTCGTCACCGAGTACGAGCACCTGCGCCCGTCGATGGGCGGCGTCGCCGTGGCCAAGCTCGTGGGCCCGACCTGCCAGGGCTGCCACCTCACCCTGGCCTCCGCCGAGGTCGACGAGATCCGCCGCCGCCCCGCCGACGCCATCATCCACTGCCCCGACTGCGGGCGACTGCTGGTCCGATGATCCTCTGGTTCGCCGGGGTCAGCTTCGTCTTCGTGTGGTGGGTGTTCCGCAGCCCCGCCCTCGACTACCGCCTGGTGATGCTCGGGTCGATCCTGCCGGTCGGCGAGGTCGTGTTCGGCGGCCCCCGCCTGATGCACACCCTGCTCGGGCCGGTGGCGCTGCTGGTGCTGATCATGCTCGCCACCCAGAAGCGCCGGCTGGTGCGCCGTCGCTGGATCGGCATCCCGATCGGCATGCTCATGCACCTGGTGCTCGACGGCATCTGGGCCCGGGCCGAGGTCTTCTGGTGGCCGTTCCTCGGCACCGACTTCGGCTCCGGCGGGCTGCCCGAGCTCGGCCACTCCTTCGGGGTCACCGTGCTGTTCGAGCTGGCCGGCCTGGCCTGCCTGGTGTGGGCCTGGAAGGCCTTCGACTTCTCCGACAAGGCCACCCGCGACCGCTTCCTGCGCACCGGCCACCTGAACCGGCTGGTCGAGCAGCCGCCGAGCTGCTGAGCCCGAGGTCGAACCGTGCTGATCGTCGTCCGTCACGGGCGCACCGCCCACAACGCCTCCGGCCTGCTGCTCGGCCGTCTCGACCCCCCGCTCGACGAGCTGGGCCGGGCCCAGGCCGCCGCCCTTGCCGCCGAGGTGGGGCCGATCGACCGGGTGATCTCCAGCCCGTTGCTGCGCACCCGCGAGACGGCGGAGGCGTTCGGTCACGAGGTCGAGATCGACGAGCGCTGGATCGAGCTCGACTACGGCGAGTACGACGGGATGCCCCTCGGTGAGGTGCCGCCCGAGATCTGGGCGCGGTGGCGGGCCGACGTCGACTTCTGCCCGCCCGGTGGCGAGACGCTCCGGCAGCTGGGCGTGCGGGTGTGCGCCGCGCTCGACGAGCTGGCCGAGGAGGCCTCGGTGGGGGAGGGCGCCACCGTCGTCGTCACCCACGTCTCGCCGGTGAAGGCGGCCGTGGGCTGGGCCGTCGGCGCGGGCGACGACATCTCGTGGCGGCTCTGGGTGGCCCCGGCCTCCATCACCCGCATCGGCATCACCCCCCGCGGCGGGGTCCTGCACTCCTTCAACGAGACGGCCCACCTCGGCACCTGATCTGGCGTCGCTGAGCGCCGCCCGCCGTGCCAGGATGCGCCGATGATCCTGGCGGTCGAGGGGTGGAACGAGTTCTTCGTGGCGACGGCCGGAGCGGCGGCGGCGCTGGCCGGCCTGCTGTTCGTCGCCATGTCGATCAACATCAAGGAGATCCTGGCCTTCGCCTGGCTGCCGGCCCGCGCGGCGGCGACGGTCGCCGTGCTGGTGGGCTCGCTCCTGGCCGCCAGCGTGGGGCTGATGCCCGACCTCTCCGACCGTTCGCTCGGCATCGTCCTGCTCATCGTGTGCGGCGCCACGTGGGCCGTCGTCACGAGCCTCCGCGTGCGGTGGTGGGGCAAGGCCACCGAGTCACCGAGCCCGGAGTGGGTGACCCTGCTCCTCGACCAGACGGCGACGCTCCCGGGTCTCGTCGGCGCGTTGATGATCGCCTTCGGCACCACCGACGGCCTCTACCTCGTGGCCGCCGGCATCCTCGTGTCGTTCGTGGTCGCCGTCGTCAACGCCTGGGTGCTGCTCGTCGAGATCCTGCGCTGAGGTGGCAGGCCTCGTCGGTGTGCGATGGCGAGTCGGCCTGTAGGCGGGATTCAGAAACCGCCGATCCGCTGACCTGGGCTGATCGGCCGAAAACGTGCTCTGAACAGGTGAAATACAGCACCGTCAGTTACCGGCGATTACCGCCCCTTCGCGTCCTCGCGTGTCGCACGCGTGTCGCACGTGACGTGTCGCGTAGCCGACTAACTACTGCTTCTAGGTCCACCGGCCCATTTCCGTCCGACTGCGGATACATCGGCGGCGAGGCGTCTACGTTCGTCTCGTCGGCCGGGACCGCCTCCCGGCCTGACCTTCACACAGCCGCCCGACCGCCTCGGGCGGCTGCGTCGCGTCTGCCTGGCTGCCCGGCCCTGAGCGTCGGGGCGGCCAGCAGCAGGCGAACAGGCGAGTGAGCGGAGGTCCATGGCCCCTTCCTCGCTTCCGCCACCGGCGCGACGCTGAGCCTGAGTAGGAGGTGCCAGGAGATGCAGGAGCCCTCGCCGCAGCTACGCCGAGAGATTAAGGAAGCGGGCCTCGTGACACCCACCCCGGCCTGGCAGGCTGCGCGGGACGTTGAGAACGCGCGGCGATGGGCTGTTTCGTCCGCAGCACTCGTGCCCGTCACCTGGGCCCTGATGGCGCTTGCGCCAACCCTCTCCTTTCTGTTTCCTCTCACGCTCCCCCTGCCGCCAATCAGCTTCATCTGCGGACTCGTCGCGATAGATAAGGCCAAGCGGTGTGGTTCGACCCGGATGCTCTGGCTCGCTCGGACCGCTGTCGTCGGGAGCGTTCTGACGATGGTCGCCGGGGTCGTGTTTGTTGTGGTCGTCGTGCTCCTGTTCGTCGGGGAGCCCTACTCGCCGTTCTAGACGGGGGTTCACCTATCGGCCGGTTCCGCCACCGGTTCGAGCCTCACAGTGCCCCCGACCGCGTCGGGGGCACTGTCGCGTCCTCACGGTGAGCGTTAGGCGAACCCGATGACTTCCGCTCAAAGGTCGGGAAGGGAAACGGCGCCGGCGCTACGTGGGGCGGGGCTGGCCGATGACCGGTTCAGTGCCACTCGCTGCGCCACTTCTGTGCGTCGACCTTGCTCGCTGAGGGCGCCCCCCTGACGGCCGTGGCCGGTCACCTCGGCGACACCGTGGAGACGGTGTCGCGGGTCTACGTGCATTGGCTCCGGGACGACCGAGACGTGCCCGCAGACGTCCTCGAGAGGGTCCTGAGCGCGACCTCGCGTGTCGCACACGTGTGTCGGAAGGGGTCGGAGGAGGGTCCGAATGACCCCGTTTTCCCTGCTCAGAGGCTTGTGCGATGGCGAGTCGGCCTGTAGGCGGGATTCTGTCCAGCGCCTCCCGGCGCCTGTGTGACCATCCATCTGTGCGGCCTACCAGCGGGTTGTCGCTCCCGGGGGAGTGACGGACGGGCCGCCCGTACCCGACATTCGGCCTTGCTCCGGGTGGGGTTTGCCGAGCCACCCGGGTCACCCCGGGTGCTGGTGCGCTCTTACCGCACCGTTTCACCCTTACCTGTGCCCGGGAACCGGGCCATCGGCGGTCTGTTCTCTGTGGCACTTTCCTGCGGGTCGCCCCGACTGGCCGTTAGCCAGCACCCTGCCCTGCGGAGTCCCGACCTTCCTCAGCCCGGTCGTCCCGGAGGACGCCGGACCGCGGTCACCCGGCCGACTCACCATCGCGCTCAAGTCTGCCACCGGAAGGCCGAGACTACGTAGGTGGAGTTCTCCGACACCTTCGTGACGTCGGCCCCCCGAGGCGCGCCCCGCCGCACCTTTGCCGGTCGGACCCTGGTGGCCGCGCTGGTGGCGGCCCTGCTCGTGCCCCTCGCCGCCGTCGCCGTCGGTGCCCCCGCCGTGGCGGCCGAGACCAAGAACAGCGCGGCGACCACCTCGACCACCGCCTCGCCGGCGCCGGCCCCCTCCGCGGTCGGCACCACCCCGACCACCGCGGCCCCGATCACGGTCGACTCGGTGGTCCCCGCCGACCCGGTCGCCGCCGACCAGCCCGCCGACGGGGTCAACACCGTCGCCTACGCCGGTGCCCCGTGGTTCAAGCCGGGCGTGGCCTACAACGCCAACTTCCCCGACCCGACCGTCACGTGGGACGGCACCCGGTACTGGGCGTACGCCACCTCCACCGGCGGCTCGCTGATGCCGGCCATGTCGTCGACCGACCTCAAGACGTGGATCCCCCGCCCGGCGTACTCGCCGAACCCCTACAACGCCGACCCGTTCTTCAACGACTCGTTCCCCGTCCCGCCCTCGTGGACGATGGGCGGCACGAACCGCAGCGGCAAGGCGCAGTGGGCACCGGGCGTGGTGAGCCTCGCCGGCCGCTGGATCGCCTACACCTCGTGGGAGGTCGCTCCCGGCCGTCGCTGCATCTCGGTCGCCAGCGCGTCGTCCCCCGCCGGGCCGTTCGTCGACAACAACCCGGGCCCGCTCGTCTGCGACTCCGACCCGGGCGGTTCGATCGACCCGCAGCCGTTCATCGACAGCAACGGCCAGCCCTACCTGCTGTGGAAGTCCGCCGGCGTCCCCGGCTCGGCCCCCACCAAGATCAAGTCCCGTGCTCTGAGCGGCGACGGCCTGTCGTTCGCCCCCGGGTCCTCGCCCGTGGCGATCCTCGAGACCGGGCTGCCCTGGGACGGCAACAGCATCGAGAACCCGTCGATGATCAAGCACGGCGGCGTCTACTGGCTGATCTACTCGGGCAACGAGTGGGAGTCGGCGAACTACCGGATGGGCCAGGCGGCCTGCGCCGGCCCGCTCGGCCCGTGCGGCCGCACCAGCGACAGCCCGCTGATCCAGAACACCGCCACCGAGTGGAGCCCCGGTGGCGGCACCCTCTTCACCGACACCTCCGGCCGGCTCCGGATCATCTACCAGGTCTGGAACGCCCCCTACACGAGCTACCCGACCAACCCGAACTGCGACCGCGCCAACCTCTGTGCCAGCCAGGGCCAGCGCTTCTACCGGATCGACGGCGTGGCCGTCTCCAACGGCCGACTGAGCGTCGACCCCATCGGCTCGCTCGACATGGTGACGGCCTCCCAGGGGGCCGTGACCATCGGCGGCTGGGCCCTCGACCCGTCCGACCCGGCGTCGATCGCCGTCCACGTCTACATCGACGGCGTCGGCACGGCGATCACCGCCTCCGGCTCGCGCCCGGACCTCGCCGCGTCCTACCCGGGGCTGGGCACCGCCCACGGCTTCAACGCCACCATCCCCGCCGCGCCCGGGGCCCACACCCTGTGCGCCTACGGCATCAACAACGGCGCCGGCGCCAACGTGGCCATCGGGTGCCGACCGATCTTCGTGCCGGGCACGTCGCCGTTCGGCTCGTTCGACTCGGTGGTGTCCAAGCCGGGCGAGGTCGGCGTCAACGGCTGGGCCATCGACCCTGACACCTCCTCGCCGATCGCGGTGCACGTGTACGTCGACAACATCGGCACCGCCATCACCGCCGGCAACGCCCGTTCCGACCTGGGGACGCTCTATCCGGCCAGCGGCCCGAACCACGGTTTCTCGGCCACCATCCCCACGACGGGTGGCTTCCACAACGTGTGCGCCTACGCGATCAACGTCGCCGGCGGCGCCAACGTGTCGCTCGGCTGCAAGCTCGTCATCATCCCGGGCGGCTCGCCCTACGGCAGCCTCGACATGGCCCGGGGCGTGCCTGGTGGCGTGTTGGTCGGGGGCTGGGCCATCGACCCTGACACCGTCGGCCCCGATCGCCGTGCACGTCTACGTCGACGGCAAGGGCGTGGCCACCATCGCCAACGCCAGCCGCTCCGACGTCGGCGCGGCCTATCCGCTCTACGGGCCGGCCCACGGCTACGGGGCCACCGTCGGCGCCACTCCCGGCCTGCACAGCGTCTGCGCCTACGGCATCAACGTCGGCCTCGGCGGGAACTCGCTGCTCGGCTGCCGCACGGTCGACGTGCCCGACACCTCGCCGTTCGGCTCCCTCGACGCCGTGTCGCCGCTGACCGGCGCCGTGTTCGTGGGGGGCTGGGCGATCGACCCCGACACGACCGCCCCGATCGACGTCCACGTCTACGTCGACTCCACCGGCACCGCCCTCCGGGCCGACCAGAGCCGCTCCGACATCGGCACGATCTTCCCGGCGTTCGGCCCGACCCACGGCTACGGCACCACCATCAGCGCCCCGGCCGGTGTCCGCACCGTGTGTGCCTACGCCATCAACGTGAGCGGCGGATCGAACCGCCTGCTCGGCTGCCGCACCGTCACCGTCCGCTGACCTCGCCGCGGGGCGGCCGGGGCCCGGGCGCGGAACGGCCCCGCTCGGGAGCGGGGCCGTTCGAGTCCGTGGAGTGGAGCGTCAGCTCACGTAGCCCTTGGGGTCGATCGCCTTGGCGGTCGACATGAGCGCCAGTGGCGCCGGGGCGTAGCCGAGGGCGATGTTGAGCGCCGTGATGTGACGGGCCTCGGTCTCGCCGATCGACATGCCGGTCTTGCGCAGCTCGGGGGTGGTGAACACCCCGCCGGCCTCGACGTAGGTCTGGGCGGCGACGTTCTCGAGCTCGCGGGCCAGGACCAGCACGCTCGTCTGGTCGGTCAGGTCGGCGATGGCCTGGTCGACCACGTTCTTGGCGAGGTACTCGTTCTTGGCGGTGACGGCGGTGCCGCCGGCGGCCTTGATGGCCTCGGCCAGGGCGTCGGAGTGGTCCTGGTGCTGCGACTGGAAGAGCTTGGCCACGTCCTTCACCGTCGCGTCGGTGAGCAGGCCGGAGTCGATCGCCGTCTGGTAGGTGTCGATCGCCAGGATCTCGATGGACTGGGCGGTCTGCAGCAGCACCTTGTCGGTGGCCGCACTGCCCGGGGCGGTGGTGGTGGTGCTCGACGGCACGACCGGCAGCGCACCGGACTGGGGCACCTGTGACTTCTTGTTGCCGCAGGCCGCCAGCAGCGCCCCACCGGCGAGCACCACGCCGCCGACCATGAAGGTGCGGCGGTTCGGCACGCCGAGGAAGGAGGCCTTCTCGTCGGCGGTCGAGCCCGACTCGGGGTCGAGCAGCTCGTCGAGCGAGCCCTTCCAAGTGGACATGGTGGCCTCGTGCTCGGCCTGGGCGCTTCGCAGCTGCCGCCGGACCTCGTCGGAGCTCATCTCGTTGTTGCGATCGGTCGTCATCGTCGTTCCTCTGTCGTGACCGTGAGGCTCAGCTGGCGGGGTAGGCGGCCGGGGTGAGGGCGCCGGTGGTGGATCCGAATGCGGGCAGCCAGTCCTCGATGGGCTTGCCGGCGGCGCTGCCGAGGGCGGCAGCCTGCTGGCCGACCACCGCGAGGGCGGAGCCGACGGCGCCGGAGACCAGGAAGGACTCGGCCTCGCCCATGGCCGCCAGCATCGTGGCGGCCAGCTCCTCCTCGAAGGTGAAGAGGACGTTCAGCAGGGCGGTCTGGTCGCCGGCCCCGCTGATCTGGCCGTCGACCTGGGTCAGCAGCTTGGGGTTGGGGGTGGTGATGTTGTTCTCCTCGGAGAGCAACGTGCCGAGGGTGGTGGCCTGCGTGCCGTGGTGGCGGGAGAAGGTGCGGATCTCCTCGGCGAGGGTGGTGGCGAGCCCCGGCGTGTCGGCGGCGGTCTTCAGGGCGTCCTCGGCGGCGAGGGAGATGCTCTGGAGGAACTGCACCAGGGCGATGTCGGCGGCCGAGAGGTCGGGCGGCTCGGCGGCCGTGGTCTGGGCCGACGCCACGCCGGCGAGGGCGGTGCCGGTGGCGGCCACGGCCCCCAGGGCGGCGGCGCCAAGGCCGACGTTGCGGACGAACCGCCGGCGCGACGGCGACTCCGGGGCGGCGGGGGCCTCGGCCCGGTCGTCGACCGGATCCACCGGGTGGCGGGGGCTCATCGACATCTCGTGTCCTCTTCGGTGCTCGGTCCGGGCGGTGTCGGGCTCATCGCACGACCACCTCGCCCTTCATGGAGTTGTGGATGTTGCAGTAGTAGCGGTACTCGCCCGGCGTGCTGAAGCTCCGGGTGTAGGAGCCAGCTTTGCCGATGAGGGGGGACTGGATCACATTCGGGGTCAACGAGACGATCAGATGGGGCGTCACGTCGTCGTTCACCCAGGTCACCGAGCCTCCCACGGCGACCTCGACCCGGCGCGGATCGAAGGCCCCGTCGGCGATGGTGACGGTCGCCGAGGCGGGTGCAGCGCCGGCGGTGGTGGAGCTCGACGAGCTGCTGTCGGAGCCCGCGCAGGCGGTTGCCAGCATGGCCAGCAGCGCGCCGGCGGCCAGCACGGCCGGGGCGCGTCGAGGGAGGGAGGGTCGGTGGGTCACCGGGCTCAGAAGTCGAGGCCGGACAGCTCGGGGTACCACTCGCGGGCCCGGTCGACGGCCCGGGCCCAGCGGTCGCGGTCGAGCGGGGTGCCCGGCTCGACGACCTCCCGCGGGGTCCAGGCGGCGCCGACCTCGCCCCAGTCGGCCCAGTCGCCGACGGCGAGGCCCGGCCAGGAACGCGGCGCCGAGGGTGGTGGCCTCGAGCACCGGCGACACCTCGACCGGGCGCTGGGTCGCATCGGCCAGGGCCTGCACGAAGGTGGGGTTGCCGCTCATGCCGCCGTCGACCCGCAGGGTGGGGATGGTGGTGGCGGCATCGGCCTCGGCGGCGTCGACCAGGTCGGCGCCGCGCTGGGCGACGCCCTCGAGCACGGCCCGCACGATGTGGCCCCGACCCGAGCCGCGGGTGACGCCGAGCAGGGCGCCGCGGGCGCCGAAGTCCCACTGCGGGGTGCCGAGCCCGAGCAGGGCGGGCACGTAGACCACGCCCTCGGTGTCGGTGCAGGTCGTGGCGACGTCGTGGGAGGCCGCCGAGCTGGGGATGATGCCGAGGTCGTCGCGCAGCCACTCCACGTTGGTGCCGGCCGAGAGCATGATGCCCTCGAGGCCCCAGATCAGCTCGTCGCCGCGGCGCCAGGCCACGATCGGGAACGTGCCGGCCGGGCCCCGGCCGCCGAACGACGGGCGCTGCGGGCCGACCACCAGGTCGAGCATGCCGCCGGTGCCGAAGGTGATCTTGGCGGGGCCAGGGGCCACGCAGCCCTGGCCCACCAGCGACGCCTGCTGGTCGCCGACGATGCCGCAGATCACCGGGGAGCCGGGGAGGGCGGTGGCCTCGCCGATGGGCCCGCTCGAGTCGACCAGGGTGGGCATGGCGGCGAGGGGGATCCGCAGCTTCTCGAGCACGGCGTGGTCCCAGCCCGCGGCGTCGGCGGTGAGCAGGCCGGTGACCCCGGCGTTGCTGACGTCGGTGGCGTGGACCTTCCCCTCGGTGAGGTTCCAGATGATCCAGGTGTCGACCGTGCCGACGCACAGGTCGCGGCTGCGGGTGGGGTCGGCCCCGTCGAGCAGGTGGGCGACCTTGGTGGCCGACTGGTTGGGTGCGAACCGCAGGCCCTCGCCCTGCCAGACCAGGCAGTCGGTGACGGTGCGAAGGTCCTGCCAGCCGAGGCCGGGGGCGACGGGCACACCGGTGGGCCGCTCCCAGACGATGGTGGAGGCCCGCTGGTTGGCGATGCCGACGCCGTCGACCGGCCCGGCCTCGGCCAGGCTGCGACGGGCCACGGCGAGGGCCGCGTCGGCCATCTCACGGGCGTCGAACTCGACCAGGCCCGGCACGGGGGTCGAGGGCAGGACCTCCACCCGGTGCTCGGCCACGACGGTGGCGTCGGGCCGCACGACCGCCGCCCGCACACCGGACGTGCCGACGTCGATGACGAGGATGCTCATCGGTTCCCTCCTGCGGGCGCCTGTTGCGCCCCTCTCCACACCGCCACGTAGGCACCGATCGTGCCGAGCGACGAGAACATCAGGACTCCGAACACGATCGCCAACGGGTTGGGGACGGTACGGGCGACGACGGCGTACACGAGCTGCGCGCCGACGAACGTGAGCAGCCCGGCCAGCGCCCCGTGCACGAGCGGGTTGCGCGGTCGGGGCCGGGCGGCGCCGTAGCCGGCGAGGGCGCCCGAGAACAGCACGATGCCGAGCATCACCCCGCCCATGGCGGAGTCCTCGAACACCGTGCGCTGGAGCACGGCCGCGGGAAGGGCGAAGAACAGGCCGGACACGGCGCCCGCCACGACGGTGCGGCGGTCGAGGGTGCTCACCGGGCGGCTCCGGGGCCGGGGAACGGGACCGGGCCGAACGGCGACGGGAGCCCGAGCTTGCCCGGGTTGAGGATGCCGGTGGGGTCGAGGGCCTGCTTCAGGGCGACGAGCGTGCCGAAGCCGCCGTCGCCGAGGGCCTCGGCCACGAAGCGGGCCCGGTTCAGGCCGATGCCGTGGTGGTGGCTGAGCGATCCGCCGTGGGCCAGCGCGGTGCGGGCGCCGGCGTCCCAACAGCCGAGGTAGAGGGCGTCGGTGGCCTCCGGCGTGGCCTCTGGAGGCTGGCCGGCGAAGGTGAAGTAGAGGCACGCTCCGTCGGGGTAGCTGTGCGACAGGTGCGCCGAGGAGGCGATCACGCCGGGCACGGCGGCGATGGCGTCGCGGACCGCGAGGTAGAGGGCCGGGAGCTGGTGCCACGTGGTGGTGAGCTCCATGGTGTCGACCACGTAGCCCCGGGAGATCAGCGCCTCGAGGGCGGACACGTCGTTGCGGTGGCCCAGCCACTTCTCGACCAGCTCGACGTCGAGGTGCTCGGCGCCGACCGCGGCGCACTCGGTGTCGGTGATGGCGGTGGCGGCGTCGACGACCACGGGGTCGCCCTCGTCGAACACGAGCAGCACGGCGCGGTCGCCGGTGCCGTAGCTGCGGTCGGCCTCGACGGCGTCGTAGAGCCGGAGGGCGGCAGGGGAGAGGCCGCGCTGCACGATGCGGCGGCAGGCCTCGGCGCCGTCCTCGAAGGTGGCGAACCCGAACGCGGCCCGGTGCTGCCCGGCGGGCACGGGCCAGGCCCGGAGGCGGGCGCCGGTGATCACGCCGAGGGTGCCCTCGGAGCCGACGAACAGCTGGGTCAGGTCGGGGCCGACCGCCTGGCGGGCGTGGCCGCCGGTGTGCACCTCGGTGCCGTCGGCGAGCACGACGTCGAGGCCGAGCACGAAGTCCTCGGCCTTGCCGTAGCGGTTCGAGAGCTGGCCGGCGCCGCGGCAGGCGAGCCAGCCGCCGACGGTGGACAGCGTGATCGACTGCGGCCAGTGGCCGACGGTGAGGCCGTGCTCGGCCCGCAGCTCGTGCTCGAAGCGGTCGCCGAAGGTGCCGGCCAGCACGTCGACGACGAGGTCGTCGCGGTCGACCGACCGGATGCCGACGAGCCCGCACAGGTCGAGGACGACCCCGCCGAACAGCGGGACCGAGCCACCCACCACGCCGCTGCGGCCGGCCGCGGCGGTGACGGGCACATGGGCCTCGTGGCAGACCCGCAGCACCTCGGCGACCTGCGCCGGGTCGTCGGGCCGCACGACCGCGGCGGCCACCGCGGCCACCTGGTCGCCGGCCGCCCAGGTCATCGCCAGCGGCCACCAGTCGCGGCTGGCCTCCACCCGCTGGGCAGGATCGACCGAGACGGCGGCGCCGGTGGCGCGCAGCCGGTCGAGCACGGCGTCGGGGACCGGCGACGGCGGTGGCGTCGATGCGGCCCGTGGCGGTGGCGGGGTCGGGCAGCGCGATCGGTGGGGTGGGGCGCCCGGGCCCGGCTCGACCGGGAGCTCGACGGCCTCGTCGGCCATCAGGCGCCCAGCGCCGCGTCGAGGGCGACCTCGGGCAGGTGCGGGAACTCCCGCTCCGCGGTGACCAGGGCGACGTAGTCGGCGGCCTGGCGGGCCTGCTCGGCGTCGTCCCACCCGAGCAGCGGGCCGATCAGCGCCGCGGTGGCGGCGGCGGCGTGGGCCGAGTCGTCCCGGCCGAGCAGGCGGGCCCGGGTGCGGCGGCTCAGCACGTCGTCGACCGTGCGGGCCATCTCGTAGCGGACCCCGAACACGGCCTCGGCCCGCAGGTAGGGGAGGCCGGGCACGAGCGGCTCGGCCAGGCTCGGCTCGGACTCGGCGATGGCGAGCACGGTGCGGGCGTCGGCGCCGTAGCGGTCGGCGAGGTGGCGCACGATGTCGCCGCCGAGCGGGGACAGGCGGTCGGCCTCGGCCATGACCTCGTCGTAGCCGTCGGCGCCGTGGAGCTTGAGCCGCTTGGTGCGGCTGTGGCGCTGCACCCGCTCGATGGCGCCCGGCGTCGAGCACGTGCTCGAGCACCTCGTCGATGGTGTCGGCGGCCATCTCCCGGTAGGTGGTGAGCTTGCCGCCGGTGATGGTGACCACGCCGGCGTCGGAGCGGTGCACGCTGTGGCGGCGGGAGAGGTCGGCGGTGCGGCCCGAGGCCTCGGGGTCGGCGACCAGCGGCCGCAGGCCGGCCCACGTGCCCACGATGTCGGCCTCGGTGATCTCGGTGGTGACCGCGCCGTTGAGCGCCCGCAGGAGGTAGGCGATGTCGTCGGCGGTGCACTGGGGGTCGTCGACCGGGCCGTCGTAGTCGGTGTCGGTGGTGCCGACGAACGTGAAGTCGCCCCACGGCACCACGAACACCGAGCGCTTGTCGCCCGGCACCGGGATGACCGCGGCGATGTCGTTGCGCACCTTGTGCCACGGCACGGTGATGTGGATGCCCTTGGCCGGGCGGATGGTGTGGGGGCGGTCGGGCTCGTCGAAGGCCCGCACCTGGTCGGCCCACACGCCGGTGGCGTTGACGACGGCGTCGGTGGTGACCTCGATGGTGCGGCCGTCGGCCTCGACGGTGAGGCTCCGCACCCTGCCGGCGTCGTCCTTGGTCATGCCGGTGACACCGGCGCCGTTCACGGCTACGGCCCCGAAGCGCAGCGCCGCGGTGCGGGCGATGGTCACGCAGAGGC
Source organism: uncultured Actinomycetes bacterium (assembly GCA_963702555.1). Taxonomy (GTDB): domain Bacteria; phylum Actinomycetota; class Acidimicrobiia; order Acidimicrobiales; family Acidimicrobilacustridaceae; genus CAMFLJ01. Next base: position 543,391 of record CAVPCW010000010.1, read on the forward strand.
GGGCATCGTCGGCCCGGGCGTCGTAGTAGAGGTACGACGGGAGCAGCTTGTCGGCCGGCAGGGTGGGGAAGTGGGCCAGCGCCTCCTCGGCCGAGATGCGCTTGTGGAGCTTGCCGATGCGCACGCCGCCGGTGAGGTCGTACATCCACATCGCGCTGCCCATGGCCCGGGCGAGCTTGCGGCTCATCACGCCGTCCTTCGACAGCACGGGGATGAGGAACGGCAGCACCTTCACGAGGTGTGGCGCGTTGAGGCGGAGGCGCTGGCGCTCGGCGAGGGCTTCGTAGACCAGACGGATGTCGCCCTGCTGGAGGTAGCGCAGGCCGCCGTGGACGAGCTTCGAGCTCTTCGACGAGGTGCCGGAGGCGAAGTCGTCGCGCTCGACGAGCGCGGTGCGCAGGCCGCGGGAGGCGGCGTCGAGTGCGCAGCCGACGCCGGTGATGCCGCCGCCGACGACCACGACGTCGAAGTGGGTGTCGCCGAGGCGTCGGAGTGCGTCGGCCCGGTCGAAGGCCCCAGGGATCATGGGTCGAGCCTACGTCGGCGGCCGTCGGGACGGCCCCTCGGGGTGGGCGTCCGCCGACCATCGCGGAGTGGCCGTGGGCGCCACGGCGAGACCCCCGACACGGCGGGAGGAGTACCGGTACCATCCGCCCAGGACGTCCTGTCGGGCGGGCCGCCTCGCCGGTGGCCCCACGACGACGCAGCAGCACCCGGGGCCCGCCCCGGTCCCCGCTGTCGGCACGAGGGTGCCGGCCGCCCACCCCCTCACGAGGAGACGTGCAACCGCATGGCTGAATTCAAGGGCTCCAAGACCCAGGAGAACCTCAAGGAGGCGTTCGCCGGCGAGAGCCAGGCCAACCGCCGCTACCTGTACTTCGCCCAGAAGGCCGACGTCGAGGGCTACCCCGACGTCGCCGCCCTGTTCCGCTCCGTCGCCGAGGGCGAGACCGGTCACGCCTTCGGTCACTTCGACTTCCTCGCCCAGGTCGGCGACCCCGCCACCGACCTCCCCGTCGGCCCGACCGAGGACAACCTCCGGTCGGCCATCGCCGGCGAGACCTACGAGTACACCGAGATGTACCCGGGCTTCGCCAAGACCGCCCGCGACGAGGGCTTCGCCGAGATCGCCGAGTGGCTCGAGACGCTCGCCCGCGCCGAGAAGAGCCACGCCGGCCGCTTCGGCGAGGGCCTCGAGGCCCTCTGAGCCGTCCCGCACCGCGCTGCTGAGCGTCGGGCGGCCTCCACGGGAGGCCGCCCGACGCCGGCGAGCGAGCTCCACCCGACACACCCGAGCCGAGCACCAGAGCCGACGATCGCATCCCCCCGAGGTTCGCTTCCGTGACGACGACGTACGACCCGTTCCACCCGAAGTACTTCGACGAGGCCGACGTGCGCGAGGAGCTGACCCGGGTCTACGACCTGTGCCACGGCTGCCGCCTGTGCTTCAAGTTCTGCACGGCGTTCCCGACGCTCTTCGACTACATCGACCGCCACGACGACCAGGACGCCGGTCGCATGAGCCCGGCCGAGCAGGACCAGGTCGTCGACGAGTGCTTCAACTGCAAGCTCTGCTACGTGAACTGCCCGTACATCCCGGGCCAGAGCGAGTGGAACCTCGACTTCCCCCGCCTCATGCTGCGCGCCCAGCAGACCCGTTCCCGCAACGGTGAGCTCTCGGGCCGCGACAAGCTCCAGAACGCCGCCCTCGGTCGCACCGACCTGCTGGGCAAGCTCTCCACCGGCCTGGCCGCGCCGCTCGCCAACGCCACCATCGCCACGCCCGGCTCGCTGCCCCGCCGGCTCATGGAGAAGACCGTCGGCATCGCCAGCGAGCGCCTGCTCCCGCCGTTCACCCGCCAGCGGTTCTCGACCTGGTTCAAGAAGCGGTCGGGCCCCGAGCGCCGCACGGTCGCCGAGCCGCAGGGCAAGGTGGCGGTGTTCCCCACCTGCCTCGTCGAGTACCAGAACCCCGCCATCGGCCAGGACCTCGTGAAGGTCTACGAGCGCAACGGCGTCGAGTGCTCGCTCCCCGAGGGCCAGGTGTGCTGCGGCGCCCCGTGGCTCCACGAGGGCGAGGTCGACAAGTTCGTCGAGCAGGGCCGCAAGAACATCAGCGTGCTGGCCGACGCCGTGCGCCGCGGCAACGACGTCGTGGTGCCCCAGCCCACGTGCAGCTACGTGCTCAAGAAGGACTACGTCGACTACATCGGCGGGCCCGACGCCGAGCTCGTGGCCGCCCACACCTACGACGCCGTCCGAGTACCTCTGGAAGCTGCACAAGGCCGAGGGCACCGTCGCTCGACACCGAGTTCCCCGGTGAGGTCCCCGAGCAGATCACCTACCACGCCCCCTGCCACCTGCGGGCCCAGAACATCGGGTACCGCAGCCGCGACCTCATGAAGCTGGCGGGCTCGAAGATCACCCTGGTCGCCGAGTGCTCCGCCATCGACGGCACCTGGGGCTACCGGGAGCAGAACTACGAGAACAGCCGCAAGGTCGCCAAGAAGATGGCCGACGCCATCGAGGCCGCCGGCAACGACACCGTGGCGGGCGACTGCCACCTGGCCAACGGCGGCATCCTCCAGGAGACCGGCACCCAGCCGCTGCACCCGCTGCAGATCGTCGCCCGGGCCTACGGCATCCCCGAGGAGGGCTGAGCCATGGCCAAGCTCACCCTCGACGACATCGCCGACCTGCGGGCCTACGAGCGCGAGCGCGAGGCGTTCCGCGCCCACATCATCGACCTCAAGTCACGTCGTCGGGTCCACGTCGGCCCGTTCGTCACCTTCGTGTTCGAGAACCGCGACACCATCCGGTTCCAGATCCAGGAGATGGCCCGGGCCGAGAAGATCCTCTCCGACGAGGGCATCGAGACCGAGCTGCGGATCTACAACCCGCTCATCCCCGAGCCCGGCCACCTCTCCACCACCCTCTTCATCGAGTTGACCTCCGACGAGCAGCTGCGGGAGTGGCTGCCGAAGCTGGTGGGCATCGAGCGGGCGGTCGAGCTGCGGGTCGGCCCCGACGCCGAGGCCATCGCCTGCACCGTCGACCCCGACCACGACAAGCAGCTCACCCGCGACGAGATCACCGCCTCGGTGCACTACGTCGGTTTCTCCCTCACCCCGGCCCAGGTCGAGGCCTTCGCCGTGGGTCCCGTGGTGCTGGCCGTCACCCACCCGGCCTACGAGCACGTCCTGGAGCTCACCGAGGGCACCCGGTCGGAGCTGCTGGGCGACCTGCGGGGTGGTTGAGCGGCCGGGAACCCCGACCCCAACCTGACGGGAACTCGTTTTGTATGTAATCCCCTGACCGGGGGATACTCGACGTTCCCGCCCACTTACCCACCCCCCGCACCGGTGGAGTCGAGCTCTCCCGATGAACCTTCCGTGGCGCTCAAAGGCCGCTTGCCAGGGCCTCGCCCCCGACATCTTCTATCCGTCCACCGAGGACGACGCCGAAGCCGAGCCGGCGAAGGTGATCTGTGCGGCCTGCCCTGTCCGGGAGGCCTGTCTCGAGCACGCCCTCGCGGTGCGTGAGAAGGACGGCGTGTGGGGCGGGGCGACCGAGCGTGAGCGGCGCCGTATCATCCGCCAGCGCCGCCGCACGGCCTGACGATCGGCCCGGTCCCGGGCCCGGCCCGGCGCCACCCCTCGAGGAGCCAGAGGAGCCAGTGGTGACGAACCGGTCCGACGCAACCGACCTGGCCGCCCTCGGCGGCTGGCGCGAGGTCCTCGGGCGCGCTCACCGCGGGCCACGACCTCACCGCGGAGCAGTCCGGCGCCGCCATGGGCGAGATCCTCGCCGGCGAGGCCACCGACGCCCAGATCGCCGCCTTCATCGTGGCGCTGCGCATGAAGGGCGAGACCGTGGCCGAGGTGTCGGGGATGGTCGACGCCATGCTCGCCGCCGCCGCCCCGATCACGCTGCCCGACGGCCCCGACCCGGTCGACATCGTCGGCACGGGTGGGGCGCCCAGCCGGCGCTCGCACGCCCTCAACGTCTCCACCATGGCCACGATGGTCGCTGCCGGTGCCGGGGCACGGGTCGTGAAGCACGGCAACCGCAAGGCGTCGTCCACCTCGGGCTCGGCCGACCTGCTCGAGGCCCTCGGCGTGGTGCTCGAGCTCGACGGCCCCGGCGTCGCCCGGTGCGTCGCCGAGAGCGGCGTCGGCTTCTGCTTCGCCCGCACGTTCCACCCGGCCATGCGCCACGCCGGCCCCGTGCGGGCCGAGCTCGGCGTGCCCACGGTGTTCAACTACCTCGGGCCGCTGTCGAACCCCGCCGGCGTGCAGCGCCAGGTCATCGGCGTGAGCGACCCGCGCGTGGCCCCCACCGTGGTCGGCGTGCTGGCCGAGCGGGGCGCCCCCCGGGCCCTCGTCGTCACCGGCGACGACGGCATGGACGAGCTCACCACCACCGGGCCGAGCACCCTGCACGAGCTGCGCGACGGCTCGGTCACGACCCGCTCGTTCGACCCCGGCGAGGTCGGCATCGCCGTCGTCTCCGTCGAGGCGCTGGCCGGCGGCGATCCCGCGGCCAACGCCGCCATCGCCCACCGGGTGCTCGCGGGCGAGGTCGGTCCCCATCGCGACATCGTCACCCTCAACGCCGCTGCCGCCCTGGTGGTGGCCGGCGTGGCCGACGACCTCGGCGACGGCGTCGTGCGGGCCCGGGCCTCGATCGACTCGGGCGCGGCGGCGTCGGTGCTCGAGCGCCTCGTCAGTGCGTCGCAGGCGGCCGCGGGGGATCGCTCGGAGGGCTGACCCCGGGCACAGGGCCGTCGGGGTCGACCTCGTGGGGCTCGGCCTCGACGACCTCGACCTCGACCTCGGAGACGTCGATGACCTCGGCGTCGTCGACCAGTCCGGCCGCCCGCTCGATGGCGGTGAGCTCGTCCTGGGCGGCGTCGAGCACGTCGAGCTGACGGGCGATCTCGGCCAGCACGTCGGGCGGCTCGCGGGTGACGTCCCAACCGGAGGCCGGGGTGCCCTCCGGTCGGCTGCTCAGGCGGCTGAGACGCACCGACAGCTGCTCGATCTCGCTGACCTGCTGCTCGAGGGACCGCACCAGCGAGGCGCGCTGGCCCCGGGGGTGGCGCGAGACGATCACGAGGTGGTGGTCGAGCTCGACCGCCTGGTACTCGAGCTCCCGGCGCAGCTCGTCGGCCGAGGCCGGCCCGCGGTGGGGGGAGCGACGGCTCGGGGCGAGGTGGATGTCGGCGACGGCCGCCTGGAGGCGGCGGTGCAGCCGGGCGGTGGGCCGCGGCGACCACAGCCAGGTGACCGGGGCCGGGCTCTTCACCGCGGGGCTCACCCGGTTGCGGCGCGCGAAGCGCCAGCGCAGCAGGGTGACGACCACGACGAGCAGCACGACCCAGGTGGCCACGAAGGCCAACACCCACAGCAGGACGTCGCGCACGTCGTCAGGCTACTGACCGGGCCTCCCGCCGGGGCCTCGGGGCACGACCGCCGCGCTCGGTGGTCTCGCCGTCGTCGCGGCGCCCGCCGGGGCCGCCGGCCCGCCCGCCCCGGGGCCCGGCGATGCCGCCACGGGGTGCGAACGACGGCACCGCGGGGAACGCCGATGCGAGCTGGCCGTCGCAGTGCTCGATGGTGACGGTGTGGGCGCTGCGGTCGAGCCAGGCGGCCACGCAGGCGAGCTCGTCGGCGAGGTCACGGTCGAGCGGCGGCAGCGGCCCTGGGTCGCCGAACAGGCGGCCCTCGTCGGCGGCGTCGGCCGCGGGTGCCTTCCCCGGTGCCCACGCCCGCAGCAGCCGACCCGCGGCGATGTCGGCCCCGCCCTGGCCGGGGACCTCGATGCGGAGGTGGCCGGCCCGGCGCAGCACCTCGAACCGCCGCTGCCGGCGCAGCGCCCCGGCCAGTGCCTCGGCCCGGTCGCGGACATCGGCAGCCTCCTCGAAGCGCTCGGCCCGGGCCAGCTCGGCCAGCCGCTCGGCGAGCGGTGAGAGGAGCAGCTCCGGCTCGATGGTGAGGCCGCGCACGGCCCGCTCGACCACCTTCCGGTACTCGACGGGGTCGACGCCGCCGGCGCACGGGCACATCGAGACGCCGAGCTGGGCCGAGGCGCAGGGTGCCGAGCGGGTGGGGGTGCGCCCGACCCGCTGGGTGCAGCGCCGCAGCGGCACCGCCGTCTGCACGGCCTCGATGACGCGCTGCCCGACGCGCTGGGACGAGAGCGGCCCGAGGTAGAGGCAGCCGTCGTCGCGGGTGGCCTTCACGACCGAGAGCCGGGGGAAGGCCTCGTCGAGGGTGAGCTTCACGTAGACGTACTTGGACCAGTCCTTCGACTGCCGGTTGTAGCGGGGGGTGAAGCGGTGGATGAGGCGCACCTCGTGCACCGCCGCCGACAGCGGGTGGGGGTGCACGACGTGGTCGATGCGCTGGGTCTCGCGCAGCAGGGCACCGATCTTGCGGCGCTCGTCGCCCGAGAAGTAGGAGCGGACCCGCGAGCGGAGGTTGGTGGCCTTGCCGACGTAGAGGACCTCGCCCCGGGCGCCGCGGAAGACGTAGACGCCGGGGGAGCGGGGGAGCCCGTCGGTGAGCTTGAGCTTGGCGGCCTGGGCGTGGCCCGCCATGGTGGGCAGCGCCAGCAGGTCGTCGAGGCCGGTGACGCCGAGGCCACCGGCCCGCTCGAGCAGCACGTGGAGCAGGTCGCCGGTGGCGAGGGCGTCGTCGAGGGCGCGGTGCGAGGGCTTGTGGTCGAGGCGCAGGCGGTCGGCGAGCGTGCCGAGCTTGCAGTTGGGGACCTCGTCGCGCACGAGGCGGCGGGCGAGGGCGACGGTGTCGACCGTGCGGTTGGTGAGGCGGGGACGGTCGTCTCGCTCGAGTGCGGCCTGGAGGAAGCCGACGTCGAAGCGGACGTTGTGGCCGACGATGACGGCCTCCCCGACGAACTCGAGCAGGGCGGGCAGCACCTGCTCGATGCGGGGGGCGGGCATGACCATCGAGTGGGTGATGCCGGTGAGCACGGTGATCTCGGGCGGGATGGCACAGCCGGGGTTCACGAGGGTCTGGAAGGTGCCGAGGCACTCGCCACCGCGGAGCTTGACCGCGCCGATCTCGGTGATGCCGCACTGGGTGGGCGAGCCGCCCGTGGTCTCGAGGTCGATCACGCAGAAGGTGACGTCGGGGAGCGGTGCCCCCAGGTCGTCGAGGGTGAGCTGGCCCTGGGCCCGGTCCATCCCGGAAGTATCCTCGAACGTGCGTTCGCGCACAAGTGTTCGATCCGGTGGGCGGCGAGCCTCACCGGTGGAGGGCGGGCCGGTCGGTAGGATCAGCCGGTGACCACGCCCCGCTACCGCTGCACCGCCTGCGGCAACCTCACCCGCTTCGACGTCACCTCCACCCGTCGCACCCGGGCGTTCCACCACTACACGGTGGGCGGTCAGCTCGAGGTGGAGGACACCGAGGTCCTCGACGAGGTCGTCGAGGAGGTCGCCTGCCGCTGGTGCGGCAGCGGTCGCTCGGTGATCGAGGTCTCCGAGGAGGAGGCCGCCGAGGCCTCCGACGCCGCCCCCCTCGGGGAGCCGGGCAGCTGAACCAGGGCGAGGTCGCGCTGCTGCGCCCGACGCTCGAGGCGGCGTTCGTCGTGGCGCGGGCCGGCCTCGACGTCGTGCCGCCGGTGCCGCCCCCGGCCTCGCTGCGGCCGTTCCTCTCGTTCCGCAAGCTCTCGGGCCGGGCCCTCGAGCGGGCCCGGCGGGTCCTCGACGACGACGATGCCTTTCGCGAGCGGGTGCGCGACGCGGTCGACCGCGACGACGTGGGCGAGGCCGGCTGGCTGCTGCTCGACCGCCCGTCCGGGTGGGAGGACCGCCTCGCCGACCTGCTCGACGAGGCGGGCCGCGAGGCCGACCAGGTCGGCACTGCCGAGGACGTCGCCCGCCTCTCCCGGGAGCTCGCTCGCGCCATCGAGGAGCGCGACGAGGCCATGGACGCCACCCGTCAGGCCCGCACCGACCAGGACCGCGCCGCCCGCGCCCTCGACGACGCCCGCTCGGGCCGCGACGCCGCCGAGCAGCGGGTCGCGACGTTGGAGGAGGAGGTCGTCGAGCTGAGGGCTCAGCGGGCCGAGGCCGTGCGCGACCTCAAGGCCCAGGAGGTCCGGGCCAACGCCCGCCTCGACGACCTGAAGGCGGCTCAGGCCGACCTCGCCACCGCCCGGCGTGAGGTCGCCGAGCTCCAGGACGCGCTGGCCGGCGACGTCGACATCGACACGGCGGCCGCCCACAGAGCCGCCGAGGTCGTGCCCGGCGCGCCTGTCTCGCCGACAGGTGTCGTCCCCGGTGCGGAGCCCGTCGGCTCGTCGCTCGACCGCGACGCCCTGTCGGCCCTCGTCGCCCGCGCCGCCGAGGCCGCGGCCCTCCTCTCGTCCTCCCTCGCCGAGGCCGCCGAGCTCGTGAGGCCCGACGACGACGGGGTCGTCGAGCCGGTTCCGTCCGTCGAGCCCGAGCCGCAGGCGGCGGTGCCCGAGCCCGCTCCGGTGCGTGAGCGCCGTCCGCGCCGCGAGCCTGTGGCCATCCCCGTCGGGGTCTTCGACGACACGCCCGAGGCCGCGCTCCACCTGCTTCGGGCCGACGGCACCACGCTCGCGGTCGACGGCTACAACGTCTCGCTCGCCGGCTGGCCCACCCTCGCCCTGTCGGCCCAGCGCCGGCGGCTGATCGACGCCCTCGAGGCCCTGGCCGCCCGCACCGGGTGCAGCGTCGTGGTGGTGTTCGACGGCGCCGACGTCGGTGCCGGCCTGCCGGGGGAGTCGCGGCCCCGCGGCGTGCAGGTCCGCTTCACCGCCCCCGGGGTGGAGGCCGACGACGAGCTGCTCGCCCTGCTCGACGCCCTCCCGATCGACCGTCCGGTGACGGTGGCGTCGAGCGACCGGCGCGTCGCCGACGGCGCCCGCCGTCGCGGCGCCTCGGTGATCTCGGGCCCCCAGCTCCTCGCCGTCCTCGACGCCTGACCCCACCACCCCGGTGGCTCGTTTCAGCGGGCTCTGACCCTGCCGATCGAGCCAGAGGGTCGTGTCATCAGCCCTGGGTGGCTCGTTTCGCGGGGCTCTGACCCCGCCACACGAGCCACGGGTGGGGTGGGTCAGGCCCAGCCGCCGGCGTAGGCGATGAACTGGCCGGTGGTGAAGGTGCTGGAGCCGTCGAGGAAGACGCTGCAGAACGAGGCGAACTCCTCCATCGAGCCGAGGCGGCGCAGCGGCACCTGCGACTCGACCTTCGCCCGCACCTCGGGATCGGTGGCGCCGGTGGCCTGGAGGAACTCGGGGAAGTCCATGAAGTTGGTGCCGATGGCGTTGACCTGCACGTTGTCGCGGGCGACCTCGTCGGCGACGTTGCGGGCGAGCATCGTGGCCCCGGCCCGCACGGCCGAGTAGAGCGGGGCGCCCGGGGTGGGGCGGGCACCGGCCGCACTGGTGATCACGAGCACCTGGCCGGAGCGCTGCTCGGTCATCGGCGGGATCACCGCCTTGAGGAAGTGGTACGGCGCGTGGAGGCAGCCGGCGACGATCTTGTCGAGGTCGTCGAGGGTCGAGCGCACGAAGCGCCCGGTGATGATGCGCCCGCTGGCGGCCACCGCGGCGTCGAGCCGGCCGAACCGGCCGAGGGCGGCCTCGACCAGTGCCGGTGCCGACTCGGGCTTCGCCAGGTTGGCCACGCCGGACACCGCCTCGACCGAGACCCCCGTGGCCTCCAGCTCGGCGACGAGCTCGGCGGTGGGATCGCCGAGGACGAGGTCGTGGCCCCGTGCCGCGAGCATGCGGGCGAGGGCCGGGCCGACGTAGTGGGCGGCGTCACCGACGAGGGCGACGCGGCGGGGCTCGGGCATGGGATCCTCCTGCGGCGGCGGGGCACACGGGTGCGCCGACTATTGTCACACAGAGAGACACAATCGCGCTGGGATCGGGAGGCGTCGTGGAGCTGCAGGGGAAGGTCGCCGTCGTCACGGGCGCGGCATCGGGGATCGGGCTGGCGTTGAGCGAGCGCTTCCTGGCCGAGGGCATGTCGGTCGTCATGGCCGACATCGAGGCGCCGGTGCTCGAGGTCCAGGGGGCACGGCTCGCCGCCGCCCACCCGGGCAGGGTGCTCGTCGAGCGGTGCGACGTGTCCGACGCCGCCCAGGTCCGCGGCCTCAAGGAGGCCGCCAACGAGGCCTTCGGCACCGTGCAGCTGCTCTGCAACAACGCCGGGGTCGCGGCCGGCCGCGCCACCTGGAAGACCCGGCCCGAGGTCTGGGACTGGGAGATCGGGGTGAACCTGCTCGGCGTCGGCTACGGCGTCAGCACCTTCGTGCCGGACATGGTCGCCGCGGGCGAGGGCCACGTCGTGAACACCGCGTCGGAGGCCGGGCTGCACGCCGCCTTCGGCCTCGGCGTCTACCACGCCACCAAGTACGGGGTCGTCGGGCTCAGCGAGGCGCTGCGCGGCGAGATGACCGGCACCGGCGTCGGCGTCACCTGTCTGTGCCCCGAGCTGGTCGACACCCTCGTGTTCGAGTCGACCCGCAACGCGCCGGCGCACCTCGGGCTGCCGGCGCCGGCCCACATCCCGATGGAGAACCTCGAGGCCATGATGGGCACGAAGGCCATGCCGCCGGCCGAGGTCGCCGAGCTGGTGGTCGAGGCCGTCGTCGAGGGCCGGTTCTGGGTGCTGACCCACGACGCCACCGTGCCGCGTGTGCAGGCCCGCAACGCCGCCCTCGAGGACGAGATCGGTGCCGACCGGGGGACTGCGCTCATGACCACCAGCACCGACTTCGACGGCGTGATCGGCCGCACCCTCGCGGAGTCCACCCCCTCCTGGCCCGAGCCCGCCCACCCCGGCGACCACGCGCCCAACGTCGTGGTCGTGCTCTTCGACGACCTCGGCTTCTCCCACTTCGGCTGCTTCGGCTCCGACCTGCCCACCCCCAACATCGACCGCCTCGCCGCGGGTGGGCTGCGGTACTCGAACTTCCACGTCACCCCGCTGTGCTCGCCCACCCGGGCGGCGTTGCTCACCGGCCGCAACCACCACACCGTCGGCATGCGGGCGATCTCCAACTTCAACACCGGCTTCCCGCACATGCGGGGCCGCATCCCGCAGAGCGCGTCGACGATGGCCGAGGTCCTGCGCACCTCCGGCTACACGACCTTCATGCTCGGCAAGTGGCACCTGTGCCCGATGCACGAGGCCTCCGCCGCCGGTCCCTACGAGGACTGGCCGCTCCAGCGCGGCTTCGACCGCTTCTACGGGTTCCTCGACGGCGAGACCGACCAGTTCACGCCCGACCTCACCTACGACAACCACCGCATCGACCCGCCCCGCACGCCGGAGGAGGGGTACCACCTCACCGAGGACCTGGTCGACCACGCCATCGAGTTCATCAACGACTCGGTCTCCATCCGCCCCGACCGGCCGTTCTTCACCTACCTCGCCCTCGGCGCCACCCACGCGCCGCACCAGTCGCCGCCCGAGTACCTCGCCCGTCACCGCGGCCGCTACGACGAGGGCTGGGACGTCGCCCGCGAGCGCTGGTTCGCCCGCCAGAAGGAGCTCGGCGTCATCCCGGCCGACACCGAGCTGGCGCCCCGCAACCCCGGCGTCGACGCGTGGGACGACCTGCCCGACGCGCAGCGCCGCCTGGCCGCCCGCCTCCAGGAGTCGTTCGCCGCGTTCCTCGAGCACACCGACGATCAGATCGGTCGTCTCGTCGACGCCCTCGACGACATGCAACTGCTCGACGACACGATCATCGTGCTCCTCTCCGACAACGGCGCCAGCCAGGAGGGCGGCCCGTTCGGCGTGCTCCACGAGATGAAGTTCTTCAACTTCCTGCTGGAGACGCCGGAGGAGGCCGTCGAGCACCTCGACGACATCGGCGGACCGAACAGCCACGCCAACTACCCGTGGGGCTGGTCGCAGGCCGGCAACACGCCCTTCAAGTGGTACAAGCAGAACACCCACGAGGGCGGCGTCCACGTGCCGTGCATCGTGCACTGGCCCAACGGCATCGATGACCGCGGCGCCATCCGCGACCAGTTCCACTACGTCACCGACATCGCCCCGACGATCTACGAGCTCGTCGGTGTCGAGCCGCCGGCCACCTTCCGCGGGGTCGAGCAGCTGCCGGTCACGGGCGAGTCGATGGCCTACACCTTCGACGCCGCGGCCGCGGCCGAGCCCACCCGCCGCACGGTGCAGTACTTCGAGATGATGGGCCACCGGGCGATGTACGTCGACGGCTGGAAGGCCGTCACCCGTCACCAGGCGGGCACGTCGTTCGACGACGACACGTGGGAGCTCTACGACCTCACCGCCGACCGTTCCGAGTGCAACGACCTCGCCGCCGAGCACCCCGAGAAGCTGGCCGAGCTGATCGAGCGCTGGTGGGCCGAGGCCGAGCTCCACGGTGTGCTGCCCCTCGACGACCGCACGGTCGAGCTGTTCGGCGCCCGCTTCGCCGACCACACCCCGCACCGGCCCGACCGTCGCTACTCGTACCGGCCGCCGATGTCGTACCTGCCGGCGCAGGCGTCGGCCGCCATCGGTGGCCGCAGCTGGGACATGACCGCCACCGTCGACCGGGCCGCAGGCGAGGGGGGCGTGCTCTACGCCCTCGGCAACGGCAACGCCGGCCTGAGCCTGTTCGTGCAGGGCGACCGCCTGGTGTTCGACTACAACGCCTTCGGCGACCACAGCGTGGTGGAGTCCGCCATCGCCGTGCCCGCCGGTGAGTCCCGCATCGGGGTGCGCTTCCGGCGCGATGGCAATGGTGCGGTGGCCACCCTCGTCATCGACGACCAGGAGTGCGGCTCGGTCGAGATCCCCTTCGCCATGCGAGTGGTGTCGAGCGTCGGCAGCAGCGTCGGCTACGACCACGGCCGCCCGGTGAGTGAGCGCTACGGCGACACGTTTCCCTTCGAAGGGGCCCTCCGCTCCCTCGACATCGAGCTGGTGAGCCCCAAGCGCACCGAGGAGCGCGAGGTCGCCGTCGCCGAGGAGCGCACCGGCATGGGTCGGCAGTGAGCCCCGCGGCCGGCGGTCCCTCGCCCTGGCCGGCGGAAGACGGCGGCCCCCGCCGCCTCCAGTCCGCGCCCGGCCTCTTCGCCGACCTGCGGGCGGGCGCCGACGACGCGCAGGTCGTGTCTCGTGAAGCGCTCGGGGCGACGATGGTCGTCACGGGTGCGCCCGGCGACGTCTACCTGATGGGCAACGCCTTCGGGGGTGACACGGCATGGGTCGAGCTCATCGACCCCGACACCCTCGAGGTGCGAGCCCGCTCGGTTGATCTCCCGGGTGGAGCGGCGTGGCCCGGTGGCATCGCGGTTCAGGAGAGCGGTGATCTCGTCGCCGTGTTCGGCCGCCACGCCCACCGCCTGGCCCCCGACCTCACCGTGCTGGCCTCGGTCACCCTTCCGAGGGACGCGCCCTACAACAGCTTCGTCACCCTGCCCGACGGCCACCTCGTCACCAAGGACTTCGGCGGCCTGCTCCCCGGCCAGGACGAGGGGTCCGTGCCGGCGGCACCGCCGGCCGAGCTCGTCGTGCTCGACCCGGCCTCCCTCGTGATCGTCGCCTCCTGCGAGGTGGCCGAGCCGTCCATCGCCCGGCTCTCGGCCGACGGCGACACCGTCTACGTCGTCGGCGACCACTCGTTGCTCCGGGCTAGCTGGGACGGCGCCGACCTCGTGGCCGACGCCGCCTTCGTCGCCGGCTACCGCACGATGCCCGGCCAGACCCACGGGTGGGACGCCGTGCTCGCCCTCGGGGCGGCCTGGTTCCTCGACAACGGCGCCGGGGCCGAGCGCTACGCCGGCACGTTCCGCGGCGTCGGCACCAACACCGCCCCGCTCCACCTCGTGCGGGTCGACCTCGACACCGCCGAGGTGCAGCTCACCGAGGTCTGCGGCCGGCCCGGTGGCCTCATCGCCAACCCGCCGCTGGTCGACGAGCAGCGCCGCATCGTCGTCGGCTATGACTCGGGCAACGCCGTGATGGCCGCCTTCGACATCGCCGACGACGGCTCGCTCACCCCGCGCTGGAGCGTCGACCAGGACCACGCCAGCCACCTGCTCCACGACCCGGTGAGCGGCCTGTTCCTGAGCGGCGACCACGATGCCGAGGCCTTCTCGGAGGACCTCATCGTGCGCGACATCGAGACCGGCGCCGAGGTGCTGCGGCGCCCGTCGGGCAGCCCGTTGCAGTCGGTGCTGTTCCCGGCCGCCGGCTACGGCCGCAGTGCTTACGCCGTCTCCTTCAGCACCGTGAGCCGCCTCGGCTGGTAGCCAGAGGAGAAAGGGGCCCGTCGACCGAGCTGTCCCCATCTGGCTCGCGGCGCGAACAGGCGGAAGGGCCCTCTGGGCGTGTCTTGCTGGCAAGATGGGAGGTCTGTGATACAAGACATCCCGAGCTTGCCGGAGCCCTTCGGCTGCGAGGTCGATCCGGAGGAGTGGTTCATGGGGAGCTGTGACGGTCTGGTCGCTGTCGTGACCGGAGGCAGTCGAGGTATCGGCCGGGCGACTGCGCTCCGATTGGCCTACGAGGGCGCCGACGTGGCGTTGCTGGCCCGGGACGTCGACGGGGAACGGCTCGGGCGTTCACTGGCGGCGACGGTGGAGGAGGTTCGTGCGTCGGGACGGCGGGTGATCGCCGTCGCCGCGGATCTGACCGACCCGGACCTCCGGCGGGCGTCGGTGATCGAGCAGGTGGAGGCCGAACTCGGACCGGTCGACATCTTGGTGAACAACGTGGCGATGTCGGTCTTCCGGGACGTCGTGGATTGGGCCCCGGCAAAGGTGAGGATGATGTGGGAGGTCAATGCGCTCGCTCCCTGGGAGCTGATCGCGGCCGCGGTGCCGGGGATGCGCGAGCGGAACCGTGGCTGGATCGTGAACATCTCCACGGGGATCGCGGCCGCCGATCGGGCACGACCGGGTGGTGCCGCCTACGGGGGGACCAAGGCGATGCTCGACCAGATGACCCGGTGTCTGGCGCTCGAGCTCGATGGCACCGACGTCGTCGCCAACGTCGTCTCGCCCCAAGGTGCGTCACGGACCGAGTTCGTCGATCAACTCGTCCGGCAAGAGGTCATGGGCGCGGATCTGACCGAACCGGTGGAGGTCATGGCCGAGGCGGTCCTGGCGCTGGCCACAGCCCCACCGCAGGTGCGCGGACTCGTCATCCGCGATCTCGAGTTGCTGGCCCAGCTGTCCCGCCCGGTACGGGACTTCACCGGGACCAACGTGCTCGCCGGCTTCGACGTCGGGGACCTCGATCGTCGCATCCAGGAGCTGAGCGAGTCCCCGTCCAACCAGAACGACCTCCGCGGCGCCTGGGGTCAGGGCTGGACGACCGACCGGCCATCCGGCGGGACCGCATGACGGGGCTGCTCGAAGGCAAGGTCGCGGTCATCACCGGAGCGGCACACGGCATCGGTGCGGCCACTGCTGAGCTGTTCGCAGACCATGGCGCCGCAGCGGTGTACGTCACCGACGTCGACGCCGAAGGCGCCGAGCAGGTGGCAGCTCGAATAGGTCCGGCCGCGGTGCCGGCCGCAGTCGATGTCCGCGACCCTGCGGCCCTCATGTCCTTACGCGACCGGGTGATGGCGGATCACGGACACATCGACGTTCTGGTCAACAACGCCGGCCACTATCTGACACCGACCTCGCTCTCAGAGGGCACCGAGGAGCACTGGCAGGGCCTCTACGAGATCAACTTCCTGCACGTCGTGCGGGCGACGAAGCTCTTCCTCGAGCCGATGCTCGAACGCTCGAGCGGCGCGATCGTCAATGTGTCCTCGATCGAGGGCATCAGGGGCTACCCGATCGACCCCGTCTACGGAGCCCTGAAGGCGGCCGTGGTCCAGTTCACCCGCTGTGTCGGGGTCGACTTCGCCGGGCGAGGCGTGCGGGTCAATGGCATCGCTCCCGACCTCACCGACACCATCCAGTCGAACTTCTCGGCCTGGGACAGCCCTGAAGTCGCCGAACGATGGGAGCAGTACCTCCCGCTCGGGCGGATGGGTGAGCCCGTCGACCAGGCCCGTGCGGTGCTGTTCCTCGCCAGCGACCTCGCCGGCTTCCTGGTCGGCCAGACGCTCAACACCGACGGCGGGACCGCCGAAGCCGCCGGCTGGTATCGCAGCGACCGTCGACCCGGCCGGCGCTGGACCAACCGCCCGTTCGACCCCTGATCAGGCCGAACGACAGCTCGACCTACCATCACCGTCCCCAGCGGGAGGAGAGAACGTGCCTGTCACGCCAGCCCCGGCGATCGCACGCATGGCCGAACTGCTGACGGCCATGGGCCAGCGCCCCGACGCCCTGTGGACACTCGCCGATCTCTGCCGAGCCACCGGGATCAGCAAGGCCAGCGCCCACAGCGTCCTGCTGGCGTTGGCCGACGCCCGCTTCGTCCGACGCCACGAGAACCCCGCCGCCTACAGCCTCGGCCCGGCACTGACCGAGCTGGGTGACCTCGTCCGGCCGGCGATCGACCTCGCGACCCTCGCCGAACACGAGCTCACCCAGCTGAGTCGGGCCACCGGCTTCAGTGCCATGGTGGGGATCATCCGCGGCCAACACATCGTCGTGCTCCGTGCGGTCTCCGTGCCCCACCCGTTCGGCATGGGCCTGCAACAAGGTCACCAGACCCGCCTCGCCGCTCCCACCGGAACGATCTACGTGGCCTGGGGCTCGACCGCACAGATCGACCGATGGTTGGACGGCGCCGGGCCCGACCTGCCGTCACGACAGCGCCGGCAGCTGACCCACGACCTCGCACTCGTGCGCGACCGAGGCTGGAGCGCCACCATCCGCATCCCCACGAGAGACGGTCACGCCATGCACGAGGCTCGGACCGAGGATCTCGAACGTGGATCGCTCGAGCTCCTCGGGCTCGGGGCCCCCGTCTGGGACCCCGCCGGTCGGTTCGAGTGCTCGGTTGCCGTCGTCAGCCCCGGTGGCCGTCCGCTCGCCGGGCACGAGACCCAGACGCTTGCCACGACCGTGGTCGACGCAGCGCAACGACTCACGACTGCCATCGCCGCCCCCGGCGCGTGAAGAGCACCCTCGCCCCCGGGCCGGTGAACGCTGGGTGAGGTCGCCCTCAGTCGTCGTCGCCCCAGCGGTCGTAGAGGGCCTGGTCGTCGTCGTCCCAGTTCTCGTCGCTCGTCGCCGTCGAGGTCGTCGTCCGGGTCGGGAGCCGGGTGGGTGCCGCCGGTGAACAGGTCGAGCCCGTCGGGCCGGGGCCGCAGCTCGTCGCACAGCGCCTTGGCCGGCCGGTCGCCGCTGTTGCCGAGCACCTTCATGCCCGTGAACTTGTGGACCCCGTAGGCGTCGAGCGGGCTGCGGGTGCCGACCGACCCGAAGTAGAAGGGCCCCGGGGGCGGGGGCAGCTCACTGGTGCGCAGCCCGATGATGTCGCCCGAGCCCGGCATCCACCACAGGTGCCAGGCGGCGCCGGGGTCGTCGGTGGCCCGCCAGCCCCGCCCGAGGTCGACCTCGGTCTCGACCCCACGCATCCGCGTGATGTGGTCGGGCGACACGAGGTCGGTGCGAGGGGCCGGCGGCGTCCAGAGGCTGATCGCCCGGCTGTAGAACACCAGGACCGCGGCGGTGGCGCCGGCCAGTGTGCCGAGGAACACCCACGTCGAGAGGTCGAAGCCGGAGTCGGCGACGGGTCCTGCGGCCACGGGCTCAGGCTAGGCCGGGACCGAGGGTGACACCTCCACGGGGATGCCGTTGACGGCGGCGTTGCCCGACAGCTCGTCGACGAAGTGCCCGGGGGAGAGCAGGTTGCTGTTCACCCCGGCGTGCTCCCGGGCGACCGACAACCGGGTGCCCGGCCGGTCGTGGCCCCAGCCGTGGGGGAGCGACACGACCCCGCGCATCATCTCGTCGCTGACCTCGACCGGCACCTCGATGGCGCCGGCCTCGCTCGAGACGCGGGCCGGTTCGCCGTCGACGAGGCCGAGCTCGCCGGCGTCGTCGGGGTGCACGAGCAGGGTGCAGCGGTCCTTGCCCTTCACCAGCACCTTCACGTTGTGCATCCAGCTGTTCTTCGAGCGGATGTGGCGGCGGCTCACGAGCACGTAGCCGTCGGGGTCGCGGTCGAGCGCGGCGCGCAGGCGGGGGAGGTCGCCGACGATGTACGGCGGCGCCAGCTCGATCTTCCCGGACGGGGTGCCGATGACCTCCTCGAGGCGGGGCACCATCGGGCCGAGGTCGATGCCGTGGGTGGCGTCCTTCACCTTGTCGAGGGTGAGGCCGTCGGGGACCTCGCCGTAGCGGTCGCCCCACGGGCCCATGCGGACCTGCAGGTCGATCATGCGCTCGGGGCCGCCGTGGTCGTACAGGGGCAGGGTGGCCTCGGGGTCGCGGCCGTACATGTGGCACAGGGTGGTGAACCAGCCGTCGTCGAGGGCCTCGAAGTCGAAGGCGTCCTCGGTGCCGCCGGTGCAGTACCAGCCGAGGCGGGCGAGGATCTCCCACTCGGGGGTGTAGCCCTCCGGGGTGTCGAAGAGCTGGTCGCTCCACTTGGCGGCGGAGCCGACGGCCCAACCCCACATCAGCTCGTCCATGTGCGGCGACTCGAGCGGCGACGGCCCGGGCAGGATCACGTGGGCGAACCGGGTGGTCTCGTTCATGTAGTTGTCGATCGAGATCATGCACTCGAGCTGGGGCAGCGCCTCCTCGAGCTGGGCCGAGTCGGGGGCGCTGATCACCGGGTTGCCGGCGATGGTGATGAGGGCCTTGAGCTGGCCCTCGCCCGGGGTGGCGATCTCCTCGGCGAGGCACGAGCAGGGCACCTGGCCCAGCACCTCGGGGGCGCCGCGCACCCTGCTGGTCCAGCGGCCGAACTCCGGCTCGCCCATGACCTTGGTGTCGCCCTTCCAGGTGAGGGGCTCGGTGACGGGCTTGCCGAACATCATCCCGCCCTCGACGTCGAAGTGGCCGGTGAGGATGTTCACCACGTCGACGAGCCAGGAGGCGAGGGTGCCGAACTCCTGGTTGCACAGGCCGATGCGGCCGTAGAGGGCACCGCGCTCGGCGCCGGCGAGCTCGTGGGCGATGCGGCGGATGGTGTCGGCGGGGATGCGGCAGAAGTCGGCGACGGCTTCGGGGGTGAAGCCGTCGGTGGCGGCGCGCATCTCGTCGACGCCGTTGACCAGGTGGGCGATGGGGCCGAGGTCGAGGAGGCCCTCGTCGAAGATGACGTTGCAGAGCGCCAGCAGGAAGGCGGCGTCGGCGCCGGGGCGGATGGGCAGCCACTCGGTGGCCCGGTCGGCGGTGCCGGTGCGACGGGGGTCGATGACGATGACCTTGCCGCCGCGCTCGCGGATCGCGTCGATCTCGCCGAGCACGTCGGGGCAGCTCAGCAGCGAGCCGCCGGACGCCTGCGGGTTGCCGCCCATGATCACCCAGTAGTCGGTGCGGCGGATGTCGACGGTGGGGATCTTCCACATGTTCCCGTACATGAGGACGCACGAGACGTTCTTGGGCCACTGGTCGACGGTGCCGGCCGAGTAGATCATCGGGAAGTTGGCCTGGCCCATGAGCAGCGCGCCGTAGCGGCCGATGCTGAACGAGTGGCCGGCCGGGTTGCCGATGAAGGCCGTCATGGCCTCGATGCCGTAGCGGTCGCGGACGCCGTGCGAGCAGCTCCTCGCAGCGGGCGAAGGCCTCGGGCCAGCTGGCCTCGCGCCAGGTGTCGCCCTCGCGGATCATGGGCACGCGGATGCGGTCGGGGTCCTCGTGGAGCTTCCCGAGGGTGGTGCCCTTCGGGCAGATGTAGCCCTTGGACCACACGTCGTCCTTGTCGGGGCGGATGACCTTGACCTTGTCGTCGGGGTCGAGGTGGATCTCCATGCCGCACATGCACTCGCAGAGCGGGCACTGCTTGAGGTGCACCCGGGTGCCGTCGGGCTCGACCCTGAGCTGACGACCGATGACGCGCGTGGGCGCGGCGACGCTGACCTCCATGGAACTTCCCCCTGTCGTCCGAACGGTCTGTCCGACTGGGGCGAAGCGTAGCCAGATGGCCCGGTGGACGGCCGCCCGATCGCGCTGTCACACCCCCTGGGGAGACTGTCCCCATGACCCTTCCCCTCGTCATCGACTGCGAGCAGTGCGTGATGCAGCACACCGATGCCTGCGACGACTGCGTCGTCACCTACATCTGCTCCCGCGAGCCCGGCGACGCCGTCGTGGTCGACGTCGAGGAGTTCCGGGCCCTGCGGCTGCTGTCCGACTCGGGGCTGGTCCCCGAGCTGCGCCACCGCCGACGCACCGGCTGAGCGCCATGATGGGGGCGTGCCCCCCGCCCCCGACGCCGACCCCGTGCCCGGTGCCGCCGTGGCGGTGGCCGTCCCGGTCGCGGCCCTGCGGGCCGTCGGGGAGGCCGCCGGGCTGATCGCGGTGGGTGTCACCGGGGTCGAGCCCTTCACCGAGGCGCGCCGGGCCCTCGACGAGCGCAAGGCGGCCGGCTTCGACGCCGGGATGTCGTTCACCTACAAGAACCCCGCCCGCTCCACCGAGCCCACCCGCCTGCTGCGCGACGCCCGCTCCCTCGTCGTCGGCGCCTACCCCTACGCCGGCGGCGACCTCGCCGACCCGCCGCCGGGCCGGCCCCACGGCCAGGTCGCCCGCTACGCCACCGACGACCACTACGCCGCCCTGCGCCTCGCCCTCGGCGCCATGGCCGAGGTGCTGCGCGAGGCCGGCCACCGGGCCGCCGTGTTCGCCGACGACAACGCCCTGGTCGACCGGGCCGCCGCGGTGCGGGCCGGGCTCGGCTGGTCGGGGAAGAGCGCCAACGTGCTGGTGCCGGGCCACGGGAGCTGGGTGGTGCTCGGCGCGGTGGTCACCGACGCCGAGCTGCCCGGTCGACGCACCGGTCGACGACGGCTGCGGCAGCTGCCGGCGGTGCCTCGACGGCTGTCCGACCGGGGCCATCCTGGCGCCTGGCGTGGTCGACGCCCGCCGCTGCCTGGCGTGGATGGTGCAGGCGGAGGGGCCGTTCCCGCTCGAGCACCGGGTGGCGCTGGGCGGGCGAATCTACGGCTGCGACGACTGCCAGGAGGTGTGCCCGCCGAGCCGCCGGGGGCCCGAGGGCGCCGAGGGGGTGCCGGCCACCGCGGCGTGGGTCGACCTGCTCGACCTGCTCGACGCCTCGGACGACGAGCTGATGGCCCGCCACGGCCGTTGGTACGTCCCGAAGCGCGACCCTCGCTACCTGCGCCGCAACGCCCTCGTGGCCCTCGGCAACGTCGCCGTCCCCGGCGATCCCGAGGTCGTTCGCCGGCTCACCGATCTGGCCGACGGCTCCGACGAGATGCTCGCCGAGCACGCCCGCTGGGCCCTCGACCGTCTCGCCGCCAGAGGGCCCGCCGCATGAAGCACCTGCTCGTCACCAACGACTTCCCGCCCAAGGTGGGCGGCATCCAGTCGTACCTGTGGGAGCTGTGGCGCCGGCTCGACCCCGAGCGCACCACCGTGCTCACCACGCCGCACAAGGGCGCCAAGGCCTTCGATGCCGCCCAGCCGATGCGTGTCGAGCGCGACCGGGCCCGGTGGCTCCTGCCCACGGCCGCCCTCGGCCGCCGCATCGACCGCTTGGCCGCCGAGGTCGACGCCGACCTCGTGCTGCTCGACCCGGCCCTGCCCGTGGGGCTGCTCGGCCCCCGCCTCGAACGGCCCTACGGCGTGGTGCTGCACGGCGCCGAGGTCACGCGTGCCCGGTCGGGTGCCCGGCACCCGCCGCATGCTCGCCCGGGTGCTGCGCGACGCCAGGCTGGTGGTCGCCGCCGGTGGCTACCCGGCGGCCGAGGCCCGCCGGGCCGCCGGCCGCGACCTGCCCACCGTCGTCGTGCCACCCGGTGTCGACCTCGAGCGCTTCCACCCGCTCACCGACGCCGAGCGTCGGGCCGAGCGCGGGCGTCTCGGCCTCGACCCCGATGCGCCGCTGGTGCTCGGGCTCAGCCGGCTCGTGCCCCGCAAGGGGTTCGACGTGCTGATCGAGGCCGGTGCCGCCCTCGCCGCCCGCCATCCCGACCTCCAGATCGCCATCGCCGGCGCCGGCCGCGACCGCAAGCGCCTCGAGCGGATGGCCACCCACCTGGGGAGCCCGGTGCGGTTCCTCGGCCGCCTCCCGGAGGCCGACCTTCCCGTCGCCCACGGTGTGGCCGACTGCTTCGCCATGCTCTGCCGCGACCGCTGGGGAGGGCTCGAACAGGAGGGCTTCGGCATCGTGTTCCTCGAAGCGGCGGCGTGTGCCGTGCCTTCCGTCGCCGGACGCTCCGGGGGCTCGGCCGAGGCCGTGCTCGACGGCGCCACCGGCATCGTGGTCGACGGCTCCAAGGACGTCGTCGCGGTCGCCGCGGCGCTCGACCGTCTCCTCTCCGACGAGCAGCTCCGTCAGCGCCTCGGCGCGACGGCCCGGCGTCGGGCGGTCGACGGAGTTCGACTACGACGTGCTGGCCCGACGGTTGCAGGAGGCCCTCGACGGGCTAGGAATGTCGTCGTGAGCGAGCCCGACGACCAGCTCTCCGACCAGAGCTCCGACGACGACCTGGGCGCCCTCGACGACGGTCCCGAGGCACCCGAGGCGCCCGAGGTCCCCGAAGGCGGCTATCCCGGCCGTGGCATCGTGCGAGCGAGCCTCGTCGGCACCGCTCTGTTCACCGTGCTCGGCGTGCTCGGCGCGGTGTGGCCCGACGTCTTCGGGCCCCCGTTCCTCGTCGTCTCGCTCGTCGAGTTCCTCGTCGGCACGGTGGTGTTCGTGCTGGCCTTCCTCCGGGCGGTCGACCGCAGCCGCACCGAGGCCATCGGCATCGGCGGCCTCTTCTTCGCCGCCGGCTCCACCCCCGCCCGGGTGCAGCGGGCGCTGATCGGCAGCCTCGTGGTCCAGACCGTCGTGGCCATCGTCGTGGGCAGCGTGCGCCTCTACTCGATCATGGCGTTCGGCATCCTCGCCCCGATGTGGGCGCTCGGCTTCACCGGCCTCTGGGTCGCCGCCTACGGCACCTTCCCGGAGCGTGAGCCCGAGCTCACCCGGGCGGCCATGCGTGACGCCGACCGGCGGGCCCACAAGGCGGGCGGCTCGGCCGACCGACGCGGGCGCACCGAGTAGGGTCACCCCCGGCGCGGGCGAGGGCCCGGGCCGGGAGGCACCGATGTCCGAACAGGCCAGAGAGCAGATCCGGATCGACGCACCGGTGGAGCGCTGCTTCGCCACCCTCGTCGACTTCGAGGCCTACCCGGAGTGGGCCGGCGACCTCAAGGAGGTCCACGTCGTCGAGACCGACGCCGAGGGCCGGGGCGTCGTCGTGGAGTTCCGGGCCGCCGCCATGGGCCGCAGTACCACCTACCAGCTCAAGTACGACTACACGGGTGCCCCGAACCGGCTCCAGTGGGAGCTCGCGGCCGGCGACCTGCAGCGCGAGCTCGACGGCGCCTACGTTCTCGAGCCCGCCGCCGACGATGCCGCCGCCACCGAGGTCGCGTACGAGCTCGCCGTCGACCTGATGATCCCCATCCCGGGCTTCGTGAAGCGCCGGGCCGAAGGTCGAATCATCAAGACGGCGCTGTCGGAGCTGAAGGCCCGCGTCGAGGGCTCGCCCCGCCCCAGCGACGACGACTGATCTCGGCGTGAGGGTCCTGCTGTTCACCGGCAAGGGCGGTGTCGGCAAGACCACCGTCGCCGCCGCCACCGCGGTCCGCTGCGCGGCGGCGGGCCACCGCACCCTGATCGTCTCCACCGATCCGGCCCACAGCCTGGCCGACGCCTTCGACCTGCCCCTGGGCGACGCACCGACCCGCATCGGCGAGCACCTCTCGGGTCAGCAGCTCGACACCCGTGTCCGCCTCGAGCGCTCGTGGGGCGACATCCGGGCGTGGCTCCTCGACGTGCTCGCCTGGGCGGGGGTCGAGGGCATCGAGGCCGAGGAGCTCGCGGTGGTGCCCGGCCTCGACGAGGTGTTCGCCCTCGCCGACCTGGCCGACCACGCCGACAGCGGCGACTGGGACGTCATCGTCGTCGACTGCGCCCCCACGGCGGAGACCCTCCGGCTGCTCTCCCTGCCCGACGTGCTCGGCTGGTACGTGGACCGGCTCTTCCCGGTGGGCCGCCGCCTCAACAAGGTCGTGGCGCCGGTCCTCGGACGGGTCACCTCGCTCCCGGTGGCCGGCGACGAGGTCTTCTCGGCCGGTCAGCAGGTCTTCGACCGCCTGGAGGCCGTGCGCACCCTGCTGGCCGACGGCGAGCGCTCGAGCGTCCGCCTGGTGGTCACCCCGGAGCGGCTGGTCGTCGCCGAGGCCCGGCGCACCCACACCTATCTCTCCCTGTTCGGCTACGGCGTCGACGCCGTGGTGGCCAACCGGCTGCTCCCGGACGCCGTCGACGACCCCTGGTTCGACTTCTGGAAGGCCGCCCACGCGGAGCAGCTCACCGCCATCTCGGAGGGCTTCGCCCCCGTGCCGATCCTGCGCTCGGAGCTGCGGCCGTCGGAGCCGATCGGCTGCGCCGCCCTGGCCTCGTTCGCCGACGACCTGTACGGCGAGCTCGACCCCACGGCGGTGCTGCACGAGGGGCACCCGCTGCGGGTGGAGAGCCACGACGGCTCCCGGCGCCTGATCCAGGCCCTCCCGTTCGGGTCGAAGGACGAGTTGTCGCTCGCCCGCCGCGACGACGAGCTGATCATCAGCGTGGGCCCCTATCGTCGGTCGATCGTGCTCCCCGACTCGCTCCGCAGCCGCCAGGTCACCGATGCCCGCCTCGACGACGGCGAGCTGGTGGTGGAGTTCTCGTGAGCCCGACCGACGACCCGGTCGACGACGGCGCCGACAGCGGGGGCGACGACACCGGCGCCGACGGTCCTGACGGCCTCGAACCGCTCCAGGCGGCCGCCCGCCAGCTGATCTCG
This sequence comes from uncultured Actinomycetes bacterium, assembly GCA_963702555.1. Taxonomy (GTDB): domain Bacteria; phylum Actinomycetota; class Acidimicrobiia; order Acidimicrobiales; family Acidimicrobilacustridaceae; genus CAMFLJ01. Next base: position 568,323 of record CAVPCW010000010.1, read on the forward strand.
GCCGCCCGGGCCTTCCTCGACGCCGCCGAGGCGGTGGTCGACGACCCCGAGGCGGTGGAGAAGGTGGTCGCGGTCGTCTCGGAGACCGCCAAGGAGGCCGCCAAGGTCGCCGGAGCGGCCGGTCGCAGGGCGGCACGGGCGGCGTCGTCCGCGACCGGCAAGGGCACGGGGGACCACGACGACGACGAGGGCGGCGAGGGCCCGGTGCAGCCCATACCCGTCGGTTGAGGAGCCGCACTCACCCGAATGGGTGAGGACGCTGGTCCCGACGGCCCACTTTTCGCTCAACCCGGGCCCTCCGGGCGCCGAGAAGAACCCATGCGGCTGCTCCAGCTCTCCCTCGAATCCGGTGAGCACGCGGCCCTCGATCTCCACCCGTTGCTGTCGGTGGTCCAGGGCCTCGATGAACGTGCTCGTGATCGTCTCATCCGTACCGTGGCGGCGATCGCCGCCGGTGCCGAGCCCCCCTGCGCGGGGATGGCCGAGGCCCACGGGGTGATGTTGCCGCTCGACGAGGCCAACATCGCGCTGCTCGACCTGCGTACCGAGGCCGACCCGATCGTGCGTCGCGGCGACCTCCCCGGTGCCGTCGGCGACGGCTCGGAGAGCAGTGTCGACCCCTCCGAGGACCCGGTCGACGAGCTCCTGCGCAACGCACCCGAAGGCGTGCACCCCGAGCTCGACGCCGCCCGCCGCCACCACCACGACACCCGCGAGGCCCTCCGGGTCCTGCGCGAGATGTCCGACGACACCGCCCGTCTGGTCACCGAGGCCGCCGAGGAGCGCCGCCGCCTGAGCGACGCCATCGCCGACGCCTCCCTCGGCGAGGACCGCGTCGAGTCCGACGTCGACGAGGTGGCCGCCCTCGAAGCCGACCTGGCCGCGCTCGACGCCGGCATCGCCGAGCTCACCGCCCTCGACCTCGAGCCGGTCCGGGTGCTGCTCGACGCCATCGAGAACCCCGAGCCGCAGCAGGACGTCCCGCACCCCGCCGCCCAGGCCCTGGTGGCCGAGATCGTCCGCCTCCACGGTGAGGTCGCCGACCTCGAGGCCCGTATGGAGGCCGAGGGCCGCGGTCCGGTCACCGCCCTCGCCCGCCTCGATGTCGCCCGCATCGAGGCCCAGGCCGCCGAGCTGGCCCTGACCCGTCCGCCGGTGTCCAGCGACGACGAGGAAGAGCTCCGTCAGGCCCACGAGGTGGTCCTCGAGGCCGAGCAGAAGGCCTCCGGCTTCCGCTCCCGCTCCGGGCAGCGCAAGCTCGCCACCGCCCTCGCCGTGCAGCAGGAGATCCTCGACCGGGTCGGCTACCCGACCTGGAGCGCCTATGTCATGGGCGCCAGCCTCATGGGGATCGACGAGCAGGCCAAGGCCCGCCTCGAACGGGCGGAGGCCGAGCTGGCCGCGGCCGAGGAGGCGTGGGAGCACATCTCCGCCGTCCTCGACGACGACCCCGACCACCACGCCCTGCTCGACCAGCTCGAGGAGGCCGAGGTCCAGGCCATCAGCGTGCTGCTCGAGTGCCAGGCCCCGGTCCCCGAAGAGCGCGAGGACCTCGAGCCGGCCCTCCGGGAGCTCACCGTCCCGGCAAACTCGGCCAGCGAGGACGACCTCGTCGCCACCCTCGCCCACTCGCTGCACAACCTCGGCCTCCAGGTCGACCACACCCAGCCGGAGCGGGTCCTCGTGACCGCCCACGCCCTGCTGGAGGAGTTCGCCGGCGTGCCGGCCCGGGTCGAGGAGCTCACCGCCGAGCGCCGTCGCCTCGAGGCGCAGCTCGCCGACGCCCGCTCGCGGGCCGAGGCCAAGGCGTGGGAGGACCTCGAAGCCGCTGTCGACCGCCCGGCCACCGAGCGGATCGCCCAGATCGAGGCCGAACTGGTCGCCGCCCGTGCCGCCGAGGAGGACCTCGCCGAGGCCCTCGAAGGCCGGCAGGCGCTCGTCGAGGCCGCCACCCTGGCCGAGCGGGCGGCCAGCCGCCGTGCCCGTGCCGCCGGCCTGGCCGTGCTCGACCACGAACCCGCCGCCGCCCTCGACCCCGACCAGCTGTGGTCCGAGGTCGACCCCGAGGCGATCGAGCTGTACCTGATGGCCCGCCTGTCTGCGATCCGTGAGGTCTCCTACGCCGGATCGGTCCCGATGGTGCTCGTCGACACGTTCCGGGGTCTCCCCGAGGACGCCGTCCGGGAGCTTCTCGGCGCCGTCGCCCGCATGACGGAGTCGGCTCAGATCCTGCTGCTCACCGACGACGCCCTCGTGGCCTCGTGGGCCGTCGAGCAGGGCATCGAGCGGGCCGCCGTCGTCAGCGTCGCCCCCGTCTACGCCTGAGCACCGCACCGGCAGGCCGGGCCAGCCACCCCATGGGACCGCGGTGATCGGATCGGCCTACGATCGGGGCACCAGCCGGATCGAGGAGGCGCCGTGCCCGTGATCACCGAAGCCGCCATCAAGGACCTCGCCGGGTTCAGGAGCGACGACGCACCCGTCGTCAGCTGCTACCTCGACGTCGACGGCCGCCGTCAGGTGCGGCCCCAGGACATCGAGCGGCGAGTAGCAGCGCTGGTGAAGGAGGCGGCGAACGGCCCGTCGGGCGATGCCATCGGCGCCGACCTCGACCGCATCACCGAGCACGTCGCCAAGCACCTCGACCGGTCCGGCGTCCGCGGCCTCGCCATCTTCTCGTGCGCCCCGAAGGGCCTCTGGCAGGTCATCGGCCTGCCCGTCCCCGTCGCCAACCGCATCGTGGTCAACCAGTCGCCGGCGGTCGGCACCCTCGAGTCGATCGTGCAGGAGCTCGAGCCCCTCGGCGTGCTGCTCGTCGACCGCCAGCGGGCGCGCATGTTCGTCTTCCAGTTCGGTGAGCTGATCGAGCACAGCGAGCTGTTCGAGGCCCTGCCCCGCGACTACGACGAGATCGACGACGCCGGCCGCGGCCAGCACGACCGCCTCCAGGACCACACCGACGAGCTGGCCACCCAGCACCTGCGCCACTCGGCCGAGGTCGCCTTCCGGCTCTACCAGGACAACGGCTTCGGGCGGCTCAGCATCGGTGCCTCCGACGAGATCAACGCCGCCATCGAGCCCCTGCTCCACCCGTACCTGCGCGAGCGCCTGTCGCCGCGGATCGCGGTCGGCGCCGGCGCGTCGGAGCCCGAGGTGCGGGCCGCGGCCCTCGTGGTCGAGCAGGAGGTCGAGCGGGCCAAGGAGGCCACCCTCGTCGCCAAGCTCCGCGATGCCGTCGGGGCCGGGGGCAAGGCCGTGGTCGGGCTCCCCGACACCCTCGCCGCGCTGAACGAGCGTCGGGCCGCCACCCTCCTGGTCTCGGAGGGCTACACCGAGACGGGCTGGCGCTGTGCCTGCGGCGCCCTCGCCGCCAAGGGCCCCACGTGCCCGGTCGACGGCCAGGCGATGGAGCACGTCGACGACGTCATCCACGACGTGGTCGACGTCGCCCTCGGCCAGAGCTGCCACGTCGAGGTGTGCGTGGGCAACGCCGACCTCGACGTGCTGGGCCGCATCGGCGCCCTGCTGCGCTACTGAGCCGCCGGAGGTGACCCTCGCCATCGGTCTCGACGTCGGGGGCACCAAGGTGCTCGCGGTGGTCGTCGACACCACCGACCCCACCTCCGTCCTCGTCTCGCACCGCGTGCCCACGCCGGGGAAGGCCCCCGACCTCGTGGCCGCGCTGATCGACGCCTCCCGCCACGTGCTCGACGAGGTCGAGGCCAAGGGCCTCGGCGCCGTCGCCGCGGTCGGTGTGGGCCTTCCCGGCCTGGTCGACCTCGACGGCACCCTCCGCGCCGCGCCCAACCTCCACGGCGGGGTCGGCGCCGCCATCCGCGGCCCGCTGGCCGACGCCCTCGGGTTTCCGGTCGTGGTCGACAACGACGCCAACTGCGCGGCCTGGGCCGAGGTCGTGGCCGGCGCCGGCAGGGGAGAGGGCCACGTCGTGCTCGTCACCCTGGGCACCGGCATCGGCGGCGGCATCGTCGTCGACGGCCGCCTCCAGGACGGGGCCCACGGGTTCGCCGGCGAGCCCGGCCACATGGTGGTCGACCCCAACGGGCCGCTGTGCCCCTGTGGCCGCCACGGCTGCTGGGAGCGCTACGCCTCCGGCAATGGGCTCGGCGTACCTGGGCCGCGAGGCGGCCACGCGGGGCGACGCGCCCGGGCTGGCCGGTCACGCCGGCGGTGACATCGAGGCGATCCGGGGCGAGCACGTCGCCGCCGCGGCGCGGGCGGGCGACGCCGGTGCGTTGGCCGTGCTCGACGAGTTCGCGTGGCTGGCTCGGGTTGGGCGTGGCCAACCTGGTCAACATCCTCGACCCCGGGCTGGTGCTCGTCGGCGGTGGGCTGGCCGACGTGGCCGATCTCTTCCTCGATCAGGCCCGCGCCCGCTTCTCCCGCGAGGTCATGGGCTCGGCCGACCGGCCCCCGGCCCGCCTCGAGGTGGCCACCCTCGGGTCCGACGCCGGGGCGATCGGCGCCGCGCTGCGGGCGGCACCGGCACCACTGCCGCCGTTCGCCACGAGGTGAGCAAAGGGGTTCCGGGGCGCCTCGCGCCAGCCGATACCCTCGCAGCATGGAGTTCCGCCGGATCACGTCGCTGCCGCCCTACGTCTTCACGATCATCGACTCGCTGAAGGTCGAGGCTCGTCGAGCAGGGGCCGACGTCATCGACCTGGGGTTCGGCAACCCGGACCTGCCCTCGCCCGACATCGCGGTCGAGAAGCTGTCCGAGGCGGCGCACAACACCCGCAACCACCGCTACTCCGCCAGCCGTGGCATCCCGAAGCTGCGCCAGGCCATCGCCGACTACTACCAGCGGCGCTTCGACGTCACCCTCGATCCCGACACCGAGGTCATCAACACCATCGGGGCCAAGGAGGGGTTCTCCCACCTGATGTGGACCCTCCTCCAGCCCGGCGACGCCGCGCTGGTGCCGTCGCCGTCGTACCCGATCCACATCTACGGCCCGCTCTTCGCCGGCGCCGACATCCGCGAGGTGCCCCTCGGCACCGGCGTCGACTTCTTCGAGAACCTGCGCGAGGCCTGGGAGTACTCCTGGCCCAAGCCCCGCGTCATCGTGATGTCGTTCCCGCACAACCCCACCACCACGTGCGTCGACGTCGACTTCATGCAGAAGGTCGTCGACTTCGCCCGTGAGCGCGACGTCGTCATCGTCCACGACAACGCCTACGCCGACCTCGGCTTCGACGGGTACCGCCCGCCGTCCATCCTCCAGGCCGAAGGGGCCAAGGAGGTCGCCGTCGAGCTGTACTCGATGACGAAGTCGTTCTCCATGGCCGGCTGGCGGGTGGCGTTCATGCTCGGGAACGCCGAGGTCGTCGCTGCGCTGGCGAAGCTCAAGAGCTACCTCGACTACGGCACGTTCCAGCCCATCCAGATCGCCGCGACCGTCACGCTCAACGAGGCCTACGACTTCCCCAAGGAGGTCAACGGGATCTACCAGAGCCGGCGCGACACGCTCATCGACGGGCTGCACCGCATCGGCTGGGAGGTCGAGCCCCCGAAGGGCACGATGTTCACCTGGGCACCGATCCCCGAGGCCTACTCCGACATGGGTTCCGTCGAGTTCGCGTCGATGCTGGTGAAGGAGGCCCACGTGGCCGTCTCCCCGGGCGTCGGCTTCGGCCCGGGCGGCGACCGCCACGTGCGCTTCGCCCTCATCGAGAACGAGCAGCGCACCCTGCAGGCCGTGCGCAACCTCCGCCGGGCCCTCACCCGCCTCGAGGCCTGACGGCCGGCCCCTGACCAGGGGGTTGACGAGGGTTCGCGGGGAGGTCGCCGGGGCGAAACACCGTGTTCACGGTCGGTCCGTACGGTGCGGCCCATGAAGACCACCTACATCCTCCGGGTCTGGATGCCGGACCGTCCGGGTGCCCTCGGTGCCCTGGCGAGCCGGATCGGGGCGGTCGGTGGTGATCTCACCGGCATCGACATCCTCGAGCGGGGTGCCGGTCGGGCGATCGACGAGCTGGTCATCGAGCTGCCTCACGACGGTGCCGAGCTGGTCGAGCTCCTGCTCAACGAGATCCACCAGGTCGACGGGGTCGACGTCGAGGACATCCGCCTCGCGGTCGACGCCCTGCACGATCCCCGCCTCGACGCCCTCGAGACGGCGGCGGTCCTGGTGGGTGCCCCCACCCCCGACTCCGCCATCGAGGAGCTGTGCTCGCACGCCGTGCGCACGGTGGGTGCGGCCTGGGGTGCGGTCGTCGACCTGGAGTCCGGCGAGATCGTCGTCACCGACGGCGAGGCCGAGACCCCTGCGGCGGGCTGGATCGTGGCCTTCGTGGCCGGCAGCCAGAGCTCGGCCCGGGTGGCCGACGGCGATCACGGGCCGGCCGACGTGGCCTGGGCCCCGCTTCCCTCGGCGGGCCTGGCGCTCGTGCTGGGTCGTAACGGAACGGCCTTCCGGGCCCGGGAACGGAGGCAGGCGGCGGCGTTGGCCCGCATCGTCGACACCCGGTTTCGCGAACTGAGAGCGATCGCCTCCCGCATGGCCCACCCCTCCATGACCCGCTAGATCCGCGGCGGATCCCCCGACGGAGCGTCCCGGTCCCCCCTCCGGTTCCAGCTCTGTCCCGCCGGTGGCCGACTCGTTCGGCCACCGGCGGTTTCGCGTCCGGGGTCAGAGGGGCTCGGCGTCGGCCCAGTCGCGGGAGCGCTCGACGCCGCGTGACCAGCGGGCGTGGGCGTCGTCGGCGGTGGCCCGTCCCGGCCCGGGGCGCAGTTCGGTGTCGAGCGCCCAGTTGGCGGTGATCTCGTCGAGCGAGCCCCAGACCCCTTCGGCCAGGCCGGCCAGGTAGGCCGCTCCGAGAGCGGTGGTGTCGGCCACGACCGGCCGGGAGACGGGGACTCCGAGCTGGTCGGCCTGGAGCTGGAGCACGAGGTCGGTGGCGGCCCCGCCGTCGGCCCGCAGTGCCGTGACCGGGCGCCCGGCGGCGCGCTCCATGCACGTGACGACGTCTCGGGTCTGGAAGGCCATGGCCTCGAGGGTGGCCCGGGCGATGTGGGCGCCGGTGGTGCCCCGGGTGATGCCGAGGATCGCCCCCCGGGCGTAGGGGTCCCACCACGGGCTGCCGAGGCCGGTGAAGGCGGGCACCACGACGACCCCGTCGCTGTCGGGCACCGAGGCCGCCAGCGCGTCGACGTCGGCCGAGCGCTCGATGATGCCGAGGCCGTCGCGCAGCCACTGCACGGCGGCACCGGTGACGAAGATGGCGCCCTCGTAGGCGTAGGTGAGCTCGGGCTCGCCGTCGGCTCCGGGGAGGGACCACGCCACGGTCGTGAGCAGCCCGTCGACCGGCTCGGGGCAGGTCGTGCCCACGTTGACGAGCACGAAGCTGCCGGTGCCGTAGGTGTTCTTGGCGGTGCCGGGGGCGAAGCAGGCCTGACCGAACAGCGAGGCCTGCTGGTCGCCGGCCACCCCGCTGATCGGCACGCCGGCGCCGAGCGGTGAGGTGTCGGAGGTGACCGCCAGGCGACCGCTCGAGGGCACGACGGAGGGCAGCACCTCGAGGGGCACGCCGAGCAGCTCGCACAGCTCGGGCGACCAGCTGCCGCGCCGGATGTCGAAGAGCATCGTGCGGCTGGCGTTCGTGGCGTCGGTGGCGTGCACCACCCCGCCCGTGAGCTTCCAGATCAGCCAGGTGTCGATGGTGCCGACGGCGACGTCGGGCCCCGGTTGCACCCCGCCCTCGGTGAACAGCCACTCGAGCTTGGTTCCCGAGAAGTAGGGGTCGAGCACGAGGCCGGTGGCGGCACGCACCAGTGGCAGGTGCCCGGCATCGCGGAGCTGGTCGCAGCGGGCGGCGGTGCGGCGGTCCTGCCACACGATGGCCCGGTGCAGCGGCCGGCCGGTGCGGCGGTCCCAGGCCACGACGGTCTCACGCTGGTCGGTGATGCCCACCGCGGCGATCGTCTCACCGGCGTCACGGGCGGCGGCGCCGACCTCGCCGAGCACGTCGACGACCGCGTCCCAGATCTGCTCGGCGTCGTGCTCCACCCACCCCGGCTTGGGGAAGTGCTGAGGGAACTCCCGGTAGGCGGACGCGGTGGGCAGGCCCTGCTGGTCGAAGGCGATGGCCCGCACCCCGGTGGTGCCGGCATCGATGGCGATCACGACGGCCATGGACGCGTGAGCCTACGCAGTCGTTCACCGAGAGTTCGCGGACCGTCCGGTGAGCGGGGGGTGGGTGCCTCGCTAGGGTGGCGCGCGTCCCACCGACCACCACCGACGAGGTGCACAGATGCGCGTAGCCATGCTGACCGGCGGGGGTGACTGCCCCGGCCTCAACGCCGTGATGCGAGCGGTCGTCCGCAAGGGCGAGCGCACCTACGGTGACGAGCTCGTCGGGTTCCTCGACGGCTGGCGGGGCGTCATCGACGGCGTCACCCGCCCGCTCGACGTCGAGGCCATGCGGGGCTCGCTGCCCCGAGGCGGCACCGTGCTCGGCTCGTCGCGCACCAACCCGTTCAAGATCGAGGGCGGGGTCGACGCCTGCAAGGCCAGCCTCGAGCGCCTCGGCATCGACGCCCTCATCGCCATCGGCGGCGAGGACACCCTCGGTGTGGCCGACAAGCTCCACCAGCTCGGCGTGAAGGTCGTCGGCGTGCCGAAGACCATCGACAACGACCTGTCGGGCACCGAGCTCACCTTCGGCTTCGACACCGCCGTGCAGATCGCGGTCGAGGCCATCGACCGGCTCCACACCACCGCCGAGTCCCACCACCGGGTGATGGTCGTCGAGGTCATGGGCCGCCATGCCGGCCACATCGCCACGTGGTCGGGCATCGCCGGCGGCGCGGCCGTGATCCTCATCCCCGAGGAGCCCTTCGACATCGACGCCGTGTGCGACGCCCTCCAGCGCCGCCACGCCAAGGGGCAACTTCGCCTCCATCGTCGTGGTCGCCGAGGGCGCCACCCCGAAGGAGGGCACCATGGAGCTGGTGTCCGGCGAGACCGACCAGTTCGGTCACGTCCGCCTGGGTGGCATCGCCAACCGGCTGGCCGAGGCCATCGAGGACCGCACCGGCTTCGAGACCCGTCAGACCATCCTCGGTCACGTGCAGCGCGGCGGCACGCCCACCGCCTTCGACCGGGTGCTGGCCACCCGCTTCGGCGTGGCGGCCATCGATGCCGTCCACGACGACGCCTTCGGGCAGATGGTGGCCCTCCAGGCCGGCGAGATCGTCCGCGTGCCGCTGAGCGAGGCCGTCGGCACGCTCAAGACGGTCGACCCCGCGCTCTACCACGGCGTCGCCGAGGTCTTCTTCGCCGGCTGACCGCCAGCCCCTCCCACCGTTTCGTGGGGGAGGGGTGGTGACAGACTCACCGCCATGAGCATCGACTTCAGCCTCGCCCCCGAGCTCGAGGAGCTCCGGGGCCGGGTCCGCACGTTCGTCGACGAGGTCGTCCGCCCCACCGAGGTGCGCATCGCCGAGGAGCGGTTGGAGGAGACCGACCGCCAGGCCTACCGGTCCGCTCTCGGCGGGCTCCGGAAGCAGGCCTTCGCCGAGGGGCTCTGGCTGCCCCACATGCCCCCCGAGTGGGGCGGCATGGGCCTGGGCCACGTCGAGCTGGCCATGGTGCAGGCCGAGGCGGCCCGCACCCGCCTGGGCCCGTGGGTGCTCAACTGCCAGGCCCCGGACGAGGGCAACATGCACACGCTGCTGCACTGGGGCACCGACGAGCAGAAGGAGCGCTACCTGCGCCCGCTGTGCGACGGCCGGGCCTGGTCGTGCTTCGCCATGACCGAGCCGGAGGTCGCCGGCTCCGACCCCACCCTCATCCGCACCCACGGCGTGCAGGACGGCGAGGAGTGGGTGCTCAACGGCCACAAGTGGTTCATCTCGAACGCCCATCGGGCGAACTTCGCCATCCTCGTGGCCCGTACCGAGGACGACCCCGACATGCCCCAGGCGGCCAACACGGCGTTCCTCGTCGACCTGCCGTCGGAGGGCTGGACCGAGGTCCGCCAGATCGAGACCATGCACGGCGCCACCGGCCACTCCGAGATCGTCATCGAGGACCTGCGGGTGCCGGCCGCCAACCTCCTCGGAGGTCGGGGCAACGGCCATCGCCTGGGCCAGTACCGCCTCGGGCCGGCACGCCTCGCCCACTGCATGCGCTGGATCGCCCAGGCCGAGATCGCCCTCGACATGATGGTCGAGCGGTCGCTCGAGCGGTTCTCCCACGGCTCGGTGCTGGCCGAGAAGCAGGGCGTGCAGTGGATGATCGCCGACTCGGCGATGGAGCTCTACCAGTGCAAGCTGATGGTGCTGCACGCCGCCTACAAGATCGACCGGGGCGACGACTTCACCGCCGAGGTGAGCATGGCCAAGCACTTCGTGGCCAACTCCCTGAACCGCATCATCGACCGCTCGATCCAGGTGCACGGCGCCCTCGGCTACTCCACCGACACGCCGCTCGCCCACATGTACCAGCAAGCCCGGTGGGCCCGCTTCGCCGACGGCGCCGACGAGATCCACCAGATGCGCATCGCCCAACGCACCATCGATGCCTTCCGCGACACCGGCAGCACCCGGCGGGCCACCGGCGACCTGCCCCTGTGACCGTCGAGCTGCTCACGGCCGAAGCCTCCGAGGACCAACAGCGGAGCGTCGCCGGCGCCCTGGCTGCTCGTGGCATCGGGGCGGGGGAGCGCGTCGCGTTCCTCACCGCGAGCAGCGGCGCCATGTTGTCGGCAGTGCTCGGCGCCCTGCGGGTGGGGGTCGTGCCGGTGCCGCTCAACCCGGCCCTGCTCGCCGAGGAGCGCGACCTCGTGCTCGGCGACGCGGAGCCGGCGCTCGTCGTCGACGACGCCGTGCTGGTCGACCTGCTGGCGGGCCGGCCCGTCGACCTCGCGCCGGTGCCGCTCGCCCGCCCCATGCACTACACCTCCGGCACCACCGGCCGACCGAAGGGCGTGTGGTCGGGCGTGCTCGCCGAGGCCGACGCCCGCGCCCTCGCCGCCGAGGAGGCCGAGCTGTGGGGCTTCGACCGCGCCGACGCGCACCTGGTGTGCTCGCCGATGCACCACTCGGCGCCCATCCGCTTCGGGGGCGGCACCCTGCTGGCGGGTGGGTCGCTCGTGATCCTGTCGAAGTTCGACGCCGCTGTGGCCGGGGCGGCCATCGCCGAGCACCGACCCACCACCGCGTTCATGGTGCCGGCCCACCTCCAGCGCCTGTTCGCGGCGAGCGGGGCGGAGGGACTGCCGGACCTCTCGTCGTTCCGGCTCCTGGCCCACGCCGGGGCGCCGTGCCCGCCGCCGCTGAAGCGGGCGGCGATCGAGGCCTTCCCCGCTGGTTCGGTCTGGGAGTTCTACGGCTCCACCGAGGGCCAGTTCACCGCCTGCCCGAGCGCCGACTGGGAGGCCCGCCCCGGCACGGTCGGCCGGGCCCGGCCCAACCGGCGCCTGGCCGTCGGCGACGATGACGTGATCTGGTGCGACGCCCCCGGGTACGCCCGGTTCGAGTACTGGCGGGACCCGGTGCGCACGGCTACGGCCTGGCGGGGCGACGCCTTCACCGTCGGCGACCTCGGCCGCCTCGACGACGACGGCTTCCTCTACCTGGAGGGCCGTCGCGACGACCTCGTCATCACCGGGGGAGTGAACGTGTACCCGGCCGAGGTCGAGCACGTGCTGGTCGAGGCCCCCGGGGTGCGGGAGGCCGCCGTCTTCGGGGTCGACGACGAGCGGTGGGGCCAACGGGTGTGCGCCGCCGTGGTGGGCGACGTCACGCCCGGGCAGGTGATCGACCACGCCCGCGCGCACCTCGCTGCCTACAAGTGCCCGAAGGACGTGTTCGTCGTCGACGAGTTGCCCCACACCAGCACCGGGAAGCTCCAGCGGCTCGCCCTCGTGCAGGCGCTGGGCCTCGACGCCGAGGCCCAGCCCGACTGATCGCTAGCCGTTGGCGCCCGACGGGCGGGAGAGCAGCGGGGGCTCGTCGTCGCGGCTCACGGGGGTGCCGGCGGGGGCCACCCCGCCTTCGAGAGGCACCGCGACCTCCTCGCCGTCGATGGAGAACCGCACGGCGCTGACCTGCGGGACGGTGAGGTCGGTGAGCGTGAACACCAGCTGGGCGACGGCGAGGCGCTGCAGCGAGCTCTCGACGTTGCCCAGGTTGGTGAGGTCGAGGTCGAGCACGCCGTCGTCGCCGACCACGGCCGAGCGCACCTGCACGTCGGAGGGGAGCGCGTTGACCAGGTCGGCGCGCCCCAACTCGTCGGGGCCGGCGGCGATGAGGGCCTCGGCCACGACCCGCGGGAGGTCGGCGGTGTCCTCGGGGACGGCGACCTCGCGGCGCACGGCCACCAGAGCGTCGCCGGAGGTGTCGTCTCCCTGCACCAGGTAGAGCGTGACGAAGCGGGTGGCGGCGTCGTTCGGCACGGAGGTGTCGGTGGAAGCCGGGTCGATGAGCTCGGGCGGCAGGGCCTCGCGGGAGATCTCCCGGGGCTTGCTGTCCTCGGGGATGCCGCAGGCCGCGAGCAGGCTCGAGGCGGCCACGAGGCCGGCGAGCAGCCACCGGGGCGAGGGGCGTGTCATTCGGGGGCCTCGCTCGGGGTGTCGTCCTTCGGGGGCTCGACGATCGGCAGCTCGACCACGAACCGGGCGCCGGACTCACCGTCGCGGCGGTCCTCGACCCACACCCGTCCGCCGTGCAGGCGCACGTGCTCGTCGATGAGGGCGAGCCCGAGGCCCACGCCGGTGTCGGCGGCGCGGTTGCCGCCCTCGCTGCCGCGGGAGAAGCGGTCGAAGATGATGTCGCGCTCGTCCTCGGGCACCCCGTTGCCGCGGTCCTCGACTGCGATCTGGACCTTGTCGTCGGCCAGCTCGAGGGTGATGGCGGTGGCGCCGCCGGCGTAGCGCTCGGCGTTGTCGAGGAGGTTGGCGATGACCCGGCCGAAGCGCCGCTTGTCGACCCGCACGACGACGTCGCCGACGTCGGGGTCGTAGCGCACCGGCACGCCGCCGCCGCCGAGCACGCTCACGGCCTGGATGACCATCTCGGCGACCAGGACCTCCTCGAGGTGGAGCTTGATGGCACCCACGTCGAAGCGGGAGATCTCGAGCAGGTCCTCGACCAGCTGCTGGAGGCGGTCGACGTCGGCCGACAGCAGCACCAGCGCGGTGCGGGCCCGCTCGGGCATCTCCTCGCTCGAGTTCTCGAGCACCTCGACCGTGGCGGCGAGCGTCATGAGCGGGGAGCGCAGCTCGTGGCTCACCTCGGAGGCGAAGCGGGCATCTCGTTCGATGCGGTCCTCGAGGGCCTGGGCCATCTCGTTGAACGGCTCGGCGATGAGGTCGAGGTCGGGGTCGCCGCCGACGGGCAGTCGGGTGTCGAGGCGCCCGCCGGCGATGGCCTCGGCCGCCTGGCCCACGTCGAGGAGTGGGGCGAACACCCGGCGGCTCGCCCAGAACCCGACGAGGCCACCGGCGAGGGTGGTGAGGGCGGAGGCGCCGAGCAGCGAGATGGCGAGGCCGTCGAGGGTGCGCTCGAGGTCGGCGAGCGACACGCCCTCGTAGTACTCGGCGGCGAGCGACGGGATGGGCACGCCGGTGACGAGGTACGGGTCGTCGAGGTACGTCGCCCGCATGCGGGCGGGCTGGCCGCCGTCGACCATGGTCTTGAGCGAGTCGGGGATGGCCCGTTCGCCGAAGTCGATGGTGTTCGTTGCGTACCACTGGGCCTGGTAGTGCAGCACCGGCTGGGCGCCCTCTGGTGTGGGCAGGCCGGTGAGGACCTTCTCGACGGCCACCGACCCGGCGCCGTTCGGGAGCTGGCTGGCGATGCGGGCGGCGTTCGCCACCGCCCGGGCGACCGACGACTCCTCGCGCTGGGTCATCAGGTTCTCGCGGGTGAGCCCGAACGTGGTGATCGACATCACCGCGGCGAGCATGGCGGCGCCGAGGCCGTAGGTCAGGGTGAGCCGGGTGCGCAGGCCGAGGCCGCGGCGCACCGGGGCGATGATGCGGGCCCGGCGGCGGCGGCGGGTGCGGGTCTGCACCGGTCGGTTCTCCGAGCCCGAGCCGCCCGTGCCCGCGGACGAGGCCGACTTGGGCTCGCCCGTGCGGCCGTCGCTCGGCAACGGCGTGATGGGTCGGGTCGAGTCGACGGGTCGGGTCTCGACGGGTCGGGTCTCGACCGGTCGGCCCTCGGGCACCGGCGGGCGGGGGGTGGTGTCGTCGACGGCCACGGGGACCGCCCCTACGGCTGGAGCTTGTAGCCGAGGCCCCGCACGGTGATGACGTGGCGCGGGTTGGCCGGATCGGCCTCGACCTTCATCCGGAGCCGACGGACGTGCACGTCGACGAGGCGGCCGTCGCCGAAGTAGCCGTAGCCCCAGACCCGCTCGAGCAGGACCTCGCGGCTGAACACCCGGCCCGGGCTCGACGCCAGCTCCACGAGGAGGCGGAACTCGGTCTTGGTGAGGTGCACCTCGGTGCCGTCGCGGAGCACGACGCCCTCGTCGGGGACGATCTCGAGGTCGCCGAACCGGAGGTGGGTGACGGTGGGGTCGGCGGTGCGGGCCCGGCGCAGGAGCGCCCGGATGCGGGCCGACAGCTCCTTCGGAGCGAAGGGCTTGGTGAGGTAGTCGTCGGCACCGGCCTCGAGCCCTGCGACCACGTCGTGGGTGTCGGCGCGGGCGGTGACCATGACGATCGGGACGTCGCTCGCCCGGCGGATCGAGCGGCACACGTCGAAGCCGTCGATGCCCGGGAGCATGATGTCGATCAGGACCACGTCGGCCGGGTTGCGGGTGAACGCCTGGAGCGCCTCTTCACCCGTGTCGGCCTCCTCGACCACCCAGCCTTCGTCCTCCAGGGCCATCTTGACGGCCGTGCGGATGCGCTCGTCGTCTTCGACGGTGAGGATGCGGGTGCCCATAGCTGGGGCCAATGGTGCCCGATCCGGGCCCGTCGCGTGGTGCTTTCCGGCGGATTTCTGGGCGACGGTCACCGGGGGTGGTGGGTGTGATCCCTGACCGAGGAGCTTCGACGGGCAACCATTTACTTCCTGACGCCTGTCTGCCGATGACTTCTACATGACTGGCGTGCTGGAGCTCACCATGACCGACGACCTTGCCGCCCTCCGTCCCCTCACCGACGGACAGCGCCTCGACGACGTCACCGTCCGGGCGCTCGACCTCGTGATCGACGCCAACGCCGACCTCGACGTGTGGTTCGCCGTCGGCACCGGCGCCCTCGAGGGCCGACTGGCCTCGGTGCAGCGCTTCGCCCGCCGGGCGGGCGTCGAGCTGGTCGCCTCCCGCCGGGTCACCGACGGCCTGGTGGCCGTGCTCTCCGCCGAGGCCGTGGAGCTGTGCCGGGCCTTCTGCCGGCGTGAGCCGCTCACCGTCGTGAACCACCTCGTCGCCGAGGAGCACCGCATCGAGCAGGGCGAGTCGGCCCCCGGAGGCGATCGCGTCGCCCGCCGGGCCCGTGCCCTGGTGCGGACCTGGACCCGAGGGGCCTAGTCGGAGATCGGCCAGGGGTCGGCGGCGCCGGCCTGGGCCAGGAGCTCCCGCAGGGGCTCGTACAGCGCGGGTGGTGCGGCCAGCACGAAGTCGACGTCCTCGGGCCCGCCGTTCAGGTGCCCGACGAGCGCGCCGGCCTCGCGTGCGATCAGGGCGCCGGCCACGTGGTCCCAGGGCTGGAGGCCACGCTCGTAGTAGGCGTCGGCGCGGCCGTGGGCCACCGAGCAGAGGTCGACCGACGCGGCGCCCATGCGCCGGATGTCGCGGACCTTCGGGAGGATGCGGGTGAGCACGGCGGCCTGAAGCTCGCGCCGCTCGGGCTGGTACGAGAAGCCGGTGGCGACCAACGCCCGGCTCAGGTCGGTCTCGGCCGAGGTGACGATCGGGCGACCGTTGCGGAAGGCCCCTCCGCCGAGGGTGGCGGTGAAGACGTCGGCGTGCAGCGGGTCATGGACCACTCCGGCCACGGTGGTGCCGTCGATCTGGACTCCGATCGAGACGGCGAACCCGGCGTGGGCGTAGAGGTAGTTGGTCGTGCCGTCGAGGGGGTCGACGACCCAGCGCACGCCGGTGGTGCCGGCGTGGTCGGTGCCCTCCTCGCCGAGGATGCCGTCGTCGGGCCGGGCCGCCTTGAGGCCCTCGACGATGAGCCGCTCGGACGCACGGTCCATCTCGGTGACCATGTCGGTGCCGGTGGACTTGGTGTCCACGCTGGCCCGTGCCCGTCCGAGCCCGTCGACGAGGAGGGCGGCGGCGTCGGCGGCGAGGCGTTCGGCGAGGGAGAGGAGGTGGGCGTGGTCGGCGGCGTCGGTGCTCATCGCGTCAGCGCACGCGGGGCGGCTTGCGGACCGCGCCGCCCCCGGGGGTGGCGTCGGTCGGGGGCCGGTTGGCCTGGATGGTGCGCCATTCGCCCATGGCCCGCAGGGTGAGCACCACCACGACGGCGGTGCCGCCGGCGGCGAGCAGGGCACCGACGAGGGCGCCGAGGCCCACGGCGAGGGTGTTGTCGCCGGTGGTCTGCAGGTCGATGAAGGCGTAGCCGATGAAGCCACCGGCGGCACCGGCCAGGAGGATGGCGGCGAAGGCGAGCACGCGGGCGCCGACGGACGGCAGGGCGGTGCGGGTCTCGGTGGACCCGTCGGCGGCCGACACGCGGGATCGGCGGGTGGCGCGGCCGGGGTCGGGGGAGGCGGGATCGGGCATCGGGGGCAATGGTACGGGGCCGGCCCGGCGGGGTGCGCCCCGGGGCCACATCCCCACCCGTACAGTTGGCGCCGTGAAGCCGCTGATCGTGCTGCCCACCTACAACGAGGCAGAGAACATCGTCGAGGTCCTCGACCGGGTCCGTGAGGCCGTTCCCGAGGCCGACGTCCTCGTCGTCGACGACGGCAGCCCCGACGGCACGGCCGACCTGGCCGAGGGGTGGGGGAGCGGGCACGGCGGCGGTGTCTCGGTGTTGCGCCGAGCCTCGAAGTCCGGCCTCGGTTCGGCCTACCGGGCCGGCTTCGCCCAGGGCCTCGCCCTCGGCTACGACGCCCTCATCGAGATGGACTCCGACCTCCAGCACGACCCGGCTGCCCTCCCGGCGCTCATCAGCGCCGTCGACAGCGGCGCCGACCTGGCCATCGGGTCGCGCTACGTGCCCGGCGGCGCCATCCCCGACTGGCCCAAGCACCGCGAGTACCTCTCCCGTGGCGGCAACCGCTACGCGGCCATCATGCTCGGGCTCCAGGTGCGCGACGCCACCGCCGGGTTCCGGTGCTACGCCGCGCCGATGCTGTCCCGCATCGACCTCGACGCCATCGCCGCCGACGGCTACGGCTTCCAGATCGAGATGGCCTACGCCGTGGCCCGTCATGGCGGGCGCATCGTGGAGGTCCCGATCAGCTTCACCGACCGGGTGCGGGGCACCTCGAAGATGTCCAGCAAGATCGTGTTCGAGGCCCTCGGCCTCGTCACCTGGTGGGCCATCCGCGACCGCATCCTGCACCGGAACCGCCCGGTCGAGTAGCGGCAGGTCAGGGCGTCGCGGCCGGGTCGAAGGTCCCGAATCAGATCCGTCGGCGAAGAACCTTCATTTCCGGTGCGATCGGGTCGATACTGGAGGTCGTGACAACGGCAACGCTCGACATCGTCCCGCCGCAACGACTCGGCATGCTCCTCTCCGGCGCTCGCGCCGAACGAGGGCTCACGCTCGCCGACGTCGCCTCGCGGACGGGTTTCGACGAGGGTCGGCTCGCGTCCATCGAATCCGGTGAGACCCCTCTGACGGAGGAGTCGCTCCAGATCGTGATGGCCGGATACGGCACCACCGTCGACGAACTCCTGCCCGCCCGCCGCCAGGTCGTCCTCGACCTCGACGCCGGCCAGCTCCTCGTCGCCGAGGAGGCCGTCCCCTTGCAGGGCGCGCCCACCCCGGACGAGGTCCTCGGGGCCTACCTGTCCCTCGTCTACACCCTGCGGCGGGCCACGCCCGGCAGCCCGGTGGTGCTGCGCGGCTTCGACGTGGCGGTGCTGGCGAAGGCCCTCGACCTGGCCGAGCCCGACGTCGAGGCCCGCCTCCGCGGCCTGATGGCCGACCCCACCACGGAGGTCAGCCGGCTCACCAAGCTGTTCCGCAGCAAGCTCGTGCTCCCCATCGCCGGTGCGGTCGTCGTGGCCACGGCGCTCGGCACGGTCCTGGTGCTCCGCGACGACTCCCGCCCCGCGCCGGCCCCCACCGGGGTCCAGCGCATCGGCGAGGTGCCCCCGCCCGAGATCGGCCCCGCGGCCACCCAGGAGCGCAACGAGGACGGCTCGGCCACCGCGGTCCAGGAAGTCACCCCGTAGCGATCTCCTCCCGGCCTCCGGTTCGGCCGACAGCTCCACGTGACGAGGGCGCCCGGTGGGCGCCCTCTCCGCGTGCGGTCGGGCAGACTGTCGGGGTGCACGAGTGGCTGGTCGGGGGTGCGGTGATCGAGGGGCCCGAGGGGCTCCTCCTCGTCCGCAACCGCCGCCGCGACGGGTCGGTCGACTGGACCCCGCCGGGTGGGGTCATCGACCACGGTGAGTCCGTGGTCGAGGGGCTGGCCCGCGAGGTCCGGGAGGAGACCGGCCTGGTCGTCACCCGGTGGGCCGGGCTGCTCTACGAGATCGAGGCCCACGCCCCCGACATGGGCTGGACCCTGCGGGTCGAGGCCTGGCAGGCGGCCGAGTGGGAGGGCGAGATCGAGATCGCCGACCCGGACGGCATCGTCGAGGAGGCCCGCTGGGTGCCGAGCGGCGACTGCGCCACCCATCTGAACGGCGGCTCGCCCTGGGTCGCCGAGCCGGTGGGCGAGTGGCTGGCCGAGCCCTGGACCGGCCGGCGCAGCTTCGGGTACCGCATCGTCGGCACCGAACGGGCCTCGCTCGTCGTCACCCGGGTGTGAGCGCCACCGGCCCGGGCGCCGAGCGACCGGAGGACCGCTCGACGGCGACGATCCTGCACGTCGACATGGACGCCTTCTTCGTGTCGGTCGAGCTGCTCGACCGGCCCGAGCTGCGCGGCCACCCCGTGGTGGTCGGCGGCGACGGCGACCGCGGGGTCGTGGCCGCCGCCTCCTACGAGGCCCGCGCCTACGGCGTGCACTCGGCCATGCCGTCGGGGCAGGCCCGTCGGTTGTGCCCCCAGGCAGTGTTCATCGCGGGGCGCCACGGCCGGTACTCCGAGGTCAGCACCCGGGTCATGGCGATCTTCCGTGACGTCACCCCGCTGGTGGAGCCGCTGTCGCTCGACGAGGCCTTCCTCGACGTCGCCGCCGCGGTGCGCCGGTTGGGGCCGGCGTCGCAGATCGCCGCCCACATCCGTGAGCGGGTGCTCTCCGAGGAAGGTCTCACCTGCTCGGTCGGGGTGGCCGGCACCAAGTTCGTGGCCAAGCTCGCCACCGAGACCGCCAAGCCCAAGGCCTCACCCACCGGGCCCGTCTTCGGCTCCGGGGTCGCCGTGGTCGAGCCCGCCGACACCCTCGCCTTCCTGCGGCCCCTGCCCGTGCAGGCGCTGTGGGGCGTGGGCCCGGCCACGCTGGCCAAGCTCGAGCGGATGGGCGTCTCCACGGTCGGCGACCTCGCCGACCTGCCCGAGGGCAACCTGGTCGCCGCCCTCGGGCGCAGCCAGGGCCGCCACCTCCACGCCCTCGCCAACGGGCACGACCCGCGGGTGGTGGAGCCCGAGCGGAAGATGAAGTCGATCGGTCACGAGGAGACCTTCGCCCGTGATCACCACCGGCGCTCCACCCTCGACCGGGAGCTGGTCGGCTTCGCCGACGCGGTGGCCACCCGGCTGCGGGCCAAGGGTGTGGTGGGTCGCACGGTGCAGATCAAGGTCCGCTTCGGCGACTTCCGCACGATCACCCGGTCGAGCAGCCTGCCGGTGGCGGTCGACGACGCCCCGACGCTCCTGCACACGGCGAAGGCCCTGCTCGACCAGGTCGACCCCGCACCGGGCGTGCGGCTGCTCGGCCTGTCGGTGAGCGGCCTGACCGAGGCGGGCGCCCGCCAGCTGACCCTCGACGACGCGGCCAAGGGGCCGGGCTGGCAGGAGGCGGGCCGCACGGTCGACGAGATCCGGGCCCGCTTCGGGAGCGACGCCATCGGCCCGGCGGTGCTGGGCGGCCCCGACGGCCTCCGCGTCAAGGGTCGGCACCGCCAGCAGTGGGGCCCGGGCGGGAGCTCGCAGGGCCCGGAGCCCGACCCGACAGGTCACGAGGCTCCGGGGCCGGCGGGTGGCGGCGAGGTGGACTCCGGGTGACCTAGCCTGATTTCAGGTCGCACGCGTTGTGACCGATGGCTTTTGGTGGGAAGATGACCACAAGTTTCAGCGAAGGGATCCACCGGTGCCGCTCTCCGAGGACGAACAGCGCATCCTGAGCGAGATCGAGCAGCAGCTCTACCAGTCCGATCCGGCACTGGCTCGCGACATCGCCGACACCACCGTCTACACGCACGCCTACCGCAACCTGAAGTGGTCGCTGCTGGGCTTCGTGGCCGGTCTCGCGGTGCTCATCCTCACGTTGGGCACGTCGTACCTGCTGGCCTTCGGTGGCTTCCTGATCATGCTGGTGTCGGCCCTGGCCGTCGAGCGCAATGCCCGCCGCCTCGGCAAGGCGGGCATGCAGCAGATGACCCAGTCGATGAAGGCCGCCGGCCTGCGTGACGCCCTGGGCAACACGAGCACCAAGCTCAAGGACCGGCTGAAGCGCCCCGAGGACGAATAGCCCTCCTGCAGCCTGATCGATCCCCGATGGCGGCCTCCGGGCCGCCATCTCCGCGTTGCGGGGTCGTGGCGAGGTGCGTCCGGGTGGCGTCGCGTCCGGGGCGACGGGCGATCCGACCGGCCGCCGCCGGCTGGGTCAGTCGGTGCGGTGGCGGCGGGCCCGCCCCGCCCACAGCGGCCGCGGGTCGAGGAAGCGCCGGAGCCGTCCGGTGGTGCCCAGGTGGGCGTCGACGGCGTCTCGCACCTCGTCGGCGGCCCGTTCGGCGTCGGCGCCGTCGGCTGAGGCGGGGGTGGGGCCGTAGGCGGAGGCGTCGGCCGCATCGGCAAGCCGGGTCATCGCCGCGCCGGTGGTGGGCACGGCGACCCGGGCGCGGGAGGCGAGCTCGGCGTGGGTCTCGTCGGGGCGGGCGCGCACACCCGCGGCGGCCAGGGTCTCGGTGGCCTCGGCCCACGCCACGCCGACCTCGGCGGACGGCGACCCGCTGGCCCGGGCCCGCCGGCGGCGGCGGCGAACGGCCAGGGCGCCGGGCACGGCCACGAGGTAGAGCACGGCGGCCCCGAGCACGAGCACCAGCCCCCGGAGGGCCGTGCCGAGCAGGTCGGAGGAGGCGCCGGTGCTGTCGAGGGCGGCGCTGGCGGTCTCGTCGGCTGCGAGGGTCGAGGTGGTGGTGGAGCTGGCCTCCGGCGCCGTGGTCGTGGTGGTGCTGGCGGTGGAGGTGCCGTCGTCCTGGGAGCCGGGCACGCCGGTGTAGCCGGTGGCGTCGGGGTTGCCGCGGCCCGGCGTGGGCTCGAACGGCACCCAGCCGAACTCGCCGAGGTACACCTCGGGCCAGGCGTGCGCGTTGCGGCCGAGCACCTGGAAGGTGCCGGGGTTGGCGGGGTCCTCGTCGCCCCACGTGTAGCCGACGGCCACCCGGGCCGGGATGCCGAGGCTCCGGGCCATGGCGGCGAAGGCGCCGGAGAACTGCTCGCAGTAGCCGATGCGGTTGTCGAGGAAGTCGTCGATGGCGCTCTCGCCCTGACCGGCGGGCACGTCGGTGCTGTAGGTGAAGCCGCCGTCCTCCCGGAAGAAGTTCTGGAGGGCCAGGGCCTGCTCGTAGTGGGTGGCCGCACCCGAGGTGGCCTCCCGGGCGATGCGCTCGGCCTTGGGGCTGAACCCCTCGGGGAGCTCCAGCGAGCTCTCGACCTCCTCGGGGATCTGCTGGCTGGCGCCGCGCAGCTCCTCGGCGGTGAAGTCCGGGAGCACGGACAGCACGTCGTAACTGGTGCCCTCGGTGGTGGCCTCGTCGGCGATCAGGGTGGAGGTCTCGTTGTCGTACCGGACGAGGTCGCCGGTGAGGGCTCGGAACACGATCGGCTGGTAGGCGGCGGGCATCCAGTTGGTCTCGAGCTGCTGGATCGTGAACCGCTGGGTGACCCGGTCGTCGCGGCGCGCGGAGGGGCGGCCTGTCGGCACCGAGGCTCCCGGCGGCGACGGTGTCGGTGCTGGCCGAGAGCCGCCACTGGGTGCCGTCGAAGAGGTCGAGCGACGGCGATGCGCCAGTACGAGCGGGTGTTGGACTCCACCGTGAACAGCTCGGTCGTGGTGGTGTCGACCAGGCGGGTGCGGAGGTCGACGAGGGGGCTGGTGAGCATGCGGGCGCTGCTGGCGTCGCCGTTGTTGCGCCAGTCGACGAGTGGCGGCTCGTCGACGCCGGGCAGGTGCGGGGCCACCAGCGTGCCGAGGGCCAGGGCGATGACCGCGAGCAGGGCGCCGGCGGCCAGCATCGAGCGACCGGCCCGGGCCCGGCCGGTGCTGACCCAGCCGTCGGAGCGCTCGAGGTCGATCACCCGGTGGGCGAGCAGGAAGGCGATCACCGTGGCGATCATCAGCACCGCACGACGCCGGGCGGTAGCGCTCGTCGGCGAGCAGGGTGGCGAAGACGAAGAGGGTGACCGAGGGGACGAGGGCCTCGCGGGCCGACCACAACCGGAACGCCGCCCAGTCGGCCAGGAAGGCGCCGCCCGCCACGGCGGCGGCGGTGGCGAGCAGGAAGCCGGTCTGCACCGGAGCGGGGGAGACGACCTGGGAGAACGCCGACCAGGAGCGGTCGAGCTCGAGGCGGGCGGTCGAGAGGGTGTCGGGGGTGGGGATCAGGGCGAGGGTCGTGTCGACGAAGAACAGCCAGGTGACGACGAGGAGCCACTCGACGGTGGTGATGAGGAACGTGGTCGGGACCCCGAAGCCCCGCCGGCGGCAGGCGGCGATCGGTGACGTGGCCGACGAGGGCGACGACGAGCAGTGGGGCCAGGAAGCTCCACGAGGCGAAGATGCGGCCGAACCCGACGACCGCGGCGCAGGTCATGGCGGCGAGGGCGATCTCGGTGAGCAGCAGGTGCGGGCCCGGGATACCGGTGCGGGCGGGCGGCGGGCCGCTCGGCCGGGGCCGGCGGGCGGGCCGGCGGCCCGGCGTCGGGTGACGGTGCGCGTGGGGGGCGGCAGGGTGGTCGGTCACCGCGGCCCCCCGGTGGGGGTGCGCCGGCGGCCGGTGTGCCGGCGCAGCGCCGCGGCCCAGCCGGCCACCAGCGGGGTGTCGGTGCCCAGGCGGACGACCGGGCCGGCGACGGTGGCCCCGCCCGTGGCCCCGGGCGCGAACGCCAACAGGCGCCTCCGGGCCCGAGGGCTCGGCCCGGGCGACGAGGCGGGTGAGCTCGTCGGGCGCGGCGCCCGCCGGTGAGCACGACCATGGCCCCGCTCACGCCCGTGGCGCCGAGGACCTCGCCGGCGCCCGGCCAGGTCGGTGCCGCCCTGGGGCTCGATGCAGGCCAGGGCCTCGAGCAGGCTCTCGACGTGGGCGCGGCCGGCGCCGAAGCCCGCTGTCGGCGCCGCTGGCGGTGACGACCCGGACGAGGTCCTGGCGGCGGGTGCCGGCCGACCAGGATGCTGGCCGCGGCCGAGACCATGCGCTCGAAGCTCTCGGCGGTGTGGACGCCGGCGCGGTCGTCGATCACGACGGTGGTGCGGCCCTGCCAGGGCAGCTCGTCCTGGCGGACCATGAGCTCGTCGTGGCGGGCGGTGGCGGGCCAGTGCACCCGGCGCAGGTCGTCGCCGACGACGTAGGCCCGCAGGGCGAAGAAGTCCTCACCGCCGCGGCCGAGGGCGTTGGGGTGCTCGGACCCGGCCAGCGGGTCGTTGCCGGCGCTCAGCGGCACCGCCGGCAGGGTCTCGATCGGCGGGTACACGACCAGCTCGGAGACCCCGGCGGCGGGCAGGCGGAGTCGGGCCAGCCCGAACGGGTCGGTGAGCTCGACCTGCAGCGGGCCGACGGTGACCACGCCGCGGCGCTCGGTGGCGAACCGGTAGGCGGCGCGGGTCTCGCCGCCGGGGTCGAGCGGGCGCCACGAGGAGCGAGGCGCCGCGGGTGCCCGAGACGCGGTCGCGGAGGGTGAGCACGGGGCTGGCCCGCCGGGCCCGGTTGACCACGGCGAGGTCGACCCGGGTGGACGAGCCGGCGTGGACCCTCGGCGGGTGCAGCACCCGGGTGACCGACACGTCGAGGCGGGTGGCCACCAGCCACAGCACCGAGCCGATCAGCAGGGCGGCCAGCACGGCGCCCGCGATGTAGCCCTCGATGGTGCCGAAGACCCGGCCGAGGACCAGCAGGACCCCGGCCAGCATGCCGGTGAGCCAGCCGCGGCGGGTGAGCACGGGCTCAGGCCTGACCGGCCGCCGTGGGCACGGGGATGGTGGCCAGGACCTCGCCGAGGGCGTCGGCCGGGCTGATGCCCTGGAGCTGGGCCTCCGGGGTGACCACGAGTCGGTGGGCGAGCACGGGCTCGGCGAGCGCCTTCACGTCGTCGGGGACGACGTAGGCCCGGCCCTGCGAGGCGGCCCGGGAGCGGGCGACGCGCAGCAGCGAGAGCGTGGCCCGGGGCGACATGCCGAGGGAGAGGTGGGGATGGCGGCGGGTGGCGTCGGCGAGGTCGACGAGGTAGCCGCGGATCGAGGGCGAGGCGTGCACGGTGCGGGCGGCGGCGATGAGGCCGTTCACGTCGGCGGCGGTGGCGACCGGGCTGAGGTGGGCGAGGGCCACCGCGTCGCCGTGGGTGTCGAGGACCTCGAGCTCGGAGGCCCGGTCGGGGTAGCCCACCGACGCCTTCATCAGGAAGCGGTCGAGCTGGCTCTCCGGCAAGCGGGTAGGTGCCCTCGTGCTCGACCGGGTTCTGGGTGGCGATGACCATGAAGGGCGGCCCGAGCGGGTAGGTCGTGCCGTCGACGGTGACCTGGTTCTCGGCCATGGCCTCGAGCAGCGCCGACTGGGTCTTCGGGGAGGCCCGGTTGAGCTCGTCGCCGAGCACGATCGAGGCGAACACCGGGCCGGGCCGGAACTCGAACACGTCGGCCGACCGGTTCCAGACGGTGACGCCGACGACGTCGGAGGGCAGCAGGTCGGGGGTGAACTGGATGCGGCCGAACTCGCACTCGACCGAGGCCGCCAGGGCCTTCGCCAGGGTGGTCTTGCCGACCCCGGGCACGTCCTCGAGCAGGAGGTGGCCCTCGGAGACCAGGCAGAGCACCGCCAGCTCGACGATGTCGGACTTGCCCCGGATGGCTCGTCCGACGGCGGCGGTGATGGTGCCGAACAGCTCGGCGAACGTCGCCGAGCGGGGCTCGGTCTCCTGGGTGGTCACCCGTTGCTCCTCTCGACGACGCGTGGGCACGGGCTGGCCACCCGTCCGGTAAGGCTACGCGGCCGGGAGGCGTTCGGTACCGTCGGGGGCGTGACCGGAGACCTCGCCCTCGCCGTCGACATCGGGGGCACCAAGCTCGAGGTGGGCCTGGTCGACCTCGAGGGCGCCGTGGTGCGCCGGGCCCGGGTGGCCACCCCCGCCCGGGAGGGCGCCGAGGACATGTTCGGGGCGCTGGCCGCACTGGTGGCCGAGGTCCTCGACGACGGCACCGACCCGGTGGTGTGCGGGGTGGGCACCGGTGGGCCGATGACGCGGGGCGGCGCCGCGGTGTCGCCCATCAACATCCCGGCCTGGCGGGGGTTCCCGCTGCACGACCGGCTGGCCGAGCTCACCGAGGTGCCCACGTTCGTCGACAACGACGCCAAGGCCCTGGCCCTCGGCGAGGGCTGGCTGGGGGCGGCGAAGGGGTGCGACGACTACGTCGCCATGGTCGTGTCCACCGGTGTCGGCGGCGGCATCGTGCTCGACGGCCGGCTGCTCGACGGGGCCGACGGCAACGCCGGCCACATCGGCCACGTGATCGTGGTGCCCGACGGCCACGGGTGCGGCTGCGGGGCGCGGGGCTGTCTGGAGGCCGAGGCGTCCGGCACGGCCATCGCCGCCATCACCGGTCGGCCCCCCGCCGAGGCCGGCCCCGAGATCGTCGAGCGCACCGGCACCCTCGTGGGCCGGGCGGTGGCGTCGGTGGCCAACCTCCTCGACCTGCGCCTCGCCGTGGTCGCCGGGTCGGTGGCCCTCGGGTTCGGCGAGCCCTTCTTCGCGGCCGCCCAGGCCGAGGTCGACCGCTCGGCCCGCCTCGACTTCTCGACCGGCACGGTGATCCGCCCCGGGCAGCTCGGCGCCGACGGGCCCCTGGTGGGGGCCGCGGCGGTCGGCTGGCGGGGGCTCGGTGTGGCCATCGGGCGGTGAGCCCCCTGGCGCTCGGTAGCCTCGACCCCGTGGGCCCCTCCCCGTCGACCCCCTCGCTGCGCTGGACCCTCGGTGCCACCGCGGCCGTGGCCCGGCGCCCCGACCTGTGGGCCACCGCCGTGCGCCAGGTCGGACGGCTGGCCCCGAAGGGCTGGTGGCGCAGGGCCCCGTACCTCCCGCTGCCCGACCCGGCCTACCTGCACTTCCGCATGGTCACGGCCTACGGCGGCCAGGGCGGCGAGCCGGCACCGGCCGACGTCGTCACCTACCTGCACTGGTGCAAGGCCTGGCCCGAGGTCACCTCCGGCCACTGACCCCCGGGCTCACGACAGGTAGAGGTCGCCCGAGGCCCGCACGGTGATGTCGCTGATCGAGATGCCCCACGGCTGGTCGATCACGTAGACGACCTGGGCGGCGAGCTCCTCGGGGGCGATCGCCCAGTAGGCGATGTCCTCCGGGTCGTTCATCGCCGCCTTCTCGGGGCTGTCGTCCGGTCCCCAGGCCACCGCGGCCTGCTCGCCGAACCTCGCCGCGTTCTGGCCGAGGATGCCGACCATGGCGTCGCCGTTGACGATGCCCGAGCCGAGGTTGGTGCCGGGCACACCGGTGGGCTTCACGGTCGTGACCTTGATCTTCCCCTGGGACTCGATGCGCAGGGTCTCCGAGAGCACGTTCACCGCCGCCTTCGTGGCGGTGTACACGGCCGACCCCGCCACGGGGGTGTTGCCGTAGATCGACGAGATGTTGATCACCTGGCCGCGGCCCTGGGCGATCATCTGGTCGTGGACGGCCATGATGCCGTTGAGCACGCCCGCGGAAGTTGATGTCGATGCAGCGGTCCCAGGCGTCGGCCGCCCGGGCGTGGTCGGCGAAGAAGGCCAGGGGCATGGTGCCGGCGTTGTTGACCATGACGTCGATGGCCCCGAAGCTCTCGACGGCGAAGGTGGCCAGGTCGAACACGTCGGCCCGGTCGGTGACGTCGGTGCGGCGGTGGGCGACGGTGCCGCCGGCGGCGGTGATCGACTCGGCCGTGGCCGCCAGGCCCTCGACGTCGATGTCGGCCGCCACCACCTTGGCGCCCCGCGCCGCCACCATCTGGGCGACGAGGCGCCCGAACCCACTGGCCGCGCCGGTGACGACGACGACCTTGCCCTCCACGTGATCGGTCATGGGCGGGGAACCTACCGGCCGGGCCCGGCGGGTGCCGTGGGAACTCGACCCGCCTCGGGGTGGTGTCGGCCGGTAGCCTTCGACGCAGGCCGGGTCGGCCCGGCGAGCCACAAGGAGAGCCGGTGGGCGACAACGTCCTCGTGCTGAACGCCACCTACGAGCCGCTGAGCACCGTGGCCTGGCAGCGCGCCGTCGTGCTCGTGCTCGAGGGCGCGGCCGAGACCGTGGCCGCCGACGAGGTGCGCCGGGTCCGCTCTCCGTCGCTGTCGATCGCCCGCCCCCACGTCATACGGCTCCTCTCCTACGTGCGGGTGCCCCGAGGGCGCCGCACGCCGGTCACCCGCCGCGGCGTGCTCGCCCGCGACGGCCACGCCTGCGGCTACTGCCGGGCCCGGGCCGACACCGTCGACCACGTCGTTCCCCGCTCGCGCCCGGGTGGCGCCCACTCGTGGTCGAACCTGGTCGCGGCCTGCCGCAGCTGCAACGGGCGCAAGGGGAACCGCACGCCGGTGGAGGCGGGGATGCCTCTGCTCGTCCAACCCTTCGAGCCCCTCGGCGTCGGCGCCGTGCTGCTGCGCGCCGGCACCTTCGCCCGCGCCGAGTGGGAGCCCTGGCTCACCCGAACCGCCTCGTGACCGGCCCCGCGGGGTCACCGCCGTCGACCGCGTGGTCGGTCGAGCACCACCGCGGCCCCGCGGCCGAGCACCACGGCCTCGACGTGCCCGACCCGGCCCACCGTGCGGTGTGGGCGTTCACGCTCGACGGCCCGGCGCTGGTGCTCGGCTCGACCCAGCGAGTCGACGACGTCGACGCCGAGGCCGCCGCTGCGCTCGGGGTCGAGGTCGTGCGCCGGCGCAGCGGGGGAGGGGCGGTGCTGCTCGAGCCCGACGACGTCGCCTGGATCGACGTGATCGTCCCCCGCGGTGATCCGCTCTGGAGCGACGACGTCGCCGTGGCGGCCGAGTGGCTCGGACAGGTCTGGGTGGCCGCCCTCGGCGACCTCGGCGTGGCCGGCGGCGTGGCCCACCACGGCGGGCTGGCCTGCGGCGCGCTCGGGTCGGTCGTGTGCTTCGGCGGCACCGGGCCGGGTGAGGTCCTCGTCGGCGGCGAGAAGGTCGTGGGCATCTCCCAGCGCCGCACCCGCGCCGGAGCCCGGTTCCAGTGCTCGGTGCCGCTGCGGTGGTGGGCCGACCGCCACGCCGCGCTGCTGGCTCCCGGCGTCCGGCGCCTGCACCCGGGTGCCGATCCGGCCGAGGTCGGCGCCCTGCTCGACGCCGTCGCCGTGCGCCCGCTCACCGGGGTGTCGGCGGAGTCCGTGCTCGCCGCGCTGGTGGCCCGCCTCCCCTGACCGGCGGACCGACCGCCGAAACCGTGCGCCCTTACCGTGCTCGGGCGTGGGTTCTGCGCACCGTTTCGGGGTGGGGCTTGGGCGGAGCTAGGGCGCGAGCACCTTGGGGACGACCCCGAGCCGGACGCGGGCCTCGTCGAGGGGCATGGGGGCGAGGGCGAAGTGGTCGATGCCGCCCATGACGTCGACGGGGCAGCGGCGGCCGCGGTCGAGGGCCTCGGCCCACCGTGCGGCCGCACCAGGGTCGCCGAGGGTGTCGGTGCGGGCGATCTTCACGGCCTTGCCGGCGACGTGGTGGATGGCCCCGTCCTGGAACAGGCCGATGGTGACCGCCAACAGGACCAGGCCCTTCTCGTCGGGCATGCAGGCGGCGATGAAGGCGAACACGTCGAGCTCGCCCTCGGGCGTGGCCTCGTACTCGGCGAGCACGTGGACGAAGTCGTGGCGGGCCCCGACCTCGTAGATGCCGTGGCGCTCGCCGGGGAACGGGAAGCCGTGGCGCGCGTAGAAATCGGCCACGCCGCGCCCCCAGCTGCCGGCCGGCATGTCGCGCAGGCCCTCCCACTTCCGGGCGATCGCCTTGTCGGCCATGGCGCCGCTGTAGGCGAACTTCGAGCGGGCGAGCTCGAACACTTTGCCGTGCAACGACTCCTCGAGGGTGACCTCGGTGTACCAGCTCGACCGCTGGAGGTCGGCGTACATCAGGGCGATGTGGTGGTGGGCGAGGTGGCGGGCGTCGTCGAGCAGCGACGAGTGGACGCCGATGGCGTGGGAGTAGTGCTCGACCGCGGCCGCCTGCTCCGGCGGCACGGGGTCGGCGATGAGCTCGAGCACCACCATGAGGTGCACGGCCTGCTGGCGCAGCTCGATCGCGGCACCGGCGGCCATGACCTGCTCGGGGGCGAGGGGCTCGATCGGCTCGGCGTCGATGTCGAGGCCGTAGACGGTGGCGGCGACGTCGCGGAGCACGTCGCGCTGCACCGGCTGGAGCTCCAGCGAGCGGAAGGCGCCGAGCACGGCGGCGAGGGCGAGGCGGGCGTCGTCGGGCTCGGGGAGCAGCACGGCGTGGAGGCTACCGACGCGACGGGATGTGGTCGTGGCTCCCCGGCCGGAGGGCGGCGAGGGCCGCACAGCCGAGCACCGCCACGACGGCGGCGAGGGCGAACGCCAGGCGCTGGAGGTCGGCGATCTCGGCCGTGGAGGCCCCGCCCGCGGCGGTGGCCACGATGCCGGCCGAGGCGGCCACGCCGAGTACCGAGCCGAGCAGCCGGAGGGTCTGCACCGACGCGGTGGCCTCGCCGGTCGAGTCGCCGGGCACCCCCGCCAGCGACGCGGTGGTCGACCCGTCGAACGCCAGGCCCTGGCCGAGGCCGCCGACGACCAGGGCGACCAGGACCGCCCCGAGGCCGACGTCGGACGGGAGCAGGGCCAGCAGCGCCAACCCCACGACGGTGAGGGCCATGCCGGCGCCCATCGTGGTGCCGACGCCGGCCCGGCGCACCATGCGACCCACGGCGGCGCCCGCCAGCGCGAAGGCCCCGCTGAAGGCGAGGAACGTGGTGCCGGCGGCCATCGGGCCCATGCCCCGGACCTGCTGGAGCATGGCGCTGCCGATCACCAGCACGACGCCGAACGCCCAGGTGGACGAGAAGCCGACGGCGAGCGCCGCCCGCGACCACGGCCCGGCCAGGGCCGCAGGGTCGACCACCGGCCGTCCGGCGCGCCGCCCGTGCCACAGCACGGCCAGGGCGGCCGCGGCGAGGAGGGCCGGCACCAGGCGGGCGGCCGGGGGGACCGACGAGCCCACGGCGAGGCTGAGGGCCACGAACCCGACGGCGACCGCGGCCAGTCCCAGTCCGTTGGTCGGCCCCATCCCCGTCCCCGTTCTGGTGGAGGTGTCGCGACGCCCGTGACGCGGGAGCGCCACCGGATCGGCGGGAGTCGCCGCGGCCGGTCGGGTGAGCACGGCGATGACCGGCACCGCCAGCAGGCACAGCGGCGCGTTGATGACGAAGAACCAGCGCCAGCCGAGCGTGGCGGCGAGCGCTCCGGCGAGCAACGGACCGAACGCGGAGCCGGCGCCGCTCACCGCGCCCCACGCCCCGATGGCCCCGGGCCGCCGGCGCTCGTCGAAGGTGGCGCTGACCACGGCCAGCGACGTGGTGAAGCAGGCCGCCGAGGCCAGGCCCTGGGTGGCACGGGCGGCGATGAGGAACCCGGTCGAGGGGGCGACGGCGCACAGGGCGCTGGCCACGCCGAACGCGCCGACGCCCGTGAGCAGCAGGGTGCGGGGGCCGAAGCGGTCGGCCACCCAGCCCGCGGTGAGCAGCAGCGCGCCGAAGGCCAGCGGGTTGGCGTTCATCACCCAGCCCAGCGCGGTGGGTCCGGCGTCGAGGTCGGCGCCGATGGAGGGCAGGAGGAGGCCGATGCCGCTGACGTCGAGCGACTGGGCGAGCAGCGGCAGGCACATGGCGCCCAGCACCCACCACGCCCGACGGGCGCCGGCCGGGGAGAGGGCGGCGTCGGCGGTGGTGGTCACGCCGGCCAGCAGGCCTGGGCCGCGGCGAGGCCGTAGGCGCGCACCGCGGCGTCGGTCCCGAGGCCGCTGGCATCGGCCACGTCGTCGACCGAGACCAGGCCGAGGGTGATCGCCGCGCGCAGCTGCTCGGCCAGGCCCAGCCAGCCCCTGCCGAGATCGTTCGCCAGGAAACCATCGAGCGCCCGGTCGTAGCGCAGCGGGGAGGGCACGGCCCGGGGGTCGGCGGCGGAGGCCGCGAGGACCTCGGCGAGCGCTGGCGGGGCAGGGCGGTCGGTGACCGGGCCGCCGGCGAAGGGGATCGACCAGAAGTCGGGGGTCTGCATCGACGGGTCGCCCCCGGGGATGGTGCCCGGCCCGTCGTCGGCCCGGACGGCCATCGCGGCCGAGCCCGGGTGGCGGGAGTTGGCCAGGGTGACGGCCAGGGAGTTCTGTCGGCGGGTGAGCTCGGTGCCGAGGTGGGCGATCCACGGCGAGGCGGCGATCACCTGGAGATGGACCATCGCCAGCACGGCGTGGAGGGTCGCCTCCTCGTACTGGTCGTGGCCGTCGCCGCTCCACAGCAGGTCGTGGGCCAGCGACGGCGCCAACACCGCCGGGTGCTCGGCGGCGTAGCGGTCGTTCACCGCCCGGGCGCCGTCGGGGCCGTCGGGCAGGGGGCCGACGACCCGCCCCGAGTCGGGCATCGCCGACACGGTGACCGAGGCGAACGGCACGCCGGCCCGTCCGCCGGCCACCGCGTCGAGCGCCGGCGCGGCGACGGTGCCGCACAGCAGCACCAGGGCGGCACGGGGGAGTGGGGCGGGGGCGAGGCGGTGGAGGGTGGGCCCGTCGAACAGGGCGAGGCCCTCGGCCACCGCGCCGGCGTCGCCGAGGTGGTCGGGCAGGAGCGTGCCGAGCGCGGCGCGGGCGAGGTGCTCGTCGGTGGGGTCTCCCGCGGCCGGCTCCATCGGTGGGCCGTCGGGGTAGATCCCGGGCTCGCCGAAGAGCGCGTTGGAGGTGAACAGCCCCGGATCGCGGGGCGGGCGCGGCGGCGCGGCGAGCACCTCGAGGGCCGCGGCCTCGAGGCGCGGGTCGAGGGGGACCGGGGCGGGACGGGTCGGCAACACCATGTGGTGCGTCACGCTAGGTGAACCAGGTCCTACGATCCCGCGCCGTGCCCGACATCTCGTTCTCCCCCGACGGTGACTTCGACTTCGCCGTGCGGTGCCTGCTCACCGGCATCGGCTACGCCATGGCCGAGCCGGGCGAGGTGCTCGCCACCGCCGCCACGGTCGAGCCCGGCGACCGCGAGAGCTGGTTCCGGGCGTGGACCGAGCTCGGGGCCCGGTGCGACGCCGTCGCCGAGCGGGCCGCCCGGTTCGGACACGACGAGAGCGCCTCCGACGCCTACCTGCGCGCCGCCAACTACCGCTTCGCCGGCTTCTACTACGTGCTCGGCTCGGCCGACCCCGGGCGTCACCTCTCGGCCTGGCGGGCCCACCGCACCTCGCTGCGCAACGCCCTCATGCACTGGGACCAGACCGCCGAGCCGCTGAGCATCTCGTGGTCCGGCGCCGAGATGCGGGGGTGGCTGGTGCGCCCCGCCGCCGGCACCGGTCATGGCGAGCGACCGCTGATGATGATCCACAACGGGCTCGGCTCCCCGATGTCGGACACCGTCATGACCGGCCTGCAGGACGCCTCGCGCCGGGGGTGGAACACCCTCGTGTTCGACGGCCCGGGTCAGGGGCGCATGCGGTTCATCGAGAACGTCGGCCCGGTCGACGACTGGGGCCCGGTGGGCGTGGCCATGCTCGACGCGGCCCTCGCGGCCGGCGGCATCGACGAGCGGCGCATCGTCGCCGCCGGCATCAGCGACGGCGGGTACCTCGCCGCCCGCCACGCTGCCGCCGACCCTCGCATCACCGCACTGGTCTGCGACCCGGGAGTGCTGCGCCCGATCGAGGGCGTCCTGGGCGGCCTCCCCGACGACCTGCGGGCGGCCTGGACGTCGGGTGGTGCCGCGGCCGTCGACGCCGTGGTGGCCGCAGCCGACGATCCCGACACGGCCTTCGCCGCCGCCAAGATCGTCGAGCAGTGGGCGGGCCTCAGCGTCGGCGGGGTGCTCGACCGGCTCAGCAGCTGGGACCTCGAGCCGTTCCTCGGTCACCTCACCGTGCCCACCCTCGTGTGCGACCCCGACGCGGCGGCCTCGTTCCCCGGTCAATCGGCCGAGCTCGTCGAGGCCCTCGGCAGCCGGGCCACCTCGCTCGCCTTCACCACCACGGAGGGGGCCGGCCTCGACTGCGAGATCGGTGCCCCCAGGCTGCGCAACCAGCGCGTGTTCGACCACCTCGAAGAGATCCTCGGCCGCTGAGGCCCCACCTCCCCTAAGGACCACCCATGACCGAGACGACCCCCGGACCCGTCGGCTGGCTGCGCGCCGTCGTCGTCGACTGCGAGGACCCCGAGCGCGTGTCGCAGTTCTGGCAGGCCGTCCTCGGCGTCGGCATCTACGAGGTCGAGCAGGACTGGATCCAACTCGAGCGCGACAAGGGCGGGGTCTACCTGGCCTTCCAGCCGCTGCCCCCGGGCGGCGAGAAGGGGGCCATGCGCCTGCGCCCCGACATCGAGGTCGTCGACATGGACGTCGCCCAGGGGCAGATCGAGGCGCTGGGCGGTCGCCTGGTGGCGGTGATCCAGGAGCCCGACGGCGACAGCCACCGGCGCATGGCCGACCCCGAGGGCAACGAGTTCACGATCCTGCTCCCGCTGCCCGAGAACCGTTAGTCGGCTGACGATCCCTGGTCGTCGGCCTCGCCCGACGCGTCCCTGAGGGCCTCCTTCCACGACCGGAAGCGCTCGTGGGTGGTGCCGTCGGGCCCGAGGCCGTCACCCGTTCCGTCGGCGAACAGGCGGAACGTCCACACCTCGTCGAGGTCGTCGGCGGCCACCGCTCCGTAGCGGGCGTCGGCCTTCACAGCCGGCCCGGCGCGCCACAGCAGGTAGCGCCCGATGCGGCGGAGGTAGCCCGGCTCGGCCCCGATGTCGGCCCCCAGATCCCGGATGGCGGCGGGGGCCTCGGGCCACCGGGCGACCGGGATGCGGGAGTCGCGCTGGGGGAGCGCCGGCAGCTCGTCGGTGTGCACGTCGTGCTCGACCGGCGGGCGGTCCTCGGCGGGGAGGGGCATCGGTGCTCCGGTCGGTGCGGTGGCTGGGCAGGTCGGCCCGACCGTAGCGGCCACCCGGGAGCGGCTTCCGGCCGGAGCGGGGAACGGGTCGCGTGCTACACCGTTGCCCTCGCGAACGGGGAGGGTGGCCGTGCCCGCACAGGGGAGTCGGACCTACGACGTGGTGGTGTTCGGGGCGACCGGGTTCACCGGTGGCCTCACCGCGGCCGAGCTCGCCCGGCGGGCGCCGGCCGGTTGCCGGTGGGCGATCGCGGGCCGGTCCCGCCGCCGCCTCGAGGGCGTGCGTGCCGGGCTGGCCGCCGACGACCCGTCGCTCGCCGAGCTGCCGGTGATCGTCGCCGACGCCGACGACCCCGGCTCGATGCGCGACCTCGCCGCCTCGACCCGCGTCCTGATCACGACCGTCGGCCCGTACCTCGCCTACGGCGACCCGGTCGTGGCGGCCTGTGCGGCGGAGGGCACCGACTACCTCGACCTCACCGGCGAGGCCGAGTTCGTCGACCGGACCTGGCTGAGCCACCACGTCACCGCCGAGGGCACCGGCGCCCGCCTGGTGCACGCCGCCGGGTTCGACTCCATCCCCCATGACCTCGGCGTCCGCTTCACCGTCGGGCACCTCCCGTCCGACGCGCCGCTGACGGTGCACGGCTACGTCAAGGCCGTCGGTGCGTTCTCGGGTGGGTCACTGGCGTCGGCCATGGGGTTCCTCGGCCGCATCGGCGCCGGCCGCCGCACCGCCGCCGAGCGCCTCCAGGTCGAGGGCCCTCCGCCCCGACCGGCCACGCTCGTCCGGGGGCCGATGAAGGAGGCGGGCTCGTGGTCGCTCCCGTTCCCGTCGGTCGACGCCCAGATCGTGCTGCGGTCGTCGGCCGTCCTCGGCTACGGCACCGGGCTCACGTACAGCCACAACTTCGTGGTCGGCCCGATGCCGATGGTGCCCCTCGCCCTGTTCGGCGTGGCCACGGTGGGCCTGCTCTCGCAGGTGCCTCCGATCCGCAACGGCATCTCGAAGCTCGTGCCGCCGGGGTCGGGGCCGAGTGAGAAGGTCCGGGCCCGGAACCACTTCGACGTGCGGTTCGTGGGCTCCGGCGGCGGCCGTCGGGTGGTCGCCCACGTCACCGGCGGCGACCCCGGCTACACCGAGACCTCGAAGATGCTGGCCGAGTCGGCGCTGTGCCTGGCCTACGACGAGCTGCCGCAGGTCGCGGGCCAGACCACCACGGCCATCGCCATGGGGGAGGCCCTCACCGGTCGCCTCCAGCGGGCGGGCATCGGGTTCGAGGTGCTCGAGGAGGGTCCGGCGTGACCGAGGTGGCCGACGCTGACGAGGTGGTCCGCTACGAGGTGTCCGACCGTGTCGCCGTCGTGACCCTGAACCGGCCCGAGGCCCGCAACGCGCTCTCGGCCGAGGTGCGGCGGCGCCTGTGGGCCGTCGCCGAGCAGGCCGAGACCGACGACGCGGTCGACGTGGTGATCCTCACCGGCGCCGACCCGGCGTTCTGCGCGGGGCTCGACCTCAAGGAGCTGGGCTCGGGCGCCACGAGCGGCAGCGGTGGCTCGGCGGGCTCCGAGATCGTCGACCTCACCAAGGCGGCCCGGCCGCTGCCGCCGAGGACCAAGCCGCTCATCGGCGCGGTCAACGGCGTCGCCGTCACCGGCGGGCTCGAGCTGGCCCTCGCCTGCGACTTCCTCGTGGCCTCCGAGCACGCCCGCTTCGCGGACACCCACAGCCGCGTCGGCATCCAGCCCGGCTGGGGCCTCACCGTGGCCCTGCCGGCTGCCGTCGGCGTGCGCCGGGCGAAGGAGATGTCGGCCACCGGCAACTTCGTCGACGCCGCCACCGCGCTGAGCTGGGGTCTGGTCAACCACGTCGTGGCGCACGGTGAGCTGATGGCGGCCGCCCGCCGGCTCGCACTCGACATCGTCTCCAACGACCAGGCCGGCGTGCGCCGCCTGCTGCAGACCTACGACGAGGGCGCGATGGGCACGGGGGCCGAGGCCGCCGCGCTCGAGACCCGGGTGAGCCGGGAGTGGCTGGCCACCGGCCAGGGCGGCAGCCCGGCCGAGGTCGAGGCCCGGCGCCTCGGCATCGTCGAGCGGGGCCGCACCCAGGTCGACTGACCAACCCCCCCCCCCGAAAGCTGGTTCAGATCGTTCCGGGAACCGGAACGATCTGAACCAGCTTTCGTCGCGTCACAGCGCGATGGGCGCGTGCGTCTCGCGCGCCCTGCGGTGGGGGCCGTTGGTCACGAGCTGGAGCAGGGTGGTTGACCGGTGGGGGGAAGTGGCATACGGTGGAGCGCAGTGGGGCTCCGTGGGGGCCAGGTGGGTCCAGTACCCAGGGTGGAAGGTCGGAACGTCGTGTTCGTGGGCACCTTCGAGCATTCGCTCGATGACAAGGGACGTGTGGTCCTGCCTTCGACCTTCCGCGACCAGTTGACGGTCAAGGGCTACCTGTCCCAGTGGGACAAGTGCCTCGGCCTGTGGACCGAGGAGGGCTTCGACGACGTGGCCCGTCGCCTCACCGAGAAGATCCGCGAGGGCCTCGCCCCCCAGGAGGCGATGCGGTCGTTCGCCGCCAACGCCCACGAGGTCCGCCCCGACAGCCAGGGCCGCATCACCATCCCGCAGCGCCTCCGCGAGTTCGCCCGCCTGGAGCGCGAGGCCGTGGTGATCGGCGCCATCGACCGCATCGAGATCTGGGACGCCTCCCGCTGGGGTGAGCAGTCCGGGATCGCCGACGACTCGCTCATCCAGGCGGTGACCGCCCTCGGGCTCTAGTCGACCGCCATGACGACCACGCCGCCCACTCTCTCGAGGAAGGACCGCACCACCCGCCGCTCGACGCCGGTCGACGGCCCGCTCATCTGCAGCCTCTCGGATCACACGATGGAAGGCCCCTACTCCGCCCGCTTCCCATCGAGCCCAGGCGGGGAGACATCCCGTCGGGCGCCCGTGATCCGAGGGGCTGCAGATGAGCGAGCCCACCGGCTCCGCCACCCCCGCGGTGGCCACCGAGTCGTGCGGGTGTCGTCGTGCACCATGACCGGACAGCCCGATCCCGACTTCGCCCACCGCCCGGTGATGGCCGACGAGATCGTGGACCTGTTCGCCCCCGTACCGGCCGGCTGGCTGGTCGACGCCACCCTCGGCGGGGCCGGTCACGCCACCGCCCTGCTGGAGGCGCACCCCCAGGTGAGCGTCCTCGGCATCGACCAGGACCCGGACGCCCTCGCTGCCGCCGGCGCCCGCCTCGGGCGCTTCGGGGCCCGGGCCCGCACCGCGCGGGCCCGCTTCGACGCGCTGGCGGCCGTCGTCGCCACCGAGATCCCCGGCGACGAGCCCGTGGTCGGCGCCCTCTTCGACCTCGGGGTCAGCTCCCCGCAGCTCGACCGGGCCGACCGGGGCTTCAGCTACCGCCTCGACGCCGCCCTCGACATGCGGATGGACCCCGACGCCGCCCTCAGCGCCGACGAGGTCGTCAACGGCTACGCCGAGGCCGACCTGGCCCGGGTGCTGCGCACCTACGGCGACGAGCGCTTCGCCTCCCGCATCGCCAAGGCTGTCGTGGCCGCCCGCCCGGTGCGCACCACGGGCGAGCTGGCCGAGCTCGTGCGCGACGCCATCCCCGCGCCGGCCCGTCGCAAGGGCGGCCATCCCGCCAAGCGCACGTTCCAGGCCATCCGCATCGAGGTCAACGCCGAGCTCGACGTGCTCCCCGTGGCCCTGAACGCCGCCATCGACGCCCTGGCGCCCGGTGGCCGCATCGCCGTGCTCTCGTACCACTCGGGCGAGGACCGCATCGTGAAGCAGGTCCTGCGCGAGGCCGAGACCGGCGGCTGCACCTGCCCGCCGGGGCTGCCCTGCGTCTGCGGGGCCACGCCCACCCTCCGCCTGTTGCGCCGCGGCGGGCTCACGCCGTCGGCCGCCGAGCTCGAGCGCAACCCGCGCGCCGAGAGCGCCCGCCTCCGCTCCGCCGAGAAGCTCGCCGCCGCCGAGGTGGACCGATGAGCCCCCGCACCGCGGCCGCCCGGGCCGACGCCGAGGTCGACAGCCGCCGTCACGGGGTGTTCGGCGCGCTCGCCGCCGCCCTGCCCGACCGCACCACCCGACGGGCCGAGGCCGAGCGCCCCGCCCTCGAGGTCGTCGCGCCGGCCGCCCGCCGCCGCCGCTCCTGGCAGGTCGGCACCGTCGCCGGCGGCCTGCTCTTCCTCGCGATGTTCGTGATCGTCGGGGCCCAGACGCTGATCGTGCAGCAGCAGCGCCACATCGACGACGTCAACGGCCGCATCACCGCCGCCGAGGACCAGGCCGAGCGCCTCGAGATGGACCTGGCCGAGCTCCAGAGCCCCGAGCGCATCGTGAACGAGGCGAGGGACCGCCTGGGAATGGTGCAGGCGCCGTCGCCCGTCTACCTGCTTCCCGGCGCCGACGACGACACCCGGGCCGCCGAGGTCCCCGCCGCCACCCCGACAACCACCGTCCCGAAGGCCACCACCCCGACGACCACGTCGAAGTCGGGCACCGCCTCGAAGGCGACGACCCCCACCACGACGTCGAAGTCGGGCACCACGTCGAAGGCCACGACGCCCACCACGACCGCGAAGGCGACCACGCCGACCACCGCCACCAAGGCGACGACCGGCACGGGGACGGGCCGTTGACCCCGCCGGGGCCCGGCGCACCCCCGCTCGACCGCCCGCGGTCCGACGCCCCCTGGAACGCACCGGAGTTCGGCGATCGCCGGCGCCCCGCCCCGTCGACCGACCGGACGACGCGCACCTCCCGTACCACCCGGACGAACCGCACCTCCCGGGGCACCGGGGACGCGACCCGCACCTCCGCACCCGGCCGTGGCACCTCTGCCCGCACGTCGGAACGGACCTCCGCCCGCCAGGCCCGGGAGCGCTCGACCCGTCGCACGCCCGTCGCCGAGCCCGTCGACCTGCGCGACCGCGCCCGTCGATCGCCCCAGGCCCGACCCGCCAACGAGCGCGTCGGCCGGGCGGTGGCGAACGCCGGTGAGGCGCTGCAGGAGGCCCGGGCCCGCCACCGCATGCTCGTGGTCAGCCGTCGGGCCGCCAGCGCCGGGAGCCACGCGTCCGTCGACCACCGCAAGCGCCTGCTGGTCCTGCTCGCGGTGCTGGCCACCCTGTTCGCCGTGCTCGCCTCGAAGGTCGTCGACCTCCAGGTCATCTCCCCGGACCGCTACCTCTCCTTCGGTGAGGCCCAGCGCACCGACACCCAGGTCCTCGCCGCCGAGCGGGGGGCCATCCTCGACCGCAACGGCGACGAGCTGGCCGTGTCCCGCCCGACCAAGTCGATCTTCGTCGACCCGGCCCTCATCGAGGACCCCGCCAGCGAGGCGGCCCAGGTGGCGCCCCTTCTCGGCCTCGAGGTCAACGACGTGCAGGCCAAGATGACCGGCAACGGGCGCTTCGCCTACCTGGCCCGCAAGGTGCCGACCGACGTCGCCGACAAGGTCGAGGCCCTCGGCTTCGCCGGGGTCGCCTTCCTCGACGACAGCGAGCGCTACCTGCCGGCGGGCACCTCGGGCCGTTCGATGCTCGGTGCGGTCGACGTCGACAACAAGGGCATGTCGGGCCTCGAGTCGGAGTACGACCAGCTCCTCACCGGCACCCCCGGCAAGCTCACCCTGGAGAAGAACCCGAAGGGCGACACGATCGCCGTCGGCGACCACAGCCTGGTGGCCGCCGTGCCGGGGCAGAACCTCACCCTCACCATCGACCGGGCGATCCAGTACGAGGCGGAGACCGCGCTCGCCGACCAGGTGCGCGCCAGCGAGGCCAAGGGCGGCATCGCCATCGTCACCAAGCCGGGCACGGGTGAGGTCCTGGCCATGGCCAACGTCGTGACCGACCCGGAGACCGGCGAGGTCGTGATCGGCACCAACAACGCCGCCCTCACCACCCAGTACGAGCCCGGCTCGGTCATGAAGGCGGTCACGGTGGCGGCCGCCCTCGAGAAGGGCACCGTCACGCCGAGAGCGGACGTTCTACCTGCCGACGGTCCTGCACGAGTACGACGCCCAGTTCGGTGAGGCCGAGGACCGCGGCGCGGTCACGTGGAGCGTGGAGAAGATCCTCGAGCAGTCATCGAACGTCGGGACCATCAAGATCGCCAAGACCGTCGGGCCGGAGGGCCTCTACGAGACCCAGCAGGCATTCGGGTTCGGCCAGAAGACCGCCCTCGACTTCCCGAACGAGGTGCCCGGCGCGGTGAAGGAGCCAGAGGACTGGTCCGGTACCGACCTGCCCACGATCGCCATCGGCCAGGGCATCTCGGTCTCGCCGATGCAGATCCTGATGGCCTACAACACCATCGCCAACCAGGGCCTGTACGTGGCACCCAAGCTGGTGCAGGCCACCACCGACTCCGAGGGCGTGGTGCACCCCACGGGCACCGCCGAGGGCCGCCGGGTCGT
This sequence comes from uncultured Actinomycetes bacterium, assembly GCA_963702555.1. Classification (GTDB taxonomy): domain Bacteria; phylum Actinomycetota; class Acidimicrobiia; order Acidimicrobiales; family Acidimicrobilacustridaceae; genus CAMFLJ01. The sequence goes on from CAVPCW010000010.1 coordinate 609,379, forward strand.
GAGCCAGACCACCGCCGACCAGATCAACCTCATGCTGCGCAACGTGGTCACCGGCGGCACCGGCCAGCTCGCCAAGATCGACGGGTACCACACCTTCGGCAAGACGGGCACCGCCCGCAAGGTGCAGCCGGGCGGCGGCTACAGCGACAAGTACGGCATCACCCAGTACCAGTCGACCTTCATCGGAGTGGTGCCGGCCGAGCAGCCCGCCCTCTCCGTCTACGTGATGATCGACGAGCCCCGGGGAGGCAAGTACACCGGTGGCACGACCGCCGCCCCCGCCTTCTCCAAGATCGCCTCGTTCGCCCTCCGCCGCCTCGGCATCCCGCCGGCGGCCACCGACATCGCCAAGGACGGCGCCCCCGTGCAGGCCGACGGCGGCACCCCGGTCGGGGCCGCGGTCGTCAGCTCCGACGACCGGGTCAGGGCCATGGCCGCGGGCACGACGCCCGCCACCACCTCCTCCACGCTCCCGCCCGCCGGGGTCGTCTCCTCGACCACGACCACCACGGCGCCCACGCGCCAGACGAGGTGACGGCGGTGCTCCTGCGCTCGCTCGCGGGCGGGATCGAAGGGGCCGAGCTGCTCGGGGAGGCCGACGGCGTCGAGGTGCTCGACGTGGTCCACGACTCCCGCTCCGTCACCCCCGGCGCCCTCTTCTGCTGCGTCCCCGGTGCCCGCACGGACGGCCACGACCACGCCGCCGGGGCCGTCGCCGACGGCGCCGTCGCCCTCCTGGTGGAACGAGCGCTCGACCTGCCGGTGCCCCAGCTGCTCGTGCCCGACAGCCGCATCGCCATGGCCCCGCTGGCCGCCACCTTCTTCCGTCATCCCTCCCGGGCGCTCTCGGTCGTCGGGGTCACCGGCACCAACGGCAAGACCACCACCACCCACCTGCTGCGCAACGTGGCCGAGGCCGCCGGCCGCCGGGCCGAGGTGCTCGGCACCCTCTCCGGGGCCCGCACCACGCCCGAGGCGCCCGACCTCCAGCGCACCCTCGCCGGCTGGCGCGACGACGGCGTCGAGGTCGTGGCCATGGAGGTCTCGTCCCACGCCCTCGACCTCCACCGGGTCGACGGCACGCGCTTCGCCGTGGCCGTGTTCACGAACCTGAGCCGCGACCACCTCGACTTCCACGGTTCCATGGAGTCGTACTTCGAGGCCAAGGCCCGGCTCTTCGAGGCCGACCTGGCCGAACGGGCCGTGGTGAACCTCGACAGTCCCTACGGCCGCCTCCTGGCCGACACCGCCGACATCCCGACCGACACGTACTCGCTCGACGAGGCCGAGGACCTCGAGCTCTCGGCCTCGGGCTCGTCGTTCACCTGGCGGGGCCACCGCGTGCGCCTCGCCCTCGGCGGGGCCTTCAACGTCGCCAACGCCCTCGCTGCCGCCCACGCCGCATCCGCCCTGGGCATCGACGACGCCACCATCGCCCATGGCCTCTCCCGTGGCCTGGTCGTCCCCGGCCGCTTCGAGCTCGTCGAGGCCGGCCAGCCGTTCCCGGTGGTCGTCGACTACGCCCACACGCCCGACGGCCTCGATCAGCTCCTCGCCGCCGCCGACGACCTCGTCGGCGAGGGCCCGACCGGGGAGCGGGGCCGTGTGGTCGTGGTGTTCGGGTGCGGCGGCGACCGCGACGCCACGAAGCGCCCGGCCATGGGTGAGGTCGCGGCCACCCGCGCCGACCTGGTGGTCGTCACGGCCGACAATTCGCGTCACGAGGAGACCGCGGCCATCATCGAGGCCGTGAAGCAGGGTTTCGAACGCGTCCACCCCCGTCGTGCGGGCGACCTCGTCGTCGAGCCCGACCGGCGCGTCGCCATCGGCCTCGCCCTCGCCGCGGGCCGTGCCGGCGACGTCGTGCTGGTCGCCGGCAAGGGCCACGAGACCACCCAGGACATCGGAGGCGTCGTCACCCCGTTCGACGACCGCCTCGTGGTGGCCGAGGAGTGGGCCCGACTCGGTGGTGCCGCGTGATCCGCCTGCTCATCGCCGCCGGGGTCTCGCTGGCGCTGTCGCTGATCGGCACCAAGGTGCTCATCAGCGTCCTGCAGCGCCGTCAGATCGGCCAGCCGATCCGGGAGGACGGCCCCCAGCACCACAGCACCAAGGCGGGCACGCCCACCATGGGCGGCATCGCCATCGTCCTCGCGGCGGTCATGGCCTGGGTCGTGAGCGACGTCTCCGGCGTCGTCTACACCCGCCGTGGGCTCATCTGCATGGCCGCCATCGTCGGGGCCGGCATCGTCGGGTTCGTCGACGACGGCATCTCGGTGTTCCGCGAGCGCAACCTCGGGCTGAGCAAGCGGGCCAAGACCATCGGTCTGCTGCTGGTCGCCTTCGGCTTCGCCATCAGCATGCTGGCGTTCACCAACGTCAAGACCACGATCTCGTTCACCCGTTGGGACGCACCCGGCTGGGAGATCGGCAACGTCGGCTGGGTGCTGATGGCCGTGCTCGTCTTCTACGCCATGAGCAACGCGGTGAACCTCACCGACGGCCTCGACGGCCTCGCCGCCGGCTCCTCGATCTTCGCCTTCGCCGCCTTCACCGTCATCGCCTTCTGGGGCTTCCGCCACACCGACGTCTACAGCGACGAGAGCTTCCTCGACACTGCCGTGGTGGCCTCCGCCATGCTCGGCGCCTGCGCCGGCTTCCTGTGGTGGAACGCGGCTCCCGCCAAGATCTTCATGGGTGACACCGGCTCGCTCGCCATCGGCGGCGGCCTGGCCGCCCTGGCCCTGAGCACCAACACGGTGCTGCTGCTGCCGATCATCGGCGGCGTGTTCGTGATGGAGACCGTGTCGGTGATGCTCCAGATCGGCAGCTTCCGCCTGTTCGGCCGACGCATCTTCCGGATGGCCCCGCTGCACCACCACTTCGAGTTGGCGGGCTGGCCGGAGACCACGGTCATCATCCGCCTCTGGATCGTCGCCGGCCTGTTCACCGCCCTCGGCCTCGGCCTCTACTACGCCGACTTCGTGAGCCTCCCCGGGGTGCTCGACTGATGCCCGACGCGATCGCCGACGACCTCCCGCTGGCCTCCGTGGTGGTCATCGGCCTCGGGGTCACCGGACGAGCCGTCGTGCAGGCCTTGCTGGCCCACGGCATCGCCGTGACGGTGGTCGACGACCATCCCTCGGACGAGGTCCGGGCTGCGGCAGCATCGCTCGGAGTGGACGTGCTGGAGGGGCTGACCGAGCAGGACCTGGCCACGGTGCTGGCCGGCACCGACGCGCTCCTTCCGAGCCCCGGGGTGCCCGATCGCCATCCCGCCTTCGCGGCTGCCGACCGGGCCGGTGTGCCCGTGATGTCGGAGTTCGACCTGGCCGCCCGCTGGGACCAGCGGCCGATCGTGGCCATCACCGGCACCGACGGCAAGACCACCGTCACCACGATGGTCACCGAGATGCTCACCGCCTCCGGCCGGCGCGCCGTGGCCTGCGGCAACACCGACACGCCGCTGGTGGAGGCCATCGCCGACCCCGCCACCGAGGTGTTCGTGGTGGAGGCCTCGTCGTTCCGCCTGGGCCACTCGCGCCGCTTCCGGCCCGACGTCGCCGTGTGGCTGAACTTCGCCCCCGACCACCTCGACGTGCACGACTCGCTCTCGGCCTACGAAGCGGCCAAGGCCCGCATCTGGTCCGACCTGCGCGAGGGCGAGGGTCTGGCCGTCGCCAACGCCGAGGACCCCGTGGTGCTGGCCAACCGGAACGCCGTCGCCGACACCGTCACCTTCGGGCTCGAGGGCTCCGACGCCGACGCCACCGTCGTCGGCGGGCGCCTGTGCCTCCCCGACGGCACCTCGATCGTCGCCGTCGACGAGCTGCCGAGGGCCCTGCCCCACGACATCGCCAACGCCCTCGCCGCCTCGGTGGCGGCGGTGGCGGCCGGCGCCGACCTCGACGCCGTGCGCGCCGTGCTCCGAGACTTCCGGGGCCTGCCCCACCGCGTGCAGCTGGTGGTCGAGGCCGACGGGGTGCGCTGGTACGACGACTCCAAGGCCACCACCCCCCACGCGACCCTCGCCGCGGTCGCCGGCTTCGACTCGGTCGTGCTCATCGCCGGTGGTCGCAACAAGGGCCTCGACCTCGGCCCGCTCGCCGAGGCCGTGCCGCCGATCCGCGCCGCGGTCGCCATGGGTGAGGCCGCCGACGACGTCGCCGCCGCCCTCGAAGGCCGGTGCCCGGTCGAGCGGGTCACCACCGGCATGGCCGACGTCGTGGCCGCCGCCGCCCGTCTCGCCGTCCCCGGCGATGCCGTCCTGCTCTCGCCGGGCTGCACCTCGTTCGACTGGTTCCGCTCCTACGGCGAGCGCGGCGACGTCTACGCCTCCGAGGTTCGTGCCCTCGTCGGCGCCGGGGGAGGGGAGCCCAGGTGACCGCCACCCGTCGTCCCCGCTCCGGCAGCCGCCACGCCGCCGGCTCCGCCACCTCCTCCTCGTCGACGTCGAGCTCGCGCCCGGCCACCCGCCGCACCTCCGGGGGCGAGGGCCGCCTGCTGCACACCACCGACGGCAAGCCCCGCGGATCGAGCACCTACGCCTGGATGTTCGCCATCGTGGCGATCCTCAACCTGCTCGGCCTGTTGATGGTGCTGTCGGCCTCGTCGGTCACCTCGCTCTACGAGTACGGCTCGGTCTGGTACCAGTTCCAACGCCAGATCGTCTGGCTGGTCGTCGGCACCGCCGCCCTCATCGTCTCGCTCCGCATCGATTACCACCGCTGGCGGCGATGGGTGAACCCCCTGCTCGTCATCACGGGCGGGCTCATGGCCGCGGTGCTCGTGCCCGGCCTCGGCGTCAACGTCAACGGCGCCAGCCGGTGGCTGGGCTACGGCCAGCTGCGCATCCAGCCCTCCGAGCTGGCGAAGCTGGCGATGATCATCTTCGCCGCCGACCTCCTGGCCCGGCGGGCCGACAAGGTGCACGACTGGCGCGTCACCCTGCGCCCGGTGATGTCCGTGTTCGCCGTGTTCGCCGCCCTGCTCATGCTGCAGCCCAACCTGGGCACCACGATCATCCTCGCCACCATCGTGCTGGCGATCCTCTTCGTGGCCGGCGTGGCGGGCAAGCCGCTGGCGGTCACCATCGGCGTGCTGGTCAGCGGGGCCACGGCCTTCGCCTTCCTCGAGCCCTACCGGTTCCGGCGCCTCATGGCCTTCACCGACCCGTGGGCCGATCCGCTCAACACCGGGTTCCAGACCATCCAGAGCCAGGTCGGCCTGGCCAACGGCGGCCTGCTCGGCACCGGCCTCGGCGAGGGCCGGGCCAAGTGGGGCTTCCTGCCCGAGGCCCACACCGACTTCATCTTCGCCATCATCGGTGAGGAGCTCGGCCTTCTCGGTGCGCTCACGGTGGTCGCGCTGTTCCTGGCCCTCGGCCTGCTCGGGGTGCGCACCGCGCTGCGGGCCCCCGACCGCTTCGGGATGCTCATCGCCACGGGCGTCACGACCTGGATCCTGGTGCAGGCGTTCATCAACATGGGCGCCGTCGTCGGCGTGCTGCCCATCACCGGTGTGCCGCTGCCGTTCGTCTCGTTCGGCGGGTCGTCGCTGCTGTTCACCATGGCCGCCACCGGCCTGTTGCTCAACGTCGCCCGACAGGCACGCTGATGGGAGGCCGGTCACCCGGCGAGCCCGGCACCTACGCCCTGGTGGCGGGTGGCGGCACCGCCGGTCACGTGCTGCCCGGCCTGGCCGTGGCCCGCGCCCTCGTCGCCCGCGGCCACGACGCCGCCTCCATCCACTTCGTGGGCAGCGAGCGCGGCCTCGAGGCCTCCCTCGTGCCGGCGGCCGGCTTCGGTCTCACCGTGCTGCCCGGCCGGGGCATCCAGCGCCGCCTCACCCTCCAGAACGTGGCGGCCGTCCTGGGCCTGCTGAGGGCGGTGTTCAAGGGCATCGGCCTGGTCCGGCGCCGGCGCCCGGCGGTCGTGCTGGTGCTCGGCGGCTACGCCAGCGTCGCCTGCGTGATCGGTGCGGTGCTCTGGCGGGTGCCGATCGTGGTGGCCGAGCAGAACGCCCGCGCCGGGGCGGCCAACCGCCTGGCGGGCTTCTTCGCCAAGGCCTCCGCCGTGCCCTTCGCCGAGACCGACCTGCCCCGCAAGGTGGTCACGGGCAACCCGGTGCGGGCCGAGGTGCTGGCCATCGACCGCGTCGCCGACAGGGCTCCGGCCCGTGAGGCCCTCGGCCTCCCGCTCGACCGCACGGTCGTCGCCGTGGTCACCGGGTCACTCGGGGCCCGCAAGGTCAACCAGGCCGTGCGGGCCGCGGTGCCGGCGTGGGCCGACCGCTCCGACCTGGCCATCCGCCACGTCATCGGCTCCCGCGACTTCGACACCATGAGCGCCGACGCTCCCGAGCTGCCCGACGGTGGCCTGCTGTACCAGCAGGTGCGCTACGAGGACCGCATGGACCTGCTGCTCGCCGCGGCCGACCTGCTCGTGGGCCGCGCCGGCGGCACGACCGTCGCCGAGCTCGCCGAGGTGGGGCTGCCCGGCCTGCTGGTGCCGTTGCCCATCGCCCCTCGCGACCACCAGACCGCCAACGCCGCGGCCCTGGTGCGGGCGGGCGCGGCCATCCTGGTCCCCGACGGCGAGCTCGACGGCGACCGTGTCGTGCGGGAGCTCCAGCCCCTGCTCGACCAGCCCGAGCGCCTCGTCGCCATGGGCGTCGCCGCCCGCTCCCTCGCCCGGCCCGACGCCGCCGACCGGGTGGCCGACCTCGTGGAGTCCAACGCCCGTGCCCGCTGACCCGACCCCCGACGAGCTGCCGTCGCTGGGTGAGCCGCGCGTCGTGCACGTGGTCGCCATCGGGGGGTCGGGCATGTCGCCCATCGCCACCGTGCTCGCCGCCATGGGCCACCGGGTGTCGGGGAGCGACCTGCGCGACTCGGTCGTGCTCGATCGGCTGCGGGGGATGGGCATCGAGGCCACGGTCGGCCACGACGCCGCCAACGTCCCCGCCGACGTCGACCTCGTCGCCATCTCCACCGCGGTGCCCGACGACAACCCCGAGGTCACCGAGGCGCGCCGCCGCGGGGTGCCGGTGGTCCGCCGCACCACCCTGCTGGCCGCCATCGCCGCCGAGCGCAAGGCGCTCGCCGTGGCCGGCACCCACGGCAAGACGACCACCTCGGCGATGCTCGCCCTCGTGCTCCAGGAGGGAGGGCTCGAGCCCTCCTTCATCGTCGGTGGCCGGGTCTCCGACCTCGGCCACGGCGCGGCCTGGACCGACGGGGAGTGGTTCGTGGTCGAGGCCGACGAGAGCGACGGCTCGGGCTTCGCCATGCCGCACACGGGGGCCATCGTCACCAACGTCGAGCCCGACCACCTCGAGTACCACGGCACGGTCGAGAACCTCCACGCCGCGTTCGCCGGCTTCCTCGCCGCCACCTCCGGGCCGCGGATCGTGTGCGCCGACGACGAGGTCGCCGCCCGGCTCGGTCGCGAGGCCGGTGCCCTCACCTACGGCACGGCCGACGACGCCGACCTGCGCATGGCCGAGGTCCGGGCCGGCCGCGACGGCATCGGGTTCGACCTGTACCGCAGCGGCGAGCGCCTGGGCGCGGTCCACGTGCCGCTCCCCGGCCTGCACAACGCCCGCAACGCCTGCGCCGCGCTCGCCATGGGCCTCGAGGTCGGCGTGCCCTTCGAGGCCGCGGTCGCCGGCCTCGCCCGCTTCGGCGGGGTCGATCGGCGCTTCCAGCACCGGGGCGAGGCCGCCGGGGTCACGTTCGTCGACGACTACGCCCACCTGCCCACCGAGGTCGCCGCCGCGGTGGCCGCAGGCCGCGACGGCGGCTGGCGCCGGGTCGTCACGGTCTTCCAGCCGCACCGCTACAGCCGCACCTCGGCGCTGTGGCAGGACTTCGCCCACGCCTTCGAGGGCTCCGATCTGCTCGTGCTCACCGACATCTACGCCGCCGACGAGGCCCCCCGCCCGGGTGTCACCGGCAAGCTGCTGGTCGACGCGGTGCTCGACGCCCACGGCCGCCAACCCCTGGCCTACATGCCGTCGCTCGACGACGTCGTCGACTACCTGGCCGACCGGCTCCGGCCCGGCGACCTGTGCCTCACGCTCGGCGCCGGCGACCTCACCACCGTCCCCGACCTGGTGCTCGACCGGCTCCAGGCGAGCGAGGGCGCGCGGTCGTGAGCCTTCGCGCCGCCGTCGTCGAGGCGGTCACCGACGCGCTCGGTCCCGCCGCCGAGCCCGACGCCCCCCTCGGCGCCCTGACCACCTACCGCGTGGGCGGGCCGGCGGCCGTGGTGGTGCGGGCGGAGTCGCCCGAGCAGCTGGTGGCCCTGGGCCGGGCCCTCGGTGCCGTCGGCTCCGACGTGGTGCCGGTCGTGGTCGTGGGCCGGGGCTCCAACCTGCTGGTCGCCGACCGGGGCTTCGCGGGGGTGGCCGTCGTCCTCGGCGAGGGCCTCTCCGGCATCGACATCGACGGCACCACCGTCACCGCCGGGGGAGGGGCCTCCCTTCCCGTCGTCGCCCGGAAGAGCGCGGCCCGTGGGCTCACCGGCTTCGAGTGGGCGGTCGGCGTGCCCGGCTCGGTCGGTGGTGCGGTGCGCATGAACGCCGGCGGGCACGGCTCCGACATGGCCGCGACCCTCCGGAGGGTCCGCGTCGTCGACCTGCGCAGCGGGGAGGATGGGTGGATGTCCGTGGGCGCCCTCGAGCTCGGCTACCGCCGCTCCGTGCTGGCGCCGCACCAGGTTGTGGTGAGCGCCGAGCTGGGCCTCGCCGCCGGCGACCGCGTGGCCGCCGAGGCCGAGATCTCCGAGATCGTGCGCTGGCGCCGCGAGCACCAGCCGGGCGGGGCCAACGCCGGCTCGGTGTTCACCAACCCGCCGGGCGACTCCGCCGGCCGCCTGCTCGACGCCGCCGGAGCCAAGGGGCGCCGCCACGGCAGCGCCGAGGTGTCCACCAAGCACGCCAACTTCATCCAGGCCGACGAGGGCGGCTCGGCCGACGACGTCGTCGCCCTGATGGCCGAGCTTCGGGCCCTCGTGGCCGACCACGCCGGTGTCGACCTGCACGCCGAGACCCACCTGCTCGGCTTCGACCCGGCCCGGGCTGTCGCCGCCGGCGCCCACCTCCTCACCGGGCTCGAAGGCCTCCCGGGGAACCCTCGATCGGGGGTGGAGGGTTGAGCGCCCCCACGCTGGAGCGCCCCCGCTCGGACGGGCCCGAGGTCGACGTCGACCCGCGCATCGCGGCCCGCCGGCACTCGGTCGAGAGCGAGCGCCGCCGTCGCCGGTTCCGCCGGCTGCTGATCGCGGTGGCGGTCGTGGCCGTGGTGGTGGGCGGCTGGTTCGTCACCCGCACGGGTGTGCTCGACGTCGACTCCACCTCGGTCGTGGGTGCCGTTCACGAGTCCGACGACGACGTCCTTGCCGCGTCGGGCCTCCGCGTCGGCGACCAGCTCCTCGACGTCGACCGTGGCGGCGCGGCCCGCAAGGTCGAGCAGCTGCCGTGGGTCGACACCGCGAAGGTCGAGACCGGCCTCGACGGCGTGCTCACGATCACCGTCACCGAGCGCGTCCCCGTGGCGACGATCGGCGACCCGATGGGCGGCCGCCACCTCGTCGACGCGTCCGGCCGCCTCCTCGGTCCCGTGGAGGGCGACACCACCGGGCTCACCTCGCTCGAGGGCGTCACCCCTGGAGCACCCGGAGAGACCATCGAGGGCGCCGAGGGGGCCATGCAGGCGATCGCCGCCCTGGGCCCGGGCATGCGGTCCCGGGTGACCGCCGCCGTGGTCGTCCCGGACGGCACGATCCAGCTCAAGCTGAACCCGCAGGGGGTGGTCCTGCTCGGCCCTCCCACCGACCTCCAGGCCAAGGCGGCGGCACTCACGACCGTCCTCGGCCGGGTCGAGCAGAGCGATCTGGCCACCATCTCCGTCGTCGATCCCGCGAACCCCGTGGTGTCGAGGACCCCGAGGTGAGCACGCCCGTGGAGTATCGTGGCGCTGCTCTCACCATCGACTTGACGTCGACGTCGGCGGCCCCTGCGCCGCAGCCGCGAGACACCTTTCTTCCCCGACCGCACCGACCGGCCGCCCCGACGGCCCGCCACTCCAACCTGAGGAGAGCCCCATGGCCCCCAACCCGCAGAACTACCTCGCGGTGATCAAGGTCGTCGGTGTCGGCGGTGGCGGTGTCAACGCCGTCAACCGCATGATCGACGCCGGTCTCAAGGGCGTCGAGTTCATCGCCGTCAACACCGACGCGCAGGCGCTGCTCATGAGCGACGCCGACGTGAAGCTCGACATCGGCCGTGAGCTCACCCGGGGCCTCGGCGCCGGCAGCGACCCGGAGGTCGGCAAGGCCGCCGCCGAGGCGCACACCGACGAGATCGAAGAGGTGCTCAAGGGCGCCGACATGGTGTTCATCACCGCCGGCAAGGGCGGCGGCACCGGCACCGGTGCGGCCCCGGTCATCGCCGCCATCGCCAAGAGCCTCGGCGCCCTCACCATCGGTGTGGTCACCCGGCCGTTCGGCTTCGAGGGCAAGCGGCGCGCCGTGCAGGCCGACTCCGGCATCAAGACCCTGAAGGAGAACGTCGACACGCTGATCGTCATCCCGAACGATCGCCTGCTCACCGTCTCCAACGACAAGACCTCGGTGCTGAACGCCTTCAAGATGGCCGACGAGGTCCTCCTCCAGGGCGTCCAGGGCATCACCGACCTCATCACCACCCCGGGGCTCATCAACACCGACTTCGCCGACGTGAAGATGGTCATGAGCGACGCCGGCTCCGCCCTCATGGGCATCGGCTACGGCTCCGGCGACGGCCGTGCCCTCAGCGCCGCCCGCTCGGCCATCTCCTCGCCGCTGCTCGAGGCCTCCATCGAGGGCGCCCGCGGCATCCTGCTCACCATCGCCGGCGGCTCCGACCTCGGCCTGTTCGAGGTCAACGAGGCCGCCGAGGTCATCCACTCGGTCGCCCACCCCGACGCCAACATCATCTTCGGCACGGTCATCGACGACGAGATGGGCGACGAGGTGCGCATCACGGTCATCGCCGCCGGCTTCGACCGCTGGGACGCCGAGAAGAAGCCCGGCCGTGGTGGCCGTGGCGGCGGCGCCGCCGACGAGCCCGTCCGCGACGTCTTCGCCACCGGCGACGACGACGACATCGACGGCGACGACGACTTCGACGTCCCGTCGTTCCTGCAGTAGCGCCGCCGGCACCGAGCACCCACACCGTGCAGGCGTGGCACGAGCCGCTCCCCGACGGCCGTGCCGTCGAGCTGCGGGCCACCGCGCGCCTCGAGGGTGACCTCGCGATCGACGGCCCCGGGGCCGAGCTGGCGGCGCGCCGTGCCGCGATCGTTGCCCGGCCGTGGGTGTGGCTGCGCCAGGTCCACGGCCGTGAGGTCGTCGTGGTCGGCGACGGCGACGACCCCCACGCCCTGGCCGGCACCGCGGCCGACGCCGTGGTCACCACCCGCACCGACATCGCCCTCGCGGTCCACGGGGCCGACTGTGGCATCGTCGGGCTGTGGTCGCCTGAGGGGGTGATCGGGGCCGTCCACGCCGGTTGGAAGGGGCTCGACGCCGACGTCATGGGCGCCGCCGCCGAGCAGATGCGGGCTCTGGGCGCCTCGAGCATCGCCGCCATCGCCGGGCCGTGCATCGGGCCCGAGTGCTACGAGTTCGGCCCCGACGAGCTCGAGCGGCTGGCCGAGCGGCTCGGGCCCGAGGTCTGGGGCACCACCTCGTGGGGGACGCCCGCGCTCGACCTCCCCGCCGCGCTGGCGGCGTCGATGCGCTTGGCCGACATCGTCCTGCTGGCCCCGCCCCGGGTGTGCACGGCGTGCGCCGACACCGCGCACTGGTCGCATCGGGCCCGGGCCGAGACCGGCCGTCAGGCCCTGCTGGTGTGGCTGGAGAGCGCCCGGGGCGCACGGTGAGCACCATCGACCCGTCGGCGGTGGCCGAGCGCCTCGAGCGGCTCAGGGCCCGCATCCACGCGGCCGGCGCTGGTCGTGAGGTCGGCATCGTCGCGGTCACCAAGGGGTTCGGCCCCGAGGCGGTGCGGGTCGCTCTCGGCCTCGGCCTGGTCGTGGTGGGGGAGAACTACGCCCAGGAGCTGCAGGCCAAGGCGGCCGACCTCGCCGCCGACCCGGTGCCGGGTGCGGTGCCCGAGTGGCACTTCCTCGGTCGCCTCCAGCGCAACAAGGTCCGCCACCTCGCTCCGATCGTGGCGGTGTGGGAGAGCGTCGACCGGGCCGAGCTCGTCGACGAGATCGCCAAGCGGGCTCCGGGCGCCCGGGTGCTCGTCCAGGCCAACCTCTCGGGAGAGGCCCAGAAGGGCGGCGCCCCGCTCGACGAGGTGCCGGAGCTCGTGGCCCGGGCCCGGGCCGGTGGCCTGGCGGTCGAGGGGCTCATGGGCGTGGGGCCGGCCGGTGAGCCGGAGGGCTCCCGCCCCGGGTTCCGGGCGCTCGTCGCCCTCGCCGACCGGCTCGAGCTTCCGGTGCGGTCCATCGGCATGAGCGCCGACCTCGAGGTGGCGGTGGAGGAGGGGGCCACCCTCGTGCGGGTCGGCACCGACCTCTTCGGGCCCCGCCCGCCCCGGCCCTCGACCCCCGGTTGAGGGCGGTGGAGGGTCCGACGGCACCGGCTCCGTGGCGAGCAACTAGCCTCTCACCCGATCGATGAGCGCTCGGGGCACCCACGCGCCCGAGCACGGAGGAACCAATGGCGACGATGTGGCGCAAGGCCATGCTGTACCTGGGGCTCGGCCCGGACGACGAGTACGACGACTACGACGCCGCGCCCGACGAGCGCCCGGCGGCGCCGCGCGAGCAGGCCGCCCCGGCGCGGCAGGCCCAGGCCCGTCCGGCCCCGCCGTCCACCGCGACCCGCACCCGCCCGTCCCCGCAGCAGCAGACCCCGGCGTTCTCCACCCCGCCGCCCGAGCCCAGTGAGCCGCCCGCCGTGCGCACCCTCCCCGTCCCCGGCGATGCCGAGCCCAAGCCCCGCGTGCGCGCCGTCCCGCGCACCCCGGTGAAGGCCCCGCACGTGGTCGAGCCCACCTCCTTCAACCAGGCCCAGGAGGTCGCCGACAAGTACAAGGCGAACCTCCCGGTGGCCATGGACCTCTACGACGCCGACCGCGACCTGTCCCGTCGCCTCATCGACTTCTCGAGCGGCCTCTGCTACGGCCTCGGCGGCAAGATGGAGAAGGTCGCCAACCACGTCTACCTGCTCACCCCGTCCGGGGTGGAGGTCACCGCGGACGAGCTGCGCAAGCTGGCCGACCGCACCTACGGCGACGACTGAGCCGGCCCGCCATGTGGTCGCTCGTCGCCGTCCTGCTCCAGCTGTTCCTCCTCTGCCTCCTCGGCCGCATGGTCCTGAGCTGGTTCCCGCCCTCGGGAGCCGGTGGGGCCATGGACACCGTCCGCGGGGTGCTGTTCACCGTCACCGAGCCGGTGCTCGCTCCGGTGCGTCGCCTGCTGCCCCCGGTGCGCATGGGCGGCATGGGCCTCGACCTGTCGGTGACGGTCGTGTTCCTCGTCATCCTGGTGGCGTTGCAGGTCCTCCCGAGGTAGTTCACCGGCGTGGTTCCCCAGGTGGCGGGGGGATGAACGCCCGGTCCGGGCCGCACCGGTACGATCGCCGGAATGGAGTCCACCTCTGGAACCCCCCACCTTCTGACCGACGTCCGCTTCACCGTGGCCCGCAAGGGCTACGACCCTGACGAGGTCGACAACTTCCTCGAGCGCGTGAGCGCAGCTGTCGCCCAGTTGCAGGAGAAGCTGCGCCAGGCCACCGCCAACGCCGAGGCCGCCGAGGGCCGGGCCACCGAGGCCACACGCGCCCAGACCCTGCTGCAGGCCCGTGTCGACCGCCTGGAGGACGACCTCACCACCGCCCAGTCGGCGGCCCCGCCCGCCGCACCGGTGCGCTCACCCGAGGACGACGCCGCCGAGGTGTCGAAGGTCCTCGTGCTGGCCCAGCGCACCGCCGACGCTGCCGTCGCCGAGGCCCGGGCCAGTGCCACCCAGACCGTGGCCGAGGCGGATGCGGAGGCAGCGCGGATCCTGGCCGCGGCCCGCACCGAGGCCGACGAGACCGCGACCCGCCAGCGCGAGGCCCTCGCCGCCGAGGTCCGCTCGCTCGAGGATTCCCGCGCCAAGCTCGCCGGCGACATCGCCGCCCTCGACCGCTACCTCGACGACCAGCGCACCTCGCTCGGTGGCGCCCTCGACCGCATCCGTGCGGTCCTCGAGGATCCCGCCTCGCTGCGGCTCTCGTCGCCCCCCGCCACCTCCTCGGTCGAGGTGCCGGTGGTGGAGGAGAAGGTCGTGGCCCCCGAGCCCGAGCCGGAGCCCACCCCGGTCGCCGTGGTCGAGCCGGACCCGGAGCCCGAGCCCGAGCCCGAGCCCGAGGTCGTGCGCGAGACCATCGTCGCCGTCGAGGAGCTCGAGGCCGACGACGAGCCCGCCGCCGACCTCTTCGGTGGCGCCGAGCCGGCCGCCGACCCCGGGCCGCCCACGGCCCAGGTCGCCGTGTTCGACGCCGAGGCCGAGGAGGCCGAGGAGCGCTACCTCGACAACGGTGGCGACGAGGAGTCCGACGAGGCCATGCGTCGCTTCTTCGAGGCCGACTTCGACGACGACCAGCGCTTCGGCCGCTAGCCCGTCCCGCTCCGAGCACTGCCCACCGCCGGCCTCAGGGCCGGCGGTGCCGCGCCCGGCCCACGCCGAGCCGCGCCCCCTCCCGGTTCCGGCATGCGTTTCCGGTGCAGGAACACCCGGAACGCATGCCAGAACGAGGTGAGAGCCGGCGTCAGGCCTTGGTGAGGGCGACGGCCACGGTGGTGCCGTCGAGCTCGAGGGTGCGGTCGCCGGGGCCGAAGGCGACCTCGGTGGCGAGGACCTCGGCGGCGATGTAGGCCCGATGGGTGTCCACCACGGCCTGCAGTGCGTCGTCGGCGTCGAGGGTGACGACGACACGGTCGGCGATCTCGAGGCCGGCGGCCTTGCGGGCGTCGTTGAGGGCCCGCACCAGCTCGCGGGCGGTGCCCTCGGCCCGGAGGGCGTCGTCGAGCTCGAGGTCGAGGGCCACGGCCCAGCCGTCGTCCTCCACCAGGGCGAGGTCGTCGTGGCGCTCGGCCCGGACGTCGACGTCGTCGGCGGTGAGGGTCTCACCGGCGACCACGATGTGGCCGTCGCGCTCGAGGGCCGCCTGGAGCTCCGAGCCGTCGGCGCCGGCGAGGGCGGCCTTGACCTCGTTCACCCGCGGACCGAGGCGGGGGCCGAGGGTGCGGAAGTTGGGCACCACGTTCCAGCGCATGAGGCCCGAGAGGGTGTCGAGGCGCTCGAGCGACTTCACGTTCAGCTCGGAGCGGATCTCGGCGTCGACGTCGGGGTCGAGGTCGGCGCCCGTGTGCAGCAGCAGCGCCCGCGACAGCGGCTGGCGGACCTTCATCTTGGCGTCGGTGCGGGCGGCACGGCCGAGGCCGACCAGGCGGCGGGCCGCTGCCATCTGCTCGGCCAGGGCGGGGTCGTGGCGGCCCTGGGGCTCGGGCCAGTCGGTGAGGTGCACCGACCGGGCACCGGTGAGGGTGGTGTGGATCTCGTCGGCGAGGAAGGGGCAGAACGGCGCGAGCAGCTGGGCCACGGTGACGAGGCACTCGTGGAGCGTGGCGTGGGCGTTGGCGTCGCTGGCCTTCCAGAACCGGGGGCGGCTGCGGCGGACGTACCAGTTCGAGAGGTCGTCGATGAACTTCCCGATGCGGTTGGCGCCGCCGAGGGCGTCGAAGCCCTCGAGCGCGTCGGTGACCACGGCGATGGTGTCGTCGAGCTCGGAGAGGATCCACCGGTCGAGCACGTGGGTGGGGGCGACCTTCTCGGCGCCGGGCTCCCAGCCGTCGAGGTCGGCGTAGGTCGTGAAGAACGAGTGCACGTTCCAGAGCGTGAGCAGGCTCTGGCGGGTGGCCTCACGGATGCCGTCGGGGAAGACCCGGCGCGGCGTCCAGGGCTGGCCCGACGAGAAGAAGTACCAACGCAGGGCGTCGGCGCCGAGGGTGTCGAAGATGTCGAACGGGGCGATCACGTTGCCCTTCGACTTCGACATCTTCTGCCCGTGCTCGTCGACGATGAGGGCGAGGCACACCACGTTCATGTAGGGCGTGGAGTCGAAGACGAGCGAGTTCACCGCGAGCAGTGAGTAGAACCAGCCGCGGGTCTGGTCGATCGCCTCGCAGATGAAGTCGGCGGGGAACGCCGCCGGGGTGGCCGCGCCGTCGGCGCCGTCGGCGAACGGGTAGTGGTGCTGGGCCGACGGCATCGAGCCCGAGTCGAACCAGGCGTCGAGCACGGGGGCGACACGTGTCATGGTGCCGCTGCAGCCGTCGGTGGTGCAGGCGAAGGTGATGTCGTCGACGTAGGGGCGGTGCAGGTCGAGCTCGGTGAGGTCGTCGCCGGTGAGCCCCGACAGCTCGGCGACCGAGCCGATGCAGTGCTCGTGGCCGGCTTCCTCGCAGCGCCAGATCGGCAGCGGCGTGCCCCAGTAGCGGTCGCGGGAGAGGGCCCAGTCGATGTTGCCTTCGAGCCACTTGCCGAACCGGCCGTGCTTGATGAACCCGGGGTGCCAGCCGATGCGCTCGTTCTCGCGGGTGAGGATGTCGGTGTTCTCCGAGGTGCGCACGAACCACGAGGTCTTCGCCCAGTAGATGAGCGGCGTGGAGCAGCGCCAGCAGTGGGGGTAGCTGTGCTCGTAGGCCTGCTCGCGCACGAGCAGCCCACGGGCGGAGAGGTCGGCGATGATGTCGCGGTCGGCGTCCTTCACGAACCGGCCCGTGTAGGGCGGCACGGTCTCGTCGAAGGCGGCATCCGCGTTCACCGGGTTCAGCACCGGCAGCTTCTCGGCCCGGCCGACGGCCGCGTCGTCCTCGCCGAAGGCGGGGGCGAGGTGGACGATGCCGGAGCCGTCGTCGGTGGTGACGAAGTCGGCGGCGACCACGCGCCAGCCGTCGGCCCCGGGCGGGGGAGCGAGGAAGGTGAAGGGCCGCTCGTAGCGCCAGCCCACGAGGTCGGCCCCGGTGAAGCGCTCGACGATCTCGGCGTCCTCGGGGGCGCGGGCCTCGGCCATGACGAGGTCGCGCTCGCCAGCGGTGCCGGCGACGCGCACGTAGGCGATGTCGGGCCCCACGGCGGCGGCGACGTTGGAGATGAGGGTCCACGGCGTGGTGGTCCAGACCAGGAGGTCGACGTCGCGGCCCTCGACGGGGAACCGCACGTAGACGGACGGGTCGACGACGTCGCGGTAGACGTCGGGCTGGCCCAGCTCGTGGCTGGAGAGGGCGGTGCCGCAGCGGCCGCAGTACGGCGAGACCTTGTGGCCTTCGTAGAGCAGGCCCTTGTCCCACAGCTGGCGGATCAGCCACCACACGGACTCGACGTAGGTGTTGTCGAGGGTCCAGTAGGCATCCGCGGTGTCGATCCAGACGCCGGCGCGGTCGGTGAGGGCCTCCCAGTCGGCGACGTAGCGGTGGACCGACTCACGGCAGCGCCGGTTGAACTCGGCGATGCCGAACGCCTCGATCTCGTGCTTGGTGGAGAGCCCGAGCTCCTTCTCGACCTCGAGCTCGACGGGCAGGCCGTGGCAGTCCCAGCCGCCCTTGCGGGGCACCTGGCGGCCCCGCATGGTCTGGAAGCGGGGGTAGATGTCCTTGAACACCCGGGCCCAGACGTGGTGCAGGCCGGGCCGGCCGTTGGCGGTGGGCGGGCCCTCGTAGAAGATCCAGGGCTCGTTCCCGGCGCGCAGCGACCGGGCGGCGGCGACGATGTCGTCGTCACGCCAGCGGTCGAGCATCCGCTGTTCGAGGGCGGGCAGATCGAGATCAGGGGCGACGGGGCCGAACGGCATGGGGGAGAAGCGTACGCGGTGATGCCAACCCCTCCGTACCGAGGGAGGTTGACTCCCCGATGCCCCTGACTTAGCCTCCGGCGTTCTTTGAGCGGGGTACGGGGAGGTCTGATGGCCAGGACGACAGCGAGCCGCAAGGCCCCGAGCACACCCGCCGCCACGAGTAAGAAGGCACCTGTGACGACAGCCAAGTCCACCGCCAAGAAGGCCCCTGCCACGAAGGCTTCGGCCAAGCCCGCTGCCACGAAGGCTCCGGCCAAGGCCGCCGCCAAGAAGGCCGCTCCTGCGGCGAAGGCCCCGGCGAAGAAGGCCCCCGCCCGCGCTTCGGCGGCCACCGGGGCCACCAAGAAGGCCACCACCAAGGCGGCCCCCGCCAAGGCGCCGGCCAAGAAGGCCGCTCCTGCGGCGAAGAAGGCTGCTCCCGTGGCGAAGGCCCCGGCGAAGAAGGCGGCGCCCGCCAAGCCCGCCCCGGCCAAGGCCACCGCGAAGGCCCCGGCGAAGAAGGCCGCGCCGGCGAAGGCCGAGAAGGCTGCGCCGGCGAAGAAGCCGGCAAAGGTCAAGAGCCCGTTCGACGCCAAGTTCCTCGCCGCCCAGCGGGCGCTGCTCCTCGAGGAGCGCGGTCGCCTGGTGCACGACGCCGACATCCTCACCGCCGAGGCCTACGACCTCGCCCAGGGCCGCGACCCCGGCGACGTCCAGTTCGACGAGGAGTCCGGCGAGGGCGACACCCTCCAGGTCGAGCGCGAGCGCGACCTCGCCCTGTCCGCCCAGTTCCGCCTCCAGGTCGAGGAGATCGACCGGGCGATGCTGAAGTTCGACGCCGGCACCTACGGCATCTGCGAGGTGTCGGGCACCGCGATCCCGAAGGAGCGCCTCAAGGCGATCCCGTGGGCCCGGGAGCGCGTCGAGTACAAGGTCGGAGGGTTCGGGCGGCGCTGAGCTCGACACCGAGTTCTCCGGCTGTGGCCCCTTCCCCCACCGACGCACCCACCCGTCCCTCG
This sequence comes from uncultured Actinomycetes bacterium, assembly GCA_963702555.1. Lineage (GTDB taxonomy): Bacteria > Actinomycetota > Acidimicrobiia > Acidimicrobiales > Acidimicrobilacustridaceae > CAMFLJ01. Next base: position 628,274 of record CAVPCW010000010.1, read on the forward strand.
CCCCGAGGGGGCACCCACCGGGTGCTCTTCGGCGTCGTCGCCGTGGGTTGGCTCCTGCTCGACCAGCTCTCGAAGAGCTGGGCCGTGCGCAACCTCAGCGGTCGCGACATCGACGTCGTCTGGACCCTGCGCTTCAACCTCGCGTACAACTCCGGCGCCTCGTTCTCGATGGGCGAGGGCTGGGGTCGCTGGATCGCCCTGGTGGCCGTCCTCATCGTCGCCCTGCTGATCTGGCAGGGCCTCACCGTGCGCACCCGCCTCGCCGCGGTGGCCCTCGCCCTGATCGTCGGGGGTGCCCTCGGCAACGTGGTCGACCGCGCCTTCCGGGCCGGCAACGGTGGCTTCCTGGGCGGCTCCGTCGTCGACTTCATCGACTTCCAGTGGTGGCCGGTGTTCAACGTCGCCGACATGGGGGTCGTGGTCGGTGCGATCCTGCTGATCGTGAGCACCTTCCTCCCCGTGCCCGACGATGACGACGACACCGTCTCCGAGGCGCCCTCCCCGGGCGTCACCGACGACGCCACGAGCGGCGCCGACCCCACCTCCAGCGACTCGAACGGCGCCTGACATGGGCGTCGTCGAGACGGTGCCCGGCCCGCTCGACGGCGAGCGCATCGACCGCGTCGTCGCCATGGTCACCGGCGCCAGCCGCACCCAGGTCGTCGAGTGGCTCGATGCGGGCCTGATCCGCCGCAACGGCACGGTCGCCACCAGCCGATCGGCCCGCCTGGTCGAGGGCGACGTGGTCGAGGTCGACGTCGATCTCGACGCGCCGGCCGAGGCCCTGGTGCCCGAGCCCGACATCGAGATCCCGGTCGTCTACGCCGACGACGACCTCATCGTCATCGACAAGCCGTCGGGCCTGGTCGTGCATCCCGGAGCCGGCAACACCACCGGCACCCTGGTCCACGGGCTGCTCGCCCGCTACCCCGAGATCGCCGAGGTCGGCGACCCCACCCGGCCCGGCATCGTGCACCGCCTCGACAAGGACACCTCCGGGCTGATGCTCGTGGCCCGCAGCCAGGCGGCCTACGAGGTCCTGGTGGAGATGCTCGCCGCCCACGAGGTGGAGCGCCGCTACCTCACCCTCGTCTGGGGCATCCCCGAGGCCCGCAGCGGCATGGTCGACGCCCCCATCGGCCGCTCCACCCGGGAGCCCACCCGCATGATCGTCAGCGCCCAGGGCAAGGAGGCCCGCACCCGCTACGACGTCGTGCGCACCTTCGAGGAGCCGGCGCCGTGCTCGCTCATCGAGTGCCGCCTCGAGACCGGCCGCACCCACCAGATCCGGGTGCACATGGCGGCCATCGGCCACGCCGTGGTCGGCGACGCCCGCTACCGGGGCGTGAAGCCGTCGATCCCGGCGCCGCGAATGGTGCTGCACTCGGCCGCGCTGGCGCTCGACCATCCGACCCGCCCCGACGAGCGCCTGTCGTTCGAGTCGCCGCTTCCGCCCGACCTGGCGGCCGTGGTCGACGGGCTCAGCGAGAGCCGGCCCACGGGGGAGTGACCACGGGGGCCGCCTCCTCGCCGGGCCAGGTGGCCTCGCCGCGGGCCATCGTCACGATGTCGGCCAGGGTGGCGGCCTCGAGGTAGCGGCGCATGTGCTCGCCCACGTCGGCCCACACCGCGAGCAGCACGCACTGGCCCTCGTGGTCGCAGGCACCGTCGGTGTGGGGCTGGCCGAAGTCGCCGGCCACGATCGGGCCGTCGACGGCGCTGATGATGTCGGAGAGGCTGATGTCCTCCGGGTCGCGGGCCAGGACGTAGCCGCCGCCGACCCCCCGCTTCGAGCGCACCAGACCGGCGCCCTTGAGGGCGAGGAGGATCTGCTCGAGGTACGGCTGGGGGAGGCCCGTGCGCTCGGCGATGTCGCGGACCGACGTGGGCCCGCCACCCTCGTCGAGGTGGAGCGCCAGGGAGAGCAGCGCCCGGCTCGCGTAATCGCCGCGGGTGGAGACCTTCACGCCCGGCATCGTAGGGGGAGCGGGGCGCCCTCGGGCGCGTGGTCGGCCACGAGTGACGGCCGGGAGGTGCGGGGCGCTACCGTGACCCGGGTACTGGAGGTCTGACGTGGCCGACGAACGACCGCTGCTCCCTGACTACGAGGGAGCCTGCATCACCAACATCGTGCCGGCCCTGCTCGAGCCCGGGCAGGCCTGGCCGACGTGGTTCCCTGCCGCCGCCGAGGACGCCGACCAGGTCGTGCTGCTCGTGCTCGACGGCCTCGGCTGGAACCAGCTGGAGGCTCGCCGGAGCCTGGCCCCCACGATCTCCGGGCTGGCGGGCGGCTCGATCACCACGGTGGCGCCGTCCACCACGGCGGCGGCGCTCACCTCGATCTCCACCGGCCTCCCTCCGGGCACGCACGGCATCGTCGGCTACCGCATGAACGTCGAGGGCGACGTGCTCAACGTGCTGCGCTGGCAGGCCGCCGGTCGCGACGCCCGGGCGAGCATCCCGCCCGACAAGGTCCAGATCCACGAGGCCTTCGCCGGTCAGCGGCCTCCGGTCGTCACCCGCGCCGAGTTCCGCGACACCGGCTTCACCCAGGCCCACCTCGACCGCACCCGCATCGCCGGCTGGCGGGTCACCTCCACGCTCGTCACCGAGGTCGCCCAGCTGCTGCGCCGCGGCGAGCCGTTCGTCTACGCCTACTACGAGGGCATCGACAAGGTGGCCCACGAGTACGGCCTCGGCGAGTTCTACGACGCCGAGCTCCACACCGTCGACGCCCTCGTCGGCGACATCCTCGCCGTGCTGCCCCCCGGCGCGGTGCTGGTCGTCACCTCCGACCACGGCCAGGTCGACGTCGGCCCCAACATCATCACCCCGGCCCCCGAGGTCATGTCCCACGTCGACCTCCAGTCCGGCGAGGGTCGCTTCCGTTGGCTCCACGCCCGGCCGGGGCACACCCGCCACCTGCTGGAGGCGGCCACCGAGCACCACTCCGACACCGGCTGGGTGGTGTCGCTCGACCAGGTCGTCGACGAGCACTGGTTCGGCCCGGTCGTGGTCGAGTCGGCCCGCCGCATGCTCGGCGACGTCGCCCTCGTCGCCCGAGACGCCGTGAGCTACCACGACCCGGCCGACGGCGGCCCGTTCGAGCTGGTGGCCCGCCACGGGTCGGTCACCGCCGACGAGATGCTCGTGCCGCTGCTCGTCGGCCGTCGCTGACCCGGTGCCCTTCCGAACCTTCACGGTCGAGGAGGCCCACGCGGTCGCCGCCGTGGTGATCGAGCTGGGCGACCAGTTGGTCCAGGTCCGCGCCGAGCTCACCGAGCACCGGGCCCTCGGCGACGACGGCTCGCTGCCCGAGCTGAAGGGGCTCGAGGCCCGCCTCGCCGACCTGCTCGACCAGATCATGGCGCTCGAGGTGCAGCTCAAGGGCTGGGCGCCGCTGCTCGTCGACATCGTCGTCGAGCACGAGGGCCGCCAGGTGCTGTTCTGCCTGCTCGAGGGCGACCGCGAGGTCCGCTGGTACCACGAGGTCGACCACGGCTTCCCCGGCCGCCGGCCCCTCTCCCACCTGGGCCTCTGACCCCCGGGGCTCGTTTCGGCACCCTCTGGGGTGCTCGATCGAGCCACCGGGCTGTGGTGGGCGGGGTTCAGGGGCCGGTGTAGATGGCCCGGGGGCGGTAGCGCAGCGGGCGCTCGTCGTACTCCTCGAGCACGTGGGCGACCCAGCCGGCCGTGCGACCGATGGTGAAGATCCCCTCGGTGGCGCCGAACGGCATGCTCCCGGCCAGTGCGAGGGCCCCGAGGGCGAAGTCGACGTTGGGCTCGGCGCCGGTGGCGTCGACGGCGATGCGTCGCACCCCCTCGACGGCGCGGAGCACGGGGGCGGTGGCGATGCGCTCGACCTGGTCGAGCACGAGCGTGGCTCGAGGGTCGCCGTCGTCGTAGAGGTGGTGGCCGAACCCGGGGATGGTCTCGCCGGCCTCGAGGGCACCCTCGACGGCCCCGGCCGGGTTCCCGGTGGTGAGCGCTTCGGCCAGGATCCGGTGGATGCCGATGGCGGCGCGGCCGTGGAGGGGCCCGCTCACCGCGCCGATGGCGGCCAGCACGCAGGCGAAGGGGTTGGCCCGGGTGGAGGCCGCGACCCGTGCGGCGAGGGTGGAGGTCGCCATCTCGTGGTCGGCGAGCAGCACGAGCGTGGCGTCGAGGGCCCTCAGCCGCGCCGCGGTGGGGCGCTGGGGGGAGAGGCGGGGCCACAGCTCGGTGGCCACCGGTCGGGGGGCGCTGCCGCCATCCACGGCCCCCACCGGCAGCGGCGTGCGGGCGAACACGGTGATCATCGTGCGGGCCTTGCGGCGCACGGTGTCGGGGCGCAGGTCGCCGCGCGACTCGTCGGCGGCCGCCACCGCCGCCACCGCCACGGCGAGGCGGGCGGCGATCGGGGAGGTCTCGGGCAGGGTCGCAGTCGCGGACGCGGCGACGGTGAGCGCGGCCTCGGGCACGGGCCACACCGGCCGGGCCTGCTCGGGGAGGGAGCCGGTCCACAGCAGCTCGGCCACCGCCTCGAACGGCACGCGCCCGGCGAGGCCCGCGACCTCGAGGCCGCGGTAGCGCAGGCGGCCGTCGGTGATGCTGGTGAGCCCGGAGGCCAGGACGACGTCGACCGACCCGGCCCGTTCGGTGCGGGCCCGGGGTCGGCCCCGACGGGCCAGGCCGTCGACCTCGTCGGGGTCGAACCACGACGTGCGGCCGTCGTTGCCGACGCTGCGGTGCAGCAGGCCCCGGCTCACGTAGGCGTAGACGGTGGCGCGCTGCACGCCGAGGCGGGTGGCCACCTGGTCGGCGGTGAGGAGGTTGCGTGTCATCAACGTTGATCGTACTCAAGATTGATTTTCTGGCCACAGGGGTTGATCGTCGGGTCATGACCATCACTCCCACCACCGCTCACGCGAGCCCCGCCGGATCGTCCGGCCCCACGCCCTCCGACCTCCCTCTTCCCGCCCTGGCCCCGCCCGGGCTCAAGGGCCTCGTCGTGGCCGACACCACCATCGGCGACGTCCGTGGCGCCGAGGGCTTCTTCCACTACCGCCAGTACTCCGCCGTCGAGCTGGCCGGGTCGCGCAGCTTCGAGGACGTCTGGCACCTCCTGCTGCTCGGCCACCTCCCCGACGCCGCCGAGCGCCGGTCCTTCCATGCCGCCACCGCGCCCCTGCGGGCCCTGCCTCCGACCGTGTTGGCCGCCCTGCCCGCCATCGCCGCCTCGGGCGCGGCGCCGCTCTCGCAGCTCGCCACCGGCCTCGCCCTCACCGGCGGGGCCCTCGGCCTGCGCCCCATGCTCGACCTCGACCCCGCCGAGCGGCTCGACGACGCCCTCGCCCTGGTGGCGGTGGTGCCCACCCTCGTGGCCGCCCTCCACCGCCTCGGCCTCGGTCTGGCCCCGATCGAGCCCGACTCCTCGCTCGGGCACGCGGCCGACTACCTGTGGATGCTGAGTGGCGAGGTCCCCGCCGCCGACGAGGCCCGAGCGGTCGACGCCTACCTCGTGCTCACCGCCGACCACGGCTTCAACGCCTCGACGTTCACCAGCCGCGTCATCGCCTCCACCGGCGCCGACCTCGGGGCCTGCGTCGTCGGTGCCCTCGGAGCCCTCTCTGGGCCGCTCCACGGGGGCGCCCCGAGCCGGGCCCTCGACCTGCTCGACGAGATCGGCGACCCGTCCCGCTCGGCCGAGGTCATCGAGGCGAAGGTCGCCGCCGGTGAGCGCATCATGGGCTTCGGCCACGCCGTCTACGTCGGCGAGGACCCCCGCTCGGTGCTGCTGCGGGACCTGGCGACCCAGCTCGGCGGGCCCCAGGCCGAGCTCGCCCGCACCACCGAGGCGGCCGTGGTCGAGACGCTCGCCCGCCTCAAGCCCGAGCGCGACCTGCGCACCAACGTCGAGTTCTTCGCCGGGGTCGTGATGGAGCGCTGCGGCATCCCGCGGGAGCTGTTCACCTCGACCTTCGCCGTCAGCCGAACCGCCGGCTGGTGCGCGCACGGCCTCGAGCAGGCAGCGGCCCGTCGTCTCATCCGCCCCTCGGCCCGCTACACCGGCCCGGCGCCGGCCGTCGCTGTCCCCACGATCGGGGAGGCGTGATGGACCACGACGAGGGCGTCCGCCTGGGCGAGGGCTGGGTCGCCGACTGGAACCGCCACGACCTCGACGCCGTCATGGCCCGCCTCCACGACGACATCGTGTTCAGCTCCCCGCACATCCCGGTGATGGTCGGCGAGCCGAGCGGCGTGCTCCGCGGGAAGCCGGCGGTCCGGGCCTACTGGGCCAGCGCGCTCGAGCTGTTGCCCGACCTCCACTTCGACCTGCTCGGCATCACCGTGGGCCACGACGCCCTGGCCGTGCGGTACGTGAACGAGCGGGGGAGGGAGTCCATCGAGGTGCTGCTGCTCGACGCCGACGGGCTCGTCGTCCGCGGCGCCGGCACCTACGGTGAACCGCCTGGGGTGCCCTCCTGACGGGGGAGGGCCGCGAACGGAGGTGACGTGGCCCCGACGACCCGCGAGCTCTGGCAGGCCACCGAGGCCGTGCACGCCGTGGCCTACTTCGCCCCGGAGGTCGCCGACGCGGTGGCCGCCGCCGGCGTGGCGGGCTGGTGGCGGGGCTACTTCGCGGGCCGGGCCGCACCCATGGGCGTCACCGACCCGTCGGTGGTCACGGCGCTGTTCGCCAACTTCGCCCCGGCCATGGTCCAGCGCTGCCTCCCGTCGGCGTGGAAGGGCGCCGGCCCGCGCGACGTGCTGGCGGCCAGGGCCGAGGGGCTCGAGGCCGCCTTCCGCCGGGTCGACGCGCCCGACGGTGCCCTCACCGAGGCGCTGGTGCCCGTGCTCGACCTCCTCGACCGCGCCGCCGACCACGCACCCACCCTCGGCCGCCCGCTGGCCGCGGCCTGGGCCCACCACCGCGCCCGCTCCCTCGCCGGAGCCCACGAGCCCTCACCCGCCATGCGGGCCTGGCTGGCCACCACCGTGCTGCGCGAGCAGCGCGGCGACGCCCACGTGGCGGCGGTGGCCAACGCCGGGCTCGACGGCTGTGAGGTGCTGGTCACCATGGTCGGCACCGGCCGGGTGCCCACCGACATGATGCGCGAGGCGCGGGGCTGGACGGCCGAGGACTGGCAGGCCGCCACCGACCGCCTGGTCGCCCGTGGCCTGGTGCACCCCGACGGCCGCCTCACCTCCGACGGCATGGCGCTGCGCATCACGCTCGAGGACGTCACCGACCGGGCCGCCACCGTGGCGTGGGCGGCCCTCGACGACGACGAGCGCACCGGGGTGTACCGGGCCCTGCGACCGGTGGGTGCCCTGCTCTCCGAGCGGGTGCCCATCCGGGTGCCCAACCCCATTGGCTGGGAGCCCGTCGGCTCCTGACATCGGGCGGGCGTAGCCTCACCCCATGAGCGTGCCCGTCGAGCCGAGCGCCGTCCGTGACCGCATCGCCGAGTACGGCACCGTCGCCTACCTCGTCACGGTGGGGGAGCAGGGGCGGGCCCACGTGGTGTCGGTCGAGGTCCGGGTCGACGGCGACCGGCTGGTCGTCCCCACCGGTCGCACCAGCCGCCGCAACCTCGAGGCCAACCCCGCGCTCACCCTGCTGTGGCCGCCCCGGCCCGACCCCACCTACAGCATGCTCGTCGACGGGGTCGCCACCTCGTTCTCCGACGAGCCGGCCGAGGCGACGGTCGAGCCGCACTCGGCGGTGCTGCACCGCGTGGCGGCGGCGACCGGAGACGGCCCGAACTGCGTGGCCGTGACCGACGGCCCTCCCCTCGAGTGCTGATGCGCCGGACGGGGCCGCAGCGGATCACGGACCTGCCTCCACCGGATGACGCTGATGGCGTGGTTGCGCACTCTCGGTGCGGTCACCCCCTCTGGATGGCGGGCTGAGCGGAGCGGGTGTGAGGATGGAACCTCGGTGACCGGCGGGTCCCCAGGGACACAGGCGAATGAGAGCGAAGGCGATGCAGCGACCAGTCGTGGCGGCGGTCATGGTGATGGCGATGGCCCTGGTGGCCGGATGCATCCCCCAGTACGAGGGGAACCCGACCGGCCTGCGCGTCGGGTTCCTGGGGGACTCGACCATGGACCTCCTGCGCGAGGAGCTGCCGGTGCTGCTGAACGACCGGTACCGGACCTCGCTGGAGGCCTTCCCGGGGTACACGGTGGCCGGCCTCCAGGACGAGGCGACGTTGTACGCGGTCTCCAAGCCCGACGTGATGGTCATCTCCGCCGGCACCATGGACGCCTACACGGACGTGCAGCCCTGGGACGGGTTCCAGATGTTCCTCGGTCTCGGGTCCACCATCGACAAGTACGCCGGCTGCGTCGTGTGGGTGAACGTCATGAATGGCGAGGGCTATCCGCCTCCGGGCACCGCTCAGTGGGCTGTCGACCGGGCCAACGCGATCAATGCGGCCCTTCGCTACTGGGCGACCAGGTATCCGAGGCTGCGCATCGTCGACTGGAGCGCAGCCGTTCTCGCCCAGGGCACCGACGAGCTGCTGATCCCGCTGAACCCCCACGCCAACGAGAAGGGCCAGGCGGTGATGGCCCAGCTGATCGCTGACGCCCTCGCGACGTGCTGAGCGTCTCGCTCGTCCGGCGTCGGCCTTGGCGGCCTGCAGCCCGGTTGTCGCGCGGCGCACGGTTGGGAAAGGATCTCCGCCATGTCCGACGGAGCAGTTGAGCGTGGAGAACTGATCGTGCCCGGGGGCCTGCCGCCCGAGGCTCCGGCCGAGGAGGTCGAGGAGCACGAGTTCGTGTCCGAGCCCGCCAAGGTGATGCGGGTCGGATCGATGATCAAGCAGCTCCTCGACGAGGTGCGCTCGACCGAGCTCGACGAGCCGTCCCGCGTCCGGCTCCGGGCCATCTACGACACCTCGATCGAGGAGCTCGGCTCGGCGCTGTCGCCCGACCTCCGCGACGAGCTCACCCGACTGGCGTTCCCGTTCGCCGAGGAGGGCACGCCGACCGAGATCGAGCTGCGTGTCGCTCAGGCCCAGCTGGTGGGGTGGCTCGAGGGCCTCTTCCACGGCATCCAAGCCACCCTCTTCGCCCAGCAGATGGCCGCTCGCCAGCAGCTGGAGAACATGCGGGGTGGCCCGGGCCAGCTGCCCCCGGGCATGGGTGGTCCCGGCGGGCCGGGTGGGCCGCCGCTGGCGCCCGAGGACCGGCCCGGCACCTACCTCTAGGCGGGTCGCCGTCGGCCAACGGCGGCGCGTCGATCCAGGGGACCTTGGTCCCTTCCGCCGCTCCGCCCGAATCCCTTAGTGTCCAACTATGAGATTCGGGGGACGGCAGCGGCCACTCGGCGGGGGAGCGGCCGGATGAGGCTGGAGATCACCCGCCGGTCGGACCTCGCCTCCCGCGCCGTCGTCGTGTTGGCCCGAGCCGGCGGCCGAATGAAGTCGGCCGAGCTGGCCGAGGTCCTCGGCACCACGGCCGGGTTCGTGCCCCAGGTCCTCGGCCCCCTGCTCGAGCGCGGCTGGGTCACCTCGGTGCCCGGCCCGACCGGCGGCTACGAGGCCGCCGCGAGCCCCGGGCGCCTGTCGGTGCTCGACGTGATCGAGGCGGTCGAGGGCCCGACCGTCACCGGGCGCTGCGTCCTCGTCGACCGGCCCTGCAACGACGCCGGCCACTGCGCCATGCACCAACCGTGGGGGCGGGCCCGGGCCGGTCTGCTCGACGAGCTGGCCCGCACCACCCTCGACCAGCTGGAGGTGCCGTGACCGTCATCGACCCCACGACCCCGCTCGGCGAGATCGTCACGCAGCACCCCGCGCTGGCGGCGCGGCTCGAGGGCCTCGGCCTCGACTACTGCTGCGGCGGCGGTCGGTCCCTCGCCGAGGCCTGTGCCGAGATCGGGCTCGACCCCGGTCCGGTGGCCGACGAGCTGGCCGCCGGGGCGTCGGGCTCGGCGCCCGAGCCCTGGTCGGCGATGGCCCCCGACGAGCTGGTCGACCACATCGAGGCCACCCACCACGCCTGGCTCCACGAGGAGATGCCCCGGATCGAGGCCCTGCTCGAGAAGGTGGCGGGCGTCCACGGCGAGCGGCACCCCGAGTTGGCCTTCGTGCAGGCCTCGTTCGACGAGCTGGCCCTCGAGCTCGACCCCCACCTGGCCCGGGAGGAGACGATCCTCTTCCCGATGATCCGTGAGCTCGTGCGTGCGGACGACGACCTCGCGCTGGAGGCGCTGACGGCGCCGATCCGGGTGATGTTCTCCGACCACGACCGGGCCGGGGAGCTGCTCGAGCAGCTGCGGGGGCTCACCGACGGCTACCGGCCCCCTGACGACGCCTGCGCCAGCTACAGGGCGCTGTACGCCGCCCTCGAAGGGCTGGAGGCCGACACCCACCTCCACGTCCACAAGGAGAACAACGTGCTCTTCCCCGCCGTCCTGGAGCTCGCCACCGCGGCCCCGGAGGTCGACCGATGAGGATCAAGGTCCACCCCGGGCTCTGCAACGGCTGGGGCGAGTGCCATCGCTGGGGCCGTGAGGTCTACCCGCTCGATGCCGACGGCATGTGCGAGATGCGCCTGCTGGAGGTGCCGCCGGAGATGGAGGACCACGCCCGCTTCGGCGCCTTGGCCTGCCCGGAGCAGGCCATCACCGTCATCGACGACGACCCCGACGCGCTGGGGCGCTTCTGGTCACACCTCGCGGGCGAGGCCGACGAGACGCCAGTGCGCCTCGCCGGCCGTACCGAGGTGACGACGGCCTAGGCGGCGGCGTCGGGGCCGACCGTGACGACGGCCTTGCTGAGCTGGTAGCCGGAGATCAGCAGCACCAGGCCGAACAGGATCAGCAGGATGGCCAGGATGACGCTGATCACGGTGAGTGTGGCGCTCGGCCACGCCATGATCAGCACGCCCAGCACCACCGTGAGGATCGCCTGCAACAGGAAGCTGCTCCGGCCCATCTCCTTGGGCACCTGGAACGAGACGATGAAGGCGATGATGCCGGTGAGCACGAGGTCGAGGCCGACCAGCCACACCACCACGGTGACGGTGGCGCTCGGCCAGAACAGCAGGGCGAGGCCGAAGCCGAGGTTGATCAGGCCCCGGAGCAGCAGGAGGCCCCAGTAGCTGCCCTTGCGGTGGGTGGTGAGCGCCTCGAAGGCCTGGGCCAGGCCGATGACGGCGAGGAAGATGCCGATGAACCGGGCCACGACGGTCAGGCTGCGGTCGGGCCAGAAGAGCAGCACGATGCCGGCGATGAGCAGGATCGCGCCGACCGCATAGGCGGCGATGCGTGACCCCCTGAGCAGGTCCATGGTGGAACGGTCGTCTGCGGGCATGCCCGCCCCCTCTCGTGTCGTCGTCCGCCGCTCCGATCCCCTCTGGGAGCAGGCGTGGCGGCTCCCAGAGATCGTAAGTCGCAACACCTCCATGGCCGGGGATGTCGGCCCCGGAACGGCTTCCGGGGCGGTCGCCGGAGGCCGGAGGCGGACCCCCTCGACCGGCGCTACGATCGGCCACCGGAGCATCACACGGGTGTAATTCACCCGTGTGATGGTGGGCCTGGTCGTCCCCGTCGCCCGGCGGGGACGGCACGAGCGACGTCGAGGAGTGGTCGGGTGCCGGATTCGTTCACCCACCTACATCTGCACACCGAGTTCTCGATGCTCGACGGCGCGGCGCGAGTCGGCGACGTCGTCGCGGCCGCCGCCGCCGACGGGCAGCCCGCGGTCGGCATCACCGACCACGGGAACATGTACGGCATCCTCGACTTCTACAAGGCCGCCAAGAACCAGGGCGTGAAGCCGATCATCGGCACCGAGCTCTACCAGGCCTACGAGCACCGCACCGAGCGCCCCGCCCGCCGCGGCCGCATGGACGACTCCGGCGGCGAGGCCGAGGGCGGGCGCAAGGCGTACTACCACCTCACCGCGCTGGCCGAGAACGCCACGGGCTACAAGAACCTCATCCAGCTCTCGAGCCGGGCGTACCTCGAGGGCTACTACATGAAGCCCAAGGTCGACTGGGAGCTGCTCGAGGCCCACCACGAGGGCATCATCGCCACCACCGGCTGCCTCGGCGGGCAGGTGCTGCAGGCCCTCATGCAGGGCGACGAGAAGGGCGCCATCGAGAAGGCGGCCCGGCTCCAGGACATCTTCGGCAAGGACAACCTCTTCGTCGAGATCCAGGACCACGGCATCCCCGAGCAGCGCACCACCAACCCGCAGCTGTTCGAGATCGCCCGCAAGATCGGCGCCCCGCTGCTCGCCACCAACGACAGCCACTACACCCACCAGCACGACGCCGTCTCCCACGACGCCCTGCTGTGCGTGCAGACCGGCTCGCTGATGAGCGACCCCGACCGCTTCAAGTTCCACGGCGACCAGCACTACCTGAAGTCCGCGGCCGAGATGCGCTCGCTGTTCTCCGAGGTCCCCGAGGCGTGCGACAACACGCTCTGGATCGCCGAGCGTTGCGACGTCGAGATCGAGTTCGGCAAGCCACAGCTCCCGAACTTCCCGTTGCCCGAGGGCTTCGCCGACGACGGTGAGTACCTCAAGCACCTCACCTTCGACGGGCGCCCAGGAGCGGTGGGGTCGAGCACCTCCCCGATCACATCGTCGAGCGCCTGGCCTACGAGCTCAAGGTCATCGCCGACATGGGCTTCAGCTCGTACTTCCTCATCGTCTGGGACCTCATCAAGCACGCCCGCGACGCCAACATCCGGGTGGGTCCGGGCCGTGGCTCGGCCGCCGGCTGCGCGGTGGCCTACACGCTGCGCATCACCGACCTCGACCCCATCGAGTACGACCTGCTCTTCGAGCGCTTCCTCAACCCGAGCCGTATCTCGATGCCCGACATCGACATGGACTTCGACTCCCGCTACCGGGACGAGATGATCCGTTACGCGGCCGAGCGCTACGGGCGTGACCACGTCGCCCAGATCGTCACCTTCTCCACCATCAAGGCCCGGGCCGCCGTGCGCGACGCCGCCCGCGTGCTCGGCTACCCCTACGCCGTCGGCGACAAGGTGGCCAAGGCCATGCCGCCGCTGGTGATGGGCCGGGACACGCCGCTCTACGCCTGCTTCGAGGAGCAGCCCAAGTTCACCGACGGCTACAAGATGGCGGCCGACCTGCGCGAGATGTACGCCACCGACCCCGACGCACGGCAGGTCATCGACGTGGCCCGCGGCCTCGAGGGTCTGCGCCGCCAGGACGGCATCCACGCCGCGGCCGTGGTGATCACCAAGGAGCCGCTCACCGAGTACCTCCCGATCCAGCGCAAGCCCGAGGCCGGCTCCGACCCGGAGAACGCGCCCGTCGTCACCCAGTACGAGATGCACGGGGTCGAGGAGCTCGGCCTGCTGAAGATGGACTTCCTGGGGCTGCGGAACCTCGACGTCATCACCGACACGGTGGCGATGATCCAGCACTCCCACGGCGTCGAGCTCGACATCGACAACGTGCCGCTCGACGACGACACGACCCTCCAGCTCCTGCGCGACGGCGACTCCATCGGCGTGTTCCAGCTGGAGGGTGGGCCCATGCGGGCCCTGATGCGCTCGCTGGCGCCCACCTCGTTCGAGGACGTCGCCGCCCTCGTGGCCCTGTACCGCCCGGGCCCCATGTCGGCGAACATGCACAACGACTACGCCGACCGCAAGAACGGCCGGAAGCCGATCGAGTACCTCCACGCCGACCTGGCGGAGCTGCTCGGCGACACCTACGGGCTCATGATCTACCAAGAGTCCGTCATGCGAGTGGCGCAGAAGTTCGCCGGCTACTCATTGGCCGACGCCGACAACCTCCGGAAGGCCTGCGGGAAGAAGGACCGCGTCCTCATCGCCAAGGAGCGCGAGAAGTTCGTGGCCGGCACCGACGCCACCGGCTACGGCGCCGCCATCGGCACGGCCCTGTTCGACATCATCGAGCCCTTCGCCGACTACGCCTTCAACAAGAGCCACAGCTACGGCTACGGCTTCATCGCCTACCAGACCGCCTACCTCAAGGCCCACTACCCGGTCGAGTACTTCGCCGCGCTGCTCACGAGCGTGAAGTCCAACCTCGACAAGGCGGCGATCTACCTCAACGAGTGCCGCCAGATGGGCATCGAGGTGCTCGTCCCCGACGTCAACGTCTCCGAGAGCGACTTCGTCGGCGTCGACGGCCCCGACGGTGCCCGGGCCATCGCCTTCGGCATGTCGGCGGTGCGCAACGTGGGCGAGGGCCTCGTCGCCCTGATCCTCGCCGAGCGCGAGGCCAACGGGCCCTTCCTCGACTTCTACGACTTCTGCGATCGCGTCGACACCGGGGTGCTCAACAAGCGCACGATCGAGTCGCTGATCAAGGCCGGCGGCTTCGACGCCCTGGGCTACAGCCGCAAGGGCCTGCTCGGGTACTACGACAAGATCATCGACGAGACCGTCGCCCGCCGCCGCAAGGAGGCCGAGGGCCAGTTCGACCTGTTCTCCATGGCCGACGAGGGCCAGGACGCCGGGGCCGTCTCGGGCACCCGCTACGTCATCCCCGACGACGACTTCGACAAGCGCCAGCGCCTCGCCTTCGAGAAGGAGATGCTCGGGCTCTACGTCTCCGACCATCCGCTGATGGGGGCCGAGGCCTCGCTGCGGCGGCGCACCGAGTGCACCATCGCCGAGCTCGAAGGGGTCGAGGAGTCCGCCGTGCGCACCATCGGCGGCCTCGTCACCAACCTCCAGCGGAAGTGGACCAAGAAGGGCGACCTCATGGCCGTCTTCATCCTGGAGGACCTCCAGTCGTCGGTCGAGATCATGGTGTTCCCCAAGACCATGCAGCTCTACGGCCACCTCCTCGAGGACGACGCCGTCGTGATCGTGAAGGGCCGGGTCGACTCCCGCGACGACCAGCCCAAGCTCATGGCCACCGAGCTCGAGCGCTTCGAGCCGGTCACCGACGGCGCCCCGCCGCTGCACGTGAACCTCTCGCCGGCCGCGCTGTCCGACACGCTGCTCGCCCAGCTCAAGCACCTGCTCTCCGAGCACCCCGGCGAGTCGCAGGTGTTCCTCCACGTCGGCGACCGCCAGGTCCTGCGCCTGCCGGAGAACTTCAACGTGGAGTCGAGCACCGGCCTCATGGCCGAGCTGCGCGTGCTGCTCGGCCCCTCCGCCGTCGCCGCCTGACCCACCCACCCGAAGCTGGCTCGGAGCGTTTCGGAAACCGAAACGTCCTGAGCCACCTTGTCGGGGGTTGTCGGTCAGTCCGACGGTTCGAGGGCGGCGAGGCTGGCCTCGACCCGTAGGCGGATCGGCGGCTCCAGGTCGGGGATGTCGAGCACCCGGCGGTACTCGCGGCGGGCCTGGGCGGTGCGGCCGGTCTGGGCGTAGGCCCAGCCCAGCAGGTGGCGGAACTTGGCGTCGGCCGACTCGGGCACCTCGCTGCCGCCCTGGGCCCGGCGCAGCGCCGACTGGAGCAGCAGGCCCCGCTCGAGGTGGGCGATGGCCTCCTCGGGCCGGTCGGTCTCGATGAGGGCGTGGCCGAGGGCGAGCTCGAGGGCCGGGCGCCACGTCTTGTCGCCTCCGTCGCTCGGCCGGGCCAGCAGGCCGGGGGCGTCGGTGGCGACCTGCTCCCAGCGGCCCTTGCGGTACGCCTCGAGCACCGCGGTGACGTCCTTCGGGGCCCCGATGAGGCGACGGCGAGACGCCGTGCGCCGCATCAGCACGACCCACACCGCCCCGACCAGGAGGGCCACCACGACCCCGACAAGCACGTCCACGGCGGGCGACCCTACCGGCCGGAGTTGCGTCGGAGCGCCACACCGGCTGGACTATCGGTTCGCATTTGTCCTCATTCAGGGGCTGTACACGCACATGGCTATCGAGGTCACCACCAAGGACTGCACGCAGCTCAGTGACGCGGAGTTGGCCGAGATGGCCGACATCTGCGCCGAGGGGCCCAGTCGGTTCGAGGCCGGTCTGCTGTCAAAGCAGGCAGAGGCATGGGTGCTCGTCTCCCTGGCCCGTGAAGGCGCAGGGCTGAAGGGCTTCTCCTTCTGCACGCTCGAGCGCATCGGCGGCACGCCGAGCGTCCTCATCGGGCTCGCATCGGTGAAGCGCACCTCCAAGCGCAGCACCGTGCTCCGGGCGCTCATGCTCGACCAGTTCCGCCGGGCCGTGCTGGCCTTCCCCGACGAGGACGTCCTGGTCGGCAGCCGCTTCGCCGGCCCCAGCGGCTTCGAGGCGTTCAAGACCCTCGAGGACATCGTCCCCCGCCCCGACCACAAGGCCACCGGCGAGGAGCGGGCGTGGGGTCGTCGCCTGGCCAAGCGCTTCGGCATCGACACCTCGTCCTACGACGACAAGACCTTCACCGCCACGGGTGACGGCACGTTCCCCCTGGCGCTCGACCACGAGTCGCTCGAGGCCGAGAAGTTCGACCCGGCCGTCGTCGCCTTCTTCGGCGATCTCGACCCCGCCCGCGGTGATTCGCTGATCGCGTTCGGCTGGGCGATGGCCGAGGACCTGGCCAAGCTCCGCTAGGCCCCTGCGGGCCCCGGCCCGCTGCCTGCCATGGAGTTCGCCGACGTCGTCCGCTCCCGCCGCATGGTGCGGGCCTTCGACCCGCGCCCCGTGCCGGCCGACGTGCTCGACCGGGTGCTCGACCTGGCCCGACGGGTACCCGCCGCCGGCAACACCCAGGGCCTCGACCTGGTGGTGCTGGAGGGCCCGGAGCAGACCGCCCGCTACTGGGACGCCTCGCTGCCGCCCGAGCGCCGTGAAGGCTTCCCGTGGCCACGCCTGCTCGACGCCCCGGTGCTGATCATCCCCGTCGGAGATCCGGCGGCCTACGTCGAGCGCTACGCCGAGCCGGACAAGGCCCGCAGCGGACTGGGGGAGAGTGCCGCCGCCTGGTCGGTGCCGTACTGGTACGTCGACACCGCCTTCGCCGCCATGGTCGCCCTGCTGGCCGCGGTCGACGAGGGCCTGGGCGCGCTGTTCTTCGGGCAGTTCGAGCACGAGGCCGCGATCGAGGCCGCCCTCGGGATCCCCGCCGACCGTCGCCCGGTCGGCACCATCGCGCTGGGCTACGCCGCGGCCGAGGCCGAGCGCCCGAGTGCGTCGTCGCAGCGCCCTCGCCGCTCCCTCGACGACGTCGTCCACCGCGGCCACTGGTAGCCCTCGGCGAACCGAGACCGCCGGCCCTCCGCCCGCTCACCCAGAACGAGGGTCAGGCCTGGAGTTGGGTGGTGAGCGTGGCCACGTCGGTGGCGGGCATGCCGCAGACGTAGCCCCGGCACACGTAGGCCCGGCCGTCGGCGCCGGTCTCGTCGCGGCCCTCCCAGAGGGGAGAGTCGGTGCGCTCGCCCCAGGCGGTGACGGCGAGCGGGAGCCAGTGGCGGCGGACCTCGTCGAGCAGGTCCCGGCGCTCGCCGGTGACGACGACCTCGGTGGTGCCGAGCACGAGCAGCTCGGTGGCCAGCAGGAGGTTGCCGAACGCCATCGGCACCCGCCCGGCGGGCTCGCCCAGCAGCTTCACGATGGCCTCGGCCCGGTCGCGCAGCGCCTCGTCGCCGGTGAGGGCGCCGAGCCGCAGCAGCCCCACCGCCGCCAGGCTGTTGCCCGACGGCACGGCGTTGTCCATGAGCTCCTTGGGTCGGGTGACCAGTGCTTCGGCGTCGGAGCCGGTGGTGAACACGCCGCCGGCCTCGTCGTCCCAGAACAGCTCGACCAGCGCCTCGGCGGTGGTGCGGGCCTCGTCGAGCCAGCGGGCCTCGCCGGTGAGCTCGGCCATGCGGACGAAGGCGTCGACCAGGGCGCCGTGGTCGGCGGCATAGGCGAGGATCTTGGCCTCACCGGCCTCGACCCCGCCGTCGACAGGGCCCTGCCACGTGCGCAGCCAGCGGCCGTCGGCCCGGCGCAGCTGGGCGCACAGGAACTCGGCGTTGGTCACCGCCGCGGCAGCCCACTCGGCGTTGCCGGTGGCGGCCGCGGCCTCAGCGAGGGTCGAGAGGAACAGGGCGTTCCACTCGGTGAGCACCTTGTCGTCGAGGCCCGGCCGGATGCGGGTCTCGCGCTCGGCCAGCAGCGCGACTCGTGCCCGCTCGACGGCCTCGGACCGGAGCAGGTCGCCCCGCACCGGGCGCTCGAGGATGTTGGTGCCCTCCCAGTTGCCACCGGCGGTGACGCCGTACCACTCGACGGCGGCGTCGGCGTCGGCCCCGGCGATGGCCCGGACCTCGTCGAGCGACCACACGTAGTACTTGCCCTCCACGCCCTCGGAGTCGGCGTCCTCGGCGGAGAAGAAGCCGCCGAGCGGGTGGCGCAGGTCGTTCAGCACGTAGCCGATGGTCTCGTCGAGGGTCTGGCGGAACCGGGCCTCGCCGGTGAGCTGCCAGCGCGTGGAGGTACACCCGGGCCAGCAGGGCCTGGTCGTAGAGCATCTTCTCGAAGTGGGGCACCAGCCAGCGGCCGTCGGTGGAGTAGCGGGCGAACCCGCCGCCGAGGTGGTCGTAGATGCCGCCGGCGGCCATGGCGTCGAGCGACAGCAGGGCGGCGTCGAGGGAGGCCCGGTCGCCGGTGCGGCGGTGGTGGCGCAGCAGCGTGTCGATCGACATCGTCTGCGGGAACTTGGGGGCCCGGCCGAAGCCGCCGTCGCGCTGGTCGACCTGGGAGAGGAGGGCGTTGGCGGCGCCGGTGAGCACCTCCGCGCCCGGGGGCTCGGTGGCGGGCACCAGCTTCTCGCCGGTGGCGATGGCCTCGGTGACCTGGGCGGCCTGCTCCTCGAGGTCGCCGCGCTGCGTGCGCCACAGCTCGTCGATGCGCTGGCACAGCTCGGCGAACCCCATGTGCCCGCCGCGGGTGAGCTTCGGGAAGTAGGTGCCGGCGAAGAACGGCCGCCCGTCGGGGAGGGCGAACACCGTCATCGGCCAGCCGCCGGAACCGGTCATGGCCTGCACCGCGTCCATGTAGACGGCGTCGACGTCGGGCCGCTCCTCGCGGTCGACCTTGATGCTCACGAACAGCCGGTTGACCAGCTCGCCGATCTCGTCGTCCTCGAACGACTCGTGGGCCATGACGTGGCACCAGTGGCACGACGAGTAGCCCACCGACACCAAGACGGGGACGTCGCGGCGCCGGGCCTCGGCCCACGCCTCCTCGCCCCATGGGAACCAGTCGACCGGGTTGTCGGCGTGCTGACGCAGGTAGGGGCTGGTCTCGGTCGCGAGGCGGTTCGGCATAGGTCGATCACGCTACCGAGACCGTGTCGGGGCGCGACCGCTCAGGCGATCAGCGGGGGGACCTGCCGGACGAGGAACCATATGGCGAAGCCGACCAGCAGGAACCCGAAGGCGTGACGGAGGCGTGCGGTCGGGAGGCGGGTGCCGAGTTGGCCGCCGGCGAGCGTGCCGGGCGCCACGCCGGGTATGCCGATCACGGCGAGCATCGGTGTGGCGAACGCCGAGCCGACGCCGAAGATCCCGTAGAGCAGTCCGACGGCCAGCCCTCCGAGAATGAGCGCCATGGCGTGGTCCACATCTCGAGTGAACCAACGGGACTCACGTAGGTCCAACAGGCGATGTCATCCAGAGGCATCGAAAGCCCCATGAGCCAGACAGACTCACTCGCGAGGGGTGCCTGTCGAACCGGGCGTGCCGGTCCCACAGACCTGACGACGAGCGCCGGACGACGTCTGCCGGGATCAGGCTGCTCAGCGCGTTGCCTGGGGCCTGCTGGGTGCCTCCTGGCATCGGCATCGCTCCGAGGTCGGCACATGGCCGAGAACGGCTTCGACGTGTTGGCCGCATCCGGCGTAGGTCGGGCGTCCGCAATGGGGGCATGAAATGGCTTGGCACATACCCCCCAGGGTATAGAGCGGATGGCGAGTCGTCAACGTTCCGGGGTCCCCGTTGGCTGGGTCCTGGGCCAAGTCGGTCCATACCCCATGGGGTATGGTGTGCTGATCAGCGCGAGATGCACTCCGAGTGTGAGGTGCTGACACTCGCCCGCCGGAGACGGGAGCGCTTGGTGGGCTTCTCATATACCCCAGGGGGTATGACATTCGCCTCTACTCTTGTGACGGCCCGGGGCGGATCCTGGGCATCACGAAGCCAATCGAGGAGGACGAGATGACTCGGAACATGGGATTCGCAGACCGGATCATCCGAGCGTTCGTGGTCGCACCGATCCTCTTGGCTGTCGCCTGGATCGTGGGCTTCGCCTCGGTGATCGGTGTGGTCCTGGTTGTAGTGGCCGCAGTGATGGTGGGCACGGCAGCGGTCGCCGTTTGCCCGCTTTACTCGGCGTTCCACCTCCACACCGATCACCGGGGCGGAGCCCCCGCATAGGCCGGCCCAGCCGCAGGCGAAATGGGATTCAGATGGGACACTTCCACGACGTAGCCAACGACCTCCGCCAGCCGACCAGGGACCTTCGCAAGGCGATCCCCGAGACCTGGGGAGGCTTCGGTGACCTTCACCGCTCCGCCATGGCCGAAGGTGCCCTGCCGACCCACATCAAAGAGCTGATGGCGCTCGTCATCGGCGTGGTCGAGCACTGCGACGGCTGCGTCGCCTACCACGCCCGTGCCGCAGCAGCTGCCGGTGCGACCGAACAGGAGGTCGCCGAGGCGCTCGGAGTTGCACTGCTGATGAACGGCGGCCCGGCGAGCGTGTGGGCCCCACGAGCCTTCGAGGCCTTCCGGGAGTTCGCCCAATCCACCGCCGAGACCTGAGGAGCGACCATGGACCTCAGCGACACCGTCACCGACGACCTACGAAAGCGGCTTCACCGCGTCGAAGGCCAGATCCGCGGCATCGAGAAGATGCTCGAGGACGGCCGCGAGTGCCGGGACCTGGTCACCCAGCTGTCGGCCGCCAACAAGGCCCTCGAACAGGTCGGCTTCCGACTCGTGAGCGCCGGACTCACCTACTGCGTGACCGACCCGGACAAGGCCGAAGCCGAGGGCTATCCCCTCGACGAGGTCGAGAAGATGTTCCTCCGACTCGGCTGACATCAATCCTGGAGCTCCCATGCGATCCATCGAGACCATCGTCGACCTCCCCATGGCCGAAGCCGAAGCCGCCGTGCGAGCAGCGCTGGCCGACAACGGGTTCGGTGTGCTCACGGAGATGGACGTCGCCGCCACGTTGCGGGCCAAGCTCGGAGTGGAGCGCCCGCCGCTCAAGATCCTCGGGGCCTGCAACCCCGTCATCGCCAACCAGGCCCTCGAACTCGACCCCACCGTCGCCCTGCTCCTCCCGTGCAACGTCGTGCTCGAACCAGCCCCCGAGGGCGGAACGCGGGTTCGAGCGGTCGATCCGCGAGCTCTCATGGACGCTCCTGAGTTCGCCGAGATCGCAGGCGACGCCGCGACTCGACTCACCGCCGCGCTCGACGCACTTCGCCGCTGAATCCCGCCCCGGAGAGGAACGCAGATGGACCACCACAACGGAACCTCCGCAGTCACGGACCCCGATCCGGTCGCGGTCGTGAGCCGCCATGTCATGTCCGCCACGGCAGCGTTCGAAGCAGCGACGTGCGGCCATCCGCTGTGCCGAATCGGGGACGGTCCTGACGTGATGCGGCCCAAGTTCGCCGAGGGCGGCCTGGCCGCCGTGAGTGAACTCGAACGGGAAATGCGACGCAGCCCGACAGCAAACCCAATCGAGCTCGCGACAGAGACGCTCTCTGCTTGGGAGGAGGAGCGGCGCTCCTGCCACGACCACGGCGGTCCGAGAGTGGGATACCTCAACGGCGGGGTTGCCCAGCTCCGGAACATCCTGAACGAGCTCCGGTCGGCATCGGCGGTAGCTGCGACCTCCTGATCTCCGTGGCGGATGCCCCCAAGGGGTGGATCGTGGTGCGCCAGGCTTGTCGCACCCGTCGAGGTGCCCCTGCCGGCAGGTCGAGCCCACCTCCGAACCCCGTCCTCGTCGCGCGTTCCTGTCGCCGGCGACAGAAAAGCGCGACAAGAACGGGATGGCTGGGGTGTCCCCTCGACCGGGGCGGCCGTAGCGCGGGGTGCGGCCACCGGTAGCGTCTGCGGTCCGGCGATCGGAGGCGTGCACGGGTGGTCGAGCTGATCGGTCAGGCGGTGGTGATGTTCGCCGTGACCAACATCGACGACATCATCCTGCTGTCGCTGTTCTTCGGCCGGGCGCACGGCGACCGGGCGGCTGAGCGTCAGGTCGTGGTCGGTCAGTACCTCGGGTTCGGGGGCATCCTCGTCGTGTCGGTGCTGGCCGCGGTGGGCCTGAGCTTCCTGCCCGAGTCGGTGCTGGCCTACCTCGGCCTGATCCCCCTCGCCATCGGGGTGAAGGAGGGGGTCGAGGTCTGGAGGGAGCGCGGGGACGACGACGATGATGACGATGACTCGCTCCCGCCGCGCTCGATGGCCCTCGGCGCCGGGCGCATCGCCGGCATCACCTTCGCCAACGGCGGCGACAACGTGGGCGTGTACGTGCCGGTCTTCGCCACCGCAGGCATCGGCGGCACCGCGGTCTACGCCGTCGTGTTCGTCCTCCTCGTGGGGGTGTTGTGCGTCGTGGGTCGGGCCGTCGCCGGGCACCCGGTCGTGGCCCGGGGTCTCGACCGATGGGGCCACGTCCTGTTGCCGGTCGTGCTCATCGCCCTCGGCGTGGTGATCCTGGTCGAGGGCGGGGCCTTCGGGCTCTGACCGCCACCGACCCGTCGCATCGGCCACCATGGCGCCCGTGCCGATCGAGCTGGTGATCTTCGACTGCGACGGGGTGCTGGTCGACAGCGAGCGCCTGGCCAACCAGGTGCTGGCCGAGCTGCTCACCGAGGTCGGCCTGCCCACGACCACCGAGGAGTCGATCGCCACCTACATGGGCCTGTCGACAGCGTCGTGGACGGCGCTCGCCGCTCAGAAGCTCGGGCGGCCGCTGCCCGACGACTTCCTCGACCGCTACCACGGCGGGGTGTTCGCCGCCTTCGACCGCGAGCTCGAGGCCATCCCCGGGGTGGCCGACGTGGTCCGGCAGCTGCGGTGGCCGAGCTGCGTGGCCTCGAGCGGCGAGCACGAGCGCATGCGCCGCACCCTCGGGCGCACCGGGCTCCACGACCACTTCGAGGGCCGCATCTACAGCGCCACCGAGGTCGAGCGGGGCAAGCCCCATCCCGACCTGTTCCTCCACGCCGCCGACCGCATGGGCGTCGCCCCCGAGCGGTGCGTCGTCGTCGAGGACAGCCCGTTCGGGGTGAGGGGCGCGGTCGCCGCCGGCATGACCGCAGTGGGCTACGCCGCCATGACCCCGGCGGCGGTGCTCGAGGTCGAGGGAGCCGAGACCTTCACGTCGATGGCCGAGCTCCCGGACCTGCTCGACCGCATCGACTCGACCAGGAGTTGAACACGAGGCCGGTGGGCCTCAGCGCAGGTGGCCCCGCCCTCCGTCGGCGAGCAGGAGCCCACCGGTCATGTACGCCGATGCGTCGGAAGCGAGGAACACGGCCACCGGACCCACGTCGGCGTAGGCGTCGCCGATGTGCCCGAGCGGCACCTCCGTCAGGATCTTCGCCGCCGCCTCCGGGTTGGCGGCCGACCAGTCCTCCCATGCCGGTGAGGTGGTCTGCGGGCTCAGGGCGTTCACCCGGATGCCCCGCGGCCCCCACTCCATCGCCGCGGTGCGGGTGAGGCTGCGTAGCGCGGTCTTGATGGCGGCGTAGAGGGCGAAGCCGCTGGTGTCGGGCTTGAGCATCACTGACGACACCACGTTGATCACCGAGCCGCCGTCGCGGAGATGGGGCTCGGCGGCCTTCAGCGTGTTGAAGGCGCCGAGGAACCCGGTGCTCCACACGGTCTCGAGGTCGTCGGGGGTCGCCTCCAGCACGGGCCCGGTGCGGACGGTCTGGGCGTTGTTGACGACGATGTCGAGCCGGCCGAGCGAGCCGACGACCGAAGCCACCGCGGCCTCGACCGCCGACGGGTCGGCCACGTCGGCGATCACGGCGACGGCAGTGTGGCCGGCGGCGGTGAGTGACGAGGTCGCGTCAGCCGCCCGCCCGGAGTCGATGTCGAGCACGGCGATCGCTGCACCCGCCTCGGCCATGGCCCGGGCGATGCCGAGGCCGACGCCCTGGCCCGCCCCGGTGACGAGGGCGACCTTGCCGTCGAGGCGCCAGCGATCGCCGGTCTGCGAGCCCGGGTCTCGGCGCTCATCGGAGGTACCCCCGGCCGCCGTCGGCCAGGAACGTCGTGCCCGTCACGTAGTGGGCGGCGGCGGACGCAAGGAACACCGCGGCCGGTCCCACGTCGAGCTCGGCGTCGCCCATGCGGCCGAGGGGGATGGCGTCGAGGATGACCTGGTAGTCGTCGGGGTTGTGGTCGGCCCAGGCGCTGAAGCTCGGCGAGGTGGCCAGCGGGATCAGGGCGTTCACCCGCACACCGTCGGCGGCCAGCTCGCACGCGGCGGTGCGGGTCAGGCTGCGGAGGGCCTCCTTGGTCGAGGCGTAGAGGGCGAAGGTCGTGGTGTCGGGCTTCAGTCCGGTGGCCGCACCGACGTTCACGATGCTGCCGCTGCTCGCAGCGAGGGCGGGGTGGGCGGCCTGGATGCACCACAGCGTCGACGCGAAGCCGGTCTGCCAGTCGTGGCGGGCGTCGTCGGCGTCGAGGTCGTCGAGGTGCCCGACGCGGGAGTCGTAGGCGGCGTTGACCAGGCAGTCGAGCCGGCCCCATCGGTCGACGACAGCAGCGAGGGCGGCGAAGGCGGCGTCGCGGTTGCTCACGTCGGCCTCGACGGTGAGCGCCTCGCCGCCCCGGGCCTCGACCTCCGTGGCGACCGTGTCGAGTTTGGCCAGTGTCCGGCCGACCAGGGCCACACGGGCTCCCTCGGCCGCCATGGCGAGGGCGATCCCGCGGCCCATGCCCTGTCCCGCGCCGGTCACCAGCACGACCGTGCCCGCGACCATCCCGTCTGCCATCGGATCCCCCCGAACCGCCTCTGCGATCGGGACATCAAAGGCGCTGGGTCGCGATGAGGCAAGGCGGGGTGGTCGGGCGCGCCTCCAGCCCTGCACGCGAGGATGGGCGGATGGCCACCGTGACCACCTCCCTCACCGTCTCGCCCCGCGCCGGCCACCTCGGCGCCGACGTCACCGGCGTCGACCTCGACCGAGTGCTCACGGCCGAGCAGGTCACCGAGGTCCGGGCCCTGCTCGACCGGCACCTGGTGCTGTTCTTCCCCGGGCAGTCGATCGACGACGAGCAGCAGACCGCCTTCGCCCTCGCCTTCGGCGAGCCCTACGTGCACCCCATCGGCCGGGCCTCGGGCAGCACCGGGGGCTGCGAGCACATCGTCGACGACGTCGACCATCCTCCGTTCCAGGACCGCTGGCACACCGACGTCAGCTGGGACGACACTCCGCCGACCTATGGCACCCTCCGGGCCATCGACCTCCCGTCGCGGGGCGGCGACACGATCTGGGCGAGCATGTACGCCGCGTACGACGATCTGTCGCCGACCATGCAGCAGGTCATCGAGCCGCTCGAGGCGGTGCACACGATGGGCGCGTCGCGCAGCTTCCTCTCGAAGGCCGGGCCCGAGCTCGTGGCGAAGACCCGTGAGGCCTTCCCCGGCGCCGCCCACCCGGTCGTGGGCGTCCACCCCTCCACCGGCCGGCGCTACCTGAACGTGAACCGCGAGTTCACCGAGTCGATCGTGGGCATGACCCTCGACGAGAGCGCGGCGCTGCTCGGCTTCCTCACCGAGCACGCCACCCACCCGAACTTCCAGATGCGCCACTCGTGGAGCGCGGGCGACGTCGTGATCTGGGACGAGCGCTGCACCCAGCACTTCGCGGTCGCCGACTACCTGCCCGAGCGCCGGGAGATGGGCCGGGTCGCGGTCGTCTGACCCCGAGGCCGCGGCCACGCGGTCGACCGGCGATGATGGGTGCTCGTCACGCACTCCAGGGGGACCGATGAGCACCGCAGCCGACCTTCCGAGGATCGACCTCAACGACGGCACCTCGATGCCGCTGATCGGGTTCGGCGTGTTCCAGATCCCGGCCGACGAGACGGCCCGCATCGTGGGCGAGGCGCTGAGCCTCGGCTACCGATCGATCGACACGGCCTGGGGCTACTTCAACGAGGAGGGCGTCGGCCGGGCCATCGCCGAGTCGGGCATCCCGCGCGACGAGCTGCACATCACCACCAAGGTGTGGCGCCAGGGTCGCGAGGACACCATCGAGTCGTTCGAGTCGAGCCTCGACAAGCTCGGGCTGGAGCGCCTCGACCTCCTGCTGATCCACTGGCCGGCGCCGAAGAACGACCGCTACCTCGAGACGTGGGAGACCTTCCTCGAGCTTCAGGCCAGCGGGCGGCTGACCTCGGTGGGCGTGTCGAACTTCCAGCCCGAGCACCTCGGCCGCATCATCGAGGCGACGGGCGTGATCCCGGTGCTCAACCAGGTCGAGCTCCACCCGTACTTCCAGCAGCACCAGGTGCGCGACTTCGACGACCTCCATGGCATCGTCACCGAGGCGTGGAGCCCGATCGCCCGGGGCAAGGTGGCCGACGACCCCGTGCTCACCGAGATCGGCGCCGCCCACGGCAAGAACGCCGTGCAGGCCACGCTGCGGTGGCAGATCCAGAGCGGCATCGTCACCATCCCGAAGTCCGACCATCGCGAGCGCATCGCGTCGAACTTCGACGTCCTGGACTTCGAGCTCACCGACGACGAGATGGCCCGCATCGCCACCCTCGACCACGACGAGCGGATGGGCCCGCACCCCGACGACATGAACTGACCTCGTCCGGCGGAGGCCGGGCGAGGCCGGGGCGGCTCAGCCCTGGTCGACGACGAGCACGGGCAGCCGGGTGTACTCCATGCGGCCGCGCCGCGGCCGCGGCCGCCTCGGGCCCGACGAGGCGCTCGACGAGGCGCAGGGCGACGTCGATGCCGCTCGTGACCCCGCCGCCGGTGACCACCGACCCGGTGTCGACGACCCGTTCGGTGACGACGTCGGCGCCGGTGGCGGCCAGGTCGTCGAGGGCCACGTGGTGGGTGGTGGCGGTGCGGCCGCCGATCACGCCGGCGTGGGCGAGCAGCATGGCGCCGGTGCAGACGCTCGCCATCAGCGTGCCGGCGTCGGCCGCAGCGGCCAGCGGCCCCAGCCAGTCGCCCCGCTGGACCTCGCCCCACGCGCCGTGCTCGGTGCGGCCGGCCCAGCCGCCGCCGGGCACGACGACGACCTCGGCCTCGCCCGGGGTGAACACGACCTCTGGTGTGAACGTGAGCCCGAACGCTGCCGACCACCGGGGTGAGGTCGGCGCGCCCGGCGAGGCGGACGTCGAGGTCGGCGCCCGCCGCAGCCGCGCCCGGAGCACCTCCACCGGCCCGACCAGGTCGAGCTCGTCGAGGCCGTCGAAGACGATGAGGTCGATGCGCACGGGCTGAGTGTGGCCGCTCGCGCCGATCAGTGGCCCTTGAACTCGGGGGTGCGCTTCTCGGCGAAGGCGCGCATCCCCTCCTTGGCGTCCTTCGACGTCATCACCGGGATCACGTGGGAGATCTCGATGGGCTGGGCCTCGGCCTCGGGGAGCCAGCCGGTCTCGATCACCGAGGCCTTGGCGGCGGCGACGGCGAGGGGGCCATTGGCGCAGATGACCTCGGCGATCTCGCGAGCCTTGGCCATCGACTGGCCCGACGGCACGACGTGGCTGACCAGGCCCCACTGCAGGGCCTCCTGGGCGTTCAGCACCCGGCCGGTGAGGAGCATGTCCATCGCCACCGCGTAGGGGATCTGGCGCTTGAGGCGCATGGTGGAGCCGGCACCGGCGATCAGGCCCCGCTTCACCTCGGGCACGGCGAAGGTGGCGTGCTCCTCGGCGATGCGGATGTCGGTCGACTGGAGCATCTCGCAGCCGCCGCCCATGCACTGGCCGTTGACGGCGGCGATGATCGGCTTCGTGCACCAGTAGGTCAGCAGCAGGCCCCGGCCGGTGATGGCGGGGTCCTCCTTCAGCCGCTCCTGGATGCGCTTGGCCTCCTCGGTGACCTCGCCCGACATCCAGCCGTCGGAGAGGTCGCCGCCCGAGCAGTAGGCCTCGGTGCCGGCGCCGGTGAGGATCACGCAGCGGATGGAGTCGTCCTCGTCGGCCATCTGCCAGGCGTCCGCGAAGCGCACGAGCATGTCGGGCACCAGCGCGTTGCGGCGGTGGGGCCGGTTCATGGTGAGGATCAGGACGGCACCGTCCCGCTCGACCAGCAGTGTCGGTTCGTCGCTCATCGTTCCCCCTCGGAGTCGGTGCACCCCTGGCACCAGTCCGGGGAACCTTGCCACGCCGGGCCGGGGTGCTCGCTCAGCCCGAGCCGAGGGCCCGGCGCTGCACCTTGCCGAGAAGCGTCCGGGGGAGGGACTCCACCAGCTCGAGGCGGCGGGGGGCGCAGTAGGCAGGGAGCTGGGCCTTCACGGCATCGCGCAGCAGGTCGAGGGTGGGGGGTGCGGACCGGTCGGCCGCCACCGCCACCGCGGTGACGACCTGGCCCCACTCGTCGTCGGGGCGGCCGACGATGGCCACCTCCGCCACCTCGGGGAGCTCGTGCAGCACCTTCTCGACCGGCGCCGGCCACACGTTCTCGCCACCGGTGATGATGAGGTCGCCGCGGCGGCCGTGCACCGAGAGCTTCCCGTCGGGGGAGATCTCGCCGGCGTCGTCGGTGGGGAGCCAGCCGTCGTCGGTGCGGGGGTCGGTGCCGTCGCGGTAGCAGCGCAGGACCATGTCGCCCTTGACCTGGATCTCGCCGTCGATCACCCGGAGCTCGACGCCGGGGAGGGCCCACCCGTCGAGCACGACGGCGCTGCCGGTCTCGGTCATCCCGTAGCTCACGTGGCAGTTGGGGGGAACGAACGCGGGCGGAGCGGAGCCTCCGACGATGATGCGGCGGAAGATGGCCGGGTCGAAGCGGGCGAGGGCCGTGGGCACGACGGTGGTGAGGGTGGCGCCCCGGCGGGCGGCGTCGACCACGGCGTCGGCGTCGAAGCGCTCGTGGACCTCGAGGGGCATGTCGAAGGTCATCGCCCGCACGACGACGGCCAGGCCGGCGATGTGGGAGAGCGGGAGGCAGCACAGCCACCGGTCGGTCGCGGGGTCGACCTCGAGGCCGGCGGAGGTGGCACGGGCCGAGGCGGCCAGCGAGTCGTGGGTGTGCACGACGCCCTTCGGCACGCCGGTGCTGCCGCTCGTGGGCACGACGAGGGCGTCGCCGTCCTCGACCGGACGGCCGCCGGTGAGGGTGATCTCCTGCCCGGTGGCGTCGACGAAGCGGCCGGGGGAGAGGGCGGCGAGGCTCGTCTCCACCGCCGGTGCCGGCAGCCGGGGGTCGATGGGGAGCACCGCGTCGCCCCGTTCCCACACCTTCACCAGGGTGTCGACGAACGCCTGGCCCGTGAGGGCGACCGCGACGAGCTCTCGCATCGGCGCCGAGGCTAGAGCGGGGCGCCGGTCAGCGAGGATTCGGCCGCCTCCGCCGGGAGCGGGCAAGCTGACCGGCCATGAACGCCTGGATCGCCGGCGCCCGGCCCCGCACCCTGCCCGCCGCGGTGGTGCCCGTGCTGGTCGGCACCGCGGCCGCGGCCGGGATGGACGGCGACACCAACGCCCTCAAGGGCCTGATCATCTGGCGCTTCGTGGCCGCGCTGGTCGTGTCGCTCGCCCTCCAGGTCGGCGTGAACTACGCCAACGACTACTCCGACGGCGTGCGGGGCACCGACGACGACCGGGTCGGCCCGATGCGGCTCGTGGCCTCGGGCGCCAAGCGGGCCGGTGCGGTGAAGCGGGCGGCGTTCGTCTCGTTCGGCGTTGCGGCGGTGGCCGGCCTGGCCCTGGCCGCGGCCACGTCGTGGTGGTTGATCCTGGTGGGCCTGGCCTCGATCGCGGCGGCGTGGTTCTACACCGGCGGCCCCAAGCCGTACGGCTACGCCGGGTTCGGCGAGCTCTTCGTCTTCGTCTTCTTCGGCGTGGTGGCCACCACCGGCTCGGCGTTCGTGCAGATCGTGCGGATCACCCCGCTCACCCTCGCCGTGTCGGTGCCGGTCGGCATGTTCGCGGTGGCCCTGCTGGTGGTGAACAACCTGCGCGACATCCCGGGCGACACGGTCTCGGGCAAGCGCACCCTGGCCGTGCGCCTCGGCGACAAGCGCACCCGCATCCTCTACACGGCGCTGATGTTCCTGCCGTTCGTCACCCTGCCGTTCATCGCCGGCCTGGGTGGGCGGCCCCTCGCCGCCAGCGCCCTGTTCGTCGTGGTGTTCGTGAACAAGCCGGTGCTGCTGGTGCTCCAGGGGGCCAAGGGCCCGGCGCTCATCCCGGTGCTCGGGGCCACCGGCCGGGTGCAGCTGCTGTTCGGCGTGGTCTTCTCCGTCGGCCTCTTCGTCGGCGGCTGAGGGGCCCATCAGGGATCCGGGGGCACTGAGGCGCCTAACCTTCCTGCGACATCGTTCGCTGCGGGAGGCCCTTGATCGTGAAGCACCTCTACCGACGCGCGTCGGCTCTGGCTGTCGGCGCGCTCCTCGGCGGCGCCGTCGTCGTCGCCCCCGGGCTCTCGGGCCCGGTCTCGGCCCAGGTCGCCGGCCCCTGCGTCCAGGTGTCGGCCACGTCCCCGCTCGAGCCGGTCGGCGCCATGGACTCCATCGGCGACACCGTGTTCGGTGCCCTGGCCTTCACCGACGAGTTCGCCGCCATCGACACGATCACGGGAGCCACGCTCGACACGGTGCCGGTCGGTACGTTCCCCGACGGCGTGTCCCTGGCCGGCGGGAAGGCCTACGTGGCCAATGCGACCGACGACAGCGTGTCGGTCGTCGACCTGGCCACCTTCACGGTCGTGGCCACCATCACCGGCCTCACCAACCCGATCGGGCCCGCCACCGCCAACGGCAAGGTGTACGTCGCCGCGTCGGGCGGCCTGCAGGTGATCGACCCCGCCACCGACACCGTGATCGACACCATCGCCGGCGTCGGCGGCTACCCCTACGAGGTCAACGGCTCGATCTGGCTGCTGAGCGGTAGCACGGTGTGGGTCGTCGACACCGCTACGGACACGATCACCGACACCTTCTCCACCTCCGGGAGCCTCGGTGTCGGCCTCGCCGCCTATGGCGGTCGGGTGTACATCACCAACGCCATCTCGAGCGACGTGTCGGTGATCGACGAGGTCACCCACGTCGAGCTGGCCGTGGTCCCCGTCGGTGGCAACCCGCGCGACGCCGCTCCGTTCGACGGATGGATCCTCGTGACCGCCAGCGACCCCGGCATCCTCCAGGCCATCGACCCCGCCACCCTCGCCGTCGTCGACCTCATCGACTTCGGCGACGAGGACGCCGTCGACCGCCTCCAGCCGGTGGGCAGCCGGGTGTTCATCAGCGGGTTCCCGGGCTCGAACGTCATCGAGGCGTGCGCCGCCCCGGTGACCACCACCACGGCAGCGGCCGCCGAGGCCGCCACGGTCACCCCCGCCTTCACCGGCTGACCCCCTCCTTCCCGAAGCTGGCTCACCAGCTACAGCCGGCCGCAGCAGGTGAGCCACCTTTTGGTGTCCGCCGGAAAGCTGGCTCACCAGCTACAGCGGGCCGAAGCAGGTGAGCCACCTTTCGGAAGGGTCAGGCGATCGGGTGGGCGCGGAGCCAGCGGCGGATGATCGACGCCGTGTCCGCCGGGTTCTCCAGCTGTGCGGTGTGCCCGGCCCGGGGGACGAGGGCCACCGTGGCATTGGGCCCGATCGACCGGGCCAGGCGCCCGGCGATCGCCGAGAACTTGGCGTCATCGACGCCGGCCAGCACCAGCACGGGCACGTCGATGGCGGCGAGGCGGTCCCACAGCGGCTCCTGGGTGCCGGTCCCGGCCAGGCGCAGGCTCGACGCGAGGCCATCGGCGGTGTTGACCAGGCGCTCGTCGCGGGCGGCCGCTGCCGGCGTGAGTCCGGCGAACAGGGGCTGGGCCAGCCACTCGTCGAGGAACGCGGCGACACCGACCTCCAGCACGTGGTCGGCCAGCGCGTCGTCGGCCGCTCGACGGGCGGCCCGCTCGGTGTCGTCGTCGATCCCGCCCGTGGCCCCGATCAGCACCAGCCGCTGCACCAGGTCGGGGCGGGCCAGGGCGAGGTGGAGGGCGAGGCGGCCACCCATCGAGTAGCCCACGTAGGTGGCCGGTCCGCCGGCGTCACCGAGGAGCAGCGCCCCGTCGGGGAGGCCGGCCTCCACCCCGGTGGAGCCGCCGTGGCCGGGGGCGTCGACCAGCACCAGCTCGTGGTCGCGCGACGAGGTCGTCGGCGAACGCCCCCCAGCACCGGCCGGTCTGGGTGAAGCCGTGCACCAGCACGAGACGGTCGCCGCCGGCCGGGCCGACGACCTCGGCGTGCAGGGGTCCGGAGCCGGTGGTCACGGCTGGCAGCGTAGGGCTCCGGTGCGTGGCCGCCCGTAGGCTGCGGGCCGTGCCCGACCCGACCACCGACCGACCCGACCTCGCGGCCGCGGGCGTCGGCGACCTCAACGCCACCTTCTGCGCCACGCTCGTCGACGAGTGGGTGCGGGCCGGCGTCACCGACGCCGTGGTGTGCCCGGGCTCGCGCTCGACCCCGATGGCGCTCGCCCTGGCGGCCGACGACCGCCTGCGGGTGCACGTGCACCACGACGAGCGATCGGGCTCGTTCATGGCCCTCGGCCTGGGCCGGGCCACCGGGCGGCCCGCCATCGTGCTCACCACCAGCGGCACCGCGGCCGCCGAGCTCCACGCCGCAGTGGTCGAGGCCGACCTCGACCGGGTGCCGCTCATGGCCGTCACCGCCGACCGCCCGCCCGAGCTGCGCGACGTCGGAGCCCCGCAGGCCATCGACCAGACGCACCTCTTCGGTCGCTCCACCCGCTTCTTCGCCGACCCGGGGCCGCCCTCGGCCGAGGCCGCCTCCACCTGGCGCAGCCTCGCCGCCCGAGCGGTCGTCGAGGCGACCGGTTCGCCCGCCGGGCCCGTGCACCTGAACCTGCCGTTCCGGGAGCCCCTGGTCGGTTCCGCCCTGCCGTTGCCCTCGGGCCGCCCTGCCGGTCGGCCGTGGCACGAGGCCCTGGCCGTGGGCGGCGTGCCGTCCCGCGCCGTCCCGCGGGTGAGGGGACGGGGTGTGTTCATGGCCGGCGCCGGCATCGACGACCCCCAGGCGGTGCTCGCCCTCGCCGAGGCGCTGGGCTGGCCCGTCCTCGCCGACCCCCGCTCCGGCTGTCGGGTGGCCCATCCGAACGTCGTGGCCCACGCCGACGCCCTCCTGCGGATCAGGTCCGACCTCGGCGAACCGGAGGTCGTGGTGCGCCTCGGTGCACCGCCGGCCTCGAAGGTGCTCAACCAGTGGTTGGCGACGCTCGATCCGGCGGTTCCCCAGGTGCTGGTCGACCGCGACGGCACGTGGCTCGACCCTCAGCGCAACGCCACCACCGTGGTCACGGCCGAGCCCGGTGCGCTGTGCCGGGCTGTCGCGGCCGAGCTGGAGCCGCTCGGCGGTGTCGAGGGCTGGGCCGAGCGGTGGCGGGCGGCCGACGACGCGGCCGAGGCGGCCATCGCCGACACCCTCGCAGCCCACGAAGGGGCCACCGAGCCCGGCATCGCCCGATCCGTCGCCATGTCGGTGCCCGATGGCGGTGCGCTCGTCGTCTCCTCGTCGATGCCCGTGCGCGACCTCGAGTGGTTCGCCGGCTCACTGCCTGGCGTCACGGTGCACGCCAACCGGGGTGCAAACGGCATCGACGGCGTCGTGTCCACGGCCGTCGGCGTGGCCCTCACCGGAGCCCCGACGGCGTTGTTGATCGGCGACGTCGCCCTGCTCCACGACACCAACGGCCTGCTCGGCCTCGCCGACCGTGGCGTCGACCTCTGCATCGTGGTGGTCGACAACGACGGTGGCGGGATCTTCTCGTTCCTCCCGCAGGCATCGGCCCTGGCCCCCGAGCGCTTCGAGCAGCTCTTCGGCACGCCCCATGGCGTCGACCTCACCACCCTCGCCGTGGCCCACGGTCTGCCCGTGCTCGAAGCCCTCGACGACGAGTCGACCGAGGTCGCGGTGCGCGCCGCGCTCACCGCCGGTGGCGTGCACCTCGTGCTGGTTCGCACCGACCGCGCCGCCAACGTCGCGGTGCACGAGCAGCTCCATGCCGCGACCGCCGCGGCGATCGGGGAGGCGCTCGGCCTCAGCGGCTGAGAGCCTCCACGTGGGGCGGCAGCGGCCGCTCCTCGCCGAGGGGGTCGGGGACCGGCGCCCCGAACGAGCTGAGCACGGGCACGACGCCCGCCCAGACCGGCCAGCCCATGTCGGCCTCCTCGTCGATCGGGCCGCCCTCGCGGGCCTTGACCGACCCCTCGCTGATGGAGAGGCGGAGGAAGAGGGTGGCATCGAGCTCGGCGTCGGTGGGCATCCGGGCCTCGGCGGCCCGCCCCGCCGCCATGTGCTCGACCAGCGCCTCTGACGCCGCCCGCTTCTCGGCGCGGTCGAGCACCTTCTCCATCGAGCCGAACAGCACGACCGAGCGGTAGTTCATCGAGTGGTGGAACGCCGAGCGGGCGAGCACGAGCCCGTCGAGGATCGTGACCGTCACGCACACCGGCGCGCCGGCGGCGATCGCCCGAAGGAGGTGGTTCGCCGGCGCACCGTGCACGTACAGGTGCCCGCCGACCCGGGCGTGGGCCATCGGGAGCACGATCGGGCCCTGTTCGGTCACGGTGGCCACGTGGGCGACCAGGGCCTCGTCGAGGACGGCCTCGGCCGCGGCCCGGTCGAACGAGCCGCGGTCGCGCCTGCGCCGCAGCCGGGACCGGTCGGTCTGCTCCAGGGGCTCGGACGGGGACGGGGTGGTCGAGGCGCTCACGGTCCCAGCGAACCACGCCCGTCGGTTTCCCGGCGAAGGAGTTACGGGCGGATCAGGGCCCCGAGCACGGCCTGCATCTTCGCCCTCGTCTCGGCCAGCTCCGACGCCGGCTCGGAGTCGGCGACCACGCCGACCCCGGCGAACACCCGGGCGGTGGTGCCGGCGAGCTCGGCGGAGCGGATGCCCACCGCCCACGTGCCGTTGCCGGCGGCGTCGACCCAGCCGACCGGCCCGGCGTAGCGGCCGCGATCGAGCTGCTCGAGCTCGGCGATCATGGCCAGGGCGACCTCCCTCGGCGCACCCCCGACGGCGGGCGTCGGGTGGAGGGCGGTGACCAGCTCGAGCACCGACGCGGCCGGGCTGGAGAGCTTGCCCTCCAGCCGGGTGGCCAGGTGCTGCACGTTGGCCATGGCGACGATGGAGGGCTCGGCCTCCTCGTCGAGGTACGAGCACCACGGCAGCAGGGTGTCGTGGACCATGTCGATGGTGTGGCGGTGCTCGTCGCGCGTGTTGGTGGAGGCGAGCAGGGCGGCAGCGAGGCGGGCGTCGGTGGAGGGGTCGCCGCTGCGGGGGGCGGTGCCGGCCATCGGGTGGGCCCGCACGCGGTCGCCGGCCCGGGCGACGAGCAGCTCGGGGGTCGCGCCCACGAACCCGTCGACGGAGAAGAGGTGGCTGGCCGGGTACGAGCGGCGCAGCTGGCCGAGCACGGCCCCGGCCCGGAGCGGCTGGTCGGTGACGACGTCGACGGCCCGCGCGAGCACGACCTTGCGGGCCTCGCCGGCATGGATGCGGCGGGTGGTCTCGGCGACGGCCTCGCACCACTCCGCGGGGGAGCGCTCGGAGCGCAGCTCGTAGGTGGCGGGCCCCTCGTCGGCGGGGGTCAGCCCGGCGTCGCGGGCGAAGCCCACGGCCCCGGCCAGGCCCCGGCCCACGAGAGCCTCGACCTCGGCGGCCGAGGGCTCGTCGTCAGCAGGGGCGATCGTGGTGACCCACCTCGTGCCGTCGTCGGCCCGGCCCACCACGATGCGGGGGACCACGAGCTCGGCCGGTGCCGAGGGGGCGAACGGCAGGGCGCCGAGGGCCACGGGCCCGGTTCCGGGCAGCTCGACCGTGTCGTCGACCTCGATGGCCCCCAGGGCGTCGGCCGCGGCGTCGGCATCGGCCCGTCCGCCGGAGCGGGGCAGCGCGATGCGAGCGGCCACGCCCACCCCGGCGAGCCCGGTGCGATCGTGCACGAACACCACGCCGTCGTCGCCGGCGACCGCGAGCAGGTCGGGGTCGGAGTCGAGGGGGCGGGTCCGGGCGACGAGCCCCGAGGTGGTCTGCCCGCTCACCAGCCCGGCTTCGTGCGGGTGGCGGTGATGAGCTGCGAGACGCCGGTGGAGAGCAGGGTGCGCTCGACCTGCACGAACCCGGCGTCGGCCAGGGTGGCGAGCATCTGCTCGGGCTCGGGCAGGTAGGCCACCGACTTGGGCAGGTACCGGTAGGCGCCGGGGTCGGAGAGCAGCCCGCCGACCATGGGGACGACCTTGCCGAAGTAGATGCCGTGGCCCCAGCGCAGCACGGGGTTCGGGGGCTGGGCGACCTCGAGGATCGCGATGCGGCCACCCGGGCGCACGACCCGGCCCAGCTCGGTGAAGAAGCCGCCGAGCTCCACGAGGTTCCGCAGGGCGAACCCGCAGGTGATCCCGTCGAGCGACGCGTCGGGCAGGGGCAGGCGGAGGATGTCGGCCTCGGCGAGAGGTGCGCCGGTGCGGGCGTTGGCCAGCATCCCGAACGAGAGGTCGAAGCCGATC
This sequence comes from uncultured Actinomycetes bacterium, assembly GCA_963702555.1. Lineage (GTDB taxonomy): Bacteria > Actinomycetota > Acidimicrobiia > Acidimicrobiales > Acidimicrobilacustridaceae > CAMFLJ01. The sequence continues at coordinate 664,880 of CAVPCW010000010.1, forward strand.
GGCTTCAGGCCCTGGGCCTCGAGCTCGCGGCAGAAGTCGCCGGTGCCGCAGGCCAGGTCGGCGACGAGGGAGCCGGGGCCGAGGCGCAGGTCGCGCACGGTGCGCTTGCGCCAGCCGACGTCCATGCGGAACGTCATGACCCGGTTCACGAGGTCGTAGCGGGGGGCGATGGCGTCGAACATGGACCGCACGGCGCGGACCTTCTCGTCGCCCTCGGGGAGATGCTCGGTGTCGATGTCGACCACGGCGGCAGCCTACGGGTGCGGGCCGCCGGCGAGGGAGTCGAGCACGGCGCCGCCGGTGGTCGGTCGTCTCAGAGGTCGGTGACCAGGTCGTTCGGGAGGGGCGGGAAGAGCACGTCCATCACCGTGGCGTGGTCGCCCAGCTCGGTGTCGTCGGTGCGCTCGGCGAGGCCGCTCGCGCCCCACCGGCCGAGCACGAGGGCCGGGAACCAGTCGGGCGCCACGCCGACGCCGCGTGACTCGAACGGCTCGGGATCGGGGTCGGCCGCCTCGATGCGTGTCACCCGCCCGCCTTCCCAGGCGAGAAGGACACCGCGTTCGTAGAGCGAGATCGACAGCTCGCCCCGGTCGGCGAGCAGCCCTGAGGACGCGAGCCGGCGCGAGAGCACGGGCTCGACGGCCCGGAGGAACGCCACCGGGTCGGCCACCCGGGCGTAGCAGCCGCTGGGCTCGGGGTACGGGTGGCCGGCGGCGTGCACGACGCGGCTCCACGGCGTGCCGGGCTGGTCGGTGGCGAGCAGGTCGACGGGCCGTCCCAGCTCGTCGGCGAGCTGCTGACCAGCGGCGATGGCCCCGACGAGCAGCTGGCCCGCCACCTCGGTGTCGGGCGCGACCCCCGGGAGGAGGAAGAGCTGGGCCTGGTCGGGGAAGGCGGAGGTGCGGACCCAACCGACCGGCCGCCCGGCGACCTCGGCGACGAGGAGCGACTCCCACGGCGTGCGCTCGCCTGCGTCGGTGCGGGCCAGCCAGGTCGAGATCGAGGCGCGGTCGCGCACGATGGTGACGCCGTGCCGCGGCCGCTCGGCCTCCACGGTGAGGAACCAGTCGAGGTCGTCCGGCCGGGCGTGGCGGACCTCGACGCGGGTGGTGTCGAGCGGCGGGGCCGACCGGGGAGAGACGGCGATGGTGGGCGCCACGTCGAAGCCGTGGCCGTACCCGAGCTTCCGGTAGAAGTACGGGATCCCGCCCACGACCTGGAGCACCTCGCCGTCGGCCGCGGCCCGGCGGTGGTGCTCGGCGAAGAGGGCCCGCACGAGGCCCCGGTCGCGCCACTGCTCGTCGGTGGCGACGTACTCGATCTGGCTGCCCCGAACACCGACGCCGTCGATGGCGAAGCCGTGAGGGATGCGGACACACGCGCTCACCGGCGTGCCTCCGCCGGGCCGCCCGGCGTCGGGCCCGGCCGCCACGATCAGCCAGTCGACCGGCACCTCACCGGCGAGGAGGGCCCGGATCGACGACGGGTCCTCGATCTCCAACACGCGGGTCGTGAGGGCGACGACGCCGTCGTGGTCGGCCGCCTCGGCGCGCCGGAGCACGAGGTCGTCGTCGAGGCGGATCACCGGGTCGGGCGAGGCGTCGGGCACGGCCGCGAACGGTAGCGGTGTGGTGACGGCCGTAGCCTGTCCCCATGGCGAGAGGACCTCGGATGCAGGTGGCGGGCATCCCCGTGCGCATCGAGCCGTCGTTCTTCCTCGTGCTCGTGCTGCTCGGCCTCCCGCAGCCGTGGTTCCACGTGGTCACGTGGGTCCTGATCGCCACCGTGTCGGTGTTCCTGCACGAGATGGGCCACGCCGTCGCCTTCCGGGCCTACGGCGTGAAGCCCAGCATCCTGCTGCACGGCTTCGGCGGCCTCACCAGCGGCTCGGGCGAGCTGACCTCGCGCCAGCGGATCGTCGTGAGCCTGGCCGGCCCCTTCTCGGCCCTGCTGCTGTTCGGCGTGCCGGCCCTGCTGCTCGACTGGTCCGGCGCGGTGCCCTCCGGCGACGCCGGCGTGATCCTGCGCCAGGTGATCTGGATCAACGTGGGTTGGTCGATCCTGAACCTCATCCCGGTGCTGCCCCTCGACGGTGGCCAGGTCTTCCTCGACGTGTGCGACATCGCCACCGGGGGTCGGGGCCGGCGGGCTGCCGAGATCGTGTCGGTCGTGGTCGCCGGCGTTCTCGCGGTGCTCGCCATCGTGAACGGCTTCCTGTTCGGCGCGGTGATGGCCGGGGCCTTCGCCGCCCTCAACCTGAACCAGCTGCGCCAGGTCCGCCAGGACGAGCTCATCGACCGCCTGGCCGTCGCCCACCGGGCCCTGCTCGAGCACCGCCCCGACGAGGCCCGCACGATCGCCGAGGAGGTCCTCCGGAAGCGGCCCCAGGGGTCGGTGCTGTCGTGGGCCGCCGAGCTGCTGGGTTGGGCCCACCTCATGCAGGGCGACGTGCAGGGCGCCGAGCCGACGGCCGCCGCGGCCGCCCCGCTCATCATCCCGTCGTCGTCGCTGCGCGGGGCCGTGGCACTGGCCGAGGGTCGTCGCGACGAGGGCGTGTCGGTCATGGCATGGGTGTTCGCCCATGACGAGGCCCGGCCCCCGAAGAGCCTGGCCGCCGTGGCCATCGGCGGCACCGGCACCGCCGTCGGCGGTCGCCCACGAGCTGGTGCTCATGGGCCACGAAGGCCACCAGGGCGCAGTGCTCCTGCGCGACCTGCTCGCCTACGCCGGGTACCACGACGCCGCCGGCCAGGTCGAGGCCGTCCTCACGCCCCAGGCCTGAGCGCCCGGCGACGACCGGTGGGTCAGTCGCCGACGGGCACCGTGCTCGAGGTCGGGCCCGTGGGCGCCGCCTTCGGCAACGGGATGCCGTACATCGCCAGGTTGGAGACGCTGGGGTGGGCGGCGCCGGCCGGTCCGGCGGCGAAGGCCCTGAGGATGTTCTCGGTGACCTTGGCGACCTTGCAGCGCTGCTCGGTGGGCGGCGCGGGTGGGCAGTCGATGTCGAGCTGCGGTGACCAGCCGAACGTGCCGGCGGAGAACACCCCGGCCCCGCTGGGTGCGGAGTACCAGGTGCTGTCGGCGTAGGACTGGAGGCCCTTGCAGCTCACCGGCGAGTGGGCGAGCACCTGGATGTTCTCGGGTGTGGGCACCCCCGCGGTGACCCGGTCGTACTCGTTGCCCACCATCCCGGGAACGCGCTCGCCCTTGGTGAAGCCCGAGCCCTCGAACATCCACATCGTCGGGTCGCCGACCACCCAGTCGGCCTTCACCGGGTTGCACTCGTAGTAGTTGCCGATCAGCGAGCTCTCGGGGTTGGCGGCCGGGGCCTCGCGGAAGCTCGTGGTGACCCGCAGCGGATCGATGCCGTTCAGCGGGTCGCGGGAGGCGTCGCGGTAGTTGACCTCGTGGCGGGACGGCCCGGTGGACGACGGCTCGAGGCGGATGCGCCGGTACACGTTGTTGGCCCCGAAGAAGCCGAGGTTCACGCCGGCGTCGCGTGCGGCCTCGAGGTTCTGGCGCATCTCGACCGTGTAGTACTCGTCGTGGCCGGGGATGACGATGGCCTTGTGGTTGGTGGCCAGTTGGCCCCGCTCGTGGAGGTCGACGTCGGTCCAGTACGAGACGTCGAGGCCGAGGCGCTCGACCAGGTAGATGAACTCGTACTCGCGGCCCAGGAACTCGCCGCTTCCGTTGCCGGTGTAGGGCCGGTCGAAGCTGACGACGTCGGCCCGGCCGTTGTTGCCCTGGTACAGGCTGGCGCCGCCCCAGCCGTTGTAGGCCTGCCAGGTGGTGACGGCGCTCTGCATGAGGATGCCCGACCGGCTGCCGTCGTCGCGGATCACCATCGGGACGTAGGTGGCGCCGCCGTCGCTGCTCTCCAGGCGCAGCAGGTACTGACCCGGCGGCCACGTGGCGTCGGTGGCGACGGTGAGGGAGGTCTCCCAGGGGGCCGACCAGGTCTTCGTGGCGGGGTCGTCGAGCACGGCCCCGGGCTGGACGGAGCCCGGCAGCAGGATGCTGCGCCACACGAGGCGGGCGCCCTCGCCGCCGTACCAGCCGATGCGGTAGGCCGAGACCATCCACGACGGGGCCTTGGTGGAGACCTTCAGGTCGAACGAGCCGCCGAAGTCGATGCTCGTCGTGTTGGCGTAGCCGGAGATCCGGTCCCACATCGAGCGGTCGTCGGGGATCGTCCACTCCTTGGAGCCGGGCTTGGCGTTCTCCGCGGCCACCCAGCCCTCGCCCCGGTACGCCTCGATCGGGTCGGCCGGCACGGTGGTCGGGTCGGCGGTGCCGTTGCCATCGGACGACGCCGCGGTGCTGGTGTCTCCACCGCCGCCGCCCCACGGCCGCACGACCAGCAGGCCGGCCACCACGAGCACGACGACGACCACCCCGATGACGATCGGGATCCTCGACCGGCCGGTCGGCTGCGGCCGGGGCTCCGGCTCCTTCGCGTGCTTCACCGGCGCGGCAGGCTAGGCGAGGCGACGGGCCTCCTCGGCGCGGTGGGCCCGGGGCTCACCCGGCCGAGGCGCCGGCGTCCTCTGCGGTGCGCTTCGCCCACCGGTAGTCGGCCTTGCCGGCGGGGGAGCGGACGACCCGGTCGACGAAGACGATCGCCTTGGGGAGCTTGTAGCGGGCGATGTGGCGCTCGCACTCGGTGACCAGCTCGTCGGGGGTGGCCTCGAAGCCCTCCCGCAGCTGGACCACCGCGACGACCTCCTGGCCCCACCGCTCGGACGGGCGTCCGGTGACGACGACGTCGTAGACGGCCGGGTGGTGGGCGAGGGCGGCCTCGACCTCCTCGGCGAAGATCTTCTCGCCGCCCGAGTTGATGGTGACGGAGTCGCGGCCGTGCAGCTCGAGCAGGCCGTCGGCGGTGACGCGGGCCCGGTCGCCGGGCACCGAGAAGCGCACGCCGTCGATGGTGGGGAAGGTGCGGGCGGTCTTGGCCTCGTCGCCGAGGTAGCCGAGCGGCACCCGCCCTGTCTGGGCCAGCCAACCCAGCTCCTCGGTGCCCGGCTCGAGCAGGCGGGTGAGGTCCTCGGACACGATCGCCATCCCCTGCCCCGGGGTGAAGGTGCCGGTGCTGACCGGTGCGCCCGCGCCGGTGATCTGGCTGGCCTGGGTGCCCGTCTCCGACGCACCGAGGCCGTCCATGATCGCCATGCCCGGGACGCGGTCGAGCAGACCCGCCTTCACCGGCGCCGACAGCGCGGCGCCGCCGCTGATGAGCAGCACGAGCGACGACAGGTCGTAGGTGCCGCGGTCGAGCGCGTCGAGCAGCGGGCGCCCGAAGGCATCGCCGACGATCAGGACGATGCTGACCGACTCGCGCTCGATCGTGGCCCACACGTCGTCGGGGTCGAAGGTCGTGGTGTTCCCGGGCAGCACGATGGTGTTGCCCTGGCCGAGCGAGTTGATCGCCAACCAGTGGGCGGCGCCGTGCATGAACGGGGCCGACGGCAGCACGCGGGTGCCGCCGTTGCGGGCGTTCTCGACGATGGCGGCGAGGTCGGGCCACTCCTCGCCGGTGGCCAGCTGCCGACCGCCGAGGGCCGCCGGGTAGATGTCGGCCTGACGCCACAGCACGCCCTTCGGCATGCCGGTGGTGCCACCCGTGTAGAGGATGTAGAGGTCATCGGGCGAGGGCTCGTCGGCCGGGGGCGCGGCGTGCACGCCGGCGAGGGCGTCGTCGAACCAGCGGGCGTCGGGCAGCAGGCCGATGCCGCTGTCGTCGGGGACCTGGAGCAGCAGCTGGAGCTCGGGGAGCTCGGCGCGGACCTCGGCCAGCACCGGGGCGAAGGTCGAGTGGTAGACGATGCCGCGGGCCCGGGAGTCGGTGAGGAGGTACCGCAGCTCCTCGGCCACGTAGCGGTAGTTCACGTTGAACGGCGCCACCCGGGCGGCGTAGGCGCCGAACATGCCCTCGAGGTACTCGGGCCCGTTGTGCAGGTAGAGGGCGAGGTGGTCCTGGCCGGACTCCCACGGCGCCAGCTCGGCGCGCTCGCGGTGCACGCCCAGACCGGCCTCGGCGAGCACGGCCGCCAGGCGGTCGACCCGTTCGAGCAGGCGGCCGAACGTGAGCCGGCCGCCCGGGTGGACGATCGCCTCGCGGTCCGGCACTTCATCGGCCACGGCCCTCAGGACCTGCGCCAGGTTGAACTCCATCACGACCCCCTGTCGGCCAGACCCCCCTGGCCGTGCGGCGGGATCGTACAAGCGCTCACGCGCTCTCCGGGAGTCGGGGTCAGCGGAACCAGATGCGCTGGTACTCGCGGCTCATCGGATGGACGAGCAGGGCGAACAGCGCGACCGGGAACACGATGCTGATCAGGAACACGAGGTTCAGGATCGAGCCGATGCCGTTGTTCAGGATGTAGAGCGCCGCGGGAAGCAGCCCGAAGGCGGCCACCCCGACCCCGAGCCGGTAGCCCCACTTGCGCTCGTTGGCGATGCCGAAGCCGGCACCCGCCTCGCCGACCGCCAGCAGGAGGCTGATCAGGTTGAGGCCGAGGACACCGAACACCGCACTGATGTAGAGCAGGAAGACGGCGATCTGAAGGGTCTGGGGCTGGGTCGGGTTCGTCCAGCGGCGGGTCTCCATGGGCCACAGTGTGGCAGTGACCACGGCCGGACCACACGCGCGGGCGACAGATGTCGCAGTGATCGTGCTCGCCGCCGGGGCCGGCCGCCGGCTCGCGCCGCTCACCGACCTGCGACCGAAGCCGCTGTGCCCGGTGGGCAACCGGGCGCTGCTCGACCTCGCCCTCGAGCGGGTCGCGCCCCTCGGCGCGCCGGTCGCCGTCAACCTCCACCACGGCGCCGCCACCATCCGGGCCCACCTGGTCAACGGCGGCCGCGACGACGTGCACCTCTCGGAGGAGCAGCCCGAGGCGCTCGGCACGGCCGGGGCCGTCGGGGCGCTGCGGGGGTGGCTCGACGGGCGCGACGTGGTGATCGTCAACGCCGACACCTGGGCCCCCGGTGACCTCACGCCGTTCGTCACGGGGTGGGATCGCAGCCACCCGAGCGTGCTCGTGCACGGCGCCGACTCCTTCGGCCCGAGGGTCGGGGTGGTGGCGAGCCTGCTGCCGTGGGCCGAGGCCCGACGGTTGGAGCCGGTGCCGACGGGGCTCTACGAGGTGGTGTGGCGCCGCTGCCACGAGGCCGGTGGGCTCGACGCCGAGCGCCACGACGGCCCCTTCGTCGACTGCGGCACCCCCACCGACTACCTGGAGGCCAACCTCGCGGCTGCGGCGCTGGCGGGCGGCCCGGTGGTCGACCCGACGGCGACCGTCATCGGCGACGGCGCGGTGATCGGTCGGTCCGTCGTCGGTGGCGGAGCGGTCGTCGAGGGCCGGGTGGAGGACTCCGTGGTGTGGCCCGGCGCGCGGGTCGGGCCCGGGGAGGTCCTGGTGCGCTCGGTGCGGGCGAGCGCAGCGCTCACCCTGGGGCCGCTCGGCGCACCGTCGGTGCCGCCAGGGTGACCTCGTGGTTGGCTCGGAGCTGACCGCAGGCCGCGTCGATGTCGTTGCCCCGGTTCGCCCGAACCGTGGCGTTCACCCCGAGGTCGCGCAGGTGGTCGCGGAACGCCTCGACCCGCTCGGGGGGCGAGCCGGTGGTGGGCCAGCCGGGCGTGGCGTTGAGGGGGATGAGGTTCACGTGGGCGCGGAGGCGGCGGGCGGCGACGGCCAGCTCGTCGGCGTCGGAGCCCCGGTCGTTCACCCCGTCGATCAGCGCCCACTCGAACGACAGGCGCCGGTTCTTCACCTTCAGGTAGTCGGCGCAGGCGGCGTAGAGCTCGGCGAGCGGGTAGCGCCGGTTGATCGGCACCAGCTCGTCGCGCAGCTCGTCGTTGGCGGCGTGCAGCGACACCGCGAGGTTCACCGGCAGGTCCTCGTCGGCCATGCGCCGGATGCCGGGGACGATGCCGACGGTGGAGAGGGTGAGGTGCCGGGCCGACAGGCCGAGGTCGCCGTGGATGCGGCGGATGGCCTCCCACACGCGGTCGTAGTTGGCCATGGGCTCGCCCATCCCCATGAACACGATGTTCGACAGCCGCCGCGGTGTGGGCCCCCCGGCCGACGTGCGAGCCGCCCGCACCACCTGCTCGACGATCTCCCCGACGGTGAGGTTCCGCTCGTAGCCGGCCTGGCCCGTGGCGCAGAACCCGCACGCCATGGCGCAGCCGGCCTGGGTGCTGACGCACGCGGTCGAGCGGTCGGGGTAGTGCATCAGCACGGTCTCGACGCTGGCGCCGCCGTCGAGGGCCCACAGCCACTTCACCGTGTCGCCACCCTCGCTCACCGACTCGGCGGTGGGGGTGAGGGCGAACGGCAGCTCGGCGGCCAGCCGGGCGCGCAGGGCCTTCGGGAGGGTGGTCATCTCCTCGGGGGAGAGGCGCTGCTCGTAGAGGCCGGCCCACACCTGGTCGAGGCGGTAGCGCGGCTCGCCGTCGAGCAGCGCGGCGAGCTCGTCTCGCGAGAGGTCGTAGAGGGTGGGCGCCACCGGTTCAGGCTACGGGGGGCGGGGTGCCCTCGGCGGCCCACCAGCGGTGGGCGCTGTGCACCCGGAACCCGAGCGAGTCGTAGAGGCCCCGGGCGGCCTGGTTGGTGCCCTCCACGTGGAGCATCCCGACGGTGAGCCCGAGGTCGGCGAGGTGGTCGAGCCCGGCGAGGGTCAGCGCCCGCCCCAGGCCGATGCCCGTGAAGTCCGGGTCGGCGGCGATCACGTAGATCTCACCCATCGCCGGGTCGTCGGCGGTGGCGGGGTGGACCTTCGTCCAGCAGAACCCGGCGAGGCGGCCGTCGCGCTCGTGGAGCAGGAAGCCCTCGGGGTCGAACCACGGCTCGGCCTCGTTGCGGCGCAGGTCGTCGACCGTCCACCCCGACTGGTCGGGGTGCCAACGGAACGCCCGGTTGTTGACCGCGAGGAAGGCCTCGTCGTCGATGCCGGGGCGGAAGGCCCGCACGGCGAGCGGGGGAGCGGGGTCGGCGGGGAGGGGCCGACGGAGCTGGAGGACCTCGCGCACGAGCACCAGGCCGGCGTCGGTGGCGAACCGCTCGTCGTCCGGGGTGGCCGGTTCGGCGTCGACCATGACCAGGCGCCCGTCGTCGTCCTTCGTCTCGGTCCGCACGGCGGCCGAGGCTACCGGTGCCGAACCGGTCACCGGGCCGGTTCGACCGGCCGCGTCGCCCGGTAGTGTCGGCGCCCGATGCCTCGACCTCGCACACCCAAGGGCCGGGCCCGGGAGACCTTCGACCGGCTCGTCCTCGAGTACCCCGACGCCCACTGCGAGCTCGATCACCGCAACCCCTACGAGCTGCTGGCCGCCACGATCCTCTCGGCGCAGTGCACCGACGCCCGGGTGAACATGGTGACCCCGGCGCTGTTCGCCCGGTACCCCACGCCGGAGGACCTCGCCGTCGCCCGCCCCGACGACGTCGAGGAGCTGGTGCGCAGCACCGGCTTCTACAAGAACAAGACGAAGTCGCTCATCGGCATGGCCCAGGCCCTCGTCGACCGCTACGGCGGCGAGGTGCCCTCCGCGATGAAGGACCTCGTCTCGGTGCCGGGCGTCGGGCGCAAGACGGCGAACGTCGTGCGCAGCGTGGCGATGGACCTGCCCGGCCTTCCCGTCGACACCCACGTGGGGCGCCTGTCGCTGCGGCTCGCGCTCACCACGGAGACCGACCCGGTCAAGGTCGAGCACGAGCTCAACCCGATGGTGCCCGCGGCGAGCCGCGGGCTGTTCTCGTTGCTGTTGATCCTCCACGGCCGTCGTGTGTGCGTCGCCCGCAAGCCGCGGTGTGATCAGTGCGTGCTCAACGACTTCTGTCCGGCCTCGAAGGTCTAGGCCAGGGCCGGATCGACCCGTACCCGGCATCGTCAAAGTGGGTGATTTCCGACGGTGCTCTGCGGCGCTCATCGCCACTCAGCGTGCTCACCAGCGCCTTTGACGTTCTCGCGGCCGGCGAGTCGCGCGCGGACTTGACCGGAATTTGACGTTCTGGCGTTCCCTCGGCCGGGTGTCCGCGCTATGTTGACCGGACCAGGTTCCCGCCACCTGGTACGGCGACACACACTGGGATCCGCCGCCCAAGTGTCGCCCCGCCGACGCCCCCTTCGAGGGGCGTCGGCTTCTTTTCGCCCAGGTCGGCCGCGCCGCCGGTCCCCGTCCCGGATCGGACGGCCCGTCCGGGCTGTGGGAGGCTCGCCGCCGTGGAGAACCGACGAGCCGTCCTGTCCAGTGCGTCCACCACGCTCGAGGAGCTGGTCGCCCGCATGGCCGAGGCCGGTGAGGAGGCCAACGCCGCTGGGGAGGAGAGCCTCGCCCACGACCTGTTCGAGGTCGAGCGCACCCTGCGCATGGCCCACCGCCGCCTCGACGGCGTCAACCGTCGCCTGCGCTGACCGCCGCGATCCTGCACCGAACCCGTGCCGGTGCCCGCCCGGCTGGCCGCTAGCGTCTGGCGACGTGCTGAACCGTCTGGACCTCCGTGGCCGCACCGGCGCCGCCCTCACGGCCGGGCTGCCGCGACCCGACCCCGGTGGCGAGGGCCCCGTGGCCGCCGTCCAGGCGATCGTGGCCGACGTGCGGGCCCGGGGAGACGAGGCCCTGCGCGAGTACACCGAGCGCTTCGACGGCGTTCGCTCCGAGGCGTTCCTCGTCCCCGCCGACGAGGTCCGGGCCGCGCTCGCCGAGGCCCCGCCCGAGCTGGTCGCCGCCCTCACCGAGGCCCGCGACGCCGTGCGCGAGTTCCACGAGTCGCAACTGCGCCCCGACCACACCTTCCGCCGCGGTGGCATCACCGTGCGGGGCATCTCGGTGCCCGTCGACCGCGCCGGCTGCTACGTGCCTGGCGGCCGGGGCTCCTACCCCTCGTCGGTGCTCATGACCGCCGTGCCCGCCCGGGTCGCCGGGGTGCCGGAGGTCGTGCTGTGCGTGCCGCCGGACCGCGTGACCGGCAGGGTCGCCACCTCCACGCTGGCCGCGGCTGCCCTCGCCGGGGTCGACGAGGTCTACGCCGTCGGTGGGGCCCAGGCCATCGCCGCCATGGCCTACGGCACCGACAGCATCCGCCCGGTCGACGTCATCGCCGGTCCCGGCAACGTCTACGTGGCGCTGGCCAAGCGCGAGGTCGCCGGCCAGGTCGGCGTGCCCATGGCCTTCGCCGGGCCGTCGGAGATCGTCGTCGTCGCCGACGCCACCGCCCCGGTCGACTACGCCGCCATCGACCTCATGGTCCAGGCCGAGCACGGGCCCGACGGCCTCGCCTGGTTCGTCACGTGGGACGAACAGGTCGCCGACGCCGTCGACGCCGCCCTCGTGCGCCTCGTCGCCGAGGCCCCCCGGTCGGCCGAGATCACCTCGACCTTCGCCCAGGGCGGGTTCTGCCGCGCTGGTCGACGGGCCCGAGGCCGCCATGGCCGTGGTCAACCACGTCGCCCCCGAGCACCTCGAGATCATCACCGCCGACCCCGAGGCCCTGGTGCCTCTGGTGCGCCACGCCGGTGCCGTGTTCCTCGGCCCGCTGGCCCCCGCCTCCATCGGCGACTACGTCGCCGGGCCCAGCCACGTGCTGCCCACCTTCGGCAGCGCGCGCTACGGCAGCGCCCTCACCGTCGACGACTTCGTCAAGCAGGTGCACGTCGTCGACGTCGACCGCGAGGGCTTCGCCTCGGCCGCGCCGGTCGTGGCCGCCATCGCCGACGCCGAGGGCTTCGCCACCCACGCCGAGTCCGTCCGCCTCCGGGAACGGCGCCTCGCCGACGAGGGGAGCGGCTCGTGATCCGCCCCCGCGACGACGTCGCCCTGATGGACGGCTACCACTCGCCCCAGCTCGACGTCACCGTCCGGCTCAACACCAACGAGTCGCCCGAGCCGCCCCCGGCGGAGTGGGCGCGCGAGCTCGCCCGAGCCGCGGAGTCCATCGACTGGCACCGCTACCCCGACCGTGCCGCCACGCAGCTGCGCACCGCGATCGGTGCCCTCCACGGGGTCGGCCCCGAGCAGGTCTTCGCCGCCAACGGCTCCAACGAGGTCCTCCAGACCGTCCTGCTCACCTACGGCGGGCCGGGCCGCACCGCCGCGGTCTGGGAGCCCACCTACGCCCTGCACTCCCACATCGCCCGCCTCACCGGCACCGCGGTGGCCGAGGGCGAGCGGGCCGACGACTTCTCCACCGACCTCGACGAGGTCCGCCGGGTCGTGTCGCTCGTCGAGCCGTCGGTGGCGTTCCTCTGCTCGCCCAACAACCCCACGGGCATCGTCGACGACGAGGCCACCGTGCGGGCCACCCTCGAGATGGTCGACGGCTGCGACGGCCTGCTCGTCGTCGACGAGGCCTACGGGCAGTTCGCTCCGTGGTCGGCGCTCGGCCTCGTCGCCGACGACGTGCCGCTCGTGGTCAGCCGCACCTTCTCCAAGACCTGGTCGATGGCCGCGGCCCGGCTGGGCTACCTCGTCGGGCCGGCCGAGATCGTGGCCGAGCTCGAGAAGGTCGTGCTGCCGTACCACCTCGACGCCCTGAAGCAGGCCGCCGGCTGCCTGGCGCTCGACCACGTCGCCGACATGGACGCCCGTGTCACCCGCCTGGTCGAGGAGCGGGGCCGCCTGGTCACCCGCCTCGCCGAGCTGCCCGTGCAGGTCTGGCCCTCCGGCGCCAACTTCGTGCTGTTCCGCCCCACCCACGCCGATGGCTCGGTCGTGTGGCAGCAGCTCGTCGACCGTTCCGTCCTCGTCCGCAACTGCTCGTCGTGGCCGAGGCTCGAGGGCTGCCTCCGGGTCACGGTCGGCACCCCCACCGAGGACGACGCGTTCCTCGCCGCCCTGGAGGAGATCCTGTCGTGAGCGCCACCCCCACCGACGACGGCCGCCGCGCCGCCACCGTCGCCCGCACCACGTCCGAGACCGACATCACCATCGAGCTCGACCTCGACGGCGGCAACCGGGTCGAGACCTCGACCGGCATCCCGTTCTTCGACCACATGCTCGCCCAGCTCGGCCGCCACGGTGGCTTCGACCTGGTCGTGCGGGCCGAGGGTGACCTCGAGATCGACGCCCACCACACGGTGGAGGACGTCGGCATCGCGCTCGGCGAGGTCTTCCGGGTCGCCGTCGGCGACAAGCGGGGCGTGCGCCGGTTCGCCTCCAACCGGGTGCCGCTCGACGAGGCCCTCATCGACGTCGCCCTCGACCTGTCGGGTCGCCCGTACCTGCACTACGAGGTCGAGTTCCCCGGCCAGAAGATCCTCGGTGACCCGCCCTTCGACCCGCAGCTGGTCGAGGAGTTCTGGCGCGCCTTCGTCACCTCGGCCGCCATCACCCTCCACATCACGTCGGTGCGCGGGGTGAACACCCACCACCTCATCGAGGCCACGTTCAAGGCGGTCGCCCGGTCGCTGCGCGACGCGGTGTCGGTCGAGGGCGGGGGAGTCCCGTCCACCAAGGGCGTGCTGTGAGCGACGCTCCCAGCGCCGATCGGCCGCTGGTGGCGGTGCTCGACTACGGCATCGGCAACCTGCGCTCGGCCCAGAAGGCGCTCGAGCACGTCGGCGCCGACGCCCGCCTCACCTCCGACCACGGGCTCATCCGCGACGCCGCCGCCGTCGTGCTGCCCGGTGTTGGTGCGTTCGGCGCGTGCATGGACGCGCTCAACGGCTCGGGCCTGGCCGACGAGGCCGTCGCCGCCTCGGCCGACGGCCGTCCGTTCCTCGGCATCTGCGTCGGCATGCAGCTGCTCTACGAAGGGTCGGAGGAGTCCCCAGGCGTTGCCGGCCTCGGTGTCCTCCCCGGCACGCTGCGCCTGCTCCCCGACACCGTGAAGCGGCCGCAGATGCAGTGGAACCTGCTCGACATCCGCCGGCCCTGCGGCCTCTTCGACGGCGTCGACGATCCCGTGTGGGTCTACTTCGTCCACTCCTACGCCGCCGCGGCCGACGACCCCACCGTCGTGGCCACCTGCGACTACGGCGGCCCGGTCGCCGCCGCCGTCGAGCGGGGGTCGCTGTGGGCCACCCAGTTCCACCCCGAGAAGTCCGGCGCCACCGGGCTGGCGATCCTCGCCCGCTTCGTCGCGGCCGCCGCCGGCACCGCCGCCCCCTCTGGACAGGAGTCCCGCTGATGGAGCTCTATCCCGCCATCGACCTCCGCGACGGCCGCGCCGTGCGCCTCTACCAGGGCGACTACGACCGCGAGACCGTGTACCACGAGGACCCCGTCGAGCAGGCCCTCGCCTTCGCCCGCGACGGTGCCCGCTGGATCCACGTCGTCGACCTCGACGCCGCCCGCACCGGCAAGCCGGTCAACCGCGACGTCATCGGCGCCATCGCCCGCGCGGTCGACGTGCCGGTGCAGACCGGAGGCGGCATCCGCGACGAGGACGCCGCCGACGAGCTCTTCGACGCCGGCGTCGCCCGGGTCGTGCTCGGCACCGCCGCCCTCGAGCAGCCCGCCCTGGTGCGCCGTCTCGCCGCCCGCATGCCCGTCGCCGTCGGCCTCGACGCCCGCGGTCGCGAGGTCGCGGTGCGGGGCTGGGAGAAGGGCTCGGGCCGCGATCTCCTCGACGTCGCCCGTGAGTTCGCCGACGAAGGCGTCGCCGCGCTGATCGTCACCGAGATCGGCCGCGACGGCACCCTCGCCGGTCCCGACCTCGACGGCCTCTCCGAGGTCCTCGACGCCGTCGAGCTGCCGGTCATCGCCTCCGGTGGCGTCGGCACCCTCGACGACCTCAGGGCCCTCGACGCGCTGCGCTCGAGCGGTCGCCGGCTCTCGGGCGCCATCGTCGGTCGGGCGCTCTACGAGGGCGCCTTCACCCTGCCCGACGCCCTCACCGCCGCCGGAAGCTGAGCCCGCCGGGCGCCGCCGGTCGACGTCCGTACACTGCCGTCATGGACGCCGCCGACTGGAACGCCCGCTACGACACCTCCGAGCTGATCTGGAAGGGCGAGCCCAACCAGTTCCTCCCTCCCGAGGTCGCCGGGCTCACCCCTGGCCGGGCGCTCGACCTGGCCTGTGGTGAGGGTCGCAACGCGGTGTGGCTGGCCACGCAGGGCTGGGAGGTCACCGGGGTCGACTTCGCCGGTGTCGGCCTGGCCAAGGCCGAGGCGCTGGCCGCCGACAAGGGCGTCACCGGCACGTGGATCACGGCCGACGCCACCACCTGGCAGCCCGAGCACACGTACGACCTCGTGGTCGTCTTCTACCTCCAGATCCCGGCCGACGAGATGGCCCTCGCCGTGCGCACCGCGGTCCGCTCGATGGCTCCCGGCGGCACGTTCCTGCTGGTCTGCCACGACCTGCTGAACCTCTCCGAGGGCCACGGCGGCCCCCAGGACGCCCGGGTGCTCACCACCGCCGAGGGCATCCTCGACGAGTTGGCCGCGGCCGAGCTGACCCTCGAGGTCGAGCTGGTCACCGAGCGGGCCGAGCAGGTCGAGCGCGTCGTGGCCACGCCCGAAGGCGACCGCACCGCCATCGACACGCTGGTGCGGGCCCGCCGCGTCGACGCCGCGCCGGCCGCCGCCGCCGGCACCGGGGCGACGGTGTGAGGACCGCCCGCGTCATCCCCTGCCTCGACGTCGACGCCGGCAGGGTCGTGAAGGGCGTGAACTTCGTGGGCCTGCGCGACGCGGGTGACCCCGTCGAGCTGGCCTCCCGTTACGACGCCGAGGGCGCCGACGAGCTGGTCTTCCTCGACATCACGGCATCGTCCGACCAGCGCGAGACCATCGTCGACGTCGTGCGGCGCACGGCCGAGCAGGTCTTCATCCCGTTCACCATCGGCGGCGGCATCCGCACGGTCGACGACGCCCGTCGCCTGCTGCGGGCCGGTGCCGACAAGGTCTCGGTGAACACCGCTGCGGTCGACCGGCCGGAGCTCATCTCCGAGATCGCCGCCGAGTTCGGCAACCAGTGCGTGGTGGTCGCCATCGACGCCCGCGGCCGACGCGACGCCGACGGTGAGCCGGCGAAGGGGTGGGAGGTCTACACCCACGGTGGCCGCACCCCGACGGGCATCGACGTCGTCGAGTGGGCGCAGCGGGCCGAGTCGCTCGGGGCGGGCGAGATCCTCCTCACGTCGATGGACCGCGACGGCACCCGCGACGGCTTCGACACCGAGCTCACCTCGGCCGTCGCCGACGCGGTCGGCGTTCCGGTGATCGCCTCCGGCGGCGTCGGCACCCTCGACCACCTCGTCGAGGGGGTCACCGAGGGCGGCGCCGACGCCGTGCTGGCCGCCTCGATCTTCCACTTCGGCGAGCACACCGTGCACGAGGCCAAGGCCCACATGACCGCCGCCGGCGTCACCGTCCGCCCCTAGTCCGCGTCCCTGCCCACTCCGGTGGCGATCCCGCGTCACAGGCGACGCGGGCGCTCCACGGGAACGATCGGATCAGGCGAGGGAGGCGGCGAAGGCGGCCACGAGGCGGGCGGCCTTCTCGGTGCGCCCGACCAGGAAGTGGTCGGCGCCTGCCACCGCCTCGACGGTGGTGTTCACCCAGCCGGCCGTGGCCTCGCGGGCCGCGTCGGGATCGCGGAACTGGTCGTGCTCGGGGACGATCAGGAGCTTCGGTCGGGGGTCGGCACCGGCGGCCGCCGACAGCTCCTCGAGCGGGAGCACCCGCAGGGGAGGGGCGATGGCCGCCCAGCCGTCGATGCGGGGGTCGGTCAGCGAGAGCGAGACGTCGCCCCCGAACGACCAACCCGACAGCACCAGCGGCCGGTGGGGCCAGAGGTCGACCATGGCCGCCAGGGCGGCGGTGATGTCGGCGCCCTCGGTCCGCCCGTGGCCGTGCTCGCCCTCGGAGTCGCCGACGCCACGGAAGTTGAAGCGCAGCGCCGCCAGCCCCCGTTGGGGCAGCAGCCGGAACAGCTCGGAGGTGACCAGCGAGGCCATCGAGCCACCCTGGGCCGGGTGCGGGTGGGCGAGCACCACCGCGCCCGTGACGGCGTCGTCGCCACCGGCGCCGGCGGCGGGAAGGCGCACCTCGGCCTCGAGCGTGAGGCCGTCGTCGGTGGTGATGGTCAGGGCGCGGGTCTCGGTGTCGTCGGCCACGGCCGCAGACGGTACCGTCACGCCGTGACCTCACCGAAGACCGGCGACCACGCCGCCGAGGCCGCAGGGCCCGACGACAAGCTCCCCATCAAGATGCTGAACGACCGCATCCTGGTGCGCATGGGAGGCGCCGAGGGTGAGCGCCGCTCCACGGGCGGCATCCTCATCCCGGCCACCGCCCAGATGGGCAAGCGCCTGGTGTGGGCGGCCGTCGTGGCCGTGGGCCCCAACGTTCGGTCGATGGAGCCGGGCGACCAGGTGCTGTTCAACCCGGAGGACCGCTACGAGGTCGAGGTCCGGGGCGACGACTACATCATCCTGCGCGAGCGCGACATCCACGCCGTGGCCGCTGAGCGCCTCGAGCTCGGCAGCACCGGCCTCTACCTCTAGGTCGGGCAACCCGTTTCGGGGCCCGCCGCCGCCCCCGGTAGCGTGGGCGCCATGCCGGTCAGCACCCCCATCACGGTCACCGACGAGCAGCTCACCCTCGTCACCTACAACTCCGACGGGCTGGTCCCGGCCATCGTGCAGGAGGAAGGCACCGGCAAGGTGCTGATGATGGCGTGGATGAACGAGGAGTCCCTGGCCCGCACCTTCGCCGAGGGGCGCACGGTGTTCTGGAGCCGCTCCCGTCAGGAGCTGTGGCGCAAGGGCGACACCTCCGGCGACCGCCAGTTCGTGCGTGAGGCCTACTACGACTGCGACGGCGACACGCTGCTGTTCGTCGTCGAGCAGGAGGGCAACGGCGCCTGCCACACCGGCAACTACTCCTGCTTCTTCCGGGCGTTCGGCCCCGACGAGTCCACCAGCTCCGACGTCCGCGAGGCCTGAGGCCCACGTGCTGCGCCCCACCCGCGAGGAGTTCCACCAGCTCGCCGCCGACCACACCGTCGTGCCCGTGTGGCGGGAGCTGCTCGCCGACCTGATCACGCCCGTCGCCGCCTTCGCCCGGCTGTGCGGCGACGACCAGCCCGGCTTCCTGTTCGAGTCCGTCGAGCACGGCGAGCGCTGGAGCCGGTGGTCGTTCGTGGGCCGCAACCCGCTCGCCACGCTGGTGCTGCGCGACGGCGTCCTCGAGGTCACCGGTGACCTGCCCGAGGGCATGCCCACCGACCAGGGCATCCTCACCGCCGTCGAGTGGATGCTCGAGCGCTACCGCTCGCCGGTGCTCGACGACCTGCCCCCGCTGCACGGCGGCCTCGTCGGCTACCTGGGCTACGACGTCGTCCGCGAGGTCGAGCACCTCCCCGACGTCCCCCACGACGCCACGGGCTACCCCGACGCCGCGCTGTCGGTCATCGGCCAGCTGGCCGCCTTCGACCACTTCCGCCAGCGGGTCACGCTCATCGACAACGTGCTGCTGCCCGACGACGCCGACGAGGCCACCGTCGACCGGCTCTACGACGAGGCCCTCGTGCGCCTCGACCGCCTCGCCATCGACGGCGCCCGGCCCCTCGCCGAGCCGATGGTCGAGCCGCCCGACCGCGATCCCGTCCTCCCGGAGGTCACGGGCTCGGTGTCGGCCGAGCAGTACGGCCGGGCCGTCGAGGTCGCCAAGGAGCACATCCTCGCCGGCGACATCTTCCAGGTCGTGCTGTCGCAGCGCTTCTCGTTCCCGCTCGAGGCCGACCCGTTCGACTTCTACCGGGTGCTGCGCCAGGTCAACCCGAGCCCCTACATGTACTTCGTGCGCACGCCCGAGCTGAGCCTGGCCGGCTCGTCGCCCGAGCCCATGGTGAAGCTGGTCGACGGCCAGGTCATCTCCCGCCCCATCGCCGGCACCCGCCGCCGGGGCGCCACCGACGAGGACGACCGCCGCCTCGGCGCCGAGCTGCGCGAGCACCCCAAGGAGCTCGCCGAGCACGTGATGCTGGTCGACCTCGCCCGCAACGACGTCGGCCGGGTCGTGAAGTTCGGCACCGAGAAGCTCGACGAGATGATGGTGCTCGAGCGCTACAGCCACGTGATGCACCTCACCTCCCAGGTGTCGGGCGAGCTCGCCGACGGGCAAGACCCCCATCGACGTGCTGCGGGCCACGCTGCCCGCCGGCACGGTGTCGGGCGCTCCCAAGGTGCGGGCGATGGAGATCATCGACGCCCTCGAGCCGGTGAAGCGGGGCCCCTACGCCGGGGTGGTCGGCTACATCGACTTCTCCGGCACCATCGACACCGCCATCGCCATCCGCACGCTCGTGGTCGGGGCCGACGGCATCGCCCACGTGCAGGCCGGCGCCGGCATCGTGGTCGACTCCGTGCCCGAGCACGAGGACCTCGAGTGCCACAACAAGGCCGCCGCCCTGCTGTCGGCCGTGCCTGGCGCCCGGCGGATGACCGCCCAGCGCAAGGGCGCCACCCCCACCCAGCACTGACGCTCCTCCCCGCCGCCCGAAAGCTGGCTCACCTGCTTCGGCGGGCTGGACGACGTGAGCCACCTTTCCGGGAAGCGACGAAGGCTGGCTCACCTGCTTCGGCGGGCTGGACCAGGTGAGCCACTTTCGGGTCGGGAGTGGTCGGGCGGGGGAGCTGAGAGACTGGGACGCCATGTCCGACCCGATCAACGACCTGGCCGCGGAGTACGACCGCTTCGAGCGGGAGGGCGGCGTGGCCGTCATCGAGCGCGACGTCGTCACGGTCACCGGCCCCGACGCCGGCCGCTACCTCCAGGGCCAGCTCAGCCAGGAGGTCGTGGCCCTGCCCGACGGGGGCGCCACCTGGTCGCTGATCCTCCAGCCCACCGGCAAGGTCGACGCCTGGCTCCGCGTGCACCGGGTCAGTGACGAGGAGTACGTCGTCGACGTCGACGCCGGCTGGGGCGAGCCCCTCGTCGCCCGCCTGAACCGGTTCCTCCTGCGCACCAACGCCGAGATCGGTGCGCCGGAGCCCGGCGTCGTGGTGGCGGTGCGCTTCGGGGTCGGGCGGCTGGTGCTGGGCGACGACGACGCGTCGAGTGGCGTGAGCGGGCCCCTCTCGGGCCCCGCCGTCGGCCCGGGGGTGAGTCGGGTACGACGTGGTGACCCGAGGCAGCAACGCCGTGGTCGACGGCGACCTCGTCGTGAGTGCCGAGACGATGGAGCGGTACCGGATCGCCCACGGCGTTCCGGCCATGGGGGCCGAGCTCACCGACGACACCATCCCCGCCGAAGCCGGCCAGTGGCTGATCGACGCCTCGGTCAGCTTCACCAAGGGCTGCTACACCGGCCAGGAGCTCGTCGCCCGCATCGACAGCCGGGGCGGCAACGTGCCCCGTCCGGTGCGGCTGCTCGTGGTCGACGGTGAGTTCCCCGTGGCGTCGGGTGCCGAGGTCCGCCTCGACGGCCAGCCGGTGGGCACCGTCACCAGCGCCACCCCGCCGTTGTCGCCCGGCCATCCCGGCCTGCTGCTGGCGCCGCTGGCGCGGTCGGTCGCCGTGGGCGCCACCGTCGAGGTCGAGACGCTGGAGGGCTGGATGCCGGCCGGCGTCATCGAGCCGCCGTTCGTGGGCCATGCCCCGGCCTGAGCCCACCCACTACGACGTGATCGGGGTCGACCCGACCGCGTCCGCGGCCGAGATCCGCAAGGCGTACCTGCAGCTGGCGCGCGAGCACCACCCCGACTTCCACACCACCGCGTCCGACGCCTACCGGCTGGCCAACGAGCGCGAGATGCAGCGCATCAACGAGGCATGGGCGGTGCTCAGCGACCCGGGCCGCCGGAAGGCCTACGACGACCGCTACCGGGAGCAGGAGCGCGAAGAGCGCCGGGCCCGGCCGGGCGCCGCCAACTACGACTTCCGTCCCATCGACGACGGCCCCGACATCGACTACGCGGCCGAGCTCGACGACACGCCGGTGGCCGGCACCGAGGTGTCGCGCACCCTCCAGGTCCTCCCGGCGGTGCTGCTGCTGGGCGGCGCCTTCGTGTTCGTCGTCGGTGCCCTCGTGAAGCTGGCACCGTTCGTCGCCATCGGCATCATCGGCGTGATGCTGGGGCTGCTCGGCTTCCTCGCCGCCCCTGCGATGGCCATCGCCCGGAGCCTCCAAGCCGAGCGCGACCCCTGATCGGGGTCATCTAGTGTCGGCGCCCATGGCACAGACCTCCCTTTTCGTGAAGATGGTGTTCCAGCCCGGGAAGCGTGACGAAGGCGTCGAGATCCTCTCGTCGATGCTCCCGCAGGTCGAGACCGAGCCGGGCACCCTCGTGTACTCGTTCCACCTCGACTCGGGCGACGAGAACACCGTGTGGATCTTCGAGCTCTACACCGATGGCGACGCCCTGGCGGCCCACGGCGGCAGCGAGGCCATCGCCGCCATGTTCGGCAAGATCGGCGGCCTCTTCGCCGAGCCCCCCGTCATGACCATCACCATCCCGGTCGGCGGCAACAAGGGCCTCCCGAGCTGAGCACGTACCTCGATCGCATCCTCGCCGCCCACCGGGAGGCGGCAGCAGCCGACGACCGCCCGCTCGACGACCTCGTCGAGCGGGCGCTCGCGCTGCCCCCGACCCGCGGCTTCCGGGCCGCGCTCGAGGCGGCTGCGGCCGCCGGCGACGTGGCGGTCATCTCCGAGATCAAGCGGGCGTCGCCCTCGAAGGGCCCGCTCTTCCCCGACCTCGACCCGGCCGCGCTGGCCCGGCAGTACGAGGCCGGCGGGGCCGCGTGCCTTTCGGTGCTCACCGACGTCGACTTCTTCCAGGGCTCACCCGCCGACCTCGTCGCCGCCCGCGAGGCCTGCTCGCTGCCGGTGCTGCGCAAGGACTTCACCGTCGACCTCCGCGACGTGTGCGACGCCCGGCTGATGGGCGCCGACTGCGTGCTGCTCATCGCCGCCGCCCTCGACCAGGACGAGCTCGAGTCGTTCCTCGCCCTCGGCCGGCGCATCGGGCTCGACGTCCTCGTCGAGATCCACGACGAGCCCGAGCTCGAGCGGGCGGTCGCCGCCGGTGCAGACCTCGTCGGGGTCAACCAGCGCGACCTCGTCACCTTCCAGGTCGACACCGCCCGCGCCGTGCGGATGGCCCCGCAGATGCCCGCCGGTGTCGTGCGGGTCGCCGAGTCCGGCATCACCGGCCCCGACGACGCCATGGTCCTCCACGCCGCCGGCTACCAGGCCGTGCTGGTGGGCGAGCACCTCGTCACCTCGGGCGACCCCACCGCCGGGGTCGCGGCCCTCCGCGCCGCCGCCCGCCCCTGAGCCGAGCTACCGGCCTGCGACCACCGCCAGAACGCCTCTCGAGCGGGGGGCCTGTCGGGACCTCCGACCCTGGGACAGCCCTCGGGGCGCGGTCGTAAGATCCGCGCCAGCGAACCCCGAGGAGCTCTGATGACCCGCTTCAACCTGCCCGAGAGCCAGCTGCCCACCGCCTGGTTCAACGTGCTGCCCCGCATGGCCACGCCGATGGACCCGCCGCTGCACCCGGCGACCCAGCAGCCGGTCGGGCCCGACGACCTCAGCCCCCTCTTCCCGATGGCCCTCATCGAGCAGGAGATGTCGCCGACGCCGTGGATCGACATCCCCGGCGAGGTCCTCGACATCCTCAAGCTGTGGCGCCCCACCCCGCTGGTGCGCGCCGAGCGGCTCGAGAAGGCGCTCGGCACCCCGGCCCGCATCTACTTCAAGGACGAGTCGGTGTCGCCGGCCGGCTCCCACAAGCCCAACAGCGCCGTGCCCCAGGCCTTCTACAACAAGCAGGAAGGCATCACCCGCCTCGCCACCGAGACCGGCGCCGGTCAGTGGGGCTCGTCGCTGTCGTTCGCGACGGCCCAGTTCGGCATGGAGTGCAAGGTCTACATGGTGCGGGCGAGCTACGAGCAGAAGCCGTACCGCAAGGTGATGATGGGCCTCTGGGGCGCCGACGTCGTGCCCAGCCCGGTCGACGACCCCTCCAGCCCAGGCTCGCTCGGCGCGGCCATCTCCGACGCGGTGCGCGACGCCGTCAGCCGGGAGGACACGCACTACGCCCTCGGCTCGGTGCTCAACCACGTGTGCCTGCACCAGACGATCATCGGCCTCGAGGCCAAGGAGCAGCTCGCCGCCGCCGGCGAGGTTCGCCCCGACGTGATCCTCGCCTCCTGCGGTGGCGGCTCCAACTTCGCCGGCATCGCGTTCCCGTTCATGGAGGACGCCGACGTGCGCCTGGTGGCCGTCGAGCCGGCCTCGTGCCCGACCCTCACCGAGGGCGAGTTCCGCTACGACTTCGGCGACGTCGCCGGCATGACCCCGCTGATGCCGATGTTCACGCTCGGCCACGACTTCATGCCGCCCTCGATCCACGCCGGCGGGCTGCGCTACCACGGCGACTCGCCGATCGTCTCGCAGCTCCACCGTGACGGCCGGGTCGAGGCCGTGGCCTACCCGCAGGGCAAGGTCTTCGAGGCCGCCATGCAGTTCGCCGTGAGCGAGGGCAAGATCCCGGCCCCCGAGACCGCCCACGCCATCCGGGGCGCGATCGACGAGGCCCTGGCCGCCAAGGAGACCGGCGAGGAGAAGGTCATCCTCTTCAACTACTCCGGCCACGGCCACCTCGACCTCGCCGCCTACGACGACTACCTCAACGGCCGCCTGATCGACGCCTGATCCCGCACGACACCGTTCTGGCATGCGTCCTGCACCCCCTGTGGTGCAGAACGCATGCCAGAAGCGCGTCCGACGGGCGGAATCGGGGGAGGGTGGGCGTGGGTCGGGCGGTAGCGTCCGGCCCGTGTTCGTGAAGGTCTGTGGGATCACCAACCGGGAGGACGCCCTCTTCGCCGTGGCGATGGGGGCCGACGCGGTCGGGCTGATCTTCGCCGAGGGCTCGCCCCGCCAGGTCACCCCCGATGCCGCCGCCGCCATCGTCCGCGAGCTCCCCCCGGGCACCCTCGCCATCGGGGTCTTCCGCGACGAGCGCCCCGAGCGCATCCTCGAGATCGTCGACCACGCCCGGCTCGGCGGCGTGCAGTTGCACGGCCACGAGACCCCGGCCGAGGCCGCCGTGGTGCGGCGCCGGGTGCCGTTCCTCGTCCAGGCCTTCGGCGCCGACGACCCCCGCCTCGACCGCATCGACGACTACGACGTCGACGCCGTGCTGCTCGACTCCAGCACGCCCGGCTCCGGCGTGGCCTTCGACTGGAAGCTCGCCGAGCGGTTCGTCCCCGGGCGGCGGGTGATCCTCGCCGGCGGCCTCACCCCCGACAACGTGGGCCAGGCGGTGGCCCAGGTGCGGCCCTGGGGCGTCGACGTGGCGAGCGGGGTGGAGGCGTCCCCGGGCCGCAAGGACCCGGTCAAGGTCCGCCACTTCGTGGCCAACGCGGCAGAAGCGCTCTCCGAGTTCCCCGCCGCCGACGGCTCCGCGTAGCCTCACCCGTCCTGGCGTCCCCCGCTCCACCCCACGCCCTGTCCGAGAGGTCTCCCCGTCCCATGGCCCTTCCCGAGCCGTCCTCCAGCGGCCGATTCGGCGAGTTCGGCGGTCGTTACGTCCCCGAGACGCTGGTCCCCGCCTGCCTCGAGCTCGAGGACGCGTTCCGCGACGCCTGGGCCGACACCGCCTTCCGCACCCAGCTCGACGACCTCCTGCGCGACTACGCCGGCCGTCCGTCGCCGCTCACCGAGTGCCACCGCCTCTCCGAGGAGCTCGGCGGCGTGCGGATGCTGCTCAAGCGGGAGGACCTCAACCACACGGGCAGCCACAAGATCAACAACGTGCTCGGCCAGGCCCTCCTCGCCCAGCGCATGGGCAAGACCCGCCTGGTGGCCGAGACCGGCGCCGGCCAGCACGGCGTGGCCACCGCCACCGCCGCCGCCCTGCTGGGCATGGAGTGCATGGTCTACATGGGCGAGGTCGACATGGCCCGCCAGGCGCTCAACGTGTTCCGGATGCGCCTGCTCGGTGCCGAGGTCGTGCCGGCCATGTCCGGTAGCCGCACGCTGAAGGACGCCGTGAACGAGGCCATGCGTGACTGGGTCGGCACCGTGGAGAACACCCACTACTGCCTCGGCTCGGTGATGGGCCCGCACCCGTACCCGTGGATGGTGCGCGAGTTCCACACCGTCATCGGCACCGAGGCCCGGACCCAGTGCGCCCAGCTGCTCGACGGCGGCGTCCCCGACGTCGTCACCGCCTGCGTGGGTGGTGGCTCGAACGCCATCGGGATCTTCAGCGGCTTCGCCGACACCGACGCCGAGCTGGTCGGCGTCGAGCCCGCCGGGGGAGCGGCCGTGGGCCGCGGCGTGCCCGGTGTGGTGCACGGGATGAAGAGCTACCTCATGCAGGACGAGTTCGGTCAGGTGCAGGAGGCCCAGTCGATCTCGGCCGGCCTCGACTACCCGGGCGTCGGCCCCGAGCACAGCCACCTCTCGTCCATCGGGCGGGCCCGCTACGAGCAGGTCACCGACGCCGAGGTCATCGACGCCTTCCAGCTGCTCAGCCGCACCGAGGGGATCATCCCCGCCCTCGAGCCGGCCCACGCCCTCGCCTGGGTGAGCCGTGACCGCGAGGTCCTCGCCGGCAAGACGGTGCTGCTCAACCTGTCCGGGCGCGGCGACAAGGACGTCGGCCAGATGATGGAGATCCTCGGATGACGCTGTCCCCGGCCGAAGAGGGCCTGACCGTTCCCGAGGCCCCCGCCGAGCCAGGCATCCTCGAGACCGCCCTGCGGGCCGGCCGTGACGCCGGCCGCAAGCTGCTCGTCCCCTACGTCACCGGTGGCTACGGCACCGACTGGGCCGAGGTCGTGCGGGCGGTGGCCGACGCCGGCGCCGACGCCATCGAGATCGGGATCCCCTTCTCCGACCCCGTGATGGACGGCCCGGTCATCCAGGAGGCGAGCGAGGAGGCCCTGCGGGCCGGGGCCACGCCCGTGACCATCCTCGAGGAGCTCCGGGGGATCGACGCCGGCGTGCCGCTGGCCGTCATGACCTATTACAACCTCGCCTTCCACATGGGCCACGAGCGCTTCGCCGACTCGCTCGCCGAGGCCGGAGTGGCCGCGGCGATCCTCCCCGACCTCCCGCTCGAGGAGGTCGGCCCGTGGGCCACCGCCGCCGACGCCGCCGGGGTCGAGACCGTGCTGCTGGCCGCCCCCACCGCCCCCGACGAGCGCCTCCCGCGGGTCGTGGCCCGGGCCCGGGGCTTCGTCTATGCCGTGGGCCTCCTCGGCGTCACCGGTGAACGCGACGCCCTGGCGGCGTCGTCGCTGGTCATCGCCCGCCGCCTCAAGGCCGTCACCGACAAGCCGGTGCTGGTCGGGGTGGGCGTGTCCACCCCCGAGCAGGCCGTGGAGGTGTGCTCGGTGGCCGATGGGGTCGTCATCGGCTCCGCCCTCATGCGCCGGGTGCTCGAGGGTGTGGGCCCGACCGGTGCCGGGGCGTTCGTGGCCGAGGTCCGCGCCGCCCTCGACGCCTCCTGACGGGACGAACGGCCATGGGCGCGCCCGGCGTCGCTCGCTAGGGTCGGCACCGATGACGAACGTCGAGCAGCCCCTCTTCGACCGCGTCGACGGTGTCGACTTCTTCGTGCGCCTGGTCGACCGCTTCTACGCCGGCGTGCAGGCCGATCCCGTGCTGCTGCCGCTGTACCCGCCCGACGACATGGACGGAGCCAAGGAGCGCCTGGCGCTGTTCCTGGTGCAGTTCTGGGGCGGGCCCACGACCTACAGCGACGCCCGTGGCCATCCCCGCCTGCGGATGCGCCACGCCCCCTTCGCCATCGGTGAGGCCGAGCGCGAGGCCTGGTACCGCAACATGGCCATCGCGGTGGGGGAGATGGTCGAGGCGGGTGAGCTGTCGGCCGACGACGAGGCGCGGATGCTGTCGTACTTCCACCAGGCGGCGCGGCACATGATCAACGTCGAGGCCTGAGACGCCGGTCACAACAGGCCCCGATGCCAGTCGGGGCACGGTGTCGTCGGATGCAAGGACCTGCATGTTCATGCGGGGGATCCCGGGATATCCACCCGTTGGGGGGCAACTCCCGCAATGCTGTCCCCATCGGGCGGTTCCGTCCGAGTTCGACAGCAGGCCCGGCCACCCGACCCGGGACCAGTCCCGAGCCGGGCCGACAGGAGGAAGTCATGACCAAGAGCGAACTGATCGCCGAGATTGCGAACCGCACCGGCCTCGCCAAGACCGATGTCGAGAAGTCCCTCAAGGCCTTCGAAGACATCGCCCACGAGGTCGTCGCCAAGGGTGAGGAGAAGCTCACCCTGCCGGGCTTCCTGAGCTTCGAGCAGGTTCCCCGCAGCGCCCGCACCGCCCGCAACCCGCAGACGGGCGAGACCATCCAGGTCCCGGCCTCCAAGGCCGCCAAGGTGACCGCCGGCTCCAAGCTGAAGGCCTCCGCCAAGGGCGCCAAGTAGTCGTAGTACCTCGGGCCCGGCCGGGCCCGACGTCGATGTGGACGGGGAGCGCTCAGGCGCTCCCCGTGCCGCGTCCGGGCGGCCACGGGGCCCTCCTGCGGCGGCTAGCTTCGGCGCCATGACGACGCTCTCCGCCGGTGACAAGGCTCCCGCGTTCACCCTGCTCGACCAGGACGAGAACAAGGTGAAGCTCTCCGACTTCAAGGGCCGCAAGGTGCTCGTGTACTTCTACCCGAAGGCCGACACGCCCGGCTGCACCACCCAGTCCTGCGCCCTGCGCGACATCGCCGGCGACATCGGCGACACCGCCATCCTCGGCATCAGCCCCGACGCTCCGGCCAAGCAGAAGAAGTTCGACGAGAAGTACTCCCTCGGCTTCCCGCTGCTCGCCGACACCGAGCACGCCGTGGCCGAGGCCTTCTCGGTCTGGGGCGAGAAGAAGAACTACGGCCGCACCTACATGGGCATCATCCGCTCCGCCTTCCTGATCGACGAGAAGGGCAAGGTCGCCGAGGCCTGGTACAAGATCAGCCCCAAGGACACGCCCACCAAGCTGCTCAAGGCCCTCGAGGGGTGAGCGGCCTCCCGGCCCCGGCCGACGTCCTGCCCCACCGCCCGCCGTTCCTCCTGCTCGACGAGGTCGTCGAGCTCCGCATCGGCGAGGGCGCCAAGGGCCTGTGGCGCCTCACCGGCGACGAGGACTTCTTCGCCGGGCACTTCCCGGGGCGCCCCACCCTCCCCGGTGTGCTGATGCTCGAGGCGATCGCCCAGCTCGGTGCCTACGCCGTGCTCTCCGACGAGCGCTTCGCCGGCAAGCTGCCGCTGTTCGGCGGGGTCGAGAAGTCCCGCTTCCGTCGCCAGGTCCTGCCCGGCGACACCCTCGAGCTCGAGGTCGAGCTGGGCCGGATGTCGGCCCGGGCCGGCAAGGGCTCGGGCCGGGCCCACGTGGGCGGCGAGACCGCCTGCGAGACCGAGCTCCTCTTCGTCTTCGCCGACGCCTGAGCGCAACGGGGGAGGGGGACCCGTGCCCGTCACCGTGATCGACAGCCCGATCGGGCCCCTGGCGCTCACCGCCGGGCCGGCCGGGATGGTGCGCGTCGACTTCGGCGCGGTGCCGCTGGTCGACGACCCGGGCGGCGGCGCGCCGGCCGAGGCGCACCTGGCCCAGGCGGCCGACGAGCTCGAGGAGTACTTCGCCGGCAGCCGCCGGGCCTTCACCGTCGCCCTCGACCGCTCCGAGCGCCGAGGCTTCCGGGGCGAGGTCCTCACCGCCCTGGAGACGGTGCCCTACGGGGAGACCGTCAGCTACGGGGAGCTGGCCGGCATGGCGGGACGCCCACTCGCGTCTCGGGCCGTGGGCACGGCGATGGCCACGAACCCGCTGCCGCTCGTCGTGCCCTGCCACCGGGTGGTCGCCGCTGGTGGCCGCCTGGGCGGCTACGGGCCCGGTCCGGAGCTGAAGCTCCAGCTGCTCGAGCTGGAAGGTGGGTGGCCCGCCCCCTGAGGAGGCGGGCCGGTCACCGGTCTAGGAGGCGGGGCCGATCACGACGCAGCCGTTGTGACCGCCGAAGCCGAAGCTGTTCGAGAGAACCGGGCCGGGGGTCCACTCGCGGGCCTCGCCGACGACGAGGTCGATCGGGGCCATCTCCGGATCGGGGGTCTGGTAGCCCGCGGTGGGCGGGATCAGGCCCTTCTGGATGCCGAGCACGATGCCGACGGCCTCGAGGGCGCCGGCGGCGCCGAGCGAGTGGCCGGTGACGCCCTTGAACGACGTGACCGGAGGGCCGGCCGGGCCGAAGAGCTTGGCGATGGCCTCGGCCTCGGCCGCGTCGTTGAGCGGCGTCGAGGTGCCGTGGGCGTTGATGTGGGCGATGTCGGAGGGGTCGAGCCCCGCGTCGGCCAGCGCCAGCTCCATGCAGGCGATGGCGCCTGCACCACCCGGGGCCGGGGCGGTGATGTGGTGGGCGTCGGCCGTGGACGCCGCGCCCAGCACCTCGGCGAGGATCGTGGCGCCGCGGGCCTTGGCGGTCTCCCACTCCTCGAGCACCAGCACGCCGGCGCCCTCGGCCATCACGAAGCCGTCACGGTCCTTGTCGAAGGGACGTGACGTCAACGACGACGACATGGCGGTCATGTTCGTGAAGCCGGCGATGCACGTGGGGGTCATCGTCGACTCGGAGCTGCCGGTGACCATGGCGTCGCAGCGGCCGTAGGCGATGAGCCGGTAGGCGTTGCCGATCGACTGGGTGCCGGCGGCGCAGGCGGTGCAGGTGTTCTCGGCGGGGCCCTGGAACCCGTACTTCATGGACACCGCAGCCGAGGCCGCGTTGGCCATGAGCATGGGGATCATGAACGGGCTGACCCGGCGGGGGCCCTTGTTCTCGTTGACCAGCACCTGGTCCTCGAGGGT
Source organism: uncultured Actinomycetes bacterium (assembly GCA_963702555.1). Taxonomy (GTDB): domain Bacteria; phylum Actinomycetota; class Acidimicrobiia; order Acidimicrobiales; family Acidimicrobilacustridaceae; genus CAMFLJ01. The sequence continues at coordinate 694,668 of CAVPCW010000010.1, forward strand.
GGTGAGGCCCCCGATGCCGGTGCCGATCCAGGTGCCGATCCGGAGGGGGTCGGCCTGGAGGTCGCCCGACATGGCGAGCGCCTCGGCGGTCGCGGCCAGCGCGAACTGGGCGAAGCGGTCGGTGCGGCGAGCTTCCTTCGGGTTGGCGAAGTAGAGCTCGGGATCGAAGTCGGTCACCCGGCGGAGGCCTTCGGGAGGGGCGCTGTTGAGCCCGTCCCAGAAGGCCTCGTTGCCGATGCCGCACGGGCTGACGACACCGACACCGGTGATGGCGACCCGGCGGCCGGCCATCACTGCTTTGAGGTGACGAGCTCGAACGCCTGCCCGACGGTCTCGATGCCTTCCAGCTCGGACTCGTCGACGGTGACGTCGAACTCCTCCTCGAGGGCCATGACCAGCTCGACGAGGTCGAGGCTGTCGGCGTCGAGGTCGTCGCCGAACTTGGCCTCCATGGTCACCTGATCGGGCTGGACGGCCAGCACCTCGACGGCGCACTTGCGGAAGCGCTCGAAGCGTTCGTCACTCACTGGTTGCTCCTTGTGTGGGGTGGTTCCACGCTAGTCGTGCGTGGATCGGGGATCGGTCGCCGGACGGGTCCGGGGGACTGCTGGTGGGTCAGGTGGCGCCCATGCCGAGGCCGCCGTCGACGGGCAGCACGGCACCGGTGACGTAGCCGGCGGCATCGCTCGCCAGGTACTGCACGGCGGCGGCGACCTCGGAGGGCTCGGCGAGGCGGCCGAGGGGCACGGCGGACTCGATGGCGCCGCGGGCGTCGTCGCTCACAGCGGCGAACATGTCGGTGGCGACGGGGCCGGGGGCCACGACGTTCACGGTGATGTTCCGGGAGGCGAACTCGCGGGCCAGGGAACGGGCGAGGCCGACGAGGCCGGCCTTCGAGGCGGCGTAGTTGGCCTGGCCGGCCTGGCCGGTGGAGCCGACGACCGAGCCGAGGAAGATGATCCGACCCCAGCGGGCCCGCATCATCTTCTGCACGGCCCGCTTGGCCACCCGGAACCCGCCGGTGAGGTTGGCGTCGATGACGCCGCCGAAGTCGTCGTCGGACATGCGCAGCACGAGCATGTCGGCGGTCATCCCCGCATTGGAGACGAGCACCTCGACGGGCCCGAGGGCCTCCTCGATCTGGCTGAAGGCGGCGTCGACCTGGGCGGCGTCGGTGACGTCGCAGCGCACGGCCAGGATGCCGTCGGCCTGGTCGGCGGGCGGCGGGTCGGACCGGTAGGTGACGGCGACCTTGTGGCCGTCGTCGGCGAAGGCGCGGGCGCAGGCCAGGCCGATGCCGCGGTTGCCGCCGGTGACGAGCACGACGCGGCTCGTGGTGTCGGTCATCGGGCGACCTCCGGAAGGGTGCCGGTCCAGCGCAGGACGGCGCTGGCCCAGCTCATGCCGGCCCCGAAGCCGACGAGCAGGACGAGGTCGCCGGGTCGCACCCGGCCGCCCTCGAGGGCGTCGGCGAGGGCGAGCGGGATGCTGGCCGAGGACGTGTTGCCGGTGGCGTGCAGGACGGTCGAGACCTTCTCGCTGCCGACACCGAGGCGGGAGCACGCCGCCTCGATGATGCGGATGTTGGCCTGGTGGGGGACCACGAGGGCGATGTCGTCGGCGGTGACGCCGGCGGCGGCCATCGAGGTGCGGGCCGACTCGACCATCACGGTGACGGCCCGGCGGAACACCTCCTTGCCGTTCATCTGCATGTAGCCGCCGATGGGGGCGTCGAGGAGCTTGCGGGCGGCGCCGTCGGAGCCCAGGTCGAACGAGAGCAGCTGGCCCTCGTCGCTGGCCTCGAGGACCACCGCGCCGCCACCGTCGCCGAACAGGATGGCGGTGTTGCGGTCCTCCTGGTCGGTGATGCGGCTCAGGGTCTCCGCGCCGATGAGCAGGATCCGGTTCATGCCCATGGCGATGAGCCCGTGGGCGTGGACCAGGCCGTAGACGAAGCCCGAGCAGGCGGCGTTGAGGTCACAGGCCCCGCCGGTGATGCCGAGCTCGTGCTGGACCTCGGAGGCGGTCGAGGGCAACTGGTAGTCGGGGCTGGTCGTGGCCAGCAGCACGAAGTCGATCTGGTCGCCGGTGACGCCGGCCATCTCCATGGCCGCCCGTCCGGCCTCGATGGCGAGCCCGGCGGTGCTGCCCCCGTGGCGGCGCTCCTTGATGCCGGTCCGCTCGGTGATCCACTCGTCGGTGGTGTCGAGGCGGGCCTCGTAGTGGGCGTTGGTGACGACGTTGGCGGGCAGCGAGGTGCCCCAACCGGTGATGGTGGCGCCCCTGATCCCGGCGGGGACGGCGGCGGTGGCGTCGGGGCTCATGCGGTCCGCAGCCAGGCGATCGGCTGGCTGGTGGTCACGCGCTCGCCCTCGACGGCGAGCATGCCGACGAGGATGCCCTCGAAGGGGGACCGGACCTCGTGGTCGCCGACGGTGCCGAGGACCGTGCCGGGCACCAGGTGCAGTCCGGTCTCGGCGGTGGCGGCGGGGGCGAACACCCCGGCGGCGGGGCTCACGACCATGCGCTCGGTGGCGAAGAGGTGCTCGCCCTCGTGGACGACGACCTCGGCGACCTCGGCGACGGCCGGCGTGGCGAGGGCGGTGAGCAGCCTGTCGAGGTCGTCCGGGGTGGAGACCGACAAGGTGGTCGCACCGGAGACGGTGCGCTTGGCCATGCCCGTGAGCACGTTGCCGGGGCCCAGCTCGATCAGGAACTTCGCACCGGCCTCACCGAGGTGGTCGAGGGTCTGGCGCCAGCGGACCGGGCTGCACAGCTGGGCGCCGAGCAGGCCGCCCCACTCGTCGCCGCCGCTGTGGGGGCGGGCGTCGACGTTGGCGTAGACCGGCATCTCGGCTTCGCGCAGCTCGGCGGCGTCGATGGCCTTGCGGAGCCGCTCCCGGGCCGGGGCCATGAACGGGGTGTGGAACGCGCCGCTGACCGCCATCGGCATGACCTTCTTGGCGCCGAGCTCCTTGGCGACGGCGGCGGCCTCGTCGACGGCCTCGGGCTCGCCGGCGATGACGACCTGGCCGGGTGCGTTGTAGTTGGCGACCCACACGTCGCCGTCGACGCGGGCGCAGGCGACCTCGACGTCGTCGTCGTCGAGCCCGAGCACGGCGGCCATGGTGCCGGTGCGGTCGGTGGCGGCCTCGCGCATGGCGGCGCCCCGCTCGGCCACGAGGCGGAGGCCGTCGTCGAAGGCCAGGGCGCCCGAGGCGACGAGGGCGGTGTACTCGCCGAGGCTGTGGCCGGCGGCGGCGACCGGCTCGACACCGAGGCGCTCGACCGCGTCGAGCACGACGAGGCTGGTGAGGAAGGTCGACAGCTGGGCGTTGTCGGTGAGCTTGAGCTCATCGGCCTCGGTGTGCAGCAGCAGGGACTCGAGGTCGCGCCCGAGGACGGAGGACGCCTCGACGACCAGCTCCCACGAGGGGTGCTCCCGCCAGGCCTCGCCCATCCCGGGCTTCTGGGACCCCTGGCCGGGGAAGGTGAACACGATCATTGGTGGGCGGGCACCTCTCGAGCGGCAGGGGACAAGGGTCAGACCAGGCGGGGGGTGTCGACGTTTCACTCGGGCCGGAGCCCGGGAAGCGTCCCCCGGTGGACTCGGTGCGGCGGGAGGGATTCGAACCCTCAAGCCCTTGCGGGCAGCGGGGTTTGAGCCCGCCCTGTATGCCGGTTCCAGCACCGCCGCGGATCTGTTGGGTGCTGGCGCCACGCTACCAACGGCCGGAGGGCCCCCTTTGTTACCGCGTGGGCACCTGGCGGCCGGGGGTCCTGGTGGGGCGTCCCACGGGCGGGCGGGGCCCCGCCGTACACTTCGGCCCCATGACCAGGGGCATGCTCGAGCGCCGCCTGAGCGACGTCGCCATCCAGCTCAAGGAGCTCCGGCGCGAGCTGGCGGTCACCGACGAGCAGCTCGCCCAGCTCGCCGACGAGGCCGACGACGCCCGTCTGCGTTCGCTGGTCTCGGAGACCCCCATCGCCGAGCGCGAGCACCGCGAGGCCGCCCGCCACGCCGAGGCGATGGGCCGCCACCGCACCGACGTCCTCGGATCGATCCAACGGTTGGAGCAGCAGCAGGACGACCTGCTCGACCGTCTCAACGAGGCTGTCGGCTGACCCGGGTACGATGCCCCGGCGGCTCGCTGTGACGGGCCGCCCGGTGGGGCCGAGCGCCTTCGCCGGAGCCGTCCCACGAGCAGCCCACGGGCCGCAGCGACCATTCGAAGGGGAGTGCCGGTGCCGACCCGCGTCGTCATCGCCGAAGACGAGGCGATCATCCGACTCGACCTGAAGGAGACCCTCCAGGAGGAGGGCTACGAGGTCGTCGGGGAGACCGGCAGGGGCGACGAGGCCGTCGAGCTGGTCCGCACCCATCAGCCCGACATCGCCATCCTCGACATCAAGATGCCGGGGCTCGACGGGCTCTCCGCCGCCCGCGAGATCGCCACCGACCGCATCTCGGCGGTGCTGATCCTCACCGCCTTCAGCCAGCGCGACCTGATCGAGCAGGCGCGCGACGCCGGTGCCCTGGCCTACCTGGTGAAGCCCTTCCAGCGCAGCGAGCTGATCCCGGCCATCGAGGTCGCCATCGGCCGCTTCCGGGAGATGAAGGCACTCGCCGAGCAGGCCCAGACCCTCGAGGAGCAGCTCGAGACGCGCAAGATCGTCGACCGGGCCAAGGGCCGCCTGATGGACGCGCACCACCTGTCCGAGGGCGACGCCTTCTCGTTCATCCAGCGCACCGCCATGCGTGAGCGGCTCACCATGAAGGCCGTGAGCGAGCGCATCATCGCCGGCGAGCTGGCCCCCGACGGGGCATGAGCCCGGCGCGCCGCGCCGCCACCACCGGAGGCCCCCGATGACCACCCTGATGCTCATCGACGGGAACTCGCTCACCTACCGGGCGTTCTTCGCCCTGCCCACCGACATGGCCACCGCCTCGGGGCAGGTCACCAACGCGGTGTTCGGGTTCACGTCGATGTTGGTGAACCTGCTCCGCGACCACCGACCCGACCACCTGGCCGTGGTGTTCGACCGGCCCGAGCCCACGTTCCGCCACGAGGCCGTCGAGACCTACAAGGCCAACCGGTCCGAGGCTCCCGACATCCTGCGCCAGCAGCTCGGGCTGGTGCGCCAGGTCGTCGAGGTGCTGCGCGTCCCGATGCTCGAGCTCGCCGGCTACGAGGCCGACGACATCATCGCCACCCTGGCCACCGAGGCCAAGGACCGCGGCGACGACGTGCTCATCGTCACCGGCGACCGTGACAGCTACCAGCTCGTCGAGGACCCTCACGTCCGGGTGCTCTACAACCGTCGGGGCGTCTCCGACTACGCCCTCTACGACGAGGCCGGCATCGTCGAGCGCACGGGCGTCACGCCGGAGCAGTACGTCGAGTACGCCTCGCTGCGCGGCGACCCCTCCGACAACCTGCCCGGCGTGCCCGGGGTGGGGGAGAAGACGGCGGCCAAGCTCATCACCACCTACGGCGGCATCGACGGCATCTACGAGAACCTCGACGCCCAGACGCCGAAGCTGCGCCAGAACCTCGCCGAGAACGAGGCCCAGGTCCGCCAGAACACCGAGATCATGGTGCTGCTGCGCGACGTCCCGGTCACCGTCGACCCCGACGACCTCGTCGTCGGCAACTTCGACCTCGACGAGGTCCGGCAGCTCTTCGACTTCCTCGAGTTCCGCACGCTCTACGACCGCCTGCTCGAGGCCCTCGGCGCGGTCGACGAGAACGCCGCTGCCCCGGACACCGACGCTGGCGACGTGCTCGAGGCCGAGCGCTCCGACCTGCTCGACGCCGCGTCGGCCGCGGGGTGCCTCGCGGCCCTGGCCGAGGGTGACACCCCGCTGGCCGTCGCCGCCGCCTGGGTGGGGGCCGAGGGCCGCTCGCCGCTGGAGGGGCTGGCCCTGGTCACCGATGCCGCCACCGGCGACGTCGCCTGGATCCCCGTGGCCACCCTCGCCGTCCCCGAGGTCTCGGCCGCGCTCGCCGCGCTCGTTGGCCCGGGCGGCCGGCCGCTCGTGGCCCACGACGCCAAGGCGCTGATGCGGAGCCTCGACGAGCTCGACGTCGACGTCCGCTCCCTGTGGCTCGACACCATGATCGCCGCCTACCTCCTCGACCCGGCCGAGGCCCGCTATGCGCTCGAGGAGCTCCTCGACCGCTACGCCGGCGCCCGGCTCCCGAGCGACGACGGCCCGGCCGAGGGCGAGCTCGACTTCGGCGGTGACGGCATCGACGTCGGCCAGCTGGCGGCGCGCCGGGCCCTCGCCGTCGACCGCCTCGTCGTGCCGCTCTCCGACGCGCTCGACGCCAGGGGGCTTCGGGCCCTCGACGACGAGATCGAGGTGCCCCTCGTCCGGGTGCTCGCCCGCATGGAGATCGTCGGGGTCGGGGTCGACGTCGACGAGTTGCGCCGCCTCAGCGAGGAACTGGTCGCCCGCTGCGACGAGCTGCGGGCCCAGATCTGGATCGACGCCGACGAGGAGTTCAACGTGAACTCCACCGTGAAGCTGCGCGAGATCCTCTTCGACCGCCTCGGCCTGACGCCCCAGAAGAAGACCAAGACCGGCTACTCCACGGACGCCTCGTCGCTCGAGAAGCTGAAGGGCCAGCACCCGATCATCGAGCACCTGCTGGCCTACCGCGAGGTCGAGAAGCTCCGCTCCACCTACGGCGAGGGCCTGCTGGCCGAGGTCGCGGCCGACGGCCGCATTCACGCCACGTTCAACCAGACCGTGGCCCGCACGGGCCGACTGAGCTCCGACGCGCCGAACCTGCACAACATCCCGGTTCGCTCCGAGATCGGCCGGGCCTTCCGCAAGGCGTTCGTCCCCGCCGAGGGCCACCGCCTGCTGATCGCCGACTACAACCAGATCGAGCTGCGCTGCATCGCCCACCTCGCCGAGGATCCCGGCCTCATCACGGCGTTCGAGTCCGGCCAGGACATCCACACGGCCACGGCCTCTCGCGTGTTCGGCGTCGAGCCCGGCGTGGTCAACGTCGAGCAGCGCTCGAAGGCGAAGATGGTCAGCTACGGCCTCGCCTACGGGATGGAGGCCTACGGGCTCGGCCAGCGCCTCGGCATCCCCACGGGAGAGGCGCAGGAGATCCTCGACGCCTACTTCGTGGCCTTCCCGGCGGTGCACGACTACATGGACCGCACCGTCGCCGAGGCCCGTGAGCGCGGCTACACCGAGACCCTCTTCGGGCGCCGCCGCCAGATCCCCGAGCTCTCGTCGTCGAACTTCCGCATCCGCCAGGCCGGCGAGCGCCAGGCGATGAACGCCGGCATCCAGGGTCTCGCCGCCGACATCTTCAAGGTCGCCCTGGTGCGCCTCGACCGGGCGCTCGACGAGGCGGCGGGCTCCAGTCGGCTCATCCTCCAGGTCCACGACGAGGTCATCCTCGAGGTCCCGCCCGACGAGCTCGACGACACCACCGCCCTCGTACTCGACGCCATGTCCGGTGCGTTCGCGCTGCGGGTGCCCCTCGCCGTGAACCTCACCGTGGGCGACTCGTGGGCGGACGCCAAGGGATGACCGAGCGCGCCGACCGCCCGGCCGACGACGACGGCAGCGTCGCCGACCACTGGTTCGAGGAGCTCGCCGACCACCTCGGCGAGGCCTACCTGCGGTACTCGTTCACCAAGGGCACGGAGAACGAGGTCGCCTTCCTGGTCGACGTGCTCGGCCTCGAGCGGGGCGACCGCGTGCTCGACGTGGGGTGCGGCCCCGGCCGCCACGCCCGGGCGCTGGGGGAGCGCGGCATCCAGGTGCTCGGCGTCGACATCTCGCAGCGGTTCGTCGAACTGGCTCGCCTCGACGCCCCGGCCGGCGTCACCTTCGAACGCATGGACGCCCGGGAGCTGGCCTTCGACGCGGAGTTCGACGCCGTGATCTCGCTGTGCCAGGGGGCCTTCGGCCTCGCCGGCGGTGGCCCGGCGCTGAGCTCGGCCTCCCGGGAGCTCTCCGACGTGCTCTCGGCTCCCGCGGCCGACCCCGACGCCGGCGTCCTCGAGGGGATGGCCCGGGCCCTGCGTCCGGGCGGGCGCCTCGCGGTGTCGGCGTTCTCCGCCTACTTCCAGGTGCGCTGGCTCGAGGACACCGACTCCTTCGACGTCGATGCCGGCGTCAACCACGAGCGCACCGTGCTGCGGTCCCCCGAGGGCGACGAGGCCACGCACGACCTCTGGACCACCTGCTTCACGCCCCGGGAGCTGCGCCTCCTCGCGGCCCGGGCCGGGCTCCGGGTCCGCGACCTCTGGTCGGTGACCCCCGGCGAGTACGCCCGACGGGCGCCCGCCCTCGACCATCCGGAGTTCCTGATGGTCGCCCTGCGGCCCCCTGCCTGAGCGACCTCGGCGAGCCCGTCGGGCGGCGTCCGCCCGGCCCTCGTCGTCGCTGGACGATGGTGCTAGCCTCGTCCGGCGTCGTGCGCGCCCGCGCACGACTTGACGCTCCGACCCGGAGCCCGATTCCCCCGTCCATCGAAGAGAGAACCACCTTGTCCGACCAGGCGACCCCCGAAGCGGCCGACGCCGCTGCCCCCAGCACCCCCGACACCGACACCGTCACGGCCACGCTCGAAGAAGCGCCGGCCGGCATGGGGAGCTTCGACGACGAGGGCCGCTACGTCCCCCGGCAGGTGACCGAGGACGATCTCGGCGGCCTCTCGCTCGACGAGGCCTACACCGCCTCCATGGTCGAGGTCGAGGACGGCCAGATCGTCGAGGGCACGGTCGTCAAGGTCGACCGCGACGAGGTGCTCCTGGACATCGGCTACAAGTCCGAGGGCGTCATCCCGTCCCGCGAGCTCTCGATCCGCAACGACGTCGATCCGGCCGAGATCGTCTCGCTCGGCGATCACGTCGAGGCCCTCGTCCTCCAGAAGGAGGACAAGGAAGGTCGCCTCGTCCTGTCCAAGAAGCGCGCGCAGTACGAGCGGGCCTGGGGCACGATCGAGAAGATCAAGGAAGAGGACGGCGTCGTCAGCGGCCCGGTCATCGAGGTCGTCAAGGGCGGCCTCATCCTCGACATCGGCCTCCGTGGCTTCCTCCCCGCCTCCCTCGTCGAGCTGCGCCGGGTCCGCGACCTCGCCCCCTACGTGGGTCGGTCGCTCGAGGCCAAGATCATCGAGCTCGACAAGAACCGCAACAACGTGGTGCTCTCCCGCCGGGCGTGGCTCGAGGAGACCCAGAAGGAGCAGCGCGAGGACTTCCTCGCCAACCTCAAGCCCGGCGAGGTCCGTCGTGGCGTGGTCTCCTCGGTCGTCAACTTCGGTGCCTTCGTCGACCTCGGCGGCATGGACGGCCTCGTCCACGTGTCCGAGCTGTCCTGGAAGCACGTCGACCATCCCGGTTCGGTCGTGCAGGTGGGCGACGAGATCGACGTCCAGGTGCTCGAGGTCGACCTCGACCGCGAGCGCATCAGCCTGTCGCTGAAGGCCACCCAGCAGGACCCGTGGCAGGAGTTCGCCTCCGCCCACCAGGTCGGCGAGCTGGTCTACGGCCGGGTCACCAAGCTGGTGCCCTTCGGTGCGTTCGTGCAGGTCGGCGACGGCATCGAGGGCCTCGTGCACATCTCGGAGATGTCGGCCCACCACGTCGACCTCCCCGAGCAGGTCGTCACGCCCGGCGAGGAGCTGTGGGTCAAGATCATCGACCTCGACCTCCAGCGCCGTCGCATCAGCCTGTCGATCAAGCAGGCCGCCGAGGGTGGCATCGTCGCCGCCGAGTACCAGGAGCACTTCGGCGAGCACGCCTACGACGACGAGGGCAACTACATCGGCGGCGAGTCCACCGAGGCCCAGGAGGCCTGGGCCGAGTACTACGCCGAGCATCCTGAGGAGGCCCCCGGGGCCGCCGAGGCTGCTGAGGGCGCCGAGGCCGTCGAGGCCGTCGAGGTCGAGGTCGTCGAGGTCGAGGTCGCCGAGACCGCCTCTGAGGACACCTCCGAGTGATCCCCGCCGGCCCGCTCACGGGCCGGCGAAAGCTGCACGCATCATCGTCAGGACCTGTTCCGTGGCGGCGCTCCGGCGCCGCCACGGGCGCGCCCGGGCCCGGTTCGGGCCCTCACGGGCGGTGGGTCAGGCGCCCACGTGGAGTGCTTGTCCACAACTTCGACCGGATTTCCGCTAAGTAGGAGTGCAACTTCGGCCGAAGGAGCAATGGCTGGAACTCCTCCGTGGGTCGTGTGCCCACGCCGAAGCCCAGTTCCGACCCCGCCACCGCAGGGCCGGATCCCCGATCGAACCAGGAAGAGGTCGAGGTGAGCTCGCGTCGAACGCTGATCCTCGTAGGAGCCATTGTCATCGGGCTCGTCGCCGTGCTGTTGGTCGTGAACTACGTCCGCGGCATCGAGGACCGAGCCAACAACAACGCCAAGCGCGTCGATGTCTACGTCGCCAAGACCGACATCCCACGTGGCACCGCCGGTGAGACCGCGGCCTCCGACGGCTCCGTGGGGGTCGCCCAGATCCCGCAGGAGTTCCGTCCGGCGAGCGCCATCACCACCACCGACGAGATCCAGAAGAAGGTGGCGCTGTTCAACATCCCTCAGAACACGCCCATCGTTCAGGACATGTTCGTCGACCCGGCGCAGTCCCAGATCAGCTTCCGGGAGCGCCTGAAGAACCCCGAGCACGTGGCCATCACGATCTCCGTCGACCAGGTCCGCGGCGTCGCCGGGTTCCTGGTGCCGGGTGACGAGGTCAACCTCATGGTGTTCCAGGCCGGCGCCGGCGGCGGCGGCGACGTCGTGTTGGCTTCCACGGCCCGCTACCTGTACCAGAAGGTGCAGATCCTGGCCGTCGGCCAGAGCACCCTGCTCTCGCCGGGTGAGCAGACCGCCACCACTGGCACCGCGGCCGCCAACACCAACTCCGGGCTCATCACCTTCAACGTGCCGCCCGAGGCCGCACAGTGGATCGCCTCAGCCCAGAACGGTGGCGGCCTCTACCTGTCGCTGGTCGCCGATGACTATGTTCCGAAGCCCCTGCCGCCGCTCGATCCCGCGGTGGCGACCCTTCCGGGCGAGAGCGGCGAGCTCACCCCGTACGGTCCCCAGGGCAACCAGGACTGAAGGGAGTCCCCGTGAACCGTCCCTTCTCCGGCAACCCAGGTGAGGGTCAGCCCCAGGTCGATGCCGGCCTCGGTGGCGGTGGCGCACGACGCGCCATCGTCGCCGTGGTCTGCTCCGACGAGGCCGTCCGCGCCCGCCTGGTGATGCTGGTCGGTGCCGGCACCGCGAGCTACGCCACCGTCGACGAGCTCGGTGCCGCCCTGGACGGTGGCCCCCTGGTGGCCGTGCTCGGCCCCACATTCGACGACCCCATCGAGCTGACGGCGGCCGAGCAGCTGCTCTCCGCCCGCCGCGAGGTGGCCGCCATCATGGTCACCGACGAGCTCAGCACCGACCTGCTGCAGCGGGCCCTCCGGGCCGGCGTGAAGGACGTGCTCCAGTCGCCCATCGAGGCCCACGACATCCAGTCGGCGGTCGAGCGGGTTGGCCGCACCATCGGTCCGGTCTCGGGGGTCGTAACCCCGGTGACCGAGGACCTCGGCACCGACGGCCAGGTCGGGCGCGTCGTCATGGTCTTCTCGACCAAGGGCGGCTCGGGCAAGTCGGTGATCGCCTCCAACCTGGCGGTCCTGCTGGCCCAGCGCAGTGAGAAGCCGGTCGTGCTCGTCGACGCCGACCTCCAGTTCGGCGACGTCGCGGTGATGCTCAAGCTGACCCCGCAGCACACCATCGTCGACGCGGTCAGCTCCCTCGACCGCATGGACGCCACGATGCTGCGAGAGCTGCTCGTCGAGCACCAGCCCGAGGGCCTGCTCGTCCTGCCGGCACCGCTCGAGCCGGCCTTCGCCGACCAGATCGGCGCCTCGGAGATGGTGCGCATCGTCGAGACGCTGCGCACCTTCGCCGGCTTCGTGATCATCGACACCCCGGCCTACTTCAACGACGTCGTGCTCGGCCTCATCGAGGTCTCCGACGACGTGCTGCTGGTGGCCGGCATGGACATCCCGAACATCAAGAACGTGAAGATCGGCCTGCAGACCCTGCGGCTGCTCAACACCCCGATGGACAAGCTGCGGCTCATCCTGAACCGGGCGAACTCCAAGGTCCGGCTCGACTCCTCCGAGGTCGAGCGGACCCTCGGCGTGAAGGCCGACGCACTGATCCCGAGCGACATCGTCGTGCCCCAGGCCGTGAACCGAGGCGAGCCGGTGGTGTACTCCGCACCCCGTTCGACGGTCACGAAGGCCTTCGAGTCGCTCGCCGACCAGTTCATCCCCAGCGTGACCAAGAAGCGGCGGCACTGACCGCCCCCGCGGTCCTGATCCCATGAGGTGAGGCGACGATGTCGCTCTACAAGCGGCTCCACGATGTCCAGGGCACTCCGGAAGCGGGCGTGACCCGGCGCGACCCTGTGATGGACGAGCTCCGTCAGCGGATCCACCACCACCTGATCGAAGAGCTCGGTCCGATCCTCTACGACAAGCGGTTGTCCGAGGACGACCTGCGCCGTCGCGTCAACGAGCAACTCCACGCCGCTCTGGCCCAGGAGCGGGCGCCGCTGTCGGCCGCCGACAAGGCCCAGCTCATCCAGGACGTCTCCGACGACATCCTCGGGTACGGCCCGATCGACCGGCTCCTCAACGACGACGACGTCTCCGAAGTCATGGTCAACGGCCCCGACAGCGTCTACGTGGAGCGCAACGGCAAGCTCGAGAAGGACCCCGCCACCTTCGTCGACGAGGTGCACCTGCGCCGGATCATCGACAAGATCGTGAGCGAGATCGGTCGCCGCATCGACGAGGCCAACCCCCTCTGCGACGCCCGCCTCCCCGACGGCTCCCGAGTCAACGCCGTCATCCACCCGCTGGCCATCGGTGGCCCGTTCCTCACGATCCGGAAGTTCTCCAAGGAGAAGCTCCAGATCGACGACCTCATCCGCTACGGCACCCTGAACGCCCACTCGGCCCGCTTCCTGCAGGCCTGTGTGGTCGGTCGCCTCAACGTGCTCGTCTCCGGCGGTACCGGCACCGGTAAGACCACGACCCTCAACGTGCTCTCGTCGTTCATCCCCACCGACGAGCGCATCGTCACCGTGGAGGACGCCAAGGAGCTCCAGCTCCACCAGGACCACGTGCTGGCGCTCGAGGCCCGCCCGGCCAACATCGAGGGCCGCGGCGAGATCACCATCCGCGACCTCGTCAAGAACTGCCTGCGCATGCGGCCCGACCGCATCGTCGTCGGCGAGTGTCGTTCCGGCGAGGCCCTCGACATGCTCCAGGCCATGAACACCGGTCACGACGGCTCGCTCACGACCGTCCACTCCAACAGCCCGCGAGACACCCTGGCCCGTCTCGAGACCCTCGTGCTGATGGCCGGCTTCGACCTCCCGGTGCGGGCCATCCGGGAGCAGATGGCCTCCGCGCTCGACTGCATCGTGCACCTCAGCCGCCTCCGTGACGGCACCCGTCGCATCACCCACATCACCGAGGTGCAGGGCATGGAGGGCGATGTCATCACCCTCCAGGACATCTTCCTGTTCGACTTCGGCATGGGCGTCGACGAGCACGGCCGCTTCAAGGGCCACCTGAAGGCCACCGGCGTGCGGCCCAAGTTCGCCGAGAAGCTCGCCGACTACGGCATCCGGCTCGGGCAGGAGGTCTTCCAGCCGGAAGGCTTCGCCCGCCGGGCGATGGCGTGAGGCCCGATCCCACCATGAACACGTTCCGACCCGCCACGCCCGATGCGCTGGTTCGCCGCCCTGGCGGCGGCCGTCGTGGCGCTCGGGCTGTTCGCAGGTCTCACCACCACTGCCGGCGCGGCGGGTGGTGACGCTCTGCAGATCCGTCAGGTCGACACCACCGACCCCGGGCGTTCGACGCTGCAGTTCCTCTACACCGGTGACTCCTCCGACGTCCGCGGGGCCCTGGTCGCCGACAACGGCAACGAGGTCGCCAGCGACGCCCCCCAGGTCCTGGCCCAGAGCGGCAAGATCGCAGTCGCCCTGGTGTTCGACACCTCCGACGCCATGGACAGCAGCGGCGCCCTCGTGGCGGCCAAGGAAGCAGCGGTGCGCTGGATCCAGGGCCGATCCGAGACCGAGCGGGCCAACCAGCTGGTCGGCGTCTACACCTCGAACACCACGCCTGATCAGGTCCAGAGCCTCACCAGCGACACCGCCCGCATCGTCGCCGCCATCCAGCGGGTCGCACCTCCGGCCGACGCCGGTGAGAACAACGAGTCGGCGATGTGGGGCGCCATCGCCCTCGCCGGCAACGACCTCGCCGACAAGGACGGCTACCAGGCGAACATCGTGATGATGACCGGGGCCGGCGCCACCATCGGTGCCTCCCGCTCCTCGGCCAACGGCGCCGTCGCCAACTCCGGCGCGAGCGTCTTCGCCGTCGAGCTGCTCGGCCAGGGCATGAGCCCCGGGTCTCTCGACTCCATGGTCCGGGAGAACGGCGGGTTGGTCTTCAGTACCCAGACCGGCACCGACCTCGGCGACCTGGTCACCCAGGTCGGCACCACCATCGACGAGCAGCAGTTCTCCATCGGCTTCGAGGCCGCTACCGAGGTCGGCTCGGTCGCCAACCTCGACCTCACCGTCGGCGACCAGAACGCCAAGGCGGCGGTCGTGATCGGGTCCGAGGTCGTCGGCGCCACCAGCCTGGCTCCCGACGTCACGACCTCTGCGGGGGGCATCTCGTTCCTGCAGGGCCCGCTCGGCATGATCCTGCTGATCGGGGTGGTGCTGGTCGCTGCGATCGCGCTCGCCTACGGCGTGATCATGATCTTCGTCCGCGAGGACCGACTGGCCACGGCGCTGCAGCCCTACGACGACGCCCTCGCCAACGCCTCGGTCGACAACGACGACGACGACGAGGGCATGGGCGGGCTGGCCCGCACCGCCCTCGTGCAGCGGGCCGTCGCCCTCACCGAGCAGGTGGCCGAGCAGCGGGGCATCCTCAGCCGCACCGAGGCCGCCCTCGAGCGGGCGAACCTCCCGCTGCGTGCCGGTGAGGCGCTGTTCTTCTACGCCGCCGTCGTGGTCGTCGCCACCATGCTCAGCCTGGTCGTCACCGGCTCGGTGATCCTCGGGCTCATCGTCGGCCTGGTGTCGGCGTTGCTGCCCGTCGCCGTCGTGAGCTTCCTCGCCGGCCGCCGGCGCAAGCAGTTCATGGGGCTGCTGCCGGACACCCTCTCGCTCCTCGCCGGCACGCTCCGCGCCGGCTACTCGCTCATGCAGGGCGTCGAGGCGGTCTCCCAGGAGGTCTCGGAGCCGATGGGCCTCGAGCTGCGCCGGGTCGTCACCGAGGCCCGACTCGGGCGCCCGCTCGAGGAGGCCCTCGACGGTGTCGCCGAGCGCATGGCCAGCCCGGACTTCGCCTGGGCCGTCATGGCCATCCGCATCCAGCGCGAGGTCGGTGGCAACCTCTCGGAGCTGCTGCTCACCGTGGCCGAGACCATGATCCAGCGCGAGCGCCTCCGCCGCGACGTGGCCGCTCTCACCGCCGAGGGCCGGATGAGCGCCTACGTCCTCATCGCCCTGCCCATCGGCCTCGGGCTCGTGATGTTCGTGATGAACAAGGAGTACACGAGCAAGCTGCTCGACACCACTGCGGGCAACGTCATGCTGGGCGCCGCCGTGATCTCCGCCGGCATCGGGTACCTCTGGATGCGCAAGATCATCAACATCAGGATCTGACGGGACTCTCGACATGGAACTCATCATCGGAGGCCTCCTCCTCGCTCTCGCCCTCGGCCTGATCGTCTACGTCGTGCTGACCCAGGCCGACGACAAGGCCATGGTCCGCAACTCGCTGCGCCAGCTCGAGGGCTACGAGGTCGAGAACGTCCGCGACCAGGAGCTGCTCGTCCCGCTGTCGGAGCGCGCCATCGCCCCGGTGATGGGGTGGCTCACCTCGATCGGCCGCCGGTTCACCCCCACCGGCTACGTCGACAACATCCGCCGCAAGTTCGTGTGGGCCGGGGTCGGCAACGCCGACGGCGTCGACCGCTTCCTCGCCATCCGCGTGCTCACCGCCGCGGCGGTCCTGCCGGTCTTCTTCGTCCTGTTCATCGTGAACCCGATCGGGCTCGACGGGATGCTCAAGTTGATCGTCACGGCGCTGGCGGTGGTGGCCCTGCTGCTCGGCCCCGACGCCTGGCTGAACCGCAAGGTGGAGGAGCGCCACGTCTCGCTCCAGGAGAAGCTCCCCGACGTGCTCGACCTGCTCACCATCAGCGTGGAGGCCGGCCTCGGCTTCGAGCAGGCGCTCGACCGCACCATCGCCGCTGTGCCCGGTGCCCTCTCCGACGAGTTCGCCCGGATGCTCGGTGAGGTCCGGGCCGGTGCGAGCCGCGCCGACGCCATGCGGGCGATGGAGCAGCGCACCAACGTGCCCGAGGTGCGTTCCTTCGTCCTCGCCATCCTCCAGGCCGACACCTTCGGTGTGTCGATCGGCCGGGTGCTGCGGGCCCAGTCCGACGAGATGCGCATCAAGCGTCGTCAGCTGGCCCAGGAGAAGGCGCAGAAGGCGCCGGTCAAGATGCTCATCCCGATGGTGTTCTGCGTGTTCCCTGCGCTGTTCGTCGTCGTGATCGGCCCGGCCATCATCAACATCACCGAGACCTTCTAGTAACTTCCGCTTCGGTGAGCACGGCGGCCGGCACGACATCCACCCACGCGGCGGCCCCGCCCGCGAAGGGGCTCGGGCTGCGCCAACCGTCGCTCTCGTTCGTGGTCGGCGCGGTCGTGGTGATGATCGGCGCCTACATCGGCGCCGCCGCGCTTGGCGACAACAGCTTCTTCACCCACCTGGCCACCGGCCGCTACATCCTCGGAGAACGGCTTCCCGAGCCAGGACGTCTACTCGTTCACCGCACCGGGAGAGCGCTGGGTGGTGCAGAGCTGGCTCGTGTCGGTGGTCTACGGCGTGCTCGACCGCGTCGTCGGCCTCGTCGGTATCAGGGCCTTCTCGGCGGTTCTCGCCGGGACCGTGGCCGGGATCATGTGGACCCTCACCCGGCCGGCCAAGGGGCTGGTCGCCCGATTGGCCATCTGCGTTGTCGGGCTGACCCTCGGCGCCACCATCTGGGCTCCCCGTCCGCTGATGGTCGGGCTGGTGCTGCTGGGCGTCACCCTGCTCGCTGCCGAGCGACGCGTCCCCGCATGGGTGCTGCTTCCGGTCTTCTGGCTGTGGGTGAACAGCCACGGCTCGTTCCCCCTGGGGCTGGTCGCCCTCGGCTGCTTCGCCCTCGGGAGCCGCCTCGACGGCGAGCGGCGGCCATCGGAGCTGCGCGCCCTGATGTGGGCAGCCATCGGCACGGTCCTCGGGGCGATCAACCCGCTCGGACCGGTGCTGCTCACGTTTCCCGTCGGCCTCCTGAAGCGCCAGGACTCGTTGAGCGCCGTCGTCGAGTGGCAGAGCCCGTCGTTCGCCCTGACCTACGGGCGGGCGTTCCTCGTGCTCGTGCTGTTCGCCATCGCGGCGCTCGTCCGGAGGCCGTCGTGGCGGTCAGCGGTGCCGTTCGCGGTGTTCCTGGCCGCCGGCCTCATCGCCACCCGAAACCTGCCTGTGGCCGCGTTGGTGATGACCCCGGGCATCGCCCGCGGCGCCGACCGGGCTGGGCGGGGTCACCGGCGAGCTCCGCTCCCGGGTCACCGCGGTGCTCGCGGTGGTCGTGATCGTCATCGGCGGCCTGGCGGTGGCCGGTCGCCTCGGCGAGCCGGACCTCGACCTGCGCGACTACCCGGTCGATGCGGTGGCGTGGCTCGACCAGAACGGCCTGCTCGGGCCCGACACCCGCCGGGCGCACTCCGACGTCACCGGCAACTACCTGGAGCTCGTCCTCGGTGACCAGGCGAGCGTGTTCTCCGACGACCGCGTCGACATGTACCCCGCCGACGTCGTCGACGACGAGATCACCCTCCTCCACGCCGGGCCGGAGTGGCGGTCCGTGCTCGAGCGGTGGGACATCGACGTGGTCCTGTGGCAACGAGGGGCCGCACTCGAGGAGTTCCTGGCCGCGGACCCGGGCTGGCGCCTGGCCTACGCGGACCAGGGCTCGGTCGTCTTCGTCCGTCGCTGAGGGGCGCCCCCCGGATCGGGGATCGGCGTGGGCCCGGGCCCGGACGCGAAGAGGAGGCACCCTGAGGTGCCTCCTCGACGACTGGTGCTGAAGTGGGCGTCGCCTAGCCGAGCGAGGAGCCGACCTGCGAGAACTTCGAGGAGGCGCTCTTGCCGAGCAGGGTGACGGCCACGATGCACACGACGGCGATCAGGGCCACGAGGAGGGCGTACTCGACGAGCGAGGCGCCACGGTCGGTCTTGCAACGGGCCTGGAGCCAGGCGCTGGCGAAGTCAAAGGTGGTCATCATGGTTGGTACTCCCGCGCTTTCTGGGTGCGCCTGCCCGGCCGGGCTGGCGGTTCTGGGGGTATGAGGCAAGGTACCCGACCGGGTGTGCGAATTCGATGAGCCGATCGCCTCATAATCGTTCACATTGGGTGAACGAAACGTAGAAAACCTCACCCGGCGCGAGGATCCGCCGACCCCGGCACCGCGGAGCCGTGTCTCAGCTGAGACCGGAGCCGACCTGCGAGAACTTCGACGAGGCGCCGTTGCCGAGCAAGGCCCCCGCCACGGGCGCCCGACAGGTGACACATCGCCCGGCGCGGCGAAATCGGTACGGGCGCGACTCGGCCCTCCGCAGAGGGGAGGGCCGAGTCGAGGTGTTCCGGGACCGCGTCCTGGTCAGGACAGGCTGGAACCGACCCTGGAGAACTTCGACGAGGCGCTCTTGCCGAGCAGGGTGACGGCCACGATGCACACGACGGCGATCAGGGCCACGAGGAGGGCGTACTCGACGAGCGAGGCGCCACGGTCGGTCTTGCAACGGGCCTGGAGCCAGGCACTGGTGAATTCGAAGGTGGTCATCATCTGGGTCTCCCGCTCTCAGATCGATGGCCCATGGGCTGAGGCCCAGGGGGGGGGAACGTTTCGAGGAAAGGTACCCATGTCGGAGCCGGATGAACATGGGCCATCCGATTCAAACGCCGCCGCTGACCAAGGGCCATGGGCCTGTCCGGCAACGGGTACCGAGGGCCTGGGCCCGGGCGTTGAAGAGGGCACCCCTCTCGGGGTGCCCTCTCCGCCAGGTCCCGCCTGTTGATCGTGCTGGCCGGCCCTACGGGCCGGCTGCGGTGATCTTCGAGTTGGAGCTCGAAAGGTTGCTGCTGAGGTTGCCACCGAGGAAGGTGACCGCTCCGATGCAGGCCACGACGATGAGGGCGAGGAGGAGTGCGTACTCCACCAACCCTGCACCAGCGTCGCCCCTGCAGCGTCCGGCCGGCTCCCTCGGTGTGATGCACATCGGTGCCTCCATGGGAGCCTCCTCACCGGAAAGTGCAGAGGGGCGGACCAGGTGGTCCGCCCCTTCGCACGTTCGAATCCCGACGGGATCAGCCGAGCGAGGAGCCCACCTGCGAGAACTTCGAGGAGGCGCTCTTGCCGAGGAGGGTGACGGCCACGATGCACACGACGGCGATCAGGGCCACGAGGAGGGCGTACTCGACGAGCGAGGCGCCACGGTCGGTCTTGCAACGGGCCTGGAGCCAGGCGGAGACGAATTCGTAAGAGGTGAGCATTCCGGGATCTCCCTGTGCTGGTGCTGATGGAAGGCCCACGGTCATGGGCCCAGTTTGTCTTGCACTTCAGATATCGACGGTGCTCCAGATGACCTTGATGGGTCATTCGGACTATTCGCCGGCTCACCTGTGCTCAGTCGAGGTGGACGATCCCCATGCGCACGGCCTGGAGCACCGCCTGGGTGCGGTCACGGGCGTCGAGCTTCTGGTAGATCGAGGCGAGGTGGTTCTTGACGGTCTTCTGCGAGATGAAGAGGCGCTCGGCGACCTCGGGGGTGGAGCAGCCGTCAGCGATGAGCTGGAGGACCTCCTCCTCGCGACGGCTGATGATGCGCTCCTCCTCGGGGGCACCGAAGCCGCGGTCGCGGTCCATGCGGCGGACCTCGTCGAGCATCGACGCGGCGAGCTGCGGCGAGAGGGCGGTCTCGCCGCTCACGGCCAGGCGCACGGCGGAGGCGATCTCCTCGGTCGAGCAGTCCTTCACCAGGTAGCCGCGAGGCGCCGGCCCGGATGGCCTCGGCGAGGACCTCCTGGTCGGCGTGCATGGTCAGCATCACGATCTTGATGGCGGGCATCGTGGACTTGATCTGCCGCGTCGCCTCCACCCCGTCGATCTCGGGCATGGTGACGTCCATCAGGACCACGTCGGGCCGGAGCTGGTCGGCGAGGCGCACGGCCTCGTCGCCGTCGCCGGCCTCGCCCACCACGTCGAAGCCCTGCTCGGTCATCGACCGGCGCAGACCCTCCCGCAGCATGCGGTGGTCGTCGGCGATCATCAGCCGGATGGTCATGGGGGGTCCTCCATCGTTGGTGGGCTGCCCGAGGGTCGACCCGGGGTCACCCGCGGGGCGGGGGACGAGGTGGGGCGTCGGCGTCGTCATGCGTTGGTGACCGATCCGCTGGCCTGGTGGGTCGGGGCCTGCTGCTGGCGGGGTTCCTCGTTGCGCAGCAGGCTGCAGCGCACACGGGTTCCCTCGTTCGGCTTGCTGGCGACCTCGAGGGTGGCGCCGATGCTCGACGCCCGCTCCCTCATGCCCATGATCCCGTAGGAGTCGAGCCGGCCCTTCGTGCCTTCGGGGAACCCGATGCCGTTGTCGGTGATCTCCAGGGCGGCGGACTCGCCGTTGCAGCGCCACAGCACCCGCACGCGATCGGCCCGCGAGTGGCGCTCGACGTTGGTGAGGGCCTCCTGGGCGATGCGCCACATCTCGCGCTCCTGGAGCAGCGGCAGACGGGCGTCGCGGTCGCAGAAGAGCTCGATCTGCAGGGAGCTGCGCTCCCGGATGCGGGCGACGTAGGCATCGAGCGTGTCGGCGATGTCATGGGTGTCGGAGACGTCGGTGCGCAGGTCGTACAGGGTGTCGCGGACCTCGCGGATGACGCCGCGGACGTCGTCGCGGAGGCGCTGGAGGGATGGACCGACCTCTTCGCCCCGAGACTCCTTGCCGACGATGTTGTCGAGCTCGAAGGCCATGTAGGCGAGGGACTGGCCGATGCGGTCGTGGAGGTCGCGGGCGATGCGGGTGCGCTCCTCGTCGGCACCGACGGTGCGCAGCCGGGCGAACCAGCGGGCGTTGTCGATGGCGAGGGCGACCGGTTCGACGAAGCCCCGCAGGAGCTCGACGTCGCGGTCGGTGAAGTGGTTGTCGTCGGCGTGCTCGACGGCGAGGATGCCGATCACGCTGCCGCGGGCCGGGAGCACGGCGTAGATGCCCGATCCCGAGCGGGGACCGAGGCCGGACCAGCCGGCGGCGGGGAGGTTCGAGACCGAGAGCACGCCCTCGTCGTGCACGACCCGGCGCAGCGGCACGGTGAGGTCGTCGAAGGTCTGGCGCTGGGGGACCCGGCTGCCGCCCTCGCGGCGCAGGAGCTCCCAGGTGCCGTCGGTGTCGTCGAAGCCGAGCACGACGGCGGTGTCGAAGTCGAAGAGCCCCCGGAGTCGGGTGACGGTGGTGTCCAGCACGTCGTCGAGGTCGAGCGAGGCCGGGAGGGTCTGGGTGACCCGGTGCAGGCTGTAGAGCAGGGCGTTCGCGTCCGCCAGGCGGCCCAGGCGGTCGAGGGCGAGGGTGTGCTGGCGGTCGGCCTCGCCGGAGATCTGGCGGGTGTAGCCGGCGATGAGGGCGACGAGCAGCAGCACCAGCGTCCACTGGGCGGACTGGATGATGCGGGCCTTCGACGGGTCCTGGATGAGGTACGGGAGGCTGACGGCGAGGGTCGAGACGACCCCGATGCGCAGGGCGAACCCGTAGCCGCGGGCGAAGCCGGCGACCATGACGGCCGTCAGCATCATGAGGATGAAGGGCGAGTCCCAGTAGCCGGTCGCCACCACACAGGCCACGTTCAGCACGACCTCGCCGATGACCTCCAGGAGGCTCCGGACGTCGCCGGTGTACCGGAGCGGGTGCAGGGTGCGCACCACGGTGTAGGCCAGGATCATCCCCGACCAGACGGCCATGGAGTACGGCTTGGCCTCGAACTGCTGGGTGGCGAGGGCGACCGACGCGATGGCGATCGCCCAACGCACAGCGAGGATCGCGGGGCCGAACGCCGCCACGCGGTCGACGCGCTGGACCAGGCCGATGCCGTCCTCGTGGGTGGAACCGTCGGTGGAGTCGGCCAGACGGTTCACCCGGTCACGCCACGTCGACGCACCTGGTTGGGGTTCGGTGTGCACGTCAGTCACCCCTCAGTTGTCGGCTCCTGTGGCGGAACCTTGAACGGACCAATGGTAGAAGCCCCAAGGACTTCGGGCCGGGGACCCGGTGCTAGCTTCCCGGCCGTGCTCCTCATCGGCCTCACGGGCGGCATCGGCTCCGGGAAATCGACCGTGTCGGCGGCGCTCGCCCGTCGTGGGGCGGTGGTGGTCGACGCCGACGCCGTGGTTCGCGAGCTCCAGTCGCCGGGCGGCGCGGTGCTCGTCGCCATGGTCGAGCACTTCGGTCCGGAGATCCTCCACGCCGACGGCACCCTCGACCGTCAGAAGGTCGCCGATCGGGTCTTCGGCGACGACGAGGAGCTCAAGGCCCTCAACGCCATCGTCCACCCCGCGGTGGGCGCCGAGATCAACTCCCGGATCGAGGCCCAGCGCGCCACAGACCACGTGGTCATCCTCGACGTGCCCCTCCTCGTGGAGAGCAAGGCCTACGTCACCGCCGGCACCATCGTGGTCGACACCGATCCCGACATCGCCGTCGAGCGCCTGGTGGCCTTCCGGGGCTTCACCGAGGCCGACGCCCGGGCCCGCATGGCCCGGCAGGCAACCCGCGAGGACCGCCTGGCCGCCGCCGACTTCGTGGTTCCGAACGACGGCACGCCCGAGCAGCTCGAGCCCCGCATCGCCGAGTGCTGGGAGTGGATCGAGAGCCTGCGCGGCACCGAGGCCGAAGCCGCCGGCGTCGGGCCCGTGTCCCCCGGCTAGAGCCCGAGGCGCCGGGCCAGGTCGCTCGTGATGCGCCGCTCGGGGTCCACCCGGTCGCGCACGGCCTGCCACTCGTCGAGGCGGGGGTACATCACCGGCACCAGCTCGGGGCGCAGGCGGCTGTCCTTGGCCAGGTAGACCCGGCCGCCCTCGGCGGCGACGAGCCCGTCGAGGCGGTCGAGCAGGGGTCCGAGCCCGGGCACGCCGGCAGGGATGTCGAGGGCGAGGGTCCAGCCCGGGGACGGGAACGACAGCGGGGCGGGGTCTCCCTCCCCGAAGGCCTTCAGCACGGCGAGGAACGAGGTGCAGCCCGACCGGCTGAGGTCCTCGACGATGCGGCGCAGGGTGGCCTCGGCGCCGAACGGGACCACGAACTGCCACTGGAGGAACCCGGTGGGCCCGTAGATGCGGTTCCAGCCCCCGACCATGTCGAGCGGGTGGAAGAAGGTGGGGATGGTCTGGAGCTCGTCGCGGCGGCGCACCGGGGCCTTGCGGAACCACAGCTCGTTGAATGCCCGCACGGTGAGCTTGTTGAGCAGGCCGTTGGGCACGAACGGAGGAGCGGAGGCGAGCACCCCGGCCGAGTAGGCGTAGGGATCGGCGGTGGCGGGGGCGGCCTCCTCGGCGGTGGCGAAGCGGCCTCTGGTGAGCACCGAGCGCCCCAGGGCCCGGCCGCCGGCCATGAGGTCGATCCAGGCCACGGAGTAGTCGTAGGCGTGGTCGCCCGAGGCCATGAGCTCGAGCACCTCGTCGAGGTCGGCGGCCCGGTCGGTGTCGACCAAGAGGCGGCTCGACCCGATGCGGGGGCAGGCGAAGGTGGCGTCGAGCACCACGCCGGTGAGGCCCATGCCGCCGGCCGTGGCCCAGAACAGGTCGGGATCGCGGTCGGGGCCGATCTCGACGACCTCGCCGCTGGCCAGCTGGAGGCGCAGCGAGGTGACGTGCTGGCACCAGCTGCCCTTGCGGTGGTGGTTCTTGCCGTGGATGTCGGCGGCGATCGCCCCGCCGACGGTGACGTACCGGGTGCCGGGGGTGACGGGGACGAAGAGCCCCTGGGGCACCAGCGCGCGCAGGAGGCGGTCGATGCTGGCGCCGGCCTCGGCGGTGACGAGCACGGTGTCGGAGGCGGGGTCGGACTCGTGGATCGTGAAGGCGTCGACGTCGACGGTCTCGATCACCGTGCCGCCACTGTTCTGGGCGCAGTCGCCGTAGCCCCGCCCGAGACCTCGGGCCACCAGGCCGCGGGCGGCGCCGGTGGGGAGCGCCCGCTGCAGCTCGACGGCGGAGGTCGGGCGGCGCACGTCGGCCGCGGTGGGCGCGGTGCGACCCCAGCCGCTCAGCTCGGCGGTGTGGGGGCGGGCCAGGAGGGCGGCCGGTTCAGGCGGCGTAGACGGCACAGGCGTAGATGATGGCCCACACCGCTCCGGCGACGAGGAGGGTGCGATCGGACAGGACGAGGTTCTCGGGCTCGGCGCCCTTGCCCTGCTCGAGCAGGAGGGCGTAGCGGAGGATGGCGACGGCGAACGGGAGGATCGACATCTGGTACCAGATGGCGCCGTCGCCATTGGCCTCGGCCGAGGAGAACGCCCACATGCAGTAGGCGATCAGGACGCCGCCGGAGAACACGGCTCGCAGGTAGGCGAGGAAGCTCGGCGTGTAGGCGGCGAGGGCGGGGCGCACGTCGACGGCCTCGTGCTCCTCGAGGTCGGAGAGCTCGCCGTGGCGCTTGCCGGCGACCATGAAGAGGGCACCGAAGCTGGTGACGATGAAGAACCACTCGCTGATCGGGAGGTCGGTGGCGGTGGCGCCGCCGATCGCCCGCAGCACGAAGCCGGACGCCACCGCCACGATGTCGAGCACCGGCATGTGCTTGAGCTTCACCGTGTAGGCGGTGGTGAGGGCGAGGTAGGCGAGGATGGTGATGCCGAAGTCGCGAGCAGTGAGGAAGGCGCCGCCGACACCGGCCACCAGCAGGAACGCGGCGAGGGCGAAGGCCAGCCCGACCGGCACCGACCCGGCGGCGATGGGGCGGTGCCGCTTCACCGGGTGGCGGCGGTCGGCCTCGACGTCGACGGCGTCGTTGAGGAGGTAGGTGGCACTGGCCGCGGCGCAGAAGCAGGCGAAGGCGGCGAGGGTGTGCAGCAGCGTCGAGCGCTCGTCGATCATCCCGGCCGCGACAGGGGCGGCGAACACGAGGACGTTCTTCACCCACTGCTTGGGGCGCAGGGAGCGGATCACGCCGACCGCCAGCGAGGGTGGCTGGATGGGGTCGGCGGTCATCTCAGCGGGCGCTCACTCGGCGCCAGACGCCTCGGGGGAGGTTCCGCATGATGGTGAAGACCGGGGCGAGGATCGCGGGCGCCCAGATGACCTCGCGCCCCTTGGCCAGCCCGGCCACGACAGCGTCGGCGACCTTGTCCGGGGTGGTGGCGAACGGGGCCGGCGTCATGCCCTCGGTCATGCGGCCGTGGACGAAGCCGGGGCGGACGACGACCACCCGGCCACCGCTGCCGATGAGGGCGTCGCCGAGGCCCTGGGAGAACGCGTCGAGGCCGGCCTTGGTGGAGCCGTAGACGTAGTTGTCGGCCCGGGCCCGCACGCCGGCGACCGACGAGAGCACGAGGAGGGTGCCGTGGCCCTGGCGGCGGATGTGGGCCGCGACGGCGAGGGACGCGGAGACCGCACCGACGTAGTTGGCCCGGGCGGCGTCGGCGGCGGCCACAGGATCGGCGTCGAAGGTGGCCTGATCGCCGAGCACGCCGAAGGCGAGGATCACCATGTCGAGATCGCCATGGCGCCCGAAGGCGGCGTCGACGAAGGGCTGGTGCGAGGCGGGGTCGAGGGCGTCGAAGGCCGTGGTCTCGACCGTCGCGCCGGACGCGGTCCAGCGGGCGGCGGGGGCTGCCACCGCCGTCGGCGTCGCGGACGCCGAGCACGACGGTGCGGCAGCGCCCGGCGACCAGGCGGTCGACGATCGCCTGGGCGATCTCCGACCCGCCACCCAGGACCAGCACCGACTGGACCGCTCCGACTGCGTCTCTCATCTGCCTGTCGACCTCCGCGCTCGGAGGGCGACCTTAGACGGGACGGGTACCCCGGCCGGCGCCACACCAGCGCCTAGCGTGGCGGCGTGGCGGTCGAGACGCAGGTGACCGAGGATCGATGGACCTCGACCCAGCGGGCGGTCGTCGCGGCCTCCGTCGTCGTCGGTGTCGTGCTGCGGTGGTGGGCGCTCGGGTCGGCCCGGCTGAGCTTCGACGAGGCGTTCACCGCGGCGTACGCCGACCTGCCCCTCAGCGACATCCCCGACGCCCTGAGGGGCCACGACAGCCACCCGCCGCTCGACTACCTGCTGCGCCACTGGCTGGCGGGCCTGCACTCGGAGTTCTGGCTCCGGGCGCCATCGGCGGTGTTCGCCACGGCGGCATTGGTCGTCGTCGCATGGTGGATGCGGCGGCGGTCGTGGTTCGGGGTGGCGGTGGTGGTGCTGTTCGCGGTGGCGCCCTTCCAAGTGCTCTATGGCCGCCAGGCACGGATGTACGCCCTGATGTGCCTGCTCGGCGTCGTGCTGGCCGTGATCTCGGAGCGATGGCTCGATGGGCGCGGCGAACGCCGTCTCGCGATGGCCATGGCCGTGGTGGTGGTGCTCGCATGCCTGGACCACGCCGGTGGGCTGTTGCTCGCTGCCGGCGTCCTCGTCGTGCCCGGCCTACGCCGCGACCGGGCCTCCTGGGAGTGGCGGGGCGCAGTCGTCGCCGCTCTTGCGGCATGGGCGCTGCTGTGGGCCCCGTCGTTCCTCGACCAGGCCGACGGCAACTCGGCCCTGTGGATCCCGCACACCGATCTCTCCAGCGCTGACGGTCTGGTCAACGGGTTGGTCTCGCTGCTCGAGGGGACGTTCGGGCTGGTGACGGTCCTGACGCTGCTCGGGGGTGCGGCCCTGCTCGCGGTCCGTCCGCGCCTCGCCCGGCTCTGGGGGGCGCTCTTTTCGTCCCCCTCGTGCTGGTCGTGCTGGTCGGGTTCCGGTACCGGATCGTGATCCCCCGGACCTTGGCGGCGTCATCATGGGCGGTGCCCGTTGCGTGGGCCGCGGCCGGGGAGTGGGTCGTCCGACGCACCCGGCCCCTCGGCGCGGTGCTGGTGGCGGTCATGGCCCTGCTCTGGGTGCGGTCGCTGCCGACCGCCCTCACGTACGACGAGGGCACCGGCACGCCGGCGGTCGCGGCGCGTGACGCCGTCCAACCGGGCGACGGCCTCCTGGTGCACCCGAACTGGCTGTGGCCCCTCGCCTGGTGGAACCTCGAGACCGACCGGGGCGGTGGTCCGCCGCCGGCCATGGCCGACGTCGACGGGTGGTACTGGGTGAAGCCGGGAGCGGAGCCCACGGGCCGGACCTGGATCCTCGAGCCCACCTCCTACCACCTCGACACCAGCCGCTGGCCGTCGTGTGCACCGTTCGAGCGCGTCGGCGAGGAGTGGGAGCTCGGCTGCGTTGTCACAGGGGGTTCGTAGACTTCCCCGCATGCCTCCGTTCCGCCTCGTGTCAGACTTCTCGCCGGCCGGCGACCAGCCCAAGGCCATCGCCGAGCTGACCGCGAGCATCGAGGCGGGCAACCGGTTCCAGACGCTGCTCGGCATCACCGGCTCGGGCAAGAGCGCCACCATCGCCTGGACCATCGAGAAGCTGCAGCGCCCCACCCTGGTCATCGCGCCCAACAAGTCACTGGCCGCCCAGCTGGCCAACGAGTTCAAGGAGTTCTTCCCCGAGAACCGGGTCGAGTACTTCGTCTCCTACTACGACTACTACCAGCCGGAGGCGTACATGCCGTCCTCCGACACCTACATCGAGAAGGACTCGTCGGTGAACGACGAGATCGACCGGCTCCGCCACTCGGCGTCCTCGGCGCTGCTCACACGTCGGGACACGATCGTCGTGGCCTCGGTCTCGTGCATCTACGGCCTCGGCTCCCCGCACGAGTACAAGGACCAGCTCCTCACGGTCCGCCCCGGCGAGGTCCACGACCAGCGGGCGATCCTCGGCAAGTTGGTCGACATGCAGTACGAGCGCAACGACATGAACCTCGTGCGCGGCAAGTTCCGCGTGCGGGGCGACACCATCGAGCTGCACCCCGCCTACGACGAGACCGCGGTGCGCATCGAGCTCTTCGGCGACGAGGTCGAGCGCATCCAGGTCGTCGACCCGCTCACCGGCGAGAAGGTCACCGAGCTCGAGGAGCTCATCGTCTTCCCGGCCACCCACTACGTGGCGGGCGAGGAGCGCATGCGCTCGGCGATGGTGCGCATCGAGGCCGAGCTCCAGCAGCAGCTGGCCCGGTTCGAGAAGGAGGGCAAGCTCCTCGAGGCCCAGCGCCTCCGGATGCGCACCCAGTACGACCTCGAGATGATGGCCGAGCTCGGGTACTGCAACGGCATCGAGAACTACTCGGGCCCCATCGACGGCCGCGAGCCCGGCACCGCGCCCTACACGCTGCTCGACTACTTCCCCGACGACTTCCTCGTCGTGCTCGACGAGAGCCATCAGGCCGTGCCCCAGCTCCACGGCCAGTACGAGGGCGACCGCTCCCGCAAGTCCACGCTGATCGAGCACGGGTTCCGGCTCCCCTCGGCGGCCGACAACCGGCCCCTGCGCTTCGAAGAGGTCATGGACCGCGTCGGCCAGATCGTGTTCCTCTCGGCCACCCCGGGCCCGTTCGAGCTGCAGAACTCCTCGGCTGTGGTCGAGCAGGTCGTGCGCCCCACCGGCCTCATCGACCCCGAGATCATCGTGAAGCCCACCAAGGGCCAGATCGACGACCTCATCGAGCAGATCAACGGTCGGGTGGTCAAGGGCGACCGCATCCTGGTCACGACCCTCACCAAGAAGATGGCCGAGGACCTCACCGACTACCTCCTCGAGCTGGGCGTGAAGGTCCGCTACCTCCACAGCGAGGTCGACACGATCGAGCGCATCGAGATCCTCCGCGACCTCCGTCTCGGCGAGTTCGACGTCCTGGTGGGCATCAACCTCCTGCGGGAGGGCCTCGACCTGCCCGAGGTCTCGCTCGTCGCCATCCTCGACGCCGACAAGGAGGGCTTCCTCCGGTCGGAGACCTCGCTCGTGCAGACGATCGGCCGAGCGGCCCGAAACGTCGACGGCCAGGTGATCATGTACGCCGACACCGTCACCGACTCCATGCAGCGGGCCATCTCGCTCACCAACCGGCGCCGCCAGCTCCAGCAGGAGTACAACCTCGAGCACGGCATCGACCCGCAGACCATCCGCAAGGCGGTCACCGACATCCTCGCCTACCTGCGCCCGGCCGAGACGGCCCCGGTGCCCGGCAAGGACCAGCGCAACACCCGTCGCGACAAGACCCGCAGCGACCTCCACGAGCTCCCGGCCGACGAGCTCGGCCGTCTGGTGATGACGCTCGAGGAGGAGATGAAGGAGGCTGCGGCCGACCTCCGCTTCGAGTACGCCGCCCGCCTCCGCGACGAGATCAAGGACCTCAAGCGGGAATTGCGCGAAGTCGGCTGAGCTGGGCGCCGATAGCTGGCGGATGGCGGTGGACATCGGAGCGAGCGGCCTAGAGCCGTATCGATCGTTCGAGGCGGGCCTCCGCGAACGATCTCGGCCGTCGTCGGCGCAGTGTTGGTCGGCGCCCTGCTCCGATTCTGGAACCTCGGCCGGCATCCGCGCTCGATCATCGACGGAGGTGTACACGCTCGTTGCGCTCACGGCTCCCGGTCGGGGAGATGGTCCGCCACCTCGACGCCACCGACCCGCACCCTCCGCTCGGTTACCTGTTTCTGCGTCCGCTGGCGGCGCTCACCAGTGACCCAGCGCTGCTTCGAGGGGCGTCGGCGGCGGCCGGCGTCGGCGCGGCTCATCGTGATGGCGGTCTGGCGGCGTCGTTCGGGCCTCGCCGGCGCTCGTCGCTACGGCGCCTGTTCGCGATCGCACCCTTCCAGCTCGGGTACGCGCGTGAGGTGCGCATGTACGGGCTGCTCTGCCTCGGCCGGCGGTCACCGCTGCCTGGTGCAGTCGATCGCTGGCTCCACGACCGACCGACGGCGGATGGGCGGTCGGCGCCGCGTGTGCGGGAACGGCTCGTGGCCTTCGCGCACGCGGCTGGGCTCCTCGCTGCTCGTCGTGCTCCTGCTGGTCCCGTTGCGCCGGACTCGACAGGTCCGCCCTGGTGGTTCAGGGGCCTCTCGCCGTCGATCGGGCTCGCGTTGTTCGCGATCCTCTGGGGCCGGCACGCGCCGTGCACTGGAGCGGCGTGCTCCGGGAACCTCCCCCGTCGCCAGTCGCTGAGTGGGCCGGGAGTCGTGGCTCAACGAGTTGGTGGCCCCCGCCCCCGACCAGCCGGTGGGCGGTGCTCCCCGTCCTCGTCGCCGGGGCGGCGGTCGTCGTCATGCGGCGCGTGACTCCATGACCAGGGTGTGGCTCGTGCTGTTCGCAGTGCCCTGTCGCTGATCCTGTACCTGGCGAGCCTGCAACGAGGCGTGCCTCGTGCCCCGGTCGCTCATGCCCTACTCGTGGGCGGTGCCGATCGCGGTCGGCGCGGTCGTCGGCTCGGTCGCTTCCCGTCTCACGGGTGATGGCTGGCGCGCGTCGTCGGCCCTGCTGCTCGTCCTCGTAGTGCCGCTCGTCGGTCCCGCGACGACACGAGGAGACGGCTCGGCCGTGGGCATCGGATCGGTCTTCGCCGACGCCCGGCCCGACGACGGCTTCGCGTTCGAGGCAGAACGCCTGGCAGCCTGACGCCCTGCTGCGGCTATCACGGCGGGGCCGATCGGTCGATCGGCCTGGCTCCGTTGGCTGGCGTGCCTGACGGCCTCCACCGTCCTGGCTGCTCGGACGGCGCCGAGCCCACCCGCGGTCTGGTTCGTCGGCGTGGCGGCGGCGAGGTCTGCCCGGCCGGCGTCCGCTCGCTGCGGCGAGACCCGATCTCTGGCGTCGACCACCTCACGGTGACCTGTCGTGGTGCTTCCCTCGGCCGGGCGGCTGAGGGCGAGGATGCGCACTGAGCCACCCCGGCGGTGAACCAAGATGTCGGCGTGGCCTCGGTGGAGACGTTGACGACCCCGAGGAGGCCACTCGGCGTGGCTCCACTCCCGGAAGGTGTGGCGGGTGGTGGGGGCGGGGCTCGCTCCTGCTCTGGTCGTACGTGGGCCTGTCGTTCCTCAACGACCCGGAGGGCACGCTCGAGCACCGACGTGGGCGGCAAGATCGCCACCCTCGAGGTCATGCAGGAGAAGGGCACCGCAACCCCCGCGGTCGGCTACTGGGCCGCCGAGTGGGACCCGCCAGGCCGAGGTGCACGGCCTCTACTACACGTCCGTCGTCGACGGCAACTTCGTCAACGTCACCACCGTTCCGGTGATCGAGCTGGCCCGGCCGCTGTTCGCCGTCGCCGGCTACCGGGGCGCGCTGCTGTGGTCGATGCTCGGCGCGGTCGGCCGCCGCCTTCGCCGCCCGGGCGCTCGCCGTGCGAGCCGGGCGCCGACGAGCAGCGGGGCTGGCTGGCCTTCGGGCTCATCGGCCTGGCGTCGCCGGCGCTGCTGTACGCCCTCGACCTGTGGGAGCACGCCCCCGGGCTGGGCCTCATGGCGTGGGGCGTGGTCGCCATGGTCGACACGGCCGCGGGTCGGGCCCGCTGGACCGCGTGCCGCCGGCCTGGCGTTCGGGGCGGCGTTCTCCATGCGCACCGAGGCGGCGGCCTACGGCTTCGTCGTCGTGGGCGTCGGCTGCGTGCTGCTGTGGCGGCGGCGGGGGTTCGTGCGAGCGCGTCGTGGCGGGGGCGCTCGCTGCCGTCGGATTCGTCGCCATGGTGGCGGCGAACTACCTGCTCGAGGTGGCCGTGCTGGGGGCCTCGCTCCGCACCGGGCGGGCCTCGGGCACGGCGTCGGGTGGCGGCTCCGATCTGGGCCTGCGCCTGCAGGAGGCCGTCACCACGACCGTCGGGCTGTTCCCGAGCACCGCCACCGACCGGCTCGTCATCGGCGGCCTGGCGGTGCTGCTGCTGGCGTGGGCGGTGTGGCGGGGGTCGCGCCCGGCGACCACGCGGGTCGCCCGCATCGCCGCCGTCGGCGCCGTGCTGCTGTTCCTGCTCCGGGCGGTCGACGGCCTGGGCTTCGTTCCCGGGTTCCTCGTCACCGCGCCCTTCGGGGTCGTGGCCCTCGTGCTCGTCACCGACCGGCGGGTCGCCCGAGCCGGGCCGCGACGCCGTGGTGATGGTCGTGCTGGCCCTCCCGCTGGTGTGGCTGTTCCAGTTCAGCGGTGGTGCCGTGCCGCAGTGGGGCGGCCGCTACGTGCTCACGTCGGGCCTGGTGCTCGCCGCTGTCGGCATCGGGGTGTCGGGCCTGCTCGACCGCTGGGTGCGCAACGTGCTCATCGGGCTCAGCGTCGGGGTCGCCGTGTTCGGCCTGGCCTGGATGTCGCACCGCACCCACGAGGTCGGCCGGGCGGCCCGCGAGGTGGCCGCGGTCGACGGGCCCGATCGTGTCCTCGGCCGACTTCTGGCTGCGGGAGCTGGGCGCGGTGTACCGGTCGGACACGCCCTGGCTGAGCGTCGCCGGCAATGGCAACATCCCGATGGCCACCGCGGTGCTCGACGGCGCGGGGGAGGACGCGTTCACCCTGCTGTGGATCCCGGCGATCCCGGCAGGAGGCCCCGCCTGAGGTCCCGGGTGGGCGGCGAGCGACGGCAGGCCGGTCCACACCTGGCTCGGGGTGCGAGTTCCGGCTCACCGAGTACCGACCGCCAGGAGTCGAACGTCCGTTCGTGAGGTTGGTGCCACCGGTATGCTGTCCCGGTGGATCAGCTCGTCATCCGTGGTGCCCGTGAGCACAACCTGCGCAACATCTCGCTCGAGCTCCCGAGGGACCGGCTGATCGTCTTCACCGGCCTGTCCGGGTCGGGCAAGTCGTCGCTCGCGTTCGACACCATCTACGCCGAGGGCCAGCGCCGCTACGTCGAGTCGCTCTCGTCGTACGCCCGCCAGTTCCTCGGGCCAGATGGACAAGCCCGACGTCGACTTCATCGAGGGCCTCTCGCCGGCCATCTCGATCGACCAGAAGTCCGCGTCGCGCAACCCGCGCTCCACCGTCGGCACCATCACCGAGGTCTACGACTACCTCCGGCTGCTGTTCGCCCGCATCGGCATCCCGCACTGCCCGAACGACGGCACGGTCATCACCCGCCAGACCCCGCAGCAGATCGTCGACCGGGTGCTCGAGCTGCCCGAGGGCACCCGCTTCCAGGTGCTGGCGCCGGTCGTGCGGGGCCGCAAGGGCACCTACGACACGCTGCTCACCGACCTCGCCGGCCAGGGCTTCGCCCGCGCCATCGTCGACGGCGAGCTGCACGAGCTCACCGACACCGTCGAGCTGGCCCGCTACGAGCAGCACACCATCCAGGTCGTCGTCGACCGCCTCGTGCGGCGCGACGGCATCGAGCGCCGCCTCACCGACTCGCTCGAGACCGCGCTGCGCATCGCCGAGGGCGTGGCCGAGGTCCAGATCATGGGCCGCCACGACGACACCGGCCTCGACGACGAGATCCTCACGTTCAGCCAGCACCTCGGCTGCCCGAAGTGCGGGCTCAGCTTCGAGGAGCTCGCTCCCCGCAACTTCTCGTTCAACTCGCCCTACGGCGCGTGCGAGCACTGCGACGGCCTCGGCACCCGCTTCGAGGTCGACCCCGAGCTCGTCGTGCCCAACCCCGACCTCACCATCACCGAGGGCGCGCTCTCGCCGTGGGCCACCGCCCGCACCCAGTACTTCGGCCGCCTGCTCGAGTCGGTCTGCGCCAACCACGAGCATCGACCCCGACACCCCGTGGTCGAAGCTCTCGAAGAAGCAGCAGAAGATGCTGCTCTACGGCACCGGTGCCACCGGCCGGGTGCAGGTCCGGTACAAGAACCGCTACGGCCGCCAGCGGTCCTACGACGCCAAGTACGAGGGCGTCATCCCGTGGCTCCAGCGTCGCCACTCCGACGCCGAGAGCGACAACATGCGGGAGCAGATCGAGGGCTACATGCGCGAGGTGCCCTGCCCCGAGTGCGGCGGCGCCCGGCTCAACCCCCTCAGCCTCGGCGTCACCATCGACGGCAACTCGCTGCACGACCTCTCCGACATGTCGATCGCCGACGCGGCCAAGACCCTCGCCGGCCTCGAGCTGTCCGAGCGCGACCGCATCATCGCCGAGCGGGTGGTGAAGGAGGTCAACGCCCGCATGGGCTTCCTCCTCGACGTCGGCCTCGACTACCTCAGCCTCGGCCGCTCGGCCGGCACCCTCGCCGGCGGCGAGGCCCAGCGCATCCGCCTCGCCTCCCAGATCGGCTCGGGCCTGGTGGGCGTGCTCTACGTGCTCGACGAGCCCTCGATCGGCCTGCACCAGCGCGACAACCGCCGTCTCATCGACACCCTCGTGCGCCTCCGCGACCTCGGCAACACCGTGCTCGTCGTCGAGCACGACGAGGACACCATCAAGGTCGCCGACTACGTCGTCGACATCGGCCCCGGCGCGGGCGAGCACGGTGGCGACGTCGTCTACGCCGGCCCGGTGAAGGGCCTGCTGAAGTCGAAGAACTCGCTGACCGGCCAGTACCTCTCGGGCCGCAAGGTCATCCCGGTGCCCGAGAAGCGCCGCACCCCCGACGCCGGCAAGCTCGTCGTGCGCGGCGCCCGCGAGCACAACCTCAAGGACGTCGACGTCGAGTTCCCGCTCGGCGCCTTCGTCGCCGTCACCGGTGTGTCGGGCTCGGGCAAGTCGACGCTCGTCAACGACATCCTGTTCCGGGCGCTGATGCAGAAGGTCTACGGCTCGCGGACGCCGCCGGGTCGCCACAAGACCGTCGAGGGCCTCGACCAGATCGACAAGGTCATCAACATCGACCAGTCGCCGATCGGCCGCACGCCCCGCTCGAACCCGGCCACCTACACCGGCGTGTTCGACCACATCCGCAAGCTGTTCGCCCAGACCCACGAGGCCAAGGTGCGCGGCTACCTGCCCGGCCGGTTCTCGTTCAACGTCGCCGGCGGGCGCTGCGAGGCCTGCGCCGGCGACGGCACCATCAAGATCGAGATGCACTTCCTGCCCGACGTCTACGTGCCGTGCGAGGTCTGCAAGGGCGCCCGCTACAACCGCGACACCCTCGACATCACGTTCAAGGACCGGAACATCTCCGACATCTTGAACATGAGCTGCGAGGAGGGCGTCACCTTCTTCGCCAACCAGCCGGCCATCACCCGGCACCTGCAGACCATCGTCGACGTCGGCCTCGGCTACGTGAAGCTCGGCCAGCCGGCCACCACCCTCAGCGGTGGTGAGGCACAGAGGGTGAAGCTGGCGAGCGAGCTGGCCAAGCGCTCCACCGGCCACACGATGTACATCCTCGACGAGCCCACCACCGGCCTCCACTTCGAGGACATCCGAAAACTCCTCACGGTCCTCTCCCGACTGGTCGATCAGGGGAACACTGTCCTGGTGATCGAGCACAACCTCGACGTCATCAAGACGGCCGACTGGATCATCGACCTGGGCCCCGAGGGGGGCAGCGGAGGAGGAACCGTGGTGGTGGAGGGCACGCCGGAGACCGTTGCGGCGACCCCCGACTCCTACACGGGCCAGTTCCTCGCGCCGCTGCTCGCCCCGGGCTGACCCGGCCGTGCCGGTGACGGCATGAGGAGGGGAGCGCGCCTCGCGCTCTACCTCGGCATCGTCGTGGCCGTGGTGGGCCTGAGCGTCTACCACTCGCGCGCCATCGCCGATCCGCCGTACTCCTACACCGGCACGTTCCGGTTCGGCTGGTCGCTGCTCTACATCGCGCGTGCTGATGGTGACCGCCTACGGCCTCGGACTGCCCGAGCTGCCCCGCACCGCCGGCCGGGCCCTGCGTCACCTCGGTGATCGCCGCCATCAGCGGCGCCGTCGTCATCTCGGTGCTGCAGCTGGTCACCGGCGACGCCCTGCTCCCGCGGTTCGTGGTGTTCGGCTCCGCCATCGTGCTGGTGCCCTGGTACCTGTTCTGCGCCGCGCTCGCCGTCGGTGGCCGTCAGCGCGACGCCGCCCGCGACCGCGGTGCTGCTCGTCGGGTCCGCCGAGGAGGCCGCGCCACTGCGGGTCGACCTGCGCCGCGCGCCCGAGCGGTCGGCGTCGGTCGCCGGCGTGGTGCTGCCGGAGTCGGTCACCCAGCCGTCGGGCAAGCCGCCCGCCGACGGGCCCCTCGTCCTGCGGGCCGCCGAGCTCAGCGCCACCGTCGTGGTGCTGGGCGCGGTGGCCGAGGCCGACGACTCCGTCATCGACCAGGCCGCCGCCCTCCACTCCCGGGGCATGCGGCTGCGCAGCTACGCCCAGTTCACCGACGAGTGGCTCGGGCAAGGTGCCGCTGGCCGACCTCGAGCGGGCCTCGCTGCTGTTCGACGTCGGCGAGGTCCACCGGGCCCGCTACGGCCGGGTGAAGCGCCTCTTCGACATCGGCCGTCGCCCTGGTCGGCATGGTCGTGTTCGTCGCTCCTCGTGCCCTTCGTGGTGCTCGGCGATCTCGTCGCCAACCGGGGTCCGCTGCTGTTCGGGCAGGAGCGCGTGGGCAAGGGCGGCGGTTCGTTCCGGATCCTCAAGTTCCGCACGATGGAGCCCCGCGAGTCCACCGTCGGCGACGCCACCGAGATCGGCGACCCGCGGGTCACCCCGTTCGGGCGGTTCCTGCGCAAGAGCCACCTCGACGAGGTGCCCCAGTCCTGGAACGTGCTCAAGGGCGACCTCTCGATCGTCGGGCCCCGGCCCGAGCAGCCCCACTACGTCGAGGCCTTCTCCGCCGCCCTGCCCTTCTACGACCTGCGCCACCTCGTGCGCCCCGGCATCACCGGGTGGGCCCAGGTCAAGTACCACTATGGGACCGGTGAGGAGGACGCCCGGGAGAAGCTCCAGTACGAGTTCTGGTACCTCCGCCACCAGGGCCTCACGGTCGACCTGCGGATCATCGGGCGCACGATCCGCAGCGTGGTCCGGAGCGAGGGCCGCTAGGGCTCAGCGGACCGCGATGGCGATGAGTTCCTCCCCGCCCCACGGATCCTTCCTTAGGCGACGGGCCACCTTGGCCTGCCACATCTCGGCGGCCGCGTAGGTCCGCAGCCGGGCCAGGCCGCCCGCGGTCGGTTCTGCGGCGGCTCGGGCCACGCCGTTGGCGCCGACGGCCGAACTCGAGAGGCGCTCGACGCGTAGGCCCGAGGCGATAATGAGCTGTTCGAGGCCGTGGGGGCTGAAAATCTGAAGGTGTCGGGGAGGCTCGAGCCCGCGCCACGCTGAACCGAAACGGACACTGCTGGCGCCCATCGCGTTCGGGGTACGGACGGCGAGTCGACCACCTTCCACCAGGCGGGAACGGATCTCGGTGAGCAGCGAGCCGGGCGCGATGACGTGTTCGAGGACGTGGCTCAGGACCACCGCATCGAACGGTGCGAGGTCGTCCGCCGCCCCGATGCCTCCCACCCGGGCGTCGACGACCCCGCGGGCCGTTGCGCGCTCGATCGAGACGGGGTCGACATCGACGCTGACGACGTCCCATCCGGCGGCCCGCAGCGCGAGGGAGGTCCGACCGTCGCCACAGCCGAGGTCGAGCACACGGCCCGGCGTGAGCGGCGGGAGGTACCCGAGCTCGGCCGCGGTTAGATCGCGTTGCCATGGGAGTCGCCGGAGCAGGACCTTCGCCGCGTCGCCCCCTGGAGGGGACTCGGGCTCGGCGTGGGTGTAGTAGCTGCGATACGCGTCCGGGAGCGCGTCATCGGAGGGGCGGGGGTCGAGCCACAACGACGCACAGTCGTCACAGCGGCGGAAGGCCCACTCGCCCGGGACGCCGAATACGAGGGTCGCGTGTCGATCGGTGATGGATCGACCCGATGCCGCCACACACCGGGCAACGAGGAACGGCGACGACGTCGAGCTCGTTCATCGCGTGCTCCCATGTCGGCCGGTCGCCAAGAGGTAAAAGCCGGCGATCAGGGTCTGCGAGAGGAGCGTGACCGTTGCTGCTCCGGTCAGCTCGAAGCGGGGGATAACGGCGAGGTCGAGCCCGACGCTGAGGAAGGCGACCCCCGTCGCGTAGAGGGCCAACGAGCGGTCCTTGCCCGAGGCGAAGTAGAGCGGCTGGAGCCCCACGGTGAGTGCGGGGAGTGCGGTGGCGAGCAGGAGGATGGCGAGAGCCGGGCGACCCGGGGCATAGGCATCCCCGTAGACCACGGGCACGAGGATCCATGCGATCGGGATGAAGGCGACGACCAGGGCGGCGCACACGGCGCCGACCTGCAGCGCCCTTCGTCGGAGCCGTTCGACCTGGGCACCTCCGCTCACGGCCCGGGACAGCCCCGGCACGAGGCTGGTGACCACGAGCCCGAGGATCGTCACCGCGGCGTTCGGGAAGCGGTAGACGGCCGCGTAGATACCAGCGTCACTCATGGACAACAACAAGGAGATGAGGATGACGTCGGCCGAGGCGTAGACCTGATCAGCGACGAGGAGCACGAGGAACCACGGGTCGGCGGCGCTCCGTGTCGGAACCTCGCCGATCCTCCTGTGCGGGAGTCGGTTCAGGCTGATCGACACCAGAGCGCTCACGGCGTACCCCACGCCGATCGCCCACGCCGCGCCGGCCGCAGTCGTCACGAGTGCGGCCCCGGCGGCGACCAGGAGTCCTTGTAGCGCGGCGGGGGTGCCGGAACGAACGGCTCGCTCCCGACCGAGCGAGAGCCAGTCGCGGTTCAAGCCGCGCCCGGCGATGGTGAGGGCGAGGGGCGCCAGTGCGCCGTGGCCCGTCGCCACCGCGGCGACGATGTAGGCGCCGACCAGCGCGGCGGTGACGATGTTGCGGCGGCGGACGAGGGCCCAGGCGTCGGCGCCGGGCCGGCCCGCGGCGACATCCCGTGATCCCTTGAGTGACGCGCCCCAGTCGGCGATCAGGCCGCCGTAGCGGCAGATGAGGTAGGCGACGGAAACCGTTCCGAACTCGCTGGTGCCGAGCCTTCTCGCGAGGATGACGAAGCCGACGAACTCAGCCGCCTGCCCTCCGGCTCGGAGGATGACGAGCGGAGCGGTCATCCGGGCGAGGGTGCGGCTCCTGTCGATGGAGCGCCTGTCGGTCATCCGGCAGCCTCGAGGACGCGTGGGGCGACCGCTGTCGCGGTGAACTCCTCCCGAACGGTCTTGAGAGCGGCGTCGGCGAGAGCCGCTCGCTCGGCCGGGGTGTCGAGGAGTTCGACGACAGCGCGAGTGAACGCAGCGGGCCCGTCGGCGATGCGGCAGGGGAAGGCGTCCGGCAGGCCGCGAGCAGCGGCGCTCGACAGGATCTGGGGGACACCCGCGGCGGCAGCCTCGATCACCTTGTTCTGGATGCCGGCCACGAGGGTGAGCGGCGCGACGGCCACCCGTCCACGTCGTGCGGCCGTGGTCGGGTCCGGGTAGCCGGCCTCGAGGTCGGCTCCCATAGCGTGAGCGGCGTCCACAACTCGCCGAACCGGGTTGCGCCCGGTGAGGAGCAGGGTTGTCCCAGGGCGCACCTGCTGTACCTCGGGCCACCACTCGGCGAGGAGCATCACCGCCGCGACGTTCGGTTGATAGGCGAGATTGCCGAAGAACACGAGGTCGTGGTCGGGATCGATCGCAGGAGCGGGATTGGGCACGTCGACGACGTTCGGGATCCACTTGGCGTCCAGCTCAAGGGCGTCGCTCCGACCCGCAGCGGTTCGCAGCACCCCCGGGTGGTGGTGTCGTTCGACTCGTGCCATGGCCCGAGCCAGCCAGGAGAACCACAGCTTCTCGTGCCACGACTCCGAGACCGACGCTCGGTCTTCGTAGCTGGTGCTGAGCCGATCCACCAGATCGAGGACCGCGACGCCGGCGACGTCCACGAGCGTCGGTTCGAACGCTCGCAGCGTGACGAACACCGTGAGATCGGGTCCGATGTTCTTCAGCCGTTCACGCGCAGCGGTCACGGACCACGCCAGGGTCTCCGGGGGGGCGGTGCCACGCATGACCGCACCGAGGTGGGGCGGCCGCCGCAGGCTCGGTGCGCACTCCCTTCGGAGACGAACGACGTCGGAGCGGAATCCGGCCGCGTCGAGGATCATTTGCCAAGACTCGACCCGCCGGACCTCGCCCATCCCCTGGGCTCGGCCCAGGGTGACGATGGCGGCCCGGCGATCGGTCATACCCAACGTTGGCGCAGACGGAGCAGCCGGGCGGTGATGCCCCAGGCCATGCCGTCCTGCATCGAGGCGTACCGGACAGCGGACGTCAGCCGGTGACGTTCGACCTCGCTGCCAGGGGCCGCCGAGCCCCCGACTGCGTGACTGGCCGGCCGCTCGTCGAGCAGGACCAGCTCCATGGCCGGATACCGGTCGGCAAGGCGGCGACAGAGGTCGACGTCCTCGTAGTAGAGGAAGTAGCCAGTGTCGAAGCCACCGACCGAGCGGAGGCGCTCGGTGTCGACGGAGAGGACTGCTCCGGACGCCCACCGTTCATCGAGGGGCCACCTGCCGGAGCGAAGTTCGAGACTCTCCGCGTTGCGGCGGCCGTAGCGGCCGGCCAGGCGGCTCAGCGCAGCCCGGAGTCGTGTCCCCCGCGGGATGAATCGGCCGACCCGATAGCCGCTCAAGAGATGACCCAGCGGAGTGGGGTAGATATTGATCACGGAGGTCGCCGAACCGTGACCATCGTCGAGGGCCACGGTGAGCAGTTCGTCCGTCGTGCCGTCGGCCAAGGCGGACCACTGAGCCGACGTCAGCTCCGCGTCCGGGTTGACGATGATCGTTCGCGGGGTCGCCACTCCGGTCAGCGCCAGGTCGACGCCACCTCCGAAGCCGAGGTTCCGGCTCGCGAACAGGTGGGTCACGTGCGGTCTGTCGACTGTCGCCGGTGACAGGTTGCAGTCGTTGTGGACGAGGACGACCGGCATGGCGTCGGGGATCTCATCGAGCTCGAGCGTGGTCGTCCGGTAGAGGACGAAGACGGCCGTTGCGTTCGTGGGAGCGTCGCTCACCGGCCGCCGTTGCGCACTAGGTGGGGGGAGGGCGACGCGTGGGGAAACCTCGTGGCGAGGTCGGGCGCGTCGGCCTCGAGGCGTTCGAAGTCTGTTGCAGTCGGTCCCGGACGGGTCACGTGATCGAGA